>NZ_LZSQ01000106.1 GCF_001665535.1 Mycobacterium sp. 852002-51961_SCH5331710
GATCAACGACCAACGCCAACCCGTGCCGGTCGACGACGAGATGCTCAAGAAGATCGCCGATCTGTCCGGCGGCGAGTTCTCGTCTCGCCGACCACGGGCCGGGAGGCCACCAAGGCCGCGATCGACAAGCTCCAGTTCGCCGACCGCACGGCGACCGGCGAGGGCATCTTCACCGCGCTGCAGGCGATCGCCACCGTGGGTGCGGTGATCGGCGGCGGCGACGAACCCCCGCCGGCGCGCATCGTGTTGTTCTCCGACGGCAAGGAGACCGTGCCGTCGAACCCGGACAACCCGAAGGGCGCCTACACCGCGGCGCGCACCGCGAAGGACCAGGGCGTGCCGATCTCGACGATCTCGTTCGGCACGCCGTACGGCTACGTCGAGATCAACGACCAACGCCAACCCGTGCCGGTCGACGACGAGATGCTCAAGAAGATCGCCGATCTGTCCGGCGGCGAGGCGTTCACCGCGTCGAGCCTCCAGCAGCTGCGCGAGGTCTATGCCAACCTGCAGCAGCAGATCGGCTACGAGACGATCCGGGGCGACGCGAGCGTGGGCTGGCTGCGGCTGGGAACGTTCGCGCTCGTGATGGCGGCCCTGGCGGCCCTGTTCATCAACCGTCGTCTACCGAACTGATGCGCAAGGGATGACGATCTGACATGACGCTTCCACTGCTGGGTCCGCTCTCGCTCACCGGCTTTCAGCACATCTGGTGGTTCCTGCTGTTCTTGGTGCTGCTGCTGGCGCTTGCCGGGCTGTACGCCGCCGCGCAGGCCGCCCGGCGAAAACGGTTGCAGCGCTTCGCCAACACCGAACTGCTCGACAGCGTGGCGCCCAGACGGCCGAGCCCGCTGCGCCACATTCCCGCGGCGCTGCTGGCGGTCTCGCTGCTGCTGTGCACGATCGCGCTGGCCGGACCCACCCATGACCAGCGGCTGCCCCGCAACCGTGCGGTGGTGATGCTGGTGATGGACGTCTCGCAGTCGATGCGCGCCACCGACGTCGAACCGAGCCGCCTGGCCGCCGCGCAGGAGGCGTCGAAGAAATTCGTCGACGAGCTAACCCCGGGCATCAACCTCGGCGTGATCGCCTACGCCGGCACGGCCAACGTCCTGGTGTCGCCGACCACCAACCGCGACGCGAGCCGGCGCGCGATCGAGAATCTGCAGGTGGCCGATCGCACCGCCACCGGCGAGGCCATCTTCACCGCGCTCTCGTCGATCTCCACCGTCGGCGCCGTGATCGGCGGTGGCGACACGCCGCCGCCCGCGCACATCGTGCTGTTCTCCGACGGCAAGGAGACCGTGCCGAACAACCCGGACAACCCGAAGGGCGCGTTCACCGCCGCGCGGGCCGCCAAGGACCAGGGCGTGCCGATCTCGACGATCTCGTTCGGGACCCCGAACGGCTCGGTCGAGGTGAACAACGAGCGGGTGCCCGTTCCCGTCGACGACGAGGGCATGAAGAAGGTCGCCGCGCTATCCGGGGGCGAGTCCTACACCGCATCCAACCTCGACGAACTGAACAAGGTCTACGAGACCCTGCAGGACCAGATCGGTTATGAGACGGTCCGCGGCGAGGCGACCACCGGCTGGCTCCGGCTCGGCGCGCTGTTTGCGGCCGTGGCGGCCGTCGCCGCGCTGCTGATCAACCGCCGGCTGCCGCTGTGAGCGCCACGCTTCACTAAGGCGATTTCTTAAGAATGGCGGGCAGGCGATAGGTTGGCGGGCATGACTGCGCAGGCGAGCAAGGACACCGGAGCGACCGCCGAATCCGAATCGGCAGGCGGTCGTCCGCCTTTCGTCTCCCGCTCCGTGCTGGTGACCGGCGGCAACCGCGGTATCGGTCTGGCGATCGCACAGCGCCTCGCCGCCGACGGTCACAAGGTCGCCGTCACCCACCGCGGTTCCGGGGCCCCCGAAGGGCTGTTCGGGGTGGTGTGCGACGTCACCGACAACGCGGCCGTCGACCGCGCATTCAAGGAGGTCGAGGAGCATCAGGGCCCGGTCGAGGTGCTGGTCTCCAACGCGGGCATCTCCAAGGACGCGTTCCTCATGCGGATGACCGAGGACCGGTTCGAAGAGGTCATCAACGCCAACCTGACCGGGGCGTTCCGGGTGGCCCAGCGGGCCTCGCGCACCATGCAGCGCAAGCGGTTCGGCCGGATCATCTTCATCGGCTCGGTGTCGGGCATGTGGGGGATCGGCAACCAGGCCAACTACGCCGCGGCCAAGGCCGGGCTGATCGGCATGGCCCGCTCGATCTCGCGGGAGCTGTCGAAGGTCAACGTGACCGCCAACGTCGTCGCGCCCGGCTACATCGACACCGAGATGACCCGTGCGCTCGACGAGCGGATCCAGGCCGGGGCGCTCGATTTCATCCCCGCGAAGCGCGTGGGCACCGCCGAGGAGGTCGCGGGCGCGGTCAGCTTCCTGGCGTCCGAGGATGCGAGCTATATCGCCGGCGCGGTGATCCCCGTCGACGGCGGCATGGGTATGGGCCACTAGATCTTCACGATCTTCACGTAGAGAGAGGGACTTTCACATGACCGGTTTGCTCGAAGGCAAGCGCATCCTCGTCACGGGAATCATCACCGACTCGTCGATCGCGTTCCACATCGCCAAGGTCGCCCAGGAGGCCGGCGCGGAATTGGTGCTCACAGGCTTCGACCGGATGAAGCTGATCCAGCGCATCGCCGACCGGCTGCCGAACCCGGCGCCGCTGCTGGAACTCGACGTGCAGAACGAGAAGCACCTCGACTCGTTGGCCGAACGCATCACCGAGGTGATCGGCGAAGGCAACAAGATCGACGGCGTCGTGCACTCGATCGGCTTCATGCCGCAATCCGGGATGGGCATCAACCCGTTCTTCGACGCCCCCTATGAGGACGTCTCGAAAGGCATTCATATCTCGGCGTATTCGTACGCCTCGCTGGCCAAGGCCACGCTGCCGATCATGAATCGCGGCGGCAGCATCGTCGGTATGGACTTCGACCCGACCCGCGCGATGCCGGCCTACAACTGGATGACCGTGGCCAAGAGCGCGCTGGAGTCGGTGAACCGCTTCGTCGCTCGCGAGGCCGGGCCCTACGGTGTGCGCTCGAACCTCGTCGCGGCGGGCCCGATCCGCACGCTCGCGATGAGCGCAATCGTCGGCGGCGCCCTCGGCGCCGAGGCCGGCGAGCAGATGCGGTTGCTCGAGGAGGGCTGGGATCAACGCGCCCCGGTCGGCTGGGACATGAAGGACCCGACCCCCGTCGCCAAGACCGTGTGCGCCCTGCTGTCGGACTGGCTGCCCGCCACCACCGGCACCGTCATCTACGCCGACGGCGGCGCCAGCACCCAGCTGCTCTAGAAGATGGATTTTGACGCCGTCCTGCTGCTCTCGTTCGGCGGGCCGGAGCGCCCCGAGGACGTGATCCCGTTCCTGGAGAACGTCACTCGCGGGCGCGGCATCCCGCGGGAGCGATTGGCGGCGGTCGCCGAGCACTACCTGCATTTCGACGGTGTCTCACCGATCAACGGGATCAACCGCGCCGTGATCGAGCGGCTGCGCACCTACATCGACGTGCCGGTGTACTTCGGCAACCGCAACTGGGAGCCCTACGTCGAGGACGCGGTGACCGCCATGCGCGACGACGGGGTGCGGCGCGCGGCGGTGTTCACCACCTCGGCCTGGGGCGGCTATTCGAGCTGCACCCAGTACGTCGAGGACATCGCCAGAGGGCGGCGGGCCGCCGGCGCCTCGGCCCCGCAGCTGGTCAAGCTGCGCCAGTACTTCGACCACCCGCTGTTCGTGCAGATGTTCGCCGATGCGGTCACCGCCGCCGCGCGGACGGTGCCCGAGGGCGCACGCCTGGTGTTCACCGCGCACTCGATCCCGCTGTCCGCGCGATCACGCTGCGGCACTGAGCTTTACGAGCGGCAGGTGGCCTACGCCTCCAGCCTCGTCGCGGCCGCGGCCGGATACGCCGAATATGACCAGGTGTGGCAGTCACGGTCCGGACCCCCGCAGGTGCCGTGGTTGGAACCCGATGTGGGGGACCGTCTTTCGTCGCTCGCCGATACCGGAACCAAGGCTGTGGTCGTCTGCCCGATCGGTTTCGTCGCCGATCACATCGAGGTGGTCTGGGACCTCGATCACGAACTGCGCCTTCAGGCCGAGGAGGCCGGGGTGGCGTTCGCCAGGGCCGCGACGCCGAACGCCGAACTCGCGCGCGTCGCCGCCGAACTGCTCGCTGAGTTGCGTGACGGCCGCGATCCCGAACGGGTGGCGGGCGCGAATCCGCCGCCTCTGCAGGGGTTTTCGGTCGACGGCGTGGTGTGCACGCCGGCCTGCGGCTAGCCCTGCCAGGCCGAATGCAGGACCGCGTCGACCGCGGCCAGTCGCGCCGAGCGCACCACGGACGACAGCGGTCGCAGCGCGTCGTTGGCGATCTCGACCTCGGTGGAGCTGTGCAGACCGATAGGAATCAGCCCGGCGCTGACCGAGATGATCGCGTCGACGTGCGCGGCGTTCTCCAGCACGCGCACCGCCCGGTTGGGGGCGTGGTCGGGAAGGCGGTGCCTGCGGGTGGATTCGAGCACCTGCTCGACCAGCCCGCGCGGATCCTCCACATCGATCTCGGCCGCTCCAGCGCGCAACGTCCCGAGCGCGTCGGCCGCCGAGCGAACCGCCGACCGCAGCGCATACTCCGCCTCGCCGAGGTCGATGTGTTCGGCCGGCGTGGACGCCTCGGGTATCGAGTACACCGTCCACGACAGGCCACAGGGGTCGCGGTCGTACTCGTCGTCGTCCCCGGGATCGTCGTCGTACTCGAAATCCGGTACCAGCCCGATGGAGCCGACGCCGGAGACGACGATGGCCTCGCCCGCGGTCACCGCGTCGCGCTGGAACTGGGTCCCCGCTGGTAGTCCCCGGACGTCGCCGGGCACCGGCAGCGCCAGTCCGATCGGCGGCCGGGTCACACCGGGGCCGGCGGCCGTGCGCAGCGTCTGCAGCATCGACACCGCCCCCGCATCCACCAGATCGGGCCACGGCAGGCCGGTCGCACCGGCCGCCACGGAGTCATAAGCCGTCACGGAATGCTTTGGCGCCCAATGTGAAAGCGCGTCGAGCACGTCGTCGGGCGCGGCCACGCCTGCCAACCAGGCATTGGCCCACACCGACAGCGAAACACTGGGACACCACATGATGTTCGAAGTGTAGTTGTTACGCCCGCACACGGTCGGGCGCGACGATAGGGTGGCGTCATGCCCGCTGCGCTGATCTGGTTGATAGCCGCGCTGGCGCTCGCCGGTGCCGAGGCGCTGACCGGTGACCTGTTCCTGCTGATGCTCGGCGGCGGGGCCCTGGCGGCCGCCGGGTCGAGCCTGATCTTCGACGATCTGTGGGTCCACGGCGCGGTGTTCGCCGTCGTCTCGATCCTGTTGCTGGTGCTCGTGCGTCCCGCGCTGCGCAGGCATTTCCAGGCCGGAAGCGGCCTGCCCGACCCGGCGAAGGCGCTCGAGGGCAAGAGCGCGCTGGTGCTGGATCGGGTGGCGCAGCACGAGGGGCAGGTGAAGCTGGACGGCGAAGTCTGGACGGCGCGCCCGCTCAACGAGAACGACGTGTACGAACCCGGGGACAAGGTGACCGTCGTGCACATCGACGGCGCGACCGCCGTCGTCCAGAAGCTCGCCTAGAACACACTGGGTACGAGGGAAGGAATCGTCATGGATGGAGCCGTCGCCGGCTTGGTGCTCGTCGGCGTGCTGGTTGTCTTCGCCGCCATCATCGTCGCGAAGTCGATCGCCCTGATACCGCAGGCCGAGGCCGCCGTGATCGAGCGGCTCGGTCGTTACAGCAAGACCGTGTCGGGTCAGCTGACGCTGCTGTTGCCCTTCATCGACCGCATCCGCGCCCGCGTCGACCTGCGCGAGCGGGTGGTGTCCTTTCCACCGCAGCCGGTGATCACCGAGGACAACCTGACCGTGCAGATCGACACGGTCGTGTACTTCCAGGTCACCAACCCGCAGGCAGCGGTGTACCAGATCAGCAACTACATCGTCGGCGTCGAGCAGCTGACCACGACCACGCTGCGCAACCTCGTCGGCGGCATGACGCTGGAGCAGACGCTGACCTCGCGCGACCAGATCAACACCGCACTGCGCGGCGTGCTCGATGAGGCCACCAACCGGTGGGGCCTGCGGGTGGCGCGCGTCGAGCTGCGCAGCATCGATCCGCCGCCGTCCATCCAGGATTCGATGGAGAAGCAGATGCGCGCCGACCGCGAGAAGCGCGCGATGATCCTGACCGCGGAGGGCAACCGCGAATCGGCCATCAAGCAGGCCGAAGGTCAGAAGCAGGCGCAGATCCTGGCCGCCGAAGGCGCGAAGCAGGCCGCGATCCTGGCCGCCGAGGCCGACCGTCAGTCGCGCATGCTGCGCGCCCAGGGCGAACGCGCCGCGGCCTACCTGCAGGCGCAGGGCCAGGCGAAGGCCATCGAGAAGACGTTCGCGGCCATCAAGGCGGGCCGCCCCACTCCCGAGATGCTGGCCTATCAGTACCTGCAGACCCTGCCCCAGATGGCCAAGGGCGAGGCGAACAAGGTGTGGCTGGTGCCCAGCGACTTCGGTTCGGCGCTACAGGGTTTCACCAAGCTGCTGGGGGCACCGGGGGAGGACGGCGTCTTCCGCTACACCCCCTCGCCCGTCGACGACGTGCCGGTCAAGGATGACGACGACGAGGTCGCCGACTGGTTCAACACCGAAACCGATCCCGAGATCGCCCGCGCCGTGGCGAAGGCCGAGGCCGAGGCGCGCACCTCGGTGGACGGTCCCGCGGCCGTCACCCCGCCGCCGTCGTTCCCGGGGATCGGCCAGCAGACGAATGTCTCGCCGCCGGCGCCGAACGACCTCGGCGGCGGGGCGCATTCGCGCTGAGCCGATGAGTCGGGGCGCTATCCGGTCACCCGCACCGGCTGATCGACGTCGTTCGCGGCGGTCTGCTCGCGGTGATGACGCCGGTGCATGCGGATCTCGTAGACCAGCCCCGCGACGCCCAAACTGGCCGTGCAGAACGAGATCAGCACGAGCAGCGGGCTGACGTTGCCGGTGAGTGCATCGCCGAGGACCACCACCGCGGCGGTGCCCGGCACCAGCCCGGCCAGGGAGGCCAGCGTGTAGGGCAGCACGCGCACCGACGACACGCCGGCCGCGTAATTGAGCACGGCGAACGGCACGGCCGGGATCAGCCGCATCGACAGCACCGTCGGCCATCCGCGCGCACGCAACCGCGCGTCGACGGCCTGGATCCGCGGATGACGCGCCACCCGATTCAGTTGCAGGCCGACCGCCCGCACGAGCAGCAGCGCGATGACCGCGCTGACGGTCGCCGCGGTGACCGCGAGGGGGATGCCCAGCACGGGGCCGAAGAGCAGGCCCGCGGCGAGCGTGAACGCCGTGCGCGGGAACGGGAACACGGTGACCACGATGTGGGCGGCCAGAAACGCCAGCGGGAACCACGGCCCGACCGAGGTGGCCCAGTCGCGCAACTGCACCGCGGTCGGCACCGGGACCAGCAATGCGATTGCGACGAGAATCACAATCGCCGCCGCCGACCCCAACAGACGCGCCCGCGAGACGCTCGAGAGCGTCGCAATCACCGCACCGCGGACCGCGCGAAGGGTGCTGACGACGGAGTTCACGCTTACCAACACTACGGAACCGCGGCGGCTGACACCTGCTCGCGACGCCGTGAGTCGACCGCCCGGCGGACATCGGTGTGATGGCGATCATTTAGCCTGATGACCGTGCAGAAACCCACTGCGGTCGAGGCCAGTCGCGAGCGTTGGCGCTCAGCGGTCGCCGGGGTGCTGGCAAAGAGCACCCGGCGCGATCCCGCCGATCTGCCCGCCGAACCCGAGCGACTGCTGGATTCACCCACCTACGACGGCTTCGCGATCCGTCCGCTGTACACCAGCGTCGACGCGCTGCCCGAACCGCCGCTGCCCGGACAGTGGCCGTTCGTGCGCGGAAGCGACGCACTGCGCGACGTCAAAGCCGGTTGGCGGGTCGCCGAGGCGTTCCCTGCGAACGGGCCTGGCACCGTGGCCGAACACAACGGCGCGGTGTTGCTCGCCCTCACCGAAGGAGTCAGCGCCCTCGTCGTGCGCGTCGGCGCGTCGACCGGCGTCGCGGCCGCCGAACTGGATCGCCTGTTCGACGGCGTCTTCCTCGACCTCGTCCCGGTGATCTTCGAGATCGCGGGCCCGGACTACGTTTCGGCGGCCGATGCGGTGCTCGGATTGCTAGGCGATCTCGACGAGGATCAACGCTCCCGGCTGTCGGTCGACCTCGGCGCCGATCCGCTCACCGCGCCGCTGAGCGGACGCGAAGCCCCGGAGGCCGCGGTCGTCGTGACCGCCGCTGCGAAGCTCGGCGAATACCGCGGCGGGGTCCGGGCCATCGCCGTCGACGGCCCCGCGTTCCACAACCTCGGCGCCAACGCGTCGTGGGAACTCGCCGGCTTGGTGTCCGCGGGGGTGAGCTACCTGCGCCTGCTGGGCGATGGCGGCCTCGATATTTCGGATGCGTTGCGCCAGATCAGCTTCCGCATCGCCGCCGACGACGATCAGTTCATGACGATCGCGAAGCTGCGGGCGGCGCGGCTGCTGTGGGCCCGCGTCGCCGAGGTGGTCGGGGCGCCGGAGCACGGGGCCGCCACCCTGCACGCCGTGACGTCGCTGCCGATGATGGCCAAGCGCGACCCGTGGGTGAACATGCTGCGCACCACCGTGGCCGCGTTCTCGGCCGGTGTCGGGGGAGCGGACACCATCGAGGTGCATCCGTTCGACGTCGCGATCGAAGGCGGCTTCCCGGGGACCTCCGCGAGCTTCGCCCGCCGCATGGCCCGCAACACGCAGCTGCTGCTGCTGGAGGAATCGCACCTGGGCCGCGTGCTGGACCCGGCGGCGGGTTCCTGGCATGTCGAGGACCTCACCGAACAACTCGCCGAACAGGCGTGGAAGCACTTCCAGGACATCGAATCCCGCGGCGGCTTCGAACAGGCCCGCGACCACATCGCGGCCCAGATCGCTGAGGTCGCCGAGCGGCGCGCCGACGACATCGCTCACCGGCGCACCGCGCTGACGGGCGTGAACGAGTTCCCCAACATCGCCGAACCCGTGCTGCCGCAGGGTGATTCGCTGTCTGGAGTGGCGCGCTACGCAGCCGGCTTCGAGGCGCTGCGGGACCGCTCCGACGCCTTCTTCGAGAAGAACGGCGCCAGGCCGAAGGTGCTCCTGCTGCCGCTCGGCCCGCTGGCCGAACACAACGTGCGCACCACCTTCGCGACGAACCTGCTCGCGTCGGGCGGCATCGAAGCGGTGACCGAGGCGGACCCGGCCCCGCCGATCGCCGTGATCTGCGGCACCGACGCCCGCTACGCAGAGGAGGCGTCCGCCGCGGTGAAATCCGCGCGTGCGGCCGGTGTGTCGCGGGTGCTGCTCGCCGGGCCGGAAAAGGCTGTCGCGGAAGCGGAATCGAAACCGGACGGCTATCTGACCGCGAAGATCGACGCGGTCGCCACGTTGTCGGACCTGCTCACCGGATTGGGGGCCTGAGGTGACTGCCACGGCTGGGATCGGGAAAACCATCGGTAGCTTCGCCGACGTCCCGCTGCACGGCGACAAGCGTGCGGAGGCGCCGACCGAGGAAGCCGTCACCGCGCACGTCGAGGCGGCCGCCGCGGCACACGGATACGGCGCCGATCAGGTGGACTGGGTGACGCCGGAGGGCATCGACGTCAAACCCGTCTACATCGGCGCCGACCGCGATGTCGCCGTCGCCGCCGGCTATCCGCTCGACACCTTCCCGGGTGAGCCGCCGTTCGTGCGCGGGCCGTACCCGACGATGTACGTCAACCAGCCGTGGACGATTCGGCAGTACGCGGGCTTCTCCACCGCGGCGGAGTCCAACGCGTTCTACCGGCGCAACCTCGCCGCGGGTCAGAAGGGCCTGTCGGTTGCGTTCGACCTGGCCACCCACCGCGGTTACGACTCCGACCACCCGCGGGTGCAGGGCGATGTCGGAATGGCCGGTGTGGCAATCGATTCCATCCTCGACATGCGCCAGCTCTTCGACGGCATCGACCTGTCCACGGTGTCGGTGTCGATGACGATGAACGGCGCCGTGCTCCCGATCCTCGCACTGTACGTCGTCGCCGCCGAAGAGCAGGGCGTGCCGCCGGAGAAGCTCGCCGGGACCATTCAGAACGACATCCTCAAAGAGTTCATGGTCCGCAACACCTACATCTATCCGCCGCAGGCGTCGATGCGGATCATCTCCGACATCTTCGGCTATACCAGCGCCAAGATGCCGAAGTTCAACTCGATCTCGATCTCCGGCTACCACATCCAGGAGGCCGGTGCGACAGCCGATCTCGAGCTGGCCTACACGCTGGCCGACGGTGTCGAGTACATCAAGGCGGGTCTCGACGCCGGGCTCGACGTCGACAAGTTCGCACCGCGGCTGTCGTTCTTCTGGGGCATCGGCATGAACTTCTTCATGGAGGTCGCCAAACTGCGGGCCGGCCGGCTGCTGTGGAGCGAGCTGGTCGCCGAGTTCAACCCGAAGAACCCGAAATCGCTCTCGCTGCGCACACATTCGCAGACGTCGGGCTGGTCGTTGACCGCGCAGGATCCGTTCAACAACGTCGCCCGCACGTGCATCGAGGCGATGGCGGCCACCCAGGGACACACCCAGTCGCTGCACACCAACGCGCTCGACGAGGCCCTGGCGCTGCCCACCGACTTCTCGGCCCGCATCGCCCGCAACACCCAGTTGCTGCTGCAGCAGGAGTCGGGCACCACGCGCCCGATCGACCCGTGGGGCGGCTCGTACTACGTCGAGTGGCTCACCCATCAACTCGCGACCGCCGCGCGGATGCACATCGGAGAGGTCGTCGAGCACGGCGGGATGGCCCAGGCCATCTCCGACGGCATCCCGAAACTGCGTATCGAGGAGGCCGCCGCGCGCACGCAGGCGCGGATCGACTCCGGGCAGCAGACCGTGATCGGCGTCAACAAGTACCAGGTCGACGAGGACCACGAGGTCGAGGTCCTCAAGGTCGAGAACAGCCGGGTGCGCGCCGAGCAGATCGCCAAACTCGAACGGTTGCGTTCCGAACGCGACCAGGCCGAGGTGGACGCCGCGCTGGCCGAGCTGAGCCGGGCGGCGGGCACCCGCGAGGCCGCGGGCGGCGACGGGCTCGGCAACAACCTGCTCGCCCTGGCGATCAACGCCGCGCGCGCCAAGGCCACCGTTGGCGAGATCTCCGATGCGCTCGAGCGGGTTTACGGGCGCCACGTCGCCGAGATCCGTACGATCGCCGGCGTCTACCGCGATGAGTTGGGGGGGAACGGCGTCAGCAACATCACGAAAGCCACCGACCTAGTGCAGAAGTTCGCCGAGGCCGACGGTCGCCAGCCGCGCATCCTGATCGCGAAGATGGGTCAGGACGGACACGATCGCGGGCAGAAAGTGATCGCGACCGCGTTCGCCGACATCGGATTCGACGTCGACGTCGGCTCGCTGTTCTCCACGCCCGAAGAGGTCGCGCGGCAGGCGGCCGACAACGACGTGCATGTCGTCGGCGTCTCGTCGCTGGCCGCCGGGCACCTCACCCTGGTGCCCGCCCTGCGTGAGGCCCTCGCCGAGGTCGGCAGGCCCGACATCATGATCGTCGTCGGCGGGGTCATCCCGCCGGGCGACTTCGACGAGCTCTACGCCGCGGGCGCCACCGCGATCTTCCCGCCCGGCACCGTCATCGCCGACGCGGCGGTCGGCCTGCTGCACAAGCTGGCCGAGCGGCTGGGCTACCGCCTCGACTAGATGGCCGACCGGACCGCCGACCTCGCGGCCGCCGTGGTGGACGGCGACCGTGCCGCCCTGGCGAGGGCCATCACGCTGGTCGAGTCGACGCGCGCCGATCACCGCGAGCAGGCGCAGGAACTGCTGCTGAAGCTGACCCCGCACGCGGGCAGCTCGCTACACGTCGGGATCACCGGGGTCCCCGGCGTCGGCAAGTCGACGACGATCGAAGCGCTCGGCATGTACCTGATCGAGCAGGGTCACCGCGTCGCGGTGTTGGCCGTCGACCCGTCGTCCACGCGCACCCGGGGGTCGATCCTTGGCGACAAGACCCGGATGGCGCAGCTGGCCGTTCACCCCGACGCCTACATCCGCCCGTCGCCCACCTCGGGGACGTTGGGCGGGGTCGCCAAGGCCACGCGCGAGACGATCGTGTTGTTGGAGGCGGCAGGTTTCGACGTGGTGCTGGTCGAGACGGTCGGCGTGGGCCAGTCCGAGGTGACGGTCGCGAACATGGTCGACACATTCGTGTTCCTCACCCTCGCCCGCACCGGCGACCAGCTGCAGGGCATCAAGAAGGGTGTGCTCGAACTCGCCGACGTCGTCGTGGTGAACAAGGCCGACGGTGAGCACGCGATCGAGGCCAAGCGGGCAGCTCGTGAGCTCTCCGGCGCGATCCGCCTCATCTATCCACGCGAAACCCTCTGGCGCCCAACTGTTCTCACGATGAGCGCGCTCGAAGGAACGGGTCTCGAGGAGCTGTGGGCGACGGTGCTCAAACACCGCGACGTGCTCACCGACTCGGGGGAGTTCGAGATTCGCAGGCGCGCCCAGCAAGTCGAGTGGACCTGGTCGATGGTGCGCGATGCGGTACTCGACCGGGTGCTGTCGAATCCGAACGTGAAGCGGGTCCGCGCCGAGATCGAGCGTCAGGTGCGCGACGGTGAGCTCACGCCCGCGCTTGCTGCGCAGCAGTTGCTCGATGCCTCTGACGTGGGTGAACCTAACAAATAGGTAACGCCAGGTTTATTTGCCGGGGCTACGAGTAAATTAAATAAATTGTGACGGGTGTCAACTACCGGGAGCGCAGCGTCGCGCTTCCGCACGGTGTCCAGGGCGCGGCGGATTCCAACTTCGCGTGCAGCTTGCGGGCTTTCTCGCGATTGTTCCCCGGTCGCCGGTACGGCGGCGGCGCGCTGTCGATCTACCTTCACGGTGAGCCGGTCGTCGACGTGTGGACCGGCTACTCGGACCGCCGCGGCACCCAATTTTGGAACGCCGACACCGGCGCGATGGTCTTCTCGGTCACCAAGGGGCTGGCGTCGACCGTCATCCACCGCCTCGCCGACCGCGGCCTGATCGACTACGACACCCCGGTCGCCGAATACTGGCCCGAGTTCGGCGTGAAGGGCAAGGCCGCCATCACGGTGCGCGAGCTGATGCAGCACCGGGCCGGCCTGTCACACCTCAACGGGTGCACCAAGGCCGAACTGCTCGATCACCGCGCCATGGAGCAGCGGGTGGCGGACGCGTCCGTCAACAAGCTGCTGTTCGGCCATCAGGCCTATCACGCGCTGACCTACGGCTGGCTGATGTCCGGGCTGGGCCGCGCGGTCACCGGTAAGGGCATGCGCGATCTCATCCGCGAGGAGTTGGCGGAGCCGCTCGACACCGACGGCCTGCACCTGGGCCGGCCGCCGGTCGACGCGCCGACCCGCGCCGCGCAGATCCTCGCGCCGCAGGGCGCGATGGCCAACCCCGTCTTCAACTTCGTCGCCCCGCGCGTCGCGGCGCTCGGGGTCTCCGGCATCTTCGGCTCGATGTACTTCCCCGGCATGAAGTCGGTGGTCCAGGGTGACACCCCGTTCTTGGACGCCGAGATCCCGGCGGCCAACGGCGTCGCGACCGCCAGGAGCCTGGCCAAGCTGTACGGCGCGATCGCCAACGGCGGCCGCATCGAGGGCAAGCAGTTCCTCTCCGAGGAGCGGGTCGCGATGCTGACCGGGCGGCCGAGCTATTGGCCGGACCGTAACATCGTCATGCCGCTGAGCTTCAACCTCGGATACCACTCGCTGCCAGTGCCGCCGGGATTGATGCCCGGCTTCGGCCACGCCGGGCTCGCCGGGTCGGTCGGATGGGCCGACCCGAGCAGCGGGCTGGCGTTCGGCTTCGTTCACAACCGGCTGTTGACGCGGATGGTGCTGGACCAGGCGACGTTCGCCGGGCTCGGCGTCTTGATCCGGCGCGATGCGGCGCGGGCGCGCAGGCGCGGTTATCAGACGGTGCCCGATCTGGGCGCGCCTTTCTGCGGAGTGTCCAGGCCCGTCGCGGGGTAGCGGTCGATACAGGTAATCACTGGGACGCGCTGCTGAACCACCTGGTCTTCTGGCGCCAGGACTCGGCCGAGGTCAGCGCGAATCCCGCGCCGCACATGCAGGCGAAGACCCAGACCATCGTGGTGCCGCCGTCGTGCTGCTGCAGCGCCGGGATGTAGGCCGTCAGCAGGCGCACCACGCACGCGGCGATGCCCGCGGCCGACGAGATCAGGTAGACGTTGGCGATCTTGCGCGACCGCGGATCCCTGCGCAGCACCAGCAGGGCCCGGCAGCCGTAGCCGAGCAGATAGATCAGGATGCCGCACAGGATGAGCCAGTACATGTTCAGCCAGAAGTCCGTCGGCACCTGGAAGAAGTCCGGCTTGAAGATCCGTGCACCGTTGCCCAGGGAGAACGTGGCGAGCAGCAGCGGAATACACAGCGTCGCGGGTATCTCCACGTACTGCTTGAACGACCGCTGGAGCAGGTGGTCGTCCTGCAGCCGGCCCAGGGCGTTGTAGACGACGGCCGACGCGGCGACGATGTAGCAGTCGTGGCCGATGAAGTCCTCGAGGTTCCATTTCCCGGTCAGCGCGTGCAGCGCGACCCCGAGCGTTTCGGACGCCCACGGCGACATCAGCAGGACCGCCATGCCCTGCAGGGCGATGTTGAGGGTGGCCGCCACCTCCCACCGGGAGGACCAGGTGACGCGGCGAATCCACAAGCTCCACGCGATACAGCAAAGCGTTATCGCGATGAGTGTCGCCAAAGCCATGAGGATTGCCTTCGAGCCGCCGTGGTACTCAGCAAAGTGTACGGCTAAAGGGGCGGAGCGTCACTCCGCGGCCGCAGTTCGGAGAGTCTCGGAATCCGGGTGCGCGCCTTGGTCGTTTCCCGCACGGCGATCTGCCCGGATCCGCCTGTGCGTTCGAGGTATTCGACGTAGCTCAGGACTTCTTGCCTGGTCATCAAACCGAACCTGATCTGCAGGTCGGGATAGTTCAGACCGAACCGGTCGGCGACCCGCCGCAGCTCCTCGGCGTCTGGATAGTCGGGCTCTTTGATGCGGCGGTAATACGTGCTGCTGGACGTGCCCAGCGCGTCGTAGATGTCCTTGGCTTCGATGTCCCCGTCGAGCAGGTAGTCGAGCAGCGCCTTGAGTTGTCTGCCGTTCTCGTCTGTCCGGGGCACCTACCCACTGTAAACCAACGTCCCGGGTTTGGGCAGTGCGGTCCGCAAACTGGACGAGTTTGCCTAAATTGACACTGGCGTCACAGTTTTGGGAGGTGTCTCCCATTTTTGGGACACGTGGGCTATCTTTGGTCCCATGGTTGCTCCCTACGTGGCTTCGCCGACAGAGGTTCTGCGCCCGCTCGGCGAGTTTGCTATGGCAACGGTCCGCATCACGGACTACGACGCTGCGGACGCCGGTGCCTCCGCCAGCATGGCGAAAGTGTCCACACCCGCGAACGATGAGCTGACCGCAGAACTCGACGGCGCCACCGAATCGCTCGGCCTGGCCGCCGACGAGATCCTGGTGGCCGCCCTCAGCAGGACGATCGCCCGCACGCTCGGCGAAGGCCTCGTCCCGGTCGACATCGCCAGCGAGCGCGGCGCCCTGCTCGACGCTGTTCCGCTCGTGTGCGTGACGGCGCAGCGCGCCAGCGCCACCGAGGTGCTGGCCGCCGTGCATCACACGCTGGCCGCGGCCTCCGAACGCGACGAAGCCGCGTCGCCGGAGGTTTACTTCAACTACATCGGCGAACTGCCCGCCGAGACCGTGCCGGTGCAGGAGACCCCGCCGGGTCTCGGCCACGCGCTCGAGGTGCGGGTCTACCGCGCCGGCGGCGACGTGCGGATCGACTGGTGGTACGACACCAGCCGGTTCGCGGCCTACACGATCGAGGAGCTGGCCGAACAGTTCGCATTCTCGCTCGTCGAGATGACCTCGGACGCGCTGCCTCCGGCCTGACGTTCTGCAAGCGGTAAGATTGACCGCAACGGCTTGGATCCGGCCATCACCGGGGAGCCTTCGGAAGAACAGCCCGCCACCGTCTGATTTCGGTCGGTGCGGGCTCAGTAGAACCGAACGGGTGGGCCCGTCAGCGCCCTAACTGAGCGGCGCGCGTCTCCTTGGGTAGCCGTGCGCAAGCGGGGTGGTACCGCGGCGCTCGCGCACCAGCGTGGCCGTCGTCCCCGTGCCTTGAACGAACACCGCGGCCTCCGGCGAGGAGGCCGTCATGAGGCACAGGAGCTATGACCGCCTACCCGAAGCCGTCCGCCGGGGCGCCCAAGTTCCCCGCGCTGGAAGCCGAGGTCCTCGACTACTGGGACCGCGACGACACCTTCCGCGCCAGCATCGCCCGCCGCGCCGACGCCCCCGAGTACGTCTTTTACGACGGCCCGCCGTTCGCGAACGGCCTGCCGCACTACGGGCACCTGCTGACCGGATACGTCAAGGACATCGTTCCGCGGTATCGCACCATGCGGGGTTACAAGGTGGAGCGCCGGTTCGGCTGGGACACCCACGGGCTGCCCGCCGAACTCGAGGTGCAGCGTCAACTCGGCATCACCGACAAGGCGCAGATCGAGGAGATGGGCATCGAGAAGTTCAACGATGCGTGCCGCGCCTCGGTGCTCAAGTACACCAACGAGTGGCGTGCCTACGTGACCCGGCAGGCCCGCTGGGTGGACTTCGACAACGACTACAAGACCCTCGAGCCCGAGTTCATGGAATCGGTGATCTGGGCCTTCAAACAGTTGTGGGACAAGGGCCTTGCCTACGAGGGCAACCGCGTGCTGCCGTACTGCTGGAACGACGAGACCCCGTTGTCCAGCCACGAGCTACGAATGGACGACGACGTCTACCAGAGCCGGCAGGATCCGGCGATCACCGTCGGCTTTCGGGTCGACGGCGGTCAGCTCGACGGCGCTTATCTGTTGATCTGGACCACGACCCCGTGGACCCTGCCGTCCAACCAGGCGGTCGCGGTGCACCCCGACGTCACGTACGTCCAGGTGCAGGCGGCCGACGGCAGGCGTTATGTGCTGGCCGAGGCCCGGGTTTCGGCGTACGCGCGCGAGCTGGGTGAGGAGCCGGAGGTGCTGGCCACCTACACCGGTCGCGACCTTCTCGAGACCCGCTACCTGCCGCCGTTCCCGTACTTCGCCGACGCACCCCGATCGTTCCGGGTGCTGCCCGCCGACTTCGTCAGCACCGAGGACGGCACCGGCATCGTGCACATGTCGCCGGCCTACGGCGAAGACGACATGCTCACCGCGCAGGCCGCGGGCATCGAGGCGGTGACGCCGGTCGATCCGCGCGGCCGCTTCGACGCCACCGTGCCCGACTACGCCGGCCAGCACGTCTTCGACGCCAACCCGCAGATCATCCGCGACTTGAAGAACCAGTCCGGACCGGCGGCGGCCCACGGCGCGGTGCTCGTGCGGCACGAGACCTACGAGCACTCCTATCCACACTGCTGGCGGTGCCGCAACCCGCTGATCTATCGCGCCGTGTCGTCGTGGTTCATCAAGGTCACTGAGTTCCGCGACCGCATGGTGGAGCTCAACCAGCAGATCACCTGGTATCCCGAGCACGTGAAGGACGGCCAGTTCGGCAAGTGGCTGGCCGGCGCCCGCGACTGGTCGATCTCGCGAAATCGCTACTGGGGCACGCCCATTCCGGTGTGGAAGTCCGACGATCCGGCCTATCCGCGCATCGACGTCTACGGCAGCCTCGACGAGCTCGAGCGCGACTTCGGCGTGCGCCCGACCGATCTGCACCGGCCCTATATCGACGAGCTCACCCGGCCCAATCCCGACGATCCGACGGGCAAGTCGACGATGCGGCGCATCGAGGACGTGTTCGACGTCTGGTTTGACTCTGGCTCGATGCCCTACGCGCAGGTGCACTACCCGTTCGAGAACGCCGAGTGGTTCACGGGCGGGGCGGACGCCGACGAGGCACACTTCCCCGGCGACTTCATCGTCGAGTACATCGGCCAGACCCGCGGCTGGTTCTACACCCTGCACATCCTGGCCACCGCGCTGTTCGACAAGCCCGCGTTCAAAACCTGTGTGGCACACGGGATCGTGCTCGGCAACGACGGCCAGAAGATGAGCAAGTCGCTGCGCAACTATCCGGATGTGACCGAGGTCTTCGACCGCGACGGCTCCGACGCCATGCGCTGGTTCCTGATGGCCTCGCCGATCCTGCGCGGCGGCAACCTGATCGTCACCGAACAGGGCATCCGCGAAGGCGTCCGTCACGTGCTGCTGCCGCTGTGGAACGCCTACACCTTCCTCGCGCTGTACGCGCCGAAGAAGGGCACCTGGCGCACCGACTCCGAGCATGTGCTGGACCGCTACATCTTGGCCAAGCTCGCCGTGCTGCGCGACGAACTCACCGCCTCGCTCGACGTCTGCGACATTTCGGGCGCCTGTGACCAGCTGCGGCAGTTCACCGAGGCATTGACGAACTGGTATGTGCGACGGTCCCGTTCGCGGTTCTGGGAGGAGGAACCCGACGCGATCGACACCCTGCACACCGTGCTCGAGGTGACCGCCCGGCTGGCCGCCCCGCTGTTGCCGCTCGTGACCGAGCGGATCTGGCGCGACCTGACCGGTGAACGTTCGGTGCACCTGACCGACTGGCCGGAGGCGGGGCTGCTGCCGGCCGATGCCGAGCTGGTCGAGACGATGGACCTGGTGCGCGAGGTGGCGTCGACAGGCTCGTCGCTGCGCAAGGCCAAGAAGCTGCGGGTGCGGCTGCCGCTGCCGAAACTGACGGTGGCCGTGGACAACCCGCAACGACTGGAGCCGTTCACCGACCTCATCGCCGACGAGCTCAACGTCAAGGCCGTCGAGCTCACCGACGACATCGACACCTACGGACGGTTCGAGCTGACGGTCAACGCCCGCGTCGCGGGTCCCCGGCTGGGCAAGGACGTGCAGGCGGCCATCAAGGCCGTGAAGGCGGGGCAGGCCGTCGTCAACGCCGACGGAACGCTTACGGCGGGACCGGCAGTGTTGCAGCCCGAGGAGTACAGCTCGCGGCTGGTCGCGGCCGATCCCGAATACACCGCCGCGCTGTCCGACGGAGCCGGTCTGGTGGTGCTCGACGGCACGGTGACCGAGGAGTTGGAGGCCGAGGGCTGGGCCAAGGACCGCATCCGCGAACTGCAGGACCTGCGCAAGTCGACGGGTCTCGACGTGTCCGATCGGATCAGCGTGGTGATCTCGGTGCCGCAGGAACGGCAGGCGTGGGCCCGGACCCACCGCGATCTGATCGCACGCGAAATCCTGGCGACCAGTTTCGATTTCGGCGATCCGGCCGACGGCAACGAGATCGGCGACGGTGTGAAGGTCGCGATCGCCAAGGCCTAGCCGACAGTCACGGCCTAGCGAACAGTCACGGCCTGAACACCGCGCGCACGGTCTGGGTGAAGTCGGCGAACACATCGGCGACGAAGCGGTGCCGCCGGTATCCGATCGCGTCCAACAAGGGCCCGTGATCGGAGGAGACGACGAGCGTCGCCCCGATCGCGGTGAGCCACCACAGCCCGCGCGCGAGCACGCGCAGTGCGACGCCCGCCCCGGCGAAACCCGCCCGCAGGCGGTGTTCCTGGAACCGCACGTGCTCGTGTTCGTCGGCGACGATGCGCGCGGCAACCGCCCGGGTGACGGGATCGGGGCAGGCCCTGGCCAGCCCGCCGTAGTAGGACAGCGCGACGACCTCGGCCACGGTCAGCACCATCAGTTCGGTGCGCAACCCCATCAGCCTGCGCAGCCGCACGAACACGGCGTCCGACCAGTGCCGTTGCATGGGCTCGCCGTCGAGATAGCCGAGGAGGCGCAGCAGCAATGCGGCGTGTTGCTGTTCCTCGGCGACGAAAAGCCGTGCGGCGCGGGTGTAGTCGTGATCGCCGGCATCCTCGGCTTTGCGCAGGAGCTGACCCCCGTCGCCGCTCTCACCGAGTTGGAATCGGCGCACCGATTCGATCAGCGGGACGCGCACGGCGTCGGGCAGCTCGCACCGCGCGCCGAAGTCGATGGCGGCGTCCGCGCGGGCGTGAACCGTGCCGTTTCGTTCGAAATGGTTGATCCACGGCGCGAATTCACCCATCGGCGACCCGGGCGCCCCGGCCGGCGAACACCACCACATCGGCGGAATGCAGCTGCCTGCCACGCCGGTGTTCGACCTCGCCGTTGACGGTGACCAGCCCGTCGGCGATCACCGTTTTGGCGTCGGCCCCCGAGTCGATCAGCCCGGCCAGCTTGAGGAACTGGCCCAGCCGGATCGAGGCATCCCGGATCGGGACATCGAGGGGTTCGGTGCCCGGCTCCGTCATGCAGGTCAGGCTAGCGCCTTAGCATCGGCAGCTGTGGACGCTCGCTGGGTTCTGCACCTCGACATGGACGCCTTCTTCGCGTCGGTCGAGCAGCTGACCCGTCCCACGTTGCGGGGGCGCCCGGTGCTGGTCGGCGGGCTGGGCGGCCGCGGTGTGGTGGCGGGGGCGAGCTACGAGTCGCGGGTGTACGGCGCGAAGTCGGCGATGCCGATGCATCAGGCCCGCCGGTTGGTGGGCGCCGCCGCGGTGGTCCTGCCGCCGCGCGGCGTCGTGTACGGCGTGGCCAGCAGGCGGGTGTTCGAGACCGTGCGGTCGATGGTGCCCGTGCTCGAGCAGCTTTCCTACGACGAGGCTTTCGGCGAGCCGGCCGAGCTCGCGGGCGCATCGGCAGGTGAGGTCGAGGAATTCTGCCGGACGCTGCGGGCGCGGGTGCTGGAGGTGACGGGGCTCGTCGCGTCGATCGGTGCGGGCTCGGGCAAGCAGACCGCCAAGATCGCCTCCAATCTGGCGAAACCCGACGGGATGCGAGTGGTCAGCCGCGATGAGGAACGCGCGCTGCTCGACGGCCTGCCGGTGCGCCGGCTGTGGGGGATCGGACCCGTCGCCGGGGAGAAGCTGCACCGGCTCGGCATCGAGACAATCGGCGCCTTCGCCGCGTTGAGCGAGGCTGAGGCGGCCGACATCCTCGGCGGCACCGTGGGCCCGGCGCTGCACCGGCTCGCCCGCGGCATCGACGACCGGCCGGTGGCCGAGAACGCGCCCGCAAAACAGATCAGCGCCGAGTCCACGTTCCCCGAGGATCTGACCACCCTCGAGCAGCTGCGCGAGGCGATGGGCCCCATCGGCGAACACGCCCACCGCCGTCTGGAGAAGGACGGCCGCGGCGCGCGTACCGTCACCGTGAAGCTGAAGAAGTCCGACATGAGCACGCTCACGCGCTCGGCGACGCTGCCGTATGCCACCACCGACGCCGCCACGTTGATCGCGACCGCACGCCGACTCCTGCTCGACCCCGTCGAGGTCGGCCCGATTCGCCTTCTCGGCGTTGGATTCTCAGGACTATCGGATGTCCGGCAGGAGTCGTTGTTCCCGGACCTGGAGCTCGCGTCGGATGACGACGTGACGCATGCGGGGCTGCCGCCGACCGTCTCGGATCTCGCCGCCACTGCGCCCGCGTGGCGCATCGGCGACGACGTCACCCATCCGGACTTCGGACACGGCTGGATCCAGGGGGCAGGCCACGGCGTGATGACGGTGCGGTTCGAGACACGCACCAGCGGGCCGGGGCAGGCGCGCACCTTCCCGGTCGACACGCCTGGTATCGAGCGGGCCAATCCGGTCGATTCGCTCGACTGGCCGGACTACGTCGCCGAGCTGGCGCGCTACCAGAGCTCTCCGTAAACGGCCGAGATCGTGAACCCGTGATCGCCGTACGTCTTACAGGTCACGGTGCCCTGGTGTCCGACACCGCAACTGGCGCCCCAATTTTCGAGCCGATAGCCGGCGGGTAGCACGTCGACGCCCTCGCGGGTGAACGTCGGCGTGGGGGAGTGTCGGTACTCGGCCGGGCCGCCGCTGGTCAAAAAGGTCTGGTTGGTTCCGGGCGGGGCGTCCATCGGAACCCAGTCACATCCGATCGGTCCGCCGTTGGGCCCGATGCCGCAGAACACGCCGTCCGGTGTTCGGAAGAACACGTGGTAGTTGGGCGGCGGTCCGGGCCGGTAGAAGCCTTGCGCGACGGGGTAGCCGTCGATCTCGTCGGCTCCCGGCGGCGGCTCGGCAGCCGCCACCGCCTCGGCGGACAGGGCCAGGGCCAGGACCGCGGTCATCGTGGCGCCTCGGCGAATCATGTTCTCGAAGTGCACGCGTCCACGTTGCCACGCGCGTCAACCCCAGCGGGCGGGACGCTTGACGCAATCGGGGCCGGCAGCGCTGGTGATCGTGCCGCCGGTGGTGACGACGACGAGGCGACCCATGGTGCGGAATTCTTCCGCATCGGTGTTTTGGGATGATGGTGCAGTGACTGACGACCCGGACGTGGCCGACGAGACGACCGAAAAGGTGGCGCCGCCCAGGCGACGGCTGCCGCTGCTGCTCGGCATCGCCGCCGCGGTGCTGGTCACCGACGTCGTCACCAAGGTTCTCGCGGTCAAGCTGCTCACCCCGGGCCAGCCGGTGTCGATCATCGGCGACACGGTGACCTGGACCCTGGTGCGCAACTCGGGTGCCGCGTTCTCGATGGCCACCGGCTACACCTGGGTGCTCACGCTGATCGCCACCGGCGTCGTCATCGGCATCGTGTGGATGGGTCGTCGGCTGGTGTCGCCGTGGTGGGCCGTGGGGTTGGGCATGATCCTCGGGGGCGCGCTCGGCAACCTCATCGACCGCTTCTTCCGTTCGCCCGGACCGCTTCAGGGCCACGTCGTCGACTTCCTGTCGATCGGGTGGTGGCCGGTGTTCAACGTCGCCGACCCGTGCGTGGTCGGCGGGGCGATCCTGCTGGTGGCGTTGTCGTTGTTCGGGTTCGACTACGACACCGTCGGGCGGCGGAAGGCCGCCGAGGACGAATAGATGGCCGATCGGTCCCTTCCCATCCCCGAGGGCCTGGCGGGAATGCGTGTCGACGCGGGTCTCGCACGTCTGCTCGGCTTGTCGCGCACGGCCGCCGCGTCGTTGGCCGAGGAGGGCGGTGTCGAGATCGACGGCATCCGGGCCGGCAAGTCGGACAAGCTGGTCGCGGGCGCCTGGTTGGACGTGCGGTTGCCCGAAGCGCCTGCGCCGGTTGAGAACACACCCGTCGACATAGACGGTATGGCGATCCTGTACTCCGACGAAGACATCGTCGCGGTGGACAAGCCGCCGGGGGTCGCCGCCCACGCCACGGTCGGCTGGTCGGGTCCGACGGTGCTCGGCGGCCTGGCCGCGGCGGGCTTCCGGATCAGCACCTCGGGCATCCACGAACGCCAGGGCATCGTGCACCGCCTCGACGTGGGCACCTCGGGCGTGATGGTCGTCGCGCTGTCGGAGCGCGCGTACACGGTCCTCAAGCGGGCCTTCAAACAACGCACCGTCGAGAAGCGCTACCACGCGCTGGTGCAGGGCCATCCCGATCCGTCGAGCGGAACGATCGACGCACCCATCGGGCGTCACCGCGGACACGACTGGAAGTTCGCGGTCACCGAGAACGGCAGGCACAGCGTGACCCACTACGACACCCTCGAGGCGCACCGCGCGGCGAGCCTGCTCGACATCGAGCTGGAAACCGGTCGTACACACCAGATTCGGGTGCATTTCGCCGCGCTGCACCACCCGTGCGTCGGCGACCTCACCTACGGAGCCGATCCGACGCTGGCCAAGCGGCTCGAGCTGGAACGGCAGTGGTTGCACGCGCGCTCGCTGGCGTTCGCCCATCCCGCCGACGGGCGTCGCATCGAGATCACCAGCCCCTACCCGGCTGACCTGCAACACGCCCTCGACGCACTGCGCAATCACGAACTGTGAGCGACACACGCAGACCCGGCCTGCTGTTCGGCGTCGGAGCCTATGCGTGTTGGGGGACGTTCCCCGCCTTCTTCCCGCTGCTGAAGCCGGCATCGGCCGTCGAGGTGCTGGCACACCGCATCGTGTGGAACTTCCTGCTGATGGTCGTCGTGGTCGCCGCCGTGCGCAGGCTCGGCGACCTCAAGAAGATGACCGCGCGCACCTGGCTGTTACTCGCCGCCGCGTCGGCGCTGATCTCCATCAATTGGGGAATCTATGTCTATGCCGTCAACAACGGGCATGTGGTCGATGCGGCCCTCGGCTACTTCATCAACCCGCTGGTGGTCGTCGCGCTGGGGTTGATCGTGTACCGGGAGAGACTCAACCGGGCGCAGTTCGCCGCGTTGGCCGTCGCGCTCATCGGCGTGGTGGTGCTGACCGTAGAAGTGGGCGCGCCGCCGTACATCGGCCTCGGCCTGGCGCTGTCCTTCGGTCTCTACGGCGCGGTGAAGAAGGCGGTCTCGACCGATCCGCGGGTCAGCGTCGGGGTGGAGGCGGGCATCGCCACGCCGTTCGCGCTCGCCTACATCGCTGTCCTGCAGAGCACCGGTTACGGCACCTTCACCGGTTACGGCGGCGACCACGTCGCGCTGATGGTGCTGTCCGGGCTGGTGACGGCCGTGCCGCTCCTGCTGTTCGCCGCGGCCGCACAGCGATTGCCGCTGGTGACGATGGGCTTGCTTTTCTACATGACCCCGGTGATGCAGATGAGCTGGGGCGTGCTCATCGGCAAAGAGCCGATGCCCCCGGCCCGCTGGCTGGGTTTCGCACTGATCTGGGTGGCGCTGCTCGTCTTCAGCGCCGACGCCATTCGCCGGTCCCGTGCCGAGCGAGAACTTTGCGAGCCTTCTGGTTGACCTTGGTCTAGCAATGTCATAGCGTTTGCTCGTGGCTGACGAACCCGGGTTGGCTCCAGTCGCCCGAGGGCGGGGGCGCCCCGCCGGATCGGACTCGGCCGAGACGCGGGCGGGCATTCTGCGTGCGGCCCGCGCGGTGATCAACGAGCGCGGGTACGAAGCGGCGACGTTCAAGGCCATCGCGGTGCGCGCCGGGATCAGCAGGCCGACCATGCACTACTACTTCGCCACCAAGGAAGACCTCTACGAGAGCCTTCAGCGCGAGGCGTTCGCGATGGTCTCGGCCTCGATCGCGGCCGGGAAGCACCGAGACACCTTGATGGAGCAGCTGACGGCCTTTTTCGCGGCGGCGGGAGAGCTGGACCCTTCGGACGGCTCGATGATGCGGTTCGTCATCGCCTCGCGTCTCGAACTGCACCGGCATCCCGGGCTGCGGGGCAGCGTCACGCCGGTCGCCGAGGCGGTGGCCGACTTCTATGTGTGGATGGTCGACGGGGCGATCCGCCGCGGCGAGATCCCCGCCGACGCGGATGCCGCCGCGGTGGTCAACATGCTCTCGGCGATGTTCTGGGGAATGGGGTTCTTCGGGCGGTTCGTACACGGATCGGAACCGGCGATCGCGGTTGCCAAGCAACTCAACCGGCTGTTGCGGCGGGGCTTGCTCGGATCACCGCAGGGGCTGCCCGTCTAGGGCGCCTGCGAATTTCCCCGCGCGGCTCGGAGACACGCTTCTGCGACACGCCGGGAAGTGTCGGAGTGCGGTCATAGACTGGCCTCCCTATGAGCCTTTCGGATTCGCGTTCGTTCGTGCACCTGCACAACCACACCGAGTACTCGATGCTGGACGGCGCCGCGAAGGTCAAGCCGATGCTCGCCGAGGCTCAGCGGCTCGAGATGCCCGCGATCGGGATGACCGACCACGGAAACATGTTCGGCGCCAGCGAGTTCTACAACGCCGCCACCGATGCCGGGATCAAGCCGATCATCGGTGTCGAGGCCTACATCGCGCCGGCGTCGCGCTTTGAGACCAAGCGCGTGCTATGGGGCGATCCGAGCCAGAAGGGTGACGACGTATCCGGCAGCGGGTCCTACACCCACATGACGATGGTCGCCGAGAACGCGACCGGGCTGCGCAACCTGTTCAAGCTGTCGTCGTTGGCATCGTTCGAGGGCCAGCTCGGCAAGTGGTCGCGCATGGACGCCGAGCTGATCGCCGAACACGCCGAGGGCATCATCGCCACCACCGGCTGCCCCTCGGGCGAGGTGCAGACCCGGCTGCGGCTCGGTCACTATGACGAAGCCGTTGCTGCAGCCGCCAAGTGGCGGGAGATCTTTGGGCCGGACAACTTCTTCCTCGAGCTGATGGATCACGGCCTCGACATCGAACGCCGCGTGCGCGAGGGCCTGCTCGACATCGGGCGCAAGCTCAACATCCCGCCGCTGGCCACCAACGACTGCCACTACGTCACCCGCGACGCCTCCCAGAACCACGAAGCACTGCTGTGCATCCAGACCGGCAAGACGCTGTCGGATCCGAACCGCTTCAAGTTCGACGGTGACGGTTACTACCTCAAGACCGCCGCGGAGATGCGCGCGCTGTGGGACGGCCAGGTGCCCGGCGCATGCGACTCGACGCTGCTGATCGCCGAGCGGGTGACCTCCTACGAGGACGTGTGGACGGTGCGCGACCGGATGCCGGTGTTCCCGGTCCCCGAGGGCCACACCCCGGAAACCTGGCTGCGTCATGAGGTTCACGAGGGGCTCAACCGGCGCTTCCCGTCGAGCGAGGTGCCGCAGGAGTACCTCGACCGCGCCGACTACGAGATCAAGGTCATCTGCGACAAGGGCTACCCGTCGTACTTCCTGATCGTCGCCGACCTCATCAACTACGCGCGGTCGGTCGACATCCGGGTCGGGCCCGGCCGCGGGTCGGCCGCCGGCTCGCTGGTCGCCTACGCGCTGGGTATCACGAACATCGACCCCATCCCGTACGGGCTGCTGTTCGAGCGGTTTCTCAACCCCGAGCGTGTGTCGATGCCCGATATCGACATTGACTTCGACGATCGTCGCCGCGGTGAGATGCTCCGCTACGCCGCCAACAAGTGGGGCAGTGACCGGGTGGCCCAGGTGATCACCTTCGGTACCATCAAAACCAAGGCGGCGCTGAAGGATTCGGCGCGTGTGCACTACGGCCAGCCGGGCTTTGCCATCGCCGACCGGATCACCAAGGCGCTGCCTCCGCCGATCATGGCGAAGGACATCCCGCTGTCGGGGATCACCGATCCCAACCATGAGCGGTACAAGGAGGCCGCCGAGGTCCGCGGCTTGATCGACACCGATCCCGATGTGCGCACCATCTACGAGACCGCGCGCGGGCTCGAGGGGCTGGTGCGCAACGCCGGCGTGCACGCCTGTGCGGTGATCATGAGCTCCGAGCCGCTGATCGACGCGATTCCGCTGTGGAAACGTCCTCAGGACGGCGCGGTGATCACCGGCTGGGACTACCCGTCGTGCGAGGCCATCGGCCTGTTGAAGATGGACTTCCTCGGGCTGCGCAACCTGACGATCATCGGTGACGCGCTGGAGAACATCCGGGCCAACCGCGGTATCGAGCTCGACCTGGAATCCGTTCCGCTCGACGACAAACCGACCTACGAGCTGCTGGGCCGCGGCGACACGCTCGGCGTGTTCCAGCTCGACGGCGGGCCGATGCGCGACCTGCTGCGGCGCATGCAGCCCACCGGCTTCGAGGACGTCGTCGCGGTGATCGCGCTGTACCGGCCCGGCCCGATGGGCATGAACGCCCACAACGACTACGCCGACCGCAAGAACGGCCGGCAGGCCATCAAGCCGATCCACCCGGAACTCGAGGAACCCCTGCGCGAGATCCTCGCCGAGACCTACGGCCTGATCGTCTACCAAGAGCAGATCATGCGCATCGCGCAGAAGGTGGCCGGTTACTCGCTGGCCCGAGCAGACATTCTGCGCAAGGCCATGGGCAAGAAGAAGCGCGAAGTCCTCGAGAAGGAGTTCGAGGGCTTCTCCGAGGGTATGAAGGCCAACGGCTTCTCCGGCGCCGCCATCAAAGCGCTGTGGGACACGGTGCTGCCGTTCGCCGACTACGCCTTCAACAAGTCGCACGCCGCCGGCTACGGCCTGGTCTCGTACTGGACGGCCTACCTCAAGGCCAACTACCCGGCCGAATACATGGCGGGGCTGCTCACCTCGGTGGGCGACGACAAGGACAAGGCCGCGGTGTACCTGGCCGACTGCCGCAGGCTCGGCATCACGGTGCTTCCGCCCGACGTCAACGAGTCGCACCTGAACTTCGCCTCGGTAGGCGAGGACATCCGCTACGGACTGGGCGCGGTGCGCAACGTCGGCGCCAATGTCGTTGCCTCGGTGATCAATACGCGCACCGAGAAGGGGAAGTTCATCGACTTCTCCGACTACCTGAACAAGATCGAGATCGGACCCTGCAACAAGAAGGTCACCGAGTCGCTGATCAAGGCCGGCGCATTCGACTCGCTGGGGCACCCGCGCAAGGGACTGTTCCTGATCCACACCGATGCCGTCGA
Organism: Mycobacterium sp. 852002-51961_SCH5331710; assembly: GCF_001665535.1. Classification (GTDB taxonomy): domain Bacteria; phylum Actinomycetota; class Actinomycetes; order Mycobacteriales; family Mycobacteriaceae; genus Mycobacterium. Next base: position 28,496 of record NZ_LZSQ01000106.1, read on the forward strand.
TTCCGTGCTCGGCACCAAGAAGGCCGAAGCGATGGGGCAGTTCGACTTGTTCGGCGGCGCCGATACGGCCACCGACGCGGTGTTCACCATCAAGGTGCCCGACGAGGAGTGGGAGGACAAGCACAAGCTCGCGCTCGAACGCGAGATGCTCGGCCTCTACGTCTCCGGTCACCCACTCAACGGCATCGCCCACCTGCTGGCCGCCCAGGTCGACACCGCGATCCCGGCCATCCTCGACGGCGACGTCACCAACGACACCCAGGTCCGGGTCGGCGGCATCCTCGCGTCGGTGAACCGACGGGTCAACAAAAACGGGTTGCCCTGGGCGTCAGCGCAACTCGAGGACCTCACCGGCGGCATCGAAGTCCTGTTCTTTCCGCAGACCTACTCGACGTTCGGCGCCGAGATCGCCGACGACGCCGTCGTGCTGGTCGGCGCGAAGGTGGCGATCCGCGACGACCGCATCTCGCTGATCGCCAACGACCTTGTCGTGCCGGACTTCTCGAACGCGCAACTGGATCGCCCGCTCGCTGTCAGCCTGCCGACGCGGCAGTGCACGGTGGACAAGGTGACCGCGCTGAAGCAGGTTCTGGCGCGTCATCCCGGCACATCGCAGGTACATCTGCGGTTGATCAGCGGGGAGCGGATCACCACGCTCGAACTCGACACGTCGCTGCGGGTGACACCGTCGTCGGCGTTGATGGGCGATTTGAAGGCGCTGCTGGGTCCCGGCTGCCTGGGCGGCTGACGGTCAGTTCAGGACATTGACCGCCCGTGCGACGACGAGCCCGGCGGTGCCCAACGCGACGATCGCCTGAACCGTCATCAACATCTTGGCCCAGCGTGCGAGCGGCATGGTGTCGGTGGGGGAGAACGCCATCACGTTCGTCACACTGACGTAGAGGTAGTCGACGAAGGTCGGGCGCCAATCCGGTTTGGCCACATGGGGAGTCGTCATCTGTGGGAACAGGAAGTCGGGATAGGGCCGCTCTCCGGCGCGACGGGCGAACGGCCCGCCCCGGTCCAGCTCCCAGTACCAGATGCCGAACACGATCACGTTGGTGACGATGATCGACGCGCCGCTGCCGAGCAGCACCGCCGCGTCGTTGCTCTCGCCGCCGCTCACGATGCCAACGGCCAGCACGACCGCCGACAGCGTGTTGTCGAGCGTGATCACCGCAAGCAAAACCCAAGTGGCGTACCGGCCGAACCGCGTTCGCCGCGTCATCACCCGAGGGTTGATCGCCAACAGTGCCAGCAGCAGGAGCCCCTCCGACACCAGCAGCGGCCACCGCGGAACCAGTGTGTAATCCTTCGGGATCGCCAGCTGCAACGCCATGACCGCCAGCACGGCGATCAGCACGGGGATGGTGCTCTCGGGATCGCCGCGCCGCAGCCAGAGCGGTACGTGATGCTGTTCCGGCGGTGACTCCATTACGTCAGTGTGATGCGCCAGGATGGCCGTATGGAGTCACGACACGTCAGCGCTCAGATCGCGGCCCCGCCCGAGGCCGTCTACGAGTTCGCCGCGGACCCGCAGACATGGCCGCGGTGGGCCGCCGGGCTCGCGGAGGGCGGCCTGCGCCAGACGACGAGCGGGTGGGTGGCCGACTCGCCGATGGGCGAGGTGATTGTCGAGTTCTCGCCGCGCAACGACTTCGGCGTGCTCGACCACGTGGTACGCCTGTCGACCGGGGAAGCGGTCTACAACCCGATGCGGGTGCAGCCGTGGAGCGTGCCGACCGACGGTGACGCGCCGCGCTGCGAGGTGGTCTTCAGCGTCCGCCGACGAGAGGGAATGACCGACGAGGAGTTCGATGCCGACGCGGAGGCGGTGGCCGCCGATCTGGCGACGCTGAAACGGCTGATCGAGGGCTAGAGGCGCGACGAGCAGAGCGCGCTGAACGCCACCCAGGTGACGGTTCCCACCGCGGCGCCGGCGAGCACCGCCGTGGCGGCCGTCGCGGTCGCGACCCCCACCGCCAACGCGACCACGACGCCCAACACGAGGGCGATCAATTTGTACGCGGGCCACGGCACACCGGCGACCGGCACATCACACGTCACCCGTGCGGCTGCGGTGCGGAAGTTGCCTGCGGTGGTCATAGGAACACGATAGCTCGTAACTGAGTTTTCGGCCAGCCGAAACACCAAATAAGGTCACCGGATGTCTAGCGCGTCTAAGCTGGTGAGATGGCACTTTCCGGAGAGTATGCACCCAGCCCGTGGGACTGGGTGAGAGAACACGCCGACCAGATCACCGAATCCGGCACCACCGAGGGCGTGGACCTGAAGGGCAAGCCCCTCATCCTGCTGACGACGGTCGGCGCCAAGACGGGCAAGATCCGTAAGACCCCGCTGATGCGGGTAGAGCACGACGGTCAGTACGCGATCGTGGCGTCGTTGGGCGGCGCGCCGAAGCACCCGGTGTGGTACCACAACGTCAAGGCCCACCCGCGGGTGGAACTGCAGGACGGCCCGGTGACCAGGGAGTATGAGGCGCGCGAGGTCACCGGCGAGGAGAAGGCGCTGTGGTGGGAGCGTGCCGTCGCGGCCTGGCCGGACTACGCCGAGTACCAGAAGAAGACCGACCGCCAGATCCCGGTTTTCGTGCTGACCCCGATTTCTTGAAAACCGCTGGTTGGTGGCACCATTGACAAGTGTCCGCTGAACTGAGCCAGAGCCCGAGGACGTCGCCGCTTCGCGCGGCCGATATCGACGAGGCCGCTCAGCGAATTGCGGAGGTCGTGGTGCGCAGCCCGCTCCAGCTCAGCGAGCGGCTGTCGGACGCGACCGGCGCGACGGTGTACCTCAAGCGCGAGGATCTGCAACCCGTGCGGTCCTACAAGCTTCGGGGCGCACACAACCTGCTGATGCAGTTGTCGGCCGACGAGCTGGCCGCGGGCGTGGTGTGTTCGTCGGCGGGAAACCACGCGCAGGGCTTCGCGATGGCATGCCGGTCGATGGGTGTCCGCGGCCGCGTGTACGTGCCGGGCAAGACGCCGAAGCAGAAGCGCGATCGCATCCGGTACCACGGCCGCGAGTTCATCGAGCTGATCGTCGGCGGCCGAACTTACGACGACGCCGCGGCCGCCGCGTTGGCGGACACCGCGCGCACGGGTGCGACGTTGGTGCCGCCCTACGACGATCTGCGCACGATGGCCGGGCAGGGCACGATCGCCGTCGAGGTCCTCGACCAACTCGGCGGGGAACCGAACCTCGTCATCGTCCCGGTCGGCGGCGGTGGCTGTGTCGCCGGCATCACGACCTATCTGGCAGAACGCACGAGCGGAACGTCCGTGCTGGGGGTCGAACCGGCGGGCGCGCCGTCGATGATCGCGGCGCTGGCCGCGGGTGAGCCCGTGACGATCGATGACGTCGACCAGTTCGTCGACGGCGCGGCGGTGAACCGTGCAGGAACACTGCCCTACGAGGTGCTGGCCGCCGCGGGGGACATGGTGTCGATGACGACCGTGGACGAGGGCGCCGTGTGCACCGCGATGCTCGACCTCTACCAGAACGAGGGCATCATCGCCGAGCCGGCGGGAGCGCTGTCGGTGGCGGCGTTGCTGGAGACCGACATCGAACCGGGATCGACTGTGGTGTGCGTGATCTCGGGCGGCAACAACGACGTGTCGCGATATGGCGAGGTGCTGGAGCGTTCGCTGGTTCACCTCGGCATCAAGCACTACTTTCTCGTTGACTTCCCGCAGGAGCCGGGCGCGCTGCGCCGCTTCCTCGATCAGGTCCTCGGCCCAAACGACGACATCACCCTGTTCGAGTACATCAAGCGCAACAACCGCGAAACCGGCGAAGCACTGGTCGGAATCGAACTGGGCTCGGCGACCGACTTCGAGGGCCTGCTCGAGCGGATGCGCGACTCCGACGTCCATGTCGAGGCGCTCGAGCCGGGTTCACCGGCCTACCGCTACCTGCTCTGAGGGTCGTTTCGGCCCGCGGCGGGTCGGTCCCTCCTACCATTTTCGCGTGACGACTTTCGTCCTGGTGCTCTCGCGGAAGTCCTGCTGGAGATCGCTTCGCGAAACTGAGGTTGTGTCGGACTTTTCGCCCGAATTCCGTGCGGATCTTCAGTTTCGGCGGAGGACGGCGAACGACTGCCCGTCGAGGCGGGTCTTTTCCGGACCGGCCTCGGGCTTGCCCCACGCCAGCACCACCTCGCCGGTGACCGGGACCTCGACCGCGTCGGCGCCGAGGTTGCAGGCGATGGACAGCGACCCGCGGCGCATCACGATCCAGCGCCGGTCCTCGTCGTAGTCGACCTCGAGATTGTCCAGCCACGGGTCGGCGAGGTCGGGCTCGTTGTGCCGCAACGCGATCAGCTCGCGGTACACCCGCCGTAGCCGGCCGTGGTCGCCGTCGTCGATCTCGTCCCATTTCAGCTTCGACCGCTGGAACGTCTCGGGATCTTGCGGATCGGGAATCGCGTCGGCGTCCCAGCCGTGCTCGGCGAACTCCCGCTTGCGGCCTTCCGCGGTGGCGCGGGCCAGTTCGGGCTCCGGGTGCGAGCTGAAGAACTGAAACGGCGACGACGAGCCCCATTCCTCGCCCATGAAAAGCATTGCCGTGTAGGGACTTCCGAGCGCCAGGGCGGCCTTGACCGCGAGTTGACCGAAGCTCAGGTTCTGCGACGGACGGTCGCCGACGGCCCGGTTGCCCACCTGGTCGTGGGTCAGCGTGTACGCCAGTAGCCGGGTGGCCGGAATCGTGGCGGTGTCCAGCGGGCGCCCGTGCCTGCGGTGTCGGAACGACGAATACGTACCCGCGTGGTAGTAGCCGTTCTTCAGCGTGGTGGCCAGCACCTCCAGCGTTCCGAAGTCGTTGTAGTAGCCCTGCTGTTCGCCGGACACCGCGGAGTGGATCGCGTGGTGGATGTCGTCGTCCCACTGCGCGGTCATCCCGAGTCCGCCGCCGTCGCGGGGGGTGATCAGCCGCGGATCGTTGAGGTCGCTCTCGGCGATCAGCGACAGCGGCCGTCCCAACTCCGCTGCGAGCGCATCGGTTTCGGCCGACAGCTCCTCGAGGATGTGGATCGCCGTGGTGTCGACGAGCGCATGCACCGCGTCCAGGCGCAGGCCGTCGGCGTGGAAGTCGCGCATCCAGCGCAGCGCACAGTCGATGATGTATCGCCGGACCTCGTCGGCGTCGGCGTCGGCGATGTTGATCGACTCGCCCCACGGGTTGCTGCCGGTGGACAGGTACGGACCGAACATGGGCAGGTAGTTACCCGACGGACCGAGGTGATTGAAGACGGCGTCGATCAACACCCCGAGCCCGCGTTCATGGCAGGCATTGATCAGGCGCACCAGCGCGTCGGGTCCGCCGTACGGTTCGTGCACCGCGTACCAGAGCACACCGTCGTAGCCCCACCCGTGGGTACCGCCGAACGCGTTGACGGGCATCAGTTCGACGAAGTCGATCCCGAGGTCGACGAGGTAGTCCAGCTTGTCGATCACGGCGTCGAAGGTGCCTTCAGGGGTGAAGGTGCCGACGTGCAGCTCGTAGATCACCGCACCTTCGATCGAGCGGCCGGACCAGTCCCCATCCGTCCAATCCGACGGATCGGGTTGCCACAGTTGCGATCTCTCGTGCACGCCGTCGGGCTGGCGGGGGGAGCGGGGATCGGGGAGCACCTTCGGGTCGTCGTCGAGCACAAAGCCGTAGCGGGCGTCGGGTGCGGCTTCGACATGGGCGCTCCACCAACCGTCGCCGGCCCGGCTCATCTCGTGCAGTTCACCGTCGACGTCGAGGCGGACCCGCTGCGGTCGGGGTGCCCACACGCGGAATTCAGCCATCGACCCGCTCCAACAGCACGACCGGTAGTTCGGTGAACAGCTCGGCGGCCAGCACCCGTCCGCTGTGTCGGCGTCCGCCGATGCGGTCGGACCACGTACCGGGCGGCAATTCCAGTGAGGTGTCGCCCCAACCGGTTTCGGACAGCCGCACCGAATGCCGCGTGACGGCGGTCAGCACGTCCTCACCGCGCACGAACGCCACTAGGTGTTGTGCCGCCGGTCCGTCTGCCAGCAGCGGTGTGTAGCCGCCCGCCGAGAACGTCGTGGGCCGGTCCCGCCGCACCGCCAGCGCGGAGCTCACCACCCGCAGCTTCGGATGGCGCATCGCGTCCAACGCGTCGCGACGGGCCTGATAGTCCACCGGCCTGCGATTGTCCGGATCGACCAGGCTGTCCTCCCACAGCTCGGTGCCCTGATAGATGTCGGGGACGCCGGGCACGGTGAGCGCCAGCAGTTTCTGCCCCAGGGCGTCGCTGCGGGCATGCAGGTCGAGGCGCTCCACCAACGAGGTCATCTCGGTGGCCACGGGACCGTCGAACACGGCATCCAGCCAGGTGTGCACGGCGGCCTCGAATTCGGTGTCCGGATCGTTCCAGGTGGTGTGCTCGGCGGCCTCTCGGATCGCCTTGTCGGCATAGGCGTGCACGCGCTGGCGCAGCTCGTCGGTGATCACACCGTCGACGGGCCAGACTCCGAACACGTTCTGCCACAGGAACAATCCCGTGCGGGCATCCGGCGGAGGGGTGCTCAACGTCCACTTGCCGATCAGCTCCGCCCACAACGACGGCACCTGAGACAGCAACCCGATACGCGCCCGCACGTCCTCGCCGCGCTTGGTGTCGTGAGTGGTCAAGCCGACCATCGCGCTCGGCCACATCCGCGCGCGCACCGCGGCCCGCTGGTGGAACTCGGCGACGCTCACCCCGAAGTGATGCGGTTCGGAACCCACCTCGTTGAGCGAGACCAACCGGGCGTCGCGATAGAACAGGCAGTCCTCCATCGACTTCGCGGTCGCCGCCCCGCACAGCTGCTGCAACCGGACTTCGGTCTCCTCATTGACCGCCAGCGCCCTCGCGATCAGCGCCAGGGGTGCCGCCAAATGCGGGTCCGCGGAGGCTGTCTCGGCGAGTGCGCTCGGCAGGATGCCCGACAGGGAGCGGTAGTCGGAGCGGTACACGTCGATGCGGCTGAGCAGAGCGGCGATCGCCGCCGACAGCTCGTCGTCGTCGGCACCGGTGGCGCCGACGATGGTGCGACGCAAGCGGGCCAGTTCGCTGCCCAGGGTCTCGGTCACCGCGTTCGCCTTGAGCGTGCGGGCGAGCTCGGACATCTCGCCGTAGGCCAGCCCGGTGGAGTCGAACAGGTTGGTCAGTGCGTCTGCGCCCGACGGATCGATAAACACCCCGCCGATCTCGCGCATCGCGTCGTATCCGGTGGTGCCCGCGACGGACAACGTCGGTTCCAGCGGCTCGTCGGCGGCCAGAATCTTCTCGATGACGATCCACGCGTCCGGTCCGGTCAGTTCGCGCAGCCAGGTCAGGTAGCCCGCCGGATCGGACAGGCCGTCCGGGTGGTCGATGCGGATGCCGTCGACCAGGCCCTCGTCGAACCAGCGCTTGACCTCGGCGTGGGTGGCGTCGAAGACGGCGCGGTCCTCCTGGCGCAGCCCGGCCAGCGAGGTGATCGAGAAGAACCGCCGGTAGCCGCAGATCCCGTTCTTCCAGCCGATCAGGTGATAGTGCTGGCGGTCGTGCACCTGTGGGCCCGTGCCGCTTTCGGTGCCGGGAGCGACCGGGTAGACGAGGTCGCCGAGGCGCAGCACGGGTTCGTCACCGCTGGTGTCGACCTCGAGATCGTTTGCGTCGTCGTCGGATCCGAGCACCGGCAGCACGACGCGCCCGCCGTCGAGATCCCAGTCGATGTCAAAGAACGATGCGTATTGCGATGAGCGCCCGTGCTTGAGCACGTCCCACCACCATGCGTTCTGCTGTGGCTTCTCGACGCCGACGTGGTTGGGCACGATGTCGACGACCAGCCCGATGCCCTTCTCGCGCGCCGCGCGCGACAGCCGAGCGAATCCCTCGGGTCCGCCGAGTTCGGCCGACACCGTGGTCGGGTCGGTGACGTCGTAGCCGTGTGTGGAGCCTTCGGCGGCGGTGAGGATCGGCGACAGGTACAGGTGGGACACGCCGAGGGTCGAGAAGTAGTCGAGAAGTTTCTCGGCATCGGCGAAAGTGAAGGCGTCACCGCGCATTTGGAGACGGTAGGTCGAAGAGACCGGCATTGCAGGCGCCATCACGCCGTCTTACGCATCACCAGAAGGGAGCGCGCAGGCAGCGAGATCTTCTCGCCGGCCTTGGCCACCAACTCGGTGGACCCGGTGGCGTCGGCGGTGTCCAGCGCCGCGGTCCACTCTTTGGCGTAGCTGCCCGTCGGGGTGACGAAGTCCTGGGAATGGTCATGTGCGTTGAAGCACAACAGGAAAGAGTCGTCGACGACTCGCTCTCCGCGTTCGTTCGGCGCAGAGATAGCATCGCCGTTGAGGAACACCGCGACGCATTTACCGAGCCCGGCGCCCCAGTCCTCGAGCGTCATCTCCTCACCGGCGGGCGTCAGCCACGCGATGTCGCGGACCTGTTCGCCGCTGCGGATCGGCTTGCCCTCGAAGAACCGCCGCCGGCGGAATACCGGATGCTCCTTGCGCAGCCGGGTGACCTTGCGTGTGAAGGCGAGCAGGTCGGCGTTCTTCTCGCACAATGACCAGTCCATCCAGGAGATCTCGGAGTCCTGGCAGTAGACGTTGTTGTTGCCGCTCTGGGTGCGGCCGATCTCGTCGCCGTGCGAGATCATCGGCGTGCCCTGCGAGAGCATCAGCGTGCCCATGATGTTGCGCATCTGCTTACCGCGCAGCGCCAGGATCTCCGGGTCGTCGGTCGGACCCTCCACGCCGCAGTTCCAGGACCGGTTGTGGCTTTCGCCGTCGCGGTTGTCCTCGCCATTGGCCTCGTTGTGCTTCTCGTTGTAGGACACCAGGTCGTTCAACGTGAAGCCGTCGTGGCAGGTGACGAAGTTGATGCTCGCGCCAGGTCGCCGGCCGGTCGCCTCGTAGAGGTCGGACGAACCGGTCAGCCGCGATGCGAACTCGCCGAGGGTTGCGGGCTCTCCCCGCCAGTAATCACGCACAGTGTCGCGATACTTCCCGTTCCACTCGGTCCACAAACCTGGAAAATTGCCGACCTGATAGCCGCCTTCGCCGACGTCCCACGGCTCGGCGATCAGCTTGACCTGGCTCACCACCGGATCCTGTTGCACCAGGTCGAAAAACGCGCTCAGTCGATCGACGTCGTAGAACTCGCGAGCCAGGGTGGCGGCCAGGTCGAAGCGGAATCCGTCGACGTGCATCTCCAGCACCCAGTAGCGCAGCGAGTCCATGATCAGCTGCAGCGTGTGCGGATGGCGGGCGTTGAGGCTGTTGCCGGTACCGGTGAAGTCCTTGTACAGCCGTAGGTCGCCGTCCAGCAGGCGGTAGTAGGCGGCGTTGTCGATGCCCCGGAAGTTCAGCGTCGGGCCGAGGTGGTTGCCCTCGGCGGTGTGGTTGTAGACCACGTCGAGGATGACCTCGATCCCCGCCTCGTGGAAGGACCGCACCATGCCCTTGAACTCGGCAACCGCGCCGCCGGCGTGTTTGTTGGCCGCGTACTCGTAGTGCGGTGCGAAGAAACCGAAAGTGTTGTAGCCCCAGTAGTTTCGCAGACCGAGGTCGACCAGCCGATGGTCGTGCAGGAACTGGTGGACCGGCATCAACTCGATCGCCGTCACGTTCAGCGACTTGAGGTGGTCGATGATGACCGGGTGGCACAGCCCGGCGTAGGTGCCGCGGAGTTCCTCGGGGATACCGGGGTGCCGCTGCGTCATGCCCTTGACGTGCGCCTCGTAGATCACCGTCTCGTGGTACGGGGTGCGGGGTGCGCGGTCGGATGCCCAGTCGAAATACGGGTTGATCACGACGCTGGTCATCGTGTGACCGAGGGAGTCGACGCGGGGCGGCGTTCCACCCGATGCGAGGTCGTCGGCGTTCAGGTCGTAGGAGAACAGCGCCTGCGAGAACGTGAAGTCGCCGTGGAACGACTTGCCGTACGGGTCGAGCAGCAGCTTGCTCGAATCGCATCGGTGCCCGGCCGACGGGTCCCACGGGCCGTGCACGCGAAAGCCGTAGCGCTGACCCGGCGTGACCGTCGGCAGATAGCAGTGCCAGACGTAGCCGTCCACCTCGTCGAGGTTGACCCGCTCCTCACAGCCGTCCTTGCCGATGAGGCAAAGTTCGACCCGATCGGCCACCTCGGAGAAGACCGAGAAGTTCGTCCCCGCGCCGTCGTACGTGGCGCCCAGGGGATAGGCCGCCCCCGGCCAGACGGTGGGCACCGCCGCCGGTTCACCGCCGGGCATCACCCAACCCACCAACCGGTGGCGGCGGCGATCTGGCGGCCGAGTTCCGGTGCCATGGTGCGCATATAGGTCTTCGAGATGTGATGCGCGTCGTGGTAGAGCAAGACGTTCCCCTCCACGGCTCGGCAAATATCCTTGCGGCACACCGCATCACTCATGTCGAGCGGTTTGAGCATTGGAAACCGCTTGACGAAGTCGAGTGTCGGGTTGTGTTCCGAGAGTACGTCGGATCGGCGAGTTCCACAGGAGATAGCGTCGCCGCCGTCGGCGAGGCAGTCGGCGGCGAAGAAGGGCTCCCCGTTGCGCACCAGCCACGGCGTGTCACGCATGGCCAGTATCGGGATGTTGTTGTCGGACAGTTCCTGCCAGATGCCGATGTAGGTCCCGGGCATCACATCGCCCGGCCTGATGTTCCAGGGCCGCGTGGAGGTGGTGAAGACGTAGTCGGGGCGATCGGCGATGAGCTTGTCCATCGCCCGCTCGTTCCACTCGTGGCACTTCGGGTACGGGCGGTTGTCGCCCATCACCAGCGGCACTTGTTCGGTCGTCAGGGGGCAGCCCATCTTCAGATAGGTCACGATCTTGAAGTGGTGCCGCTTGCCGAGCAGGTCCAGCGCGGTGATCCAGTGTTCGGCGTGCGAGCCGCCGGCCAGCGCGATCGTGCGCTTGGCGTTCTTGTCGCCGTAGGTGCAGTTGATCACGTCGACGTTGTCGAAGTCGCTGATGCAGCCGTCCTCGGTGGTCTCGGGCAGATCGTTCTTGGCCTCGAGCACGGTCGGGCGCATCGGCAGCTTGGGCACCCTGATCTTGCTCATCAACGCCGCGGCGCCGGGATAGTCGTGCGTCGACAGCGCGACCAGCTCCGCGCCGTTCGTACGCTGAACGAGCACATGCTCACGCCAGGTGAACGACGTGACGGTCAGCGCAACCCCCAGAAGCACGACCACCGAGCCCAACACCACCGGCGGCCTGCGCCGCCGCGACTTCTTCGGGGCGACCGCGCGCGAGGAGGGGGCGGTGCGATACCGGAGCGGGTTCTCGACGTACTTGGTGGTCAGCCACGCCAGCACCCCGGAAACCAGCAGCACCACCGCACCCTCGATCACCGAGGCGCGTCGGTGCCCGCTGTAGGCCAGCCAGAAGATCAGCAGCGGCCAGTGCCACAGGTACAGCGAGTAAGCCATCGCGCCGAGCGATACGAACGGCGCCGTCGCCAGCAGGCGGTTGGGCAGCGGCATCCGGCCCGCGGTGTGCGGGTCGGCCACCCGGTTCGCCGCGGAGAGGATGAACAGCATGGTGGCGGCGACCGGGACCAGCGCCCACGGGCCGGGGAACTCCTTGACCCCGTCGATCACCGCGCCGCACGCCAGGATCGCCGCCAGCGCCACGACCGCCGCGATCGTGCGCAACCACATCGGCATGCGCAGATGAGTGACGACCGCGCCGACGAGCGCGCCGAGCAGTAGTTCCCACGCCCGGGCGAAGCTGTTGTAATAGGCGGTGGCCTGATCGGTGTTGTGGGCATAGATCGCGTAGACAAATGAGGCGATGGTCAGCACGGTGAGCAGCACGACGAACGCCGCACGCATGTGCCGTTTGAAGATGCGCCGAAACAGCGAGGCCGACAACAAGATCAGGGCCAGGAACGCGATGTAGAACTGGCCCTGCACCGACATCGACCAGATGTGCTGCAGCGGGCTGACCGCCTCACCCGCGCGCAGGTAGTTCGAGGCGGAGTTGGCCAGCTCCCAGTTCTGGAAGTAACCGAGGCTGGCCAAACTCTGGTCGGCGAACGTCTCCCAGCGCGTCTGCGGCTGGATCGCGACGGTCAGCACTGCCGACGCGGCGAGCACGACGATCAGCGCCGGCAGCAGCCGCCGGATCAGCCGCGTCACCTCTGGGCCCGGCCGCAACGACGCACCCGGCGTCATCGCCGCGCGCAGCAGCCGTCCGCCGAAGAAGAAGCCGGACAGCGCGAGGAACACGTCGACACCGCCCGAGACCCGGCCGAACCACACGTGGAAGACGGCCACGAGCGCGATCGCGATGCCCCGCAGTCCGTCGAGATCGAGCCGGTAGGCCGCGGAGTCACGGGTAGCGCTCGAGGCTTTCGCGGCGCGCGACGGTCGTCCCGAAACGGTGATGGGCGCCGACCGGGGAGGGGCGAGGGTCATCATGGTCGACGGATAATCTACCGAAGGTGCCAGCCATGACGCCTGCCGAGATCGGTGCGGTCGACGCCGCCCACGTCTGGCATCCCTACAGCACGATCGGCGCGGAAGCGCTGGCCCCCGTCGTCGCGGTGGGGGCTCGCGGGGCTTGGCTCACCCTCCACTACAACGGGCGTGAGCTGCAGGTTCTCGACGCGATGGCGTCCTGGTGGACCGCGATCCACGGCCACGCTCACCCAGTCCTCGACGCCGCGATCACCGAGCAGCTCGCCACTATGAACCACGTCATGTTCGGCGGGCTCACGCACGAACCGGCCGCCCGGCTCGCGCAGTTACTCGTCGAGATCACCCCCGACGGCCTGGACACCGTCTTCTTCAGCGACTCGGGCTCGGTGTCGGTCGAGGTGGCCGTGAAGATGGCGCTGCAGTACTGGCGCAGCCTCGGCCGCGGCGCCAAACACCGCCTGATGACGTGGCGCGGGGGATACCACGGCGACACTTTCACCCCGATGAGCGTGTGCGACCCGGACGGCGGCATGCACTCGCTGTGGACGGACGTGCTGATGGCGCAGGAGTTCGCGCCGCCGGTGCCGCAGGCCTACGACGCGGGATATGTCGAGGCGTTCGAGAAACAACTGGCCGAACACGCCGCCGAGTTGGCCGCGGTGATCGTCGAGCCCGTCGTGCAGGGCGCCGGCGGCATGCGGTTCCACGACCCGCGCTACCTCGCCGCGCTGCGCGAGATCTGTTCCCGGCACGAGGTGCTGCTGATCTTCGACGAGATCGCGACCGGCTTCGGCCGCACCGGCGAACTCTTCGCGGCCGACCACGCCGGCGTGAGTCCCGACATCATGTGCGTCGGCAAGGCGCTGACCGGGGGCTACATCACGCTCGCGGCGACGCTGTGCACGAAAGGTATCGCGCACACGATCAGTTCGAACGAGCCGGGCGCGCTGATGCACGGACCCACGTTCATGGCGAACGCGCTGGCGTGCCGGGTCGCAGTGGCCGCGGTCGAGGTGCTGCTCGGTCAGGACTGGCGGTCGCGGGTGCGCGAGATCGAAGCGGGACTGCGTTCGGGGCTGGCCGCGGCGTCGGGGCTGCCCGGCGTGGCCGACGTGCGGGTGCTCGGCGCGATCGGCGTGATCGAGATGGACCGACCCGTCGACCTGAAGGTCGCCACGCCCGCCGCGCTGGAGAACGGGCTCTGGCTGCGCCCGTTCCGCAACCTGGTCTACGCGATGCCGCCCTATATCTGTACCGCCGAGGAGATCGACCGGATCACCTCGGGGATGGTCGCGGTCGCCCGCGCGCTGGGCTGACACGCGTTTGTGCGCCCGCGCGCGGGTGGCCTAACCTGAACGCTGTTCAAGTCCGATGCTGAGGAGCACGGTGACGCGCGCAGGTCTCTCCCCGCTGGCGTGGCTCGACGATGTCGAAAGACAGCGGCGTGCCGCGGGTCTGCGGCGTTCGTTGAGGGCCAGACCGCCGATCGGTACCGAACTCGACCTCGCATCCAACGACTACCTGGGCCTGTCGCAGCATCCCGCGGTCATGGATGGCGGCGTCGCCGCGTTGCGGACCTGGGGTGCGGGTTCCACCGGATCGCGCCTCGTCACGGGCAATACCGAGCTGCACGAGGGCTTCGAGCGGGCGCTGGCCGACTTCGTGGGTGCGGAGTCGGCGCTGGTGTTCTCGTCGGGCTACACGGCCAACCTCGGCGCGGTCGTCGCGCTGTCGGGTGCCGGATCGCTGCTGATCTCCGACGCCCTGACCCACGCCTCGCTGGTCGACGCGTGCCGCCTGTCGCGGGCGCGGGTCGTCGTCACGCCCCACCGCGACGTCGCCGCGGTGGAGGTCGCGCTCGCGGCGCGCGACGAGGAACGCGCGGTCGTGCTGACCGACTCCGTGTTCTCCGCCGACGGCGACCTCGCCCCGCTGCGCGCACTGCACGACGTGTGCCGCCGCCACGGCGCGCTGCTGCTCGTCGACGAGGCCCACGGTCTCGGGGTGCGCGGCGCGGGCGGACGCGGGTTGCTGCACGAGGTCGGCCTGGCCGGTGCGCCCGACATCGTGATGACGACGACGCTGTCCAAGGCGCTCGGCAGCCAGGGCGGCATCGTGCTGGGTCCGACGGCCGTACGTGACCACCTGATCGACGCCGCGCGACCGTTCATCTTCGACACCGGGCTCGCGCCGGCCGCGGTGGGTGCGGCCTGGGCGGCGCTCGACATCCTGAACGCCGAGCCGTGGCGCGCGCAGGCCGTCATCGACCGCGCCGCGGCGCTCGCATCGATCTGTTCGGTGCCGGAGCGACCGGAGTCGGCCGTGGTGTCGGTGATACTCGGTGACCCCGACGTGGCGTTCGGCGCCGCGGTGGCGTGCCTGGATCGCGGTGTGCGGGTGGGGTGTTTTCGGCCACCGACCGTGCCCGCCGGCACGTCGAGGCTGCGGCTCACCGCACGCGCATCGCTGACCGACGACGAGATGCGTTCGGCGAGCGAGGTTCTCGCCGACGTGCTGGCCACCGTGCGCCGGTGACCACCCTCCTCATCACGGGCACCGACACCGGCGTCGGCAAGACCGTCGCCACCGCCGCGCTGGCATGCCACGCCCGCCTGTCCGGCATCGACGTCGCGGTGTGCAAACCCGTGCAGACCGGCAGCCCCCGCGACGACGACCTCGCCGACGTCGGGCGGCTTTCCGGCGTCGCCCGGCTGCACGGCGGGTGGCGGTATCCCGAGCCGTTGGCGCCGGCCGCTGCCGCCGGCCGTGCGGGCATGGCGCTGCCCATGCGCGCGGAGCTCGTCGAGTCGGTGCGGGCCGTCGACGCGCCGCTGACCCTCGTCGAGGGGGCGGGCGGGTTGCTCGTCGAGATCGGCGCCGGAGTGACGCTGCGTGACCTCGCGGTGGACCTCGGCGCTCCGGTGCTGGTGGTCGTCGCTGCGGGTCTCGGTACGCTCAACCACACCGCGCTGACGCTGGAAGCCCTTGCCCGTGAAAGTGTTTCGTGTGCCGGGTTGGTGATCGGCGCGTGGCCGCCCGACCCTGACATCGCCGAACAGGGCAACCGTTCAGCCCTCGCCGAGCTTGCCCCAGTCCGGGCGATCCTGCCCGCGGGTGCCGGCGCGTTGACCGCCCAGGAGTTCGAGGCGATGAGCGCGGCGGCGTTCGATCCCGACTGGTTCACGAGCCTGGTCTGAACATGGTGCATTCGGTCGAGTTGACGTTCGACCCGGACACGGACGCGAAGCTCCGCCGCGTCTGGGACGACCTGACGCGGGCAGGGATCCGTAGTCAGGCGAGCAATACGTCGCCGAGCAACCGCCCGCACATCACCGTGACCGTCGCGGAGGACATCGACGAGGCGGTCAACACCGCGCTGCGCCCGGTGCTGGCGCGGTTGCCGATGCCCTGCACGGTCGGGGCGCCGATGCTGTTCGGCGGCAAGGTGTTCACGCTGGTTCGCCTGGTGGTGCCGTCCGACGGACTGCTGGGTTTGCATCGCCAGGTGCACGAACTGTGCCTGCCGCACATGCCGAAAGGCGTATTGGGGCACGCCGATCCGGGGCAGTGGACGCCACACGTGACGCTGGCGCGCCGCGTCGCTCCCGACAAGCTGCCCGCCGCGCTGACGGTCAAATCGGTCGGCCGCGACGTGCGGGGCACGCTGACCGGGCTGCGTCACTGGGACGGCGACAACCGGATCGAATATCCGATCAGTTGACCGTTGCGCTGACGCTTTTCGGCACGCACATCCGCCAGCCGTCGATCACCAGCTCGCGCAGTTCCTCGTACTCGATCGCGTCGAGCTTGACCAGCATCCAGTTGAACCGCATCTCCGACTCGCGCGGCAGGGCGAACTTGTCGGGTTCGGCGGCGACCATCGCCGCCCGCTCCTCCTTGGGGAATGCGACGCCCATCACGGTCTCGTCACGCGAGAACGCGACGTAGACGATCTGCCCGACGCGGAACCTGATCCGGTCCCGGACGATCGCCTCGTATGAACGCGGCAGCGTCGCGGTGATGCGCCGGACGTCGTCGACGGTGATCACGTAGCCGATCCTCGTCGAGCGTGAGCTCATGCGCGAGAAATCGGCGATTCTTCGAACACAAGCTCACGTTCGGCTACGCCGACGCCGTTCAGCAGCAGGCCGACCCCGAAACGGAACCGCGCGGACGCGTCCTCGGTCAGCACCGACTGGTCGACGGGGAGTTCGGCGCCAGCCGCATCCCACTGCAGGCGTGACTGCTCGTCAACGGTGAAACCGAGCACGTAGTACACGACCGTGCGGGCGGCCAGTTCGGCGTGGGCCGCGGGCACACCGGCATCAACCGCCGCCGCGGTGAGCCGCTCGAGGATGCGCTTCATTGCCGACGACTGCCCGGCGGCGAAGCTGGCCGACACCAGCTCGGCGCCGTCGGTGTGCGACAACAGGGCGTCGCGCAGGGCCGCGCAGAGGGCCGAAACCCGCTCGCGCCAGCTTCCTGCGGCGTCCCCGACGGGCTCGAGGATCCGGTCGGCCACCGCGCCCAGCAGCTGCTGCTTACTGGTGAAGTGCCAGTACAGCGCGCCGGGGGAGACCTCGAGCTCGCGCGCCAGCCGCCGCATGGTCAGGTCGGCCAGGCCGTACGTGTCCAGCAGCGTGGTCGCCGCCTGCACCACGTCGCGTTTGTGAAGCTGCACGGCCGTACCCTAACCTGAACACCGTTCAAGTGACGAGAGGTGATCCGTGAGCGACATTCTGGCAGTGGCCCGTGAACAGGTGCTCGAGCGCGGCGAAGGCCTGAACCAGGACCAGACGCTGCAGGTCCTGCAGCTGCCGGATGATCGCCTCGACGACCTGCTCGCGTTGGCGCACGAGGTGCGGATGGCCTGGTGCGGTCCCGACGTCGAGGTCGAGGGCATCATCAGCCTCAAGACCGGCGGCTGCCCCGAGGATTGCCACTTCTGTTCGCAGTCAGGGCTTTTCGCGTCGCCCGTACGCAGCGCGTGGCTCGATGTCCCGAGCCTGGTAGAGGCGGCCAAGCAGACCGCGAAAACCGGTGCGACGGAGTTCTGCATCGTCGCCGCCGTCCGCGGACCCGACGAGCGGCTCCTGGCGCAGGTCGCCGCCGGCATCGAGGCGATCCGCAACGAGGTCGACATCCAGATCGCGTGCTCGCTGGGCATGTTGACCAAGGACCAGGTCGACCAGCTGTCCGAGATGGGCGTGCACCGCTACAACCACAATCTGGAGACCGCGCGGTCGTTCTTCACCAACGTCGTCACCACGCACTCGTGGGAGGAGCGCTGGGACACCCTGCAGATGGTCCGCGAGGCGGGCATGGAGGTGTGCTGCGGCGGAATCCTCGGTATGGGCGAATCCCTCGAGCAGCGTGCGGAGTTCGCCGCCAACCTGGCCGAGCTCGATCCGCACGAGGTGCCGCTGAACTTCCTCAACCCCCGACCGGGCACCCCGTTCGGGGACCTCGAGGTGCTGCCCGCCGCCGATGCGCTCCGCGCGGTCGCGGCCTTCCGGCTGGCGCTGCCGCGCACGATGCTGCGTTTCGCGGGTGGCCGCGAGATCACCCTCGGCGACCTGGGCGCCAAGAAGGGCATCCTCGGCGGCATCAACGCCGTCATCGTCGGCAACTACCTGACCACGCTGGGCCGGCCGGCCGAGTCGGACCTCGAACTGCTCGAGGATCTGCAGATGCCGATCAAGGCGCTCAATGCCAGCCTCTGAGGCGGCCGGTAGAACGTACGGGTATGGCGTTCAACGTCTACACGGGTGAGCCCGACGGCACCGCGGTGCCGACCGCGGCCCAGCTCGGTCTGGAGCCGCCCCGATTCTGCGCCGAGTGCGGCCGGCGGATGATCGTCCAGGTGCGCCCCGACGGCTGGTCGGCGAAATGCTCGCGACACGGGCTGACCGATTCGAAAGATCTGGAACAGCGATGAATGACACTGCCGCGCCGAAGATCTCGCGTATCCGCGCGACGCTGACGGTGGTGGTGTCGCTGGCGGCGGTCGGCGCACTGACCGGCGCACTGTGGGCGTGGCTGGCGCCGCCGATCCACGGCGTGGTCGCGCTGGCGCGTGACGGCGACCGTGTCCGCGCCCATCTGGGCAACGAGGGTGACCACTTCTTCGTCGCGGCGTTCCTGCTCGTCGGCATGCTCTGCGTGGTGGCGGTCGTCGCGGCGACGGCGGTATGGCAGTGGCGGGTGCACCGCGGCCCGGCGATGACGGCCGCGCTGGTGACCGGATGCATGCTGGCGGCGGGCGTGGCCGCCGGTGTGGGAGCGCTGCTCGTGCATCTGCGGTACGGGACCATCGACGTCGCCGCCGCGCCGGTGACGCCCGAACATCGCGTGCACTACGTCACCGAGGCGCCGCCGGTGTTCTTCGGGCACTCGCCGATACAGGCGGTGCTGACGGTCCTGTTTCCGGCAGCCGTCGCGGCGCTCGTGTACTCGCTGGCCGCCGTGTCGACCGCGCGCGACGATCTCGGCGCATGGCCGCCGGTCGAGGTGCCGGCATTCGTTCCGCCGGCCGCCCCGGCGGTTACAGCGGAGAGCGCTCCACCCGCCGGCCCGTCATCACCTTGACCGCGATACGGACCAGCCGCGTCATGCCGACGTAGGTCATCGGGTTCAGCAGCGTCGGCCAGGTCGTGCGCACCAGGTGCTCCGAGAGCGGCTTGCCATCGAACCGGTCGATCAGCCAGCGGAGCGCCATCGGCGCCGACATCGGGTGCAGCAACATGTGCTCGCTGAACAGGTCCCGGTGATAGGTCACCGAGGCGCCGCCGCTGCGGTAGATCTCCGTGAGCTCGTCGATGTCGTCGACCGCGACGATCCGGTCGTGCACGGCCTGCACGATCAGCACCGGCGGCGTCGGCACCGCGGTGCCCAGTTTGATGCTGTCGAAGACGTGCTTGACCTCGGGCAGGTCCAGGATCTCGTTGAGCGGCCGGTCGACCAGCTTGCCCATGTCCATGCCCGCGAACCGCAACACGGCCTGCGCGGTGGTCATGTCCTGGATACGCAACAACATCGCCTTGCCGGTTTCGGTGGCGTGTTCCTGGATGACCCGGTCGAGGTCCGGATAGACGTGGCTCAGCGCCGCGACCACCATCGCCGGCAGCCCGGAGTACAGGCTGCCGTTCAGCCGCCGGTAGGCGTGGCCGAGGTCCCCGACGGGGGAGCCGAGCACCGCGCCGACAATGTTGAGCTCAGGCGCGTACTGGCCGTGCACCTCGGCCGCCCACGCCGACGCCAGCCCGCCGCCCGAGTAGCCCCAGAGGCCGATGGGGGCCGATTCGCTCAGCCCGAGGCGCTCGCTGTTCACCGCGGCGCGCAGGCCGTCGAGGATGCGGTATCCGGGCTCGTACGGCGTGCCCCAGATGCCGTGGGCGCCCTCGTGGTCGGGCACCGAGACCGCCCACCCCTCGGCGAGGGCCGCGGCGATCAGCAGGAACTCCAGCTGGGCCAGGGCGCCGGTGGCCACCGCCTTGCGGCGCAGCGCGTACGACGGGAAGCAGCGCGAGGACACGGCGTCGATCGCGCACTGGTAGGAGATCACGGGCACGACGCTGCGGTTCGCCCGTTCGGCCGGCACGATCACCGTGGTCACGGTGGCCTCCGGTTCACCGTTCATGTCGGTGGTGCGGTACAGCAGCTGCGTTGCGGTGAATTTCTGCGGGATCAGACCGAAAAAGGCCAGTTCAACGTCCCGACTGCGCAGCACGGTGCCGGGTTCGGCGTGCTGGAAACCGCTCGGCGGTTCGTAGAACGGATCGTCGGCCGGAAGCAGCGGACGGGCGCCGCGCGACAGGTCTTCGTGGGGTACGTGCCCGATCCACTCGGCACCTGAGGCTGGCGCGGCGTTGCCCAGAGACATTTCGCCATTGTTACTTAAGGAAGCCTTAAGAATCCAGTCGACTCACCCGGGCGGGCGCAGGGCGGCGAATTCGTCGGTCACCCGGTAACGCGCTTCGGTGAAGCGATACAACGCCGCCGGCCTGCCGCCGCTGCGGCCCGACCGCGCCGTGGTGCCCGTGCGGGTGATGACGTTGCGACGTTCGAGCACACGTTGCAGATTGGTGGCGTCGACGTGGTGACCGAGTGCGGCGCTGTAGATGTCCCGCAGCGCAGACAGCGCGAATTCGGTTGGCGCCAAGGCAAATCCAATGTTCGTATAGGACAGTTTGGCGACCAGGCGGGTGCGGGCGTGTTCCACCATCGTGCCGTGGTCGAACGCCATCGGCGGTAGCTCGCTCACCGGATGCCACCGGGTGTCCGGGGGCAGTTCCGGCGTCGCAGGGGAGGGCACCAGCCCGAGGAACGTCGACGCGATGGTCCGGTCGCCGGGGACCCGGTGTGGGTCGGAGAAAACGGCGAGTTGCTCGAGGTGGGCAAGCTCACGCAGGTCGACCTTCTCGGCGAGTTGGCGGCGGACGGAGCTGGTCATGTCCTCGTCGTCGCCGAGTCGCCCGCCGGGAAGCGACCATCTGCCGCGCTGCGGATCGAGTGCGCGCTGCCACAACAGCACGTGAAGTGCTGGTTTCCGGTCGGTTGGCTTCTCGGTGTCTTCTCGGACCTCCCGAACCTGGAACACGGCGGCGAGCACCTCGTGCGCGGTGCTAATATGTGCCATGTTTTCGATTGTAAGTCGAAAACCCGATTTGGACGAAGGAGGCGGCCATGACGGTTTTGGACCGTATGCCCGCAGACGACCTCTCGAGCCGCATCGTCGACGGCCCCACCGGCTTCTCCGGGGTCGAGGGCGACCAGGAATGGGCCGCCGAGGTTCGTCGCCTTGCCGATCTACGGGGCGCGACGCTGCTGGCGCACAACTATCAGCTGCCCGCGATCCAGGACGTCGCCGATCACGTCGGTGATTCCTTGGCGCTGTCGCGGATCGCCGCCGATGTCAGTGAGAACACCATCGTGTTCTGCGGCGTGCACTTCATGGCCGAGACCGCCAAGATTCTGTCGCCGGACAAGACGGTGCTCATCCCGGACCAGCGGGCGGGTTGTTCGCTCGCCGACTCCATCAACGCCGACGAACTGCGCGCGTGGAAGGCCGAACATCCCGGCGCGGTCGTGGTGTCCTACGTCAACACCACCGCAGCGGTGAAGGCCGAGACCGACATCTGCTGCACGTCGTCGAACGCGGTCGAGGTGGTGGCATCGATTCCCGAGGACCGTGAGGTGCTGTTCTGCCCGGATCAGTTTCTGGGCGCACACGTCCGGCGTGTGACCGGTCGCGAAAACCTGCACGTGTGGGCGGGTGAATGCCACGTGCACGCCGGGATCAACGGCGACGAGCTCGCCGATCAGGCCCGCACACACCCCGATGCCGAACTGTTCGTGCACCCCGAATGTGGTTGCGCGACATCAGCTTTGTACCTCGCGGGGGAGGGCGCATTCCCGGAGGAGCGGGTCAAGATCCTGTCCACCGGCGGGATGCTCGATGCCGCGCGCGAGACCGGCGCCCGCCAGGTGCTGGTCGCGACCGAGGTCGGGATGCTGCACCAGTTGCGCCGCGCCGCACCGGGAGTCGACTTCATGGCGGTCAACGACCGCGCCTCCTGCAGGTTCATGAAGATGATCACCCCCGCCGCGCTGCTGCGCTGTCTGGTGGAGGGCAAGGACGAGGTGCACGTGGATCCCGAAACCGCCCGGTTGGCGCGGGCCAGCGTGCAACGCATGATCGAAATCGGCCAGCCCGGCGGCGGAGAATGACCCGCCCGGCGGCCTGCGGTGCCGGCAGGTGGGCCGGTCACTGGCAGCAGCGCGCTGACGTCGTCGTCATCGGCACCGGCGTGGCCGGGCTGGTGGCGGCGCTGGCCGCACACCGCCTTGGCCGAAAAGTCATGGTGCTCAGCAAGACCGGTGACACCGCGACGTTCTACGCCCAGGGTGGTATCGCGGTCGTGCTGCCCGACGCGCTGCGTGAGGACGGCGACTCGATCGAGTCGCACATCGCCGACACGCTCACCGCGGGCGCGGGACTCTGCGACCCCGACGCCGTGCGCTCGATCGTGACCGACGGATACCGCGCCGTGGCGGAACTGGTCGACCACGGCGCGCGGTTCGACGAGTCGACACGGGGATCGTGGTCGCTGACCCGCGAGGGTGGCCATTCGTGGCGCCGGATCATCCATGCCGGCGGTGATGCGACGGGCGCGGAGGTGCAGCGAGCCCTCAACGGCGCGGCCGCCACACTCGACATCCGCCACAACCACGTCGCGGTCGAGATCTTGCAGGATGCGGGTGCGGTCACCGGCGTGCTGGTGCTCAACGACGACGGTCCGGGGGTGGTGCACGCGCCGTCGGTGATCCTCGCGACCGGCGGATTGGGCCATCTCTACTCGGCGACGACGAACCCCGAAGGATCGACGGGTGACGGTGTCGCGCTGGCCAGTTGGGCCGGAGTCCCGATCAGCGACATCGAGTTCGTCCAGTTTCACCCCACCATGCTCTTCGATGGGCACACTGCGGGCAGGCGTCCGCTGATCACCGAGGCCGTCCGCGGCGAGGGGGCGAAACTCGTTGACTCCGAGGGCCGGTCCGTCACCGAAGGTGTGCACCCGATGGGTGACCTGGCACCGCGCGATGTCGTGGCCGGTGCGATCAACGCCCGCATGGAGCAGACGGGAGCGCCGTGCGTGTTCCTCGACGCCCGGCGAATCGACAATTTCGAGAAGCGATTTCCGACGGTGACCGCGGCGTGTCGTGCGGCCGGCATCGACCCGACGCTCGAGGCTATCCCCGTGCTGCCCGGCGCCCATTACAGCTGTGGCGGCGTGGTCACCGATGTCTACGGACGCACCGAACTCGAGGGGCTGTTCGCCGCGGGCGAGGTTGCACGCACGGGCATGCACGGCGCCAACCGATTGGCGTCGAACAGCCTGCTCGAGGGCCTTGTGATCGGAAGCCGGGCCGGAAACGTCGCCGCCGCACACGCTTTGGTCAGCGGGCCCGTGACGGCGCGGCCGCCCGAGCCCGTCGTACGGCGGGCGCTGCCGCGGGCCGACCTGCAGCGGGCGATGACGAAGAACGCCGGCGTGGTCCGCGATGCCGACGGTTTGTGCGTCCTGGCCAAGGAACTCGATACCGCGCCGACACGGATCATCGCGTCGCGCGCCGATTTCGAGGACGCGGCGCTGACCACCGCCGCGGCGGCCGTCGCTGCGGCAGCGTTGACCCGTACCGAGTCTCGAGGGTGCCACCATCGCCGCGATTACCCGGACACCGACCCGGCACAGGCACGCTCCCAGCTCCCGGCGGGGGTGTGCTGCTGATGGAGCTGAGCGCCGACGAGCTCACCGAGGCTCGCAGGGTGATCGCCCGCGCCCTCGAAGAGGACCTGCGTTACGGCCCGGACGTCACCACGCTGGCAACGGTGCCCGCGGATGGCCGGACGACGGCGTCGATGGTGGTCCGCGCGCCCGGTGTGATCGCGGGTGTGGACATCGCGCTGCTGGCCTTTGACGAGGTAATCGGCACCGACAATTACCTGGTCAGGCACCGCGTCGAGGACGGTGCCCGGCTCGAATCGGGCGGTGTCGTGCTCACCGTGGAGGCTCCGACCCAAGGACTGCTCACCGCCGAACGCACCACGCTGAACCTGGTCTGCCACCTGTCGGGGATCGCCACCGCGACGGCGGCATGGGTCGATGCGGTCTCCGGAACGGGGGCCAAGATCCGCGACACGCGAAAGACGTTGCCGGGCTTGCGTGCACTGCAGAAGTACGCCGTGCGCGTCGGTGGCGGCGTCAACCACCGGATGGGCCTCGGCGACGCGGCGCTGATCAAGGACAACCATGTCGCGGCCGCCGGGTCGGTGGTGGCGGCGCTGCGGGCCGTGCGCGCGGCCGCGCCCGAACTCGAATGCGAAGTCGAGGTCGACTCGCTCGAGCAGCTCGACGAGGTGTTGGCCGAGAATGTCGAACTCGTGCTGCTCGACAACTTCCCGGTGTGGCAGACACAGATCGCCGTGCAGCGCCGCGACTCTCGCTCGCCTGCAACGAAACTGGAGTCGTCCGGCGGGCTCTCGCTGGAGAGTGCCGCGGAGTATGCGGGCACCGGCGTCGACTATCTGGCGGTCGGGGCGCTGACGCACTCGGTGCGGGTGCTCGATATCGGACTCGATGTCTAGATCGGCCGATAGCATCGAGCGCGTGGATGAGGATGCGTCGCGCCGGCTCACGTTGTTGGTCGGCATCAGCCTGGTCATAGCCGTCGCCGCGCTCGCACTCGCGGGGTGGACGTTGTACAAGACGAGCGAATCCGAGCCCGAATACGACTCAACCCAGGTTGCCGACGCGAAAGCCAAGATCTGCAGCGCGGCCGACGTCGTCCGAAAAGGCGTCACGCTCAACACGAATATGCAGCCCGAAGGCGGCGCCCAGGACGTCACCGGCGCGCAGGCGGTGGCCGCCAACGCGCGGATCTCGTTGTACGACGGCGGTCAGTACCTGCTCGACCGGCTCGATCCGGCTACGCCGGTGGTGCTCACCGAGAAGGTCCGCCAATTCGCCGACCACCTGATGGACATCGGCGCCAACGCCACGGCGGGGGTGCCCAACGACGATCCGGCACAGGCGAAGCGGCTCGCCGACGCCGACGCCGAGAACAAGAGCATCACCGAGCTCTGCAAGTAGCTCAGCGACCCAGCAGAGTCCTTGCGGCGACCTTCGAGGCCTCGAGCGCTGTCGTGTCGCCGGCGATCCGGGAGAGCAGCAGCGCGCCCTCGACGAGCGCGATCAAGGCCAGCGCGGTCTGCTCGGCCTCGCCCTGTGTCCAGCCGTCGGCACGCAACCGGTCGGCGACGGCGTCCCGCCAACCGGTGAATGCGGCTCGCGACGCTTGCCGGACCAGCGCGCTGGCGTCGACCGATTCGGTGGCGATCGGTTCGATGGGGCAGCCGTCGCGCGGATCGGCGGTGAGCCCCGAGGCCATCAGGTCGATCCAGCCGTCGATCAGGTCGGGCACCGGCGATTGTGTGGCGAGCAGTGCGCGAAGCCGCTGCTCGATATCGGCGCCGACGCGCTGGACAACCGCGGCCGCCAACTGCTGCTTGCCCTCGGGGAAGTGGTGGTAGAGCGAGCCCGCCTTGACGTCGGCCGTCTCGAGGATCTGGTTGACCCCGGTGGCGGCGTAGCCCTGCCTGCGGAACAGTTGTGCCGCGGTGTCGATCAGTGCGGTGCGGCTGCGGTCCGGACGAGGCATCCCTTGACTTTACTAGAAAGATCGCTCAAGAATAGTTGAGCGATCATTCCAGAAGGGATTCGGCATGCGGCAACTGATGTTCGAAGAGGCTGGTAAATACGTGTGGCGGGAGGCGCCCGAGATTCAGCTGACGGGTCCGGGCCAGGCTCTTGTTCGACCGTTGGCCGTGGCGTGCTGCGACCTCGACGTCGCCGTGGTGGCCGGTAGGTTGCCGATGCCGCCGGGTCACGCGGTGGGGCACGAGGGCGTCGCCGAGGTGGTGGCGGTCGGTGAGGACGTGCGTGGGGTGAAGGTCGGCGACCGGGTCATCGTGCCGTTCCAGATCAGCTGCGGAGAGTGCAGCGCTTGCCTGCGGGGTGCGACCGGATCCTGCTCGGCGCTGCCGTTGATGGCGATGTATGGGATGGCGCCGCTCGCGGGACTCGACGGCGGCGGGTTCATGGCCGATGTCGTGCTGGTGCCATACGCCGACGCGATGCTGGCGCGGTTGCCCGAGGGGGCGGATCCGGTTGGCGTTGCTTCGATGTCGGACAACATTCCGGATGGTTGGCGCGGCGTCGGCCCTTACGTCGACGAATTGGTGGCGCTTGCGCCGGCCGACCGACGGGTGCTGGTCGTTGGTCGGCTGTCGATCGGCCTGTACGCGGCGGCGACGGCGGCCGTGGCGGGTATGCACGTCGACTATGTGGACACCGACCCGCAGCGGCTCGCGGTGGCTGAGAAGTTGGGTGCGGTCGTGCATGACCGAGAGAGGCCCGACAAGAGCGCCGATCCGTATCCGGTGACGGTGCACACGTCAGCGGATCCGGGGCTGCTGGCGGCGGCTTTACGGGCGACGTGGCCGGATGGGGTGTGCACCGACACCGGCATCTACGCCCAGGGCTCGGTGGAGATGCCACTGCTGCCGATGTACACGCGCGGGGTCCGGTTCGTCACCGGGCGGGTGAACGCGCGGGCGGTGATGCCGAAAGTGCTGGAACTGTTTGCCGGACAAGACCTTTCGCCGGTCGTCGAGCGTGTCGTGCCGTGGGAGGAAGCGCCAGAAGCGTGGGCGGCGATGCGAGGCAAGACGGTGTTCAGCCGGGTGTAGCTCAGGCGATGTCGGCGACGAAAATGCCCATCTTCTTGGCCTGAACGCGGGCCATGAAAGGCAGGCCTTCCGCGTTGCCACCCGCCGGCACGATCCGCGGATTGACGATGTGGACCGTGCGCGAGCCGTAGAGCAGGTCGGCCTCGCCGGCGGCGAGCACATTCTTCACCCAGTCGGTCTTGCCGTGGCCGAGTGCGATCGCTGCGGTATCGCCCTTGCGGTAGACAGTGACAATCGTCTCGTACGGCTTTCCGGACTTTCGGCCGCGGTGTTTGATCTTTGTCATACCGGGCATCAGCCGGGAAATCGGCTTGATCAACTTGTTCAGGTATCTGACCTGCAGATTTTCGAACCACGGCGGGAACACCATCGGCACGCCGGGTGCATTGTTCGGGTGCTCGCTGGCTCGCATGGCGCCTCCATAACCGATTTGGTCTGCTCTGGGAGAATGGACAGCGTGAATCTATCGTCGTCCCCGATCGCACGCATCGACTTGCGGGGTGCGCGGCTGTCCGCAGCGCGCCTGCGGTCCGCCCTGCCGCGCGGCGGAGTGGACGTGGACGCCGTGGTTCCGAAGGTCCGCCCGATCGTCGACGCGGTCGCTGAGCGGGGCGCCGAGGCGGCGCTGGAGTATGGCGAATCGTTCGACGGGGTGCGACCCGCACAGGTTCGCGTCCCCGCAGCTGAGCTGAATAAGGCGCTCACTGAGCTGCCGTCCGACGTCCGTACCGCGCTCGAGGTCGCCATCGAACGCGCCCGGGCCGTCCACGCCGATCAGCGTCGTACCGACACGACGACGACGCTCGCCCCGGGCGCCACCGTCACGGAGCGCTGGGTGCCGGTCGAGCGCGTCGGCCTGTACGTGCCCGGCGGCAACGCCGTCTACCCGTCCAGCGTCGTGATGAACGTCGTGCCCGCACAGACCGCGGGGGTCGACTCGCTCGTGATCGCCAGCCCGCCGCAGGCCCAGTTCGGCGGCTTACCGCACCCGACGATCCTGGCTGCCGCCGCACTGCTGGGCGTCGACGAGGTGTGGGCCGTCGGCGGAGCCCAGTCGATCGCCCTACTGGCCTACGGCGGCACCGACACCGATGGCGCAGAGCTGGCCCCCGTCGACATGATCACCGGCCCCGGCAACATCTACGTCACCGCAGCCAAACGCATCTGCCGATCGCAGGTGGGCATCGACGCCGAGGCCGGCCCCACCGAGATCGCCATCCTGGCCGACCACACCGCCGACCCCGTCCACGTCGCCGCCGACCTGATCAGCCAGGCCGAACACGACGAGATGGCCGCCAGCGTGCTGGTCACCCCCAGCATCGAATTGGCCGACGCGACCGACCGCGAACTGGCCAACCAACTGCAGACCACGGTGCACCGCGAGCGGGTGACCGCCGCGCTCGGCGGTAAGCAGTCGGCGACCGTTCTCGTCGACGACCTCGATGCCGGCATCCGGACCGTCAACGCCTACGCCGCCGAGCACTTGGAGATCCAGACCCTCGACGCGCGCGAGGTGGCCGGTCGAATCCGTTCCGCCGGAGCGATCTTCGTCGGACCCTATGCACCCGTGAGCCTCGGCGACTACTGCGCCGGCTCCAACCATGTGCTGCCCACCGCCGGCTGCGCACGGCACTCCAGCGGCCTGTCGGTGCAGACGTTCCTGCGCGGGATCCACGTCGTCGACTACGACGAGGCCGCGCTGAAAGACGTCTCCGGCTACGTGATCACGCTCGCCGAGGCCGAAAACCTACCCGCGCACGGCGAAGCGGTGCGGCGGAGGTTCGAAAGGTGACGGTCGGGGAGAAGGTGACGCTCGACGATCTGCCGCTGCGGTCGGATCTGCGCGGCAAATCGCCGTACGGCGCACCGCAACTGGACGTTCCGGTGCGATTGAACACCAACGAGAACCCGCACCCACCGACGCGGGCGCTGATCGATGACCTGACGGCGTCCGTCGCCGCCGTCGCGGGCGACTTGCACCGCTATCCGGACCGGGATGCGGTCGCGCTGCGTACCGACCTCGCGGCCTATCTCACCGCGCAGACCGGCACACAACTGACCGTCGAAAATCTCTGGGCGGCAAACGGTTCCAACGAGATCCTGCAGCAACTCCTGCAGGCCTTCGGCGGGCCCGGTCGCAGCGCCCTGGGTTTCGTGCCCTCGTACTCGATGCACCCGATCATCTCCGACGGCACCCGGACCGCGTGGCTGGTGGCCAACCGGGCCGACGACTTCAGCCTCGACATCGACGTCGCCGTGGCGGCCATCGGCGAGCGCAACCCGGACATCGTGTTCGTGGCGAGCCCGAACAATCCGTCGGGACAGAGCGTTCCGCTCGACGACCTGCGACGCCTCCTCGACGCCATGAGCGCCGGCGTGATGATCGTCGACGAGGCGTACGGCGAATTCTCCTCGCAACCGAGCGCGGTGCGCCTCATCGACGAGTATCCGACCCGGCTTGTCGTCAGCCGCACGATGAGCAAGGCGTTCGCATTCGCGGGCGGTCGGCTCGGGTACCTGGCCGCCGCCCCCGCGGTGATCGACGCGATGCTGCTCGTCCGGTTGCCGTACCACCTGTCCTCGGTCACGCAGGCCGCCGCCCGCGCGGCGCTGCGTCACGCCGACGACACGCTCGGCAGCGTCGCCACCCTCATCGCCGAACGCAACCGTGTCACAGAGTCTCTGTCCGACATGGGTTTTCGAGTGATCGACAGCGACGCCAACTTCGTGCTGTTCGGCGACTTCGCCGACGCACCCGCTACCTGGCAGCGCTACCTCGACGCGGGCATCCTCATCCGCGACGTCGGCATACCCGGATACCTCCGCGTCACCATCGGTCTGGCCGAGGAGAACGATGCGTTCCTCGCAGCGAGCGCTCGCCTGGCCGCCACCGAACTATCCCCAGTAGGAGCATCGTGAACGAACCCCGCCGCGCGACGATCGAGCGCAAGACCAAAGAGTCCGACATCGTCGTCGAACTCGACCTGGACGGCACCGGACAGGTGTACGTCGACACCGGTGTGCCGTTCTTCGATCACATGCTCACCGCGCTGGGCAGCCACGCGAGTTTCGACCTGACCGTGCGCGCCAAGGGTGACGTCGAGATCGAGGGGCATCACACGATCGAGGACACCGCGATCGTGCTGGGGCAGGCGCTCGGCCAGGCGCTAGGCGACAAGAAGGGCATCCGCCGGTTCGGCGATGCCTGGATCCCCATGGACGAGACGCTCGCGCACGCCGCCGTCGACGTGTCCGGGCGGGCGTACTGCGTGCACACCGGCGAGCCGGATCACATGCTGCACTTCACGATCGCCGGTTCCTCGGCGCCGTACCACACTGTGGTCAACCGGCACGTGTTCGAGTCGGTGGCGATGAACGCCCGCATCGCCCTGCACGTGCGCACGATCTACGGTCGCGACCCCCACCACATCACCGAGGCGCAGTACAAGGCCGTCGCACGCGCGCTGCGCCAAGCCGTCGAGTACGACCCACGTGTGACCGGTGTGCCGTCAACGAAAGGCACTCTGTGACAAATCAAGTCGTCATCCTGGACTACGGTTCGGGCAATCTGCGCTCGGCGCAGCGCGCGCTGGAGCGCGTCGGCGCCGATGTCACGGTCACACCCGACGCCGACGCGGCGATGAACGCCGACGGCCTCGTGGTGCCCGGCGTCGGCGCGTTCGAGGCGTGCATGGCCGGGTTGCGCAAGATCGATGGTCCGAAGCTGATCGCCGACCGGGTCGCCGCCGGTCGTCCCGTTCTGGGCGTATGCGTCGGCATGCAGATCCTGTTCTCCCGCGGCGTGGAGTTCGGCGTCGAGACCACCGGTTGCGGCCAGTGGCCGGGCGCCGTCGTGCGCCTTGACGCGCCGGTGATCCCGCACATGGGCTGGAACGTGGTCGACGCCCCCGAAGGCAGCACATTGTTCGCAAGCATGGAGCCGGGCACCCGCTTCTACTTCGTGCACTCGTACGCCGCCCAGCAGTGGGAGGGCAGCCCCACCGCCAAGCTGACATGGGCCACCCACCACGTGCCGTTCCTCGCCGCCGTCGAGGACGGTCCGCTGTCGGCGACGCAATTCCACCCCGAGAAAAGCGGCGACGCCGGTGCCGCATTACTCGCCAACTGGGTTAGGGCATTAGGTTGACCACCGATGAGCGCCGGCGCGAAGAGGAGACCACCACAGTGTCGGAACGACTGATTCTTCTTCCCGCCGTCGACGTGGTCGAGGGCCGCGCTGTGCGCCTGGTGCAGGGCCAGGCCGGCAGCGAGACCGAATACGGATCCGCGTTGGATGCCGCGCTGACGTGGCAACGCGACGGCGCCGAGTGGATCCACCTCGTCGACCTCGACGCCGCGTTCGGCCGGGGCAGCAACCGCGAACTGCTGGCCGAGGTGGTCGGCAAGCTCGACGTCGCTGTCGAACTGTCCGGCGGTATCCGCGACGACGATTCGCTGTCGGCGGCGCTCGCGACCGGTTGCGCGCGGGTGAACCTCGGCACCGCAGCGCTGGAGAATCCGCAGTGGTGCGCGAAGGTCGTCGCCGAACACGGTGAGAAGGTGGCCGTCGGACTGGACGTGAAGATCGTCGACGGAGATCACCGCCTCCGCGGTCGCGGTTGGGAGACCGATGGCGGTGACCTCTGGGAAGTGCTCGAACGGCTTGACAGAGAAGGTTGTTCTCGCTTCGTCGTCACCGACGTCACCAAGGACGGCACGCTCAACGGACCGAACCTCGAACTGCTGTCGAAAGTCACCGACCGCACCGACGCCCCGGTGATCGCATCCGGAGGTGTGTCGAGCCTCGACGACCTACGAGCCATCGCCACGCTGACCGACCGTGGCGTGGAGGGAGCGATTGTCGGAAAAGCGCTGTACGCAGGGCGATTCACGCTGCCTGAAGCGCTGGCCGCGGTGGAGCGGTAATGGCGCTGGACGCGGCCGACCTCGACGCCCTGGTCGCTGAGGCCGCGCAAATCCTCGACGACGCGTCGACCCCGTTCATCGACGGACACCGCGCGGACTCCGCCGTGCAGAAGAAGGGTGACGACTTCGCCACCGAGGTCGATCTGGCCATCGAACGCCAGGTCGTCGAGGCGCTGACCGCCAGAACCGGGATCGAGGTGCACGGCGAGGAATTCGGCGGCGCGGACCTGAAGTCGCCACTGGTGTGGGTGCTCGACCCGATAGACGGCACGTTCAACTACGCCGCGGGCTCACCGATGGCCGCGATCCTGCTCGGGCTGGTGCGCGACGGTGAGCCGGTCGCCGGACTCACCTGGGTTCCCTTCACCAAGGAGCGCTTCACCGCCGTAGTGGGAGGACCCCTGCGCTACAACGGTGTCGAGCAACCGCAACTGGAGCCGGCGGAGCTCTCTGATTCGATGGTCGGGGTCAGCACGTTCAACGTCGAATCCCGCGGCAAGGTGCCGGGACGCTACCGACTCGCCGTCATCGAAACCCTGAGCCGCAAGTGTTCCCGCATGCGCATGCACGGCGCCACAGGTATCGATCTGGCCTATACGTCGGCGGCAATCCTCGGTGGCGCAATCAGTTTCAGCGGCCACGTATGGGACCACGCCGCCGGGGTGGCGTTGATCCGCGCGGCGGGTGGCATCGTGACCGATCTCGCGGGCAACGACTGGACCGTGGACTGCCCGTCTGCGCTCGCCGGTGTCCCCGGCGTGCACGGGGAATTGCTCGACCTGCTTGCCTCGGTTGGCGATCTCAAGGACTTCTGATGGACGTGAAGGACCTCGCCGTACGGGTCATCCCGTGCCTGGACGTCGACGACGGCCGGGTCGTCAAGGGCGTCAACTTCGAAAACCTGCGCGATGCGGGTGATCCCGTGGAGCTCGCCGCGGCCTACGACGCCGAGGGCGCCGACGAACTGACATTCCTCGACGTGACGGCCTCGTCGTCGGGACGAGCCACCATGCTCGAGGTGGTCAAGCGCACGGCCGAGCAGGTGTTCATCCCGTTGACGGTCGGCGGC
The DNA here is from genome assembly GCF_001665535.1 of Mycobacterium sp. 852002-51961_SCH5331710. Classification (GTDB taxonomy): domain Bacteria; phylum Actinomycetota; class Actinomycetes; order Mycobacteriales; family Mycobacteriaceae; genus Mycobacterium. The sequence continues at coordinate 61,238 of NZ_LZSQ01000106.1, forward strand.
GGGGTGCGTTCGGTGGCCGATGTGGACGTGCTGCTTCGGGCGGGGGCGGACAAGGTGGCGGTCAACACCGCGGCGATCGCCCGCCCGGAACTGCTTGCGGAATTGTCTCGGCAGTTCGGCTCGCAGTGCATCGTGCTGTCGGTCGACGCCCGCACGGTGCCGGCGGATCAGGAGCCCACGCCGTCGGGGTGGGAGGTCACGACGCACGGCGGGCGCCGGGGCACCGGGTTCGACGCCGTCGAATGGGCAACGCGGGGAGCCGAACTCGGCGTCGGCGAGATCCTGTTGAACTCGATGGACTTCGACGGCACCAAGGCCGGTTTCGATCTGCCGATGATTGCGGCGGTGCGCGGCGCCGTCAACGTCCCAGTAATAGCCAGCGGCGGCGCTGGGGCACCCGAACATTTCGCCCCCGCTATCGCTGCCGGGGCGGACGCCGTGCTGGCCGCCAGCGTGTTCCACTTCCGTGAGCTGACGATCGCGCAGGTGAAGGAGGCCATGGCGGCCGAAGGGATAACCGTCCGATGACACTCGATTCCGACATCGCGTCGCGACTCAAGCGCGACGCCAACGGGTTGGTCACCGCCGTGGTGCAGGAGCGCGGCACCGGCCAGGTGCTGATGGTGGCGTGGATGGACGATCTGGCGCTGGCCCGCACGCTTGAAACCCGTCGCGGAACCTACTATTCGCGGTCGCGGCAACAGCACTGGGTCAAAGGGGAGACCTCGGGCCACACACAGTACGTCCACTCGGTGCGCCTGGACTGTGACGGCGACACCGTGCTGCTGGAGGTCGATCAGGTCGACGGCGCCTGCCACACCGGCGATCACAGTTGCTTCGATGCGGATGTGCTGCTCGCGCCGGAGAACGGCTGAGTTCTACAGGTCGATGATGCGGGTTGCTTTCGCACGCGCAGTCCACCGGCCTTCGTCGTAGCCGACGACCACGGGATGGGCGAACGCGGCGCTGACGTTGTCCGTCGTCACTGTGTCTCGCGCCGGTCCGATGGCGGTCGTCCGCCCCTCGGCGATCAGCAGCGCGTGCGTCGTCGTGGTCGGCAACTCTTCGAGATGATGGGTGACCAGGATCGACGCGACGTCGGGATGGGTCTCGTCGAGCGAGTCGATGGTTTCCAGAAGCTGTTCGCGCGCAGCCACATCCAAACCCGTGGTGGGTTCGTCGAGCAGCAGCAGCTTCGGTTCGGAGACCAGGGCGCGGGCGATCAACGTCCGCCCCCGCTCACCCTGCGACAACGTCGGCCACACGTCAGCTGCCTTGTGCGACAATCCGACCGCATCGATCATCGCGTCCACCCGGGTGCGTTCGTCCGCGCTCGGCGTCCACCGCATCGGGGTGTCGATGGTGCCCGTGATGCCGGTCGACACCACCTCGCGTACCGACAGCGAATACTGCAGTCGGTGCCGCGGGTTGACGTGACCAATGGAGCGGCGCAGGCGCGCCAGGTCCACCCGGCCCATCTGCTCACCCAGAATGCGCACGGTGCCCGTCGTCGGGAACTGCATCGCGGCGCAGAAGCCGAGAAGAGTGCTCTTGCCCGCTCCGTTGGGTCCGAGCAGCGCCCAGTGCTCGCCGGCGTGAACGGTCAGCGAGATGCCGTCGAGAATCTGCTTGCCGTTCCGGCGGAACGTGACATCGGCGAGTTCGAGGACCGGCGTCATGCCGACTGGCGTTGCCGCAACACTTCCAAGGCCTTGTCGGCGTGGCTGTCCATGCTGATCTCCGACGCGATCACGGCCAAAACGGTGCGATCCGTGTCGATCACGAACGTGGTCCTCTTGACCGGCATGAACTTGCCCAGCAGGCCTCGCTTCACGCCGAACTGCGTGGCGACCGCCCCGTCGGCGTCCGACAGCAGCGGGTAGTCGAACCGCTCCTTGTCGGCGAACTGTGCCTGCTTGTCGACCGCGTCGGTGCTGATCCCGACGCGGCGCGCGCCGACCGCGGCGAACTCCGCGGCCAGGTCACGAAAGTGGCAGGCCTCCTTGGTGCAACCCGGCGTCATTGCGGCGGGGTAGAAGAACAGCACGATCGGGCCATCGGCGAGCAGCTCGCTGAGGCTCCGCACCTTGCCCCTCTGGTCCGGCAATTCGAACTCGGCAACTCGGTCACCCGTCTTCATGAGCGTCACGCTACGCCGCGAACCTGAAAAGCGTTGGTGTGGGACGCGGTTACCGTGAGAACCTCATCTCGATGGTGGATCTCGACGCGTTCGTCGCCGACGGTTACGTGAAGATCGACGCCGCGGCGCCCCGCCGTGTCGCCGATGCGGCGCGCGCGGCGTTGTGGCAACAGCTGGGGCTGGCGCCCGACGGACCGGAGAGATGGGTCGAACCCGTCCGCTGGGCCGGCGACATGACCGGTGCCGGCCCGTTCGGTGAGCTCATACGAAGCCCGAAACTCGCTGCGGCGCTGGATCGCATCTGCGGTCAAGGCGGTTGGTCACCGAGCCTCGCCTTGGGAAACATCCCCGTCCGATTTCCCGTATCGCCGCCGAATGACGACCGCGGCTGGCACATCGACGCCAACACGCCCGAGGCCGACGGGGGATGGGCGGTCACCGGTCGCCCCCATACCGTCCTGCTGCTCACCCTGCTGTCCGACGTGGGCCCCGACGACGCTCCCACGCGGATCAGGGTCGGCTCCCACCGCGACGTGGCCCGCGTACTGGGACCCGAGCCGCTCGGCCTCGCCGAGATGGGCCGGCTCGTCGACGACGCCAGCGCGGCGCGTCCCGTGGCGCTCGCCACGGGCCGGCCCGGCGACATGTACCTGCTGCACCCGTTCACCGCGCACGCCGCGGACGAGCATCGGGGCACGACACCGCGGTTCATGGCGCAAACGCCGATCATGCTCACCAGCCCGCTGACACCCACGTCGTCCTCACCGCTGGGATGCGTCTGGGACACTTGACGCGTGCAGACCACTGCCTCGTCGTCAGCCCTCGGCTCGTCGCTGGCGATCACCACCTCGCGGGAGGATTTCCGCGCGCTGGCCGCCGAGCACCGCGTGGTGCCGGTGACGCGCAAGGTGCTCGCCGACAGCGAGACGCCGCTGTCGGCGTACCGGAAACTGGCCGCCAACCGGCCCGGAACCTTCCTGCTGGAGTCGGCCGAGAACGGCCGTTCGTGGTCGCGCTGGTCGTTCATCGGCGCCGGTGCGCCGTCGGCGCTGACCGTCCGCGACGGCGAGGCCGTGTGGCTGGGCACGACGCCGCAGGACGCGCCCCAGGGCGGCGATCCGCTGCAGGCGCTGCGGGCCACGCTCGAACTGCTGAAGACCGAGCCGGTGCCGGGCCTGCCGCCGCTGTCGAGCGGGCTCGTCGGCTTCTTCGCCTACGACATGGTCCGTCGCCTGGAGAAGCTGCCGTCGCTCACCGTCGATGATCTGGGCCTACCCGACATGCTGCTGCTGTTGGCCACCGACATCGCCGCCGTCGACCACCACGAGGGCACGATCACGCTGATCGCCAATGCGGTGAACTGGAACGGCACCGACGAACGGGTCGATTGGGCGTACGACGACGCCGTCGCCCGCCTCGACGTGATGACCGCGGCTCTGAGTGAGCACCTACCATCGGCGGTGGCGACGTTCAGCCGGCCAGAGCCGACGCACCGCGCCCAGCGCACCCTCGAGGAATACGAGGCGATCGTCGAGAAGCTGGTGCGCGACATCGAGGCCGGCGAGGCGTTTCAGGTGGTGCCCTCGCAGCGCTTCGAAATGGAGACGCCCGCCGATCCTCTCGACGTGTACAGGATGCTGCGGGTGACCAATCCGAGCCCGTACATGTATCTGCTCAACGTGCCGAACGCCGCAGGCGGACCGGACTTCTCGATCGTCGGCTCCAGCCCCGAAGCACTGGTGACGGTCAAGGACGGACGGGCCACCACACATCCGATCGCGGGTACCCGGTGGCGCGGCGCGACCGAGGAGGAGGACCTGCTGCTCGAGAAGGAACTGCAGGCCGACGAAAAAGAACGGGCCGAGCATCTGATGCTCGTCGACCTGGGCCGCAACGATCTCGGGCGGGTCTGCCAGCCGGGCACCGTGCGGGTCGAGGACTACAGCCACATCGAGCGCTACAGCCACGTCATGCACCTGGTGTCGACGGTGACGGGCCTGCTGGCGGACGGCAAGACGGCGCTGGACGCCGTAACCGCATGCTTCCCGGCCGGGACGCTCTCGGGAGCGCCGAAGGTGCGGGCGATGGAGTTGATCGAAGAGGTCGAGAAGACGCGTCGCGGCCTGTACGGCGGGGTGCTCGGTTATCTCGACTTCGCGGGAAACGCCGATTTCGCGATCGCCATCCGCACCGCGCTGATGCGCGATGGCACCGCATACGTGCAGGCGGGCGGTGGCGTCGTCGCCGACTCCAACGGGCCCTACGAGTACACCGAGGCGGCCAACAAGGCCCGTGCGGTCCTCAACGCGATCGCCGCCGCCGAGACGCTGACCGAACCGTGATCAGGGTCGCCCAAGTCGGTCTGGTGCTCGCCGCGGCGGGACTGTGGGTGGCCTCGCGGATGAAGTGGGTCGAGGTGACCTCGTTCGACGGTCTCGGCCAGCCGAAGACCACCGCCCTGTCCGGGGGGACCTGGTCGACCGCGCTGGTGCCGCTGGCGGTGCTCCTGTTGGCCGCTGCGGTGGCCGCGCTGGCCGTGCGGGGATGGCCGTTACGGCTGTTGGCCTTGCTGGTGGCTGCCGCCAGCGCCGGGACCGCCTACCTGGCCATCAGCCTGTGGGTCATCAAGGACGTGGCGGTCCGCGCTTCCCACATCGCGGAGTCGCCGGTCGCAGACCTCGTCGGCACGCAGCGGCACTACGTCGGCGCGGTGATCACCGTCGTCGCCGCCGTGGTGGCGCTGGCGTGCGCGGTGCTGTTGATGCGGTCGGCGACGAGCGAGCGCTCCGGGGCGGCCCGCTACTCGCGACGCTCGGTCGCACGGCCCGACGAACCCGCAGGCGAAATGTCCGAACGCGCGATCTGGGACGCCCTCGACGCGGGGTCCGATCCGACCCAGGATCCGGCGAATCCGGACAACAAGGGCCGGTGATCGTGGGTGTTGTGGTGGCGGCTACCCTTCGTGGTTGAAGATCGTCCAGTATTTCCGGGGGAAGGGAAGCGGCAGTCATGAGTTCGGCGACGGTACTCGACTCGATCATCGAGGGAGTCCGCGCCGATGTCGCCGCCCGCGAAGCCGTCATTCCGCTCGCCGACATCAAGGCGAAGGCCAAGGACGCGCCGCCTCCGCTCGACGTGATGGCCGCGCTGCGCGCTCCCGGCATCGCGGTGATCGCCGAGGTGAAGCGCGCCAGCCCGTCGCGTGGTGAGCTGGCCCCCATCGCCGACCCCGCGGAGCTCGCGGCCGCCTACGAGAGCGGTGGCGCGCGCATCGTCAGCGTGCTGACCGAACAGCGTCGATTCAACGGATCGCTCGACGATCTCGACGCGGTGCGCGCGGTCGTCTCAATCCCGGTGTTGCGCAAGGACTTCATCGTCCGGCCGTATCAGATCCACGAGGCCCGCGCGCATGGTGCGGACATGTTGCTGCTCATTGTCGCGGCGTTGGAGCAGCCGGTGCTGGAGTCGCTGCTCGAGCGCACCGAATCGCTGGGAATGACCGCGCTTGTGGAGGTGCACACCGAGGAGGAGGCCGACCGTGCGCTGTCCGCGGGCGCCACGGTAATCGGTGTCAACGCACGCGATCTCAAGACGCTGACGGTCGACCGCGACTGCTTCGCCCGTATCGCCCCCGGCCTTCCGACCGACGTCATCCGCGTCGCGGAATCGGGAGTACGTGGCACCGCCGATCTACTCGCCTACGCCGGTGCCGGCGCCGACGCGGTGCTCGTCGGCGAGGGACTGGTCACCAGTGGTGATCCCCGCAGCGCCGTCGCCGATCTGGTCACCGCAGGCACCCATCCGTCGTGCCCGAAACCCGCGCGTTGAGAAGTGGCCGATCTCGCCGGGCCTGAGCTGCCCCGTTCCAGTGCGGCCGTAGCCGAGCCGACGTCCCACGATCCGGACGAGCGTGGTCACTTCGGTGTCTACGGAGGAAGATTCGTCGCCGAGGCGCTGATGGCCGTGATCGAAGAAGTCACCACGGCCTATGAGAAGGCCCGTGGGGATCAGACCTTCCTCGACGAGTTGGATCGGTTGCAGCGGCACTACAGCGGACGTCCCTCGCCGTTGTACGAGGCCGAGCGGCTGTCCGAGCACGCAGGCGGAGCCCGGATCTTCCTGAAACGAGAAGACCTCAACCACACCGGATCCCACAAGATCAACAACGTGCTCGGTCAGGCCCTGTTGGCCAAGCAGATGGGCAAGACCCGCGTGATCGCCGAGACCGGCGCGGGCCAGCACGGCGTGGCGACCGCGACGGCGTGCGCGCTGCTCGGCCTGGAGTGCATCATCTACATGGGAGCCGTCGACACCGCGCGTCAGGCGCTCAACGTGGCGCGAATGCGGTTGTTGGGTGCGACGGTGGTGTCCGTGGAGGCGGGTTCGAAGACGCTGAAGGACGCGATCAACGAGGCGTTCCGCGACTGGGTCACCAACGCCGACAACACGTACTACTGCTTCGGCACGGCCGCCGGACCGCATCCGTTCCCGACGATGGTGCGCGACTTTCAGCGGGTAATCGGGCTGGAAGCGCGCGCGCAGATCCAGGCGCAAGCGGGCCGGTTGCCCGACGCGGTGACGGCGTGTATCGGCGGCGGTTCGAACGCGATCGGGATCTTCCACGCGTTCATCGACGACCCCAATGTGCGTCTGGTCGGTTACGAGGCGGCGGGTGACGGCGTCGAAACGGGCCGACACGCAGCGACTTTCACCGGCGGGTCACCCGGCGCGTTCCAGGGGTCGTTCTCGTATCTGCTGCAGGACGAGGACGGCCAGACCATCGAATCGCATTCGATCTCAGCGGGTTTGGACTACCCAGGCGTCGGGCCCGAACACGCATACCTCAAGGACATCGGTCGCGCGGAGTACCGGCCCATCACCGATACCGAGGCGATGGACGCGTTCTCGCTGCTGTGCCGCACCGAGGGGATCATTCCCGCGATCGAGTCGGCGCACGGTCTCGCGGGGGCTCTGCAGTTGGGCCGCGAACTCGGACCCGGGTCGATCGTTCTGGTGAACCTGTCCGGCCGTGGCGATAAGGACGTGGAGACCGCGGCGAAGTGGTTCGGCTTGTTGGACGGTGCCCCGTGAGTCGGCTAGCACCGATGTTCGAAACGTGCCGAAGCGAGGCACGCAGCGCGCTGATCGGCTATCTGCCGACCGGATTTCCCGATGTGTCCACGTCGATTTCGGCGATGACGAAGCTTGTCGACAGCGGATGCGACCTGGTCGAGGTCGGCATCGCGTATTCCGACCCCGGAATGGACGGGCCGACGATCGCGGCGGCCACCGAGGTCGCGCTGCGCGGGGGAGTACGGGTACGGGACTCGCTGGCCGCGGTCGAGGCGATCAGCAACGCCGGCGGCAGAGCCGTGGTCATGACGTACTGGAATGTCGTGTTGCGATGGGGAATCGAGGCTTTCGCCCGTGATCTGGCGTCGGTCGGTGGGCTCGGGATGATCACGCCCGACCTGATCCCGGACGAGGCCGACGAGTGGTTGGAAGCGTCGGAGACCCACGACTTGGACCGGATCTTTCTCGTGGCGCCGTCGTCGACGCCTGAACGGCTGACGATGACGGTGAAGGCGTCGCGCGGATTCGTCTACGCCGCATCGACGATGGGAGTGACCGGTGCGCGCGACGCGGTATCGACCGCCGCGCCCGAACTGGTCCGCCGCGTGAAGGCCGTCTCGGATATTCCGGTTGGCGTCGGCCTCGGGGTCCGTTCGGGTGCGCAGGCCGCCGAGATCGGCGCCTACGCCGACGGGGTCATCGTGGGATCAGCGTTGGTGTCGGCGCTGCAGAACGGTGTCGACACGGTCGGAACGTTGACAGCCGAACTCGCCGACGGCGTCAGGCGAAGGGTTACTGCGTGACGACGACTGTCTTGGCCGCCATCCCGAGCCCGGCGCAGGGCGTGTGGCATCTCGGTCCGGTACCTGTTCGTGCTTACGCGGTGTGCATCATCATCGGCATCATCGCGGCGCTGATCATCGGTGACCGTCGCTGGGAAGCGCGCGGCGGTGAACGTGGGGTCATCTACGACATCGCTCTGTGGGCGGTGCCGTTCGGATTGATCGGCGGCCGGTTGTATCACGTGGTCACAGACTGGTGGCGGTACTTCGGCGACAATGGCGCCGGGCTGGCGGGCGTTTTCCGCATCTGGGACGGTGGCCTGGGGATCTGGGGGGCAGTCGCCCTTGGCGGTGTGGGCGCGTGGATCGCGTGTCGCCGCAGGGGGATTCCGCTACCGGCGTTCGGTGATGCGATCGCGCCGGGAATCATCCTGGCGCAAGGGATCGGCCGACTGGGAAATTACTTCAATCAGGAACTCTGGGGCGCGGATACGACGCTGCCCTGGGCGCTAAAGGTCTACGAACGCCGCGACTCGGCCGGGATGATCGACAATCTCAATGGAGTGTCGACCGGTGAAGTTGTTCACCTCGTCCATCCCACGTTCCTGTACGAACTGCTCTGGAATCTTTTGGTTTTCGCGGTTCTCATCTATGTCGACCGCCGCTTCAAGCTCGGCCACGGCCGCCTGTTCGCGTTGTACGTCGCGGGCTATTGCCTGGGCCGGTTCTGGATCGAGCTGTTGCGGGCCGACGACGCGACGCTGATCGAAGGCGTCCGGATCAACTCGTTCACGGCGACGTTCGTGTTCATCGGGGCGGTTGTGTACATCATGGCCGCGCCGAAGGGCCGGGAGGACCCGGCCAGTCTCAAGGGCAAGGCGCGGCCGGAGCGGACAACTGTCGAGGAGCTCACGGAGGAACTGGCCGCGGTGGCCTCGACGACAGGTGTCGTCGCGGCAGCCAAGGCCGCCGCAGCCGAGGAAGAGCCGGAGACGGTGAAAGCCGAGTCGCTCACGGCGGATGTGCCGGAAGACGAGGCCGTCTCGGTCGAGGACGTGTCGGAGGAGGAGCTCGGCGCAGACGTGGCGGGTGTGCCGGCGGACGACCTCGAAGAGGCAGAGGAGTTCGCTGCCGAGGGCGACGAGGAGCCCGCGGAGGAGCCGGAGCCCGAAGCCGAGGCGGTGGCCGAGGCCGAAGCTCTGGCTGAAGAGGTGGACGAGGCCCCCGCCGAGGAGATCGCCGAGGCGGAGGAGTTCGCCGAGGCAGGCGAGGCCGCCGATCTTGGTGGTGTGGGTGCCGTCGAAGGTGAGGAGGCCGGCGACGCGCTGGCCGACGCCGCCGAGGCACACGAAACCGCCGTTGAGGGTGAGGCGGCTGCCGAGGAATTGGCCGATGACGCGGCGACCCCTGCGGCTGCCGTGGCGGTTCCGAAGGCGAAGCGTCGACTGCGGTTGTGGCCGAAGCGTAAGCAGAAGGACGTCGTCGAGGCGGAGCCCAGCGGTGCGGCGGCCGCAGCCGACTCGGCACCCGAAGCAGACTCGGCACCCGAAGCAGAGGCCGTCGCCGAGGCCGAGGAACTGGCCGACGATGTGGCGGAGGCGCCGTCTGAAGACATCGTCGAGGCGGAAGAGTTCTTCGAGGCAGGCGATGCTGCTGATCTTGGCGGTGTCGGCGCCGTCGAAGGCGAGGAGGCCGGCGATGCGCTGGCGGACGCTGCCGAGGCGCACGAGTCTGCGGTCGAGGGTGAAGCTGTAGCCGAGGAGTTGGCCGACGAGGCCGAGACAGAAGCCGAGGAGGCCCCCGATCTCGGTGGTGTGGGGGCCGTGGAGGGCGAGGAGGCCGGCGATGCGCTGGCGGACGCTGCCGAGGCGCACGAGTCTGCGGTCGAGGGTGAAGCTGTAGCCGAGGAGTTGGCCGACGAGGCCGAGACAGAAGCCGAGGAGGCCCCCGATCTCGGTGGTGTGGGGGCCGTGGAGGGCGAGGAGGCCGGCGATGCGCTGGCGGACGCTGCCGAGGCGCACGAGTCTGCGGTCGAGGGTGAAGCTGTAGCCGAGGAGTTGGCCGACGAGGCCGAGACAGAAGCCGAGGAGCCATCGGAAGAGGCCGAGACTAAGGCGGAGTCGTCAACCGAGGAGACTTCGGAGGACGCGGAGCCGGGCGAACCGGCCGAGGTCGGCGGCGTTGGCACCGTGGAGGGCGAGGAGGCAAGCGACGCCCTCGCCGATGCGTCCGAGGCGCATGAAGCCGCTGCCGAGGGCGAAGCTGTAGCCGAGGAGTTGGCCGACGAGGCCGAGACAGAAGCCGAGGAGCCATCGGAAGAGGCCGAGACTGAGGCGGAGTCGTCAATCAAGGCGACGTCGGAAGACGCGGAAGCGGGCGAACCGGCCGAGGTCGGCGGCGTCGGCACCGTGGAGGGCGAGGAGGCCAGCGACGCCCTCGCCGACGCGCCTGAGGCGCACGAGTCCGCCGTCGAGGGTGAGGCCGTGGCAGAAGAGTTGGCCGACGAGGCCGAGGCGGACGACGCCGATGCCGAAACCGCCGATGCTGAAGCGCACGAGTCACCGGCCGAGGAATTAGCCGACGAAGAGGCCGTCGCTGAAGAACTGGCGGAGGCCGCCGAGCAGCTAGCGGAAGACCCCGAGGCCGAAGCCGAGGAGTCGACCGACGAGGCATCGGAATCCACCGAGCCTGAGCCCGGTGAGCCTGAAGCCGAGAAACCTGCCGGCGACGACGCCGCCCCCAAGCCCGAAGCCGCAGCCGAAAAAACAAGCCAACGCGACGACTCCGGACGCGGCCGGGTGCGCGATTGGCTGCGGCGCCGCCGGAACCGCTAGGCCTTTCTCGCAGTTGTCCACAGCCGACTCTCGGCTGGGCCATTCTTGTCAGTGGCTCGGAGTAGTGTCGAACTCATGTTCGAAGATGCCTCGAGTGGCGACCTGCTCACCCTGATGGGTGAAGAGGCTCGCGAGGAATCTGCGGCCATGGGGCGCCGGCTCGCACTGGTCGCCGAACTTTACGCGCGGCGCGTGAAAGAACATCGGGAAGCGCGCATGTTCTTCACTGACGTCGCGGTCGTCGTGGCATCAGAGATATCGCCCGTCCAGAACATCAGTTACGCACGGGCACTCGGTCAGGTTCATGCGGCAAATGCGTTGCACGAGAGGCTTCCTCGCGTAGCCGAGATTTTCCGGCGCGGGTGGATAGACTACCGGGTGGTGTCCACCATCATGTCGCGCACGGAGAACGTCGAGCCCGACATCATGCCCGCACTCGACGAGGCCCTGGCCGCGAGGGCCGAGAAGTGGATGAAACTCTCCGGTCCCAAACTCATCGACCGTGTCGACATGTTCGTATGTCGTTTCGACCCCGAGGCGGTGCGAGTTCCTCGCAAAGCAGAAGACAACCGCCACGTCCACGTCGAGCCGGGGTGTCCGGGAATGGCCTGGCTCGCAGGCAATCTGCGCGCCACAGACGGTGCGGCACTGGACAATCGGCTCGACGCGATCGCCGCCACCGTGTGCGAGAACGACCCGAGAACGAAGGACCAGCGCCGCGCCGACGCGTGCGGACCGCTCGCTCGCCTGGAAGCGACGATGCCCTGCGAATGTGGGCGAGACGACTGCCCTGCGGTCAAAGAACGCGCGGCTGTCACCACGGCGGTCATCCATGTGCTGGCCGAACAGGCAACGCTCGACGGCACCAGCGACAAGCCCGGCTATCTGAAGGGCTTTGGGGTGCTACCCGCCGAGTCGGTACGCGAGGCCGCCAAGACCGCGCAGTTGAAGCCGCTGAATACCCCGGATGGCAAGGCCAACAACGGCTATCGGCCTAACGTCGCGCTGCGCGAATTCCTGCAGTGGCGGGACCTGACTTGTCGGTGGCCAGGATGTGACAAACCGGTACAACAATGCGATGTCGACCATACGGTGCCCTGGCCGGAAGGGTCCACGCATCCCTCGAATACCAAGCACTACTGTCGAACTCATCACCTGCTGAAGACATTCTTCTGTGGTCCGCGCGGCTGGACCGATCGACAGCTCGCCGACGGCACGATCGAGTTGATCGCGCCCACCGGTCATGTATGGCGTACCGAACCCCATGGCGCAAGCATGTTTCCAGCGCTCGGACAACCGATGGGCGTGTTCGAGGTTCCGGCGGATATCGCCGACGGCGCCGGGGATCGAACGTTGATGATGCCGCGTCGCAAACAGACCCGTGAGGACGACCGTCGCGACCGGATCAAGGCCGAACGTCGCCAGCGCGCCGAACTGATCGCCGAGGAAGAGCGACAACGGCAAGCCTGGTTGGCCGCCAACTATCAACCCCCACCGTTCTGACACGCCCGGCCGGCGTGAACCGCGAACACGTTTCACCGCCGTCTAGCGAATCCCCCTGAGCGACATACTGTTGAGCGAGGTGCCGGTATCCGGCAATTCTCGTCAGCGCCGCGAGCGCCGGGGCTAAGCCGTGCGTCTATATGGCCACGGAAATCTTACTGACCCGAACCACCCCGTCTGGCATGCTGGGGCCATGACGGAGCCGCAGTTCGGTGGCAGTGAGCATGGCAGCACACCTCCGCCGCCCCCACAGGAATCGGACTACCAGCAGCAGCAGTATCCGCCGCCGCCCGGCGAGTACGGCCCGCCCCCTGGCGGCTACCCGCCCGTATACAACGATCCGTTGGCTCCCTACGGCCGTCACCCCATCACCGGCGAGCCGTATTCCGACAAGTCGAAACTGGTCGCGGGCCTGTTGCAGCTGCTCGGACTCTTCGGCCTGGTCGGCATCGGCCGCATCTACCTCGGTTACACCGGCCTCGGCATCGCCCAGTTGGTCGTCGGCCTGATCACGTGCGGTATCGGCGCAATCATCTGGGGCATCATCGACGCCATCCTGCTGCTCACCGACAAGGTCCGCGATCCTCAGGGGCGCCCTCTGCGCGATGGCACTTAGCGCCGGCACACGCCGCAAACAGCTGTACGGCGCGCTCGGTACCGGCGCCGTACTCGCTGGCGCACTGACTTACATCGGCATCGCCGACCCACACCGCCGGAGCTCCTTCTTCCCGGCCTGCCCGTTCAAGGCGATCACCGGGTGGAACTGCCCCGGCTGCGGTGGCCTGCGCATGACGCACGACCTTCTGCACGGCGACCTCGCTGCAGCGGTCGTCGACAACGTCTACCTGCTCGTGGGGGTGCCACTCCTGCTGGCCTGGCTCCTGGTCAGGTGGCGCCAAGGCAAACCACTGATGAACACGCAAATGACCATCGTGATTGTCGTCTCGGCCCTGACCTGGACAGTGGTGCGCAACCTCGCCGGATTCCCGCTGGTACCGACCGTTCTCGACGGGTGAGGCCGTAACTGCACTGATACAATCGGCTGCGGGCCGGTGCAGTCCCGGACATGAATTCTTCCGGACTGCGAAGGTGCCTCTCGATGCTCTTCTCGGCATTCCCCGAACCCCAGGGTCTCTACGACCCGACCAATGAAGCAGACTCCTGTGGTGTCGCCATGGTCGCCGATATCCAGGGCCGACGCTCCCACTCCATCGTTGCCGACGGGCTGACCGCCCTCGAGCACCTCGACCATCGCGGGGCGGCAGGCGCCGAGACCAACAGCGGTGACGGCGCCGGCATCCTCATCCAACTGCCGGTCGAGTTGCTCCGCGACGTCGTCGACTTCGACCTCCCGGCTCCAGCCCTCGACGGGAGCAACACCTTCGCCGCCGGCATCTGCTTCATGCCCCAAGAACCCGCGGCCCGCGCCGCCGCCCGCGAAACCGTCGAGACCATCGCCGACGACGAGGGACTCAAGGTCCTCGGCTGGCGCGTCCTTCCGATCGACCCTCTTGGCGCCGACCTCGGCGCGACCGCATTAGGCTGCATGCCGCACATGGAGCAGCTGTTCGTCACCTCGACCAACGAGGTCGGCGGCATCGACCTCGACCGTCGCGTCTATCCGCTCCGCAAACGCGCCGAGCGCGAAGGTGTCTACTTCCCGTCGCTGTCCAGCCGAACGATGGCCTACAAGGGCATGCTGACCACAAAGCAGCTGCCCCAATACTTTCCGGATCTGCGCGACGAACGTTGCCGCAGCGCGATCGCGATCGTGCACAGCCGCTTCTCGACGAACACCTTCCCGTCGTGGCCCCTGGCGCACCCGTTCCGCTTCGTCGCTCACAACGGTGAGATCAACACCGTCCGCGGCAACCGCAACCGCATGCGCGCCCGCGAGGCGATGCTCGCCAGCGCCAACATCCCCGGCGACCTCTCCCGCGTGTTCCCGATCTGCACTCCGGACGCCTCTGACTCCGCCTCGTTCGACGAGGTGCTCGAACTTCTGCACCTCGGCGGCCGCAGCCTGCCCCACACCGTGCTGATGATGATCCCGGAGGCCTGGGAGAATGCCACCACCATGGACGACGCCGAACGCGCTTTCTGGCAGTTCCATGCGTCGCTGATGGAACCCTGGGACGGTCCCGCCTGCGTCACCTTCACCGACGGCACACTCGTCGGTGCGGTGTTGGACCGCAACGGATTACGCCCCGGCCGATGGTGGCGCACAATCGACGACCGCATAATCCTCGCCAGCGAGAGCGGTGTCCTCGACGTGCCCTCCGCTCAGATCGTCGCCAAGGGTCGCCTGCAGCCGGGCAAGATGTTCCTCGTCGACACCGCCGCCGGCCGCATCGTCTCCGACGACGAGATCAAGGCGGACCTCTCGGCACAGGAGTCCTACGCCGAGTGGCTGCACGCCGGCCTCCTCGACATCGCCACCCTGCCCGACCGCACCCGCGTCCAGCCCAACCACGACAACGTCGTCAAGCGCCAGATCGCCTTCGGCTACACCGAAGAAGACCTGCGCGTGCTGCTCACACCGATGGCCGCCTCCGGGGCGGAACCGCTCGGCTCCATGGGCACCGACACCCCCGCCGCGGTGCTCTCGCAGCGCTCACGACTGCTCTACGACTATTTCGTCGAGCTCTTCGCCCAGGTGACCAATCCACCACTGGACGCCATCCGCGAGGAGATCGTCACCTCGATGGCCCGCATCATGGGCCCCGAGCAGAACCTGCTCGAACCGTCTGCCGCATCGTGTCGCCAGATCGTGCTGCGCTGGCCGGTTCTCGACAACGACGAACTCAACAAGATCGTCCACATCAACGACGACGGCGAACACCCCGGCCTACGCACCACCGTGCTCAAGGCCCTCTACGACGTCGAACGCGGCGGCGAAGGCCTCGCCGAGGCCCTCGAGGACCTGCGCGCCAAAGCCTGCGAGGCGATCGCCAAAGGTGCTCGCACCCTTGTCATCTCCGATCGCGACTCCGACCACCGGCGCGCGCCCATCCCATCGCTGCTGGCCGTCTCGGCCGTGCACCACCATCTCGTGCGCACCAAGGAGCGCACCACGGTCGCGCTCGTCGTCGAGAGCGGCGACGCCCGCGAGGTGCACCACATCGCGATGCTCATCGGCTTCGGCGCCGCCGCGGTCAACCCGTACCTTGCCTTCGAGTCGATCGAAGACCTTGTCCGCGAAGGTGAACTCACCGGCATCGAACCCGCCGCCGCCGTGCGCAACTACTGCAAGGCCCTCGGCAAGGGCGTGATGAAGGTGATGAGCAAGATGGGCATCTCCACCGTCGCCTCCTACACCGCCGCGCAGGTCTTCGAGGCCGTCGGCATCGACAAGGCCGTCATCGACGAGTACTTCACCGGCACCCCGAGCCAACTCGGCGGCGTCGGCCTCGACGTCATCGCCGAGGAGGTCAAACAACGCCACCGCCGGGCTTACCCGGAAAACCCGACCGAGCGCGTCCACCGGCGCCTCGAGGTCGGCGGCGAGTACGCATTCCGTCGGGAAGGCGAACTGCATCTGTTCACCCCCGAAGTGGTGTTCCTGCTGCAGCATTCGACCCGCACCGCACGCTACGACGTCTTCCAGCGCTACACCGACGAGGTGGACCGCCTCTCCCGCGAAGGCGGAACCCTGCGCGGCATGTTCGACTTCAAGAAGGTCAGGCCGCCGGTGCCCCTCGACGAGGTCGAGCCCGTCGAAGAGATCGTGAAGCGCTTCAACACGGGCGCCATGAGCTACGGCTCGATCTCCGCCGAAGCGCACGAGACGATGGCGATCGCGATGAACAACCTCGGCGGTCGCTCGAACTCGGGTGAGGGCGGCGAGGACACCGACCGACTCTACGATCCCAAACGCCGCAGCGCCGTCAAGCAGGTCGCCTCCGGCCGCTTCGGCGTCAACAGCGACTACCTGGTTAACGCGACCGACATCCAGATCAAGATGGCTCAGGGCGCGAAACCCGGTGAGGGTGGTCAACTCCCGGGCTTCAAGGTGTATCCGAATATCGCCAAGACGCGGCACTCCACACCAGGCGTCGGCCTCATCTCGCCGCCGCCGCACCACGACATCTACTCCATCGAGGATCTCGCGCAGCTGATCCACGACCTCAAGAACGCCAACGACCAGGCGCGCATCCACGTCAAGCTGGTCAGCAGCGTCGGCGTCGGCACCGTCGCCGCGGGTGTGTCCAAGGCCCACGCCGACGTCGTGCTGATCTCCGGCTACGACGGCGGTACCGGCGCGGCGCCGTTGACCAGCCTCAAGCACGCCGGTGTGCCCTGGGAGATCGGGCTCGCCGAGACGCAACAGACGTTGATGCTCAACGGGTTACGCGACCGCATCACCGTGCAGTGCGACGGTGGCATGCGCACCGCGCGTGATGTCATCGTCGCCGCCTTGCTCGGCGCCGAGGAGTACGGCTTCGCCACCGCCCCGCTGATCGTCTCGGGCTGCATCATGATGCGCGTCTGCCACCTCGACACCTGCCCGGTCGGCGTGGCCACCCAGAACCCGGAACTGCGCGCCCGCTTCACCGGCAAGCCCGAGTTCGTCGAGAACTTCTTCCGCTTCATCGCCGAGGACATCCGTAAATACCTGGCAGAGCTCGGGTTCCGCACCCTCGACGAGGCGATCGGGCACGCCGAGCTGCTCGACACCGACGAGGGTGTCGCGCACTGGAAGAGCCAGGGCCTCGACCTGTCGCCGATCTTCGCGGTGCCGCAGGACGGGCACACCGGTGAGTCCACGCCCCGACGCAAGATCCGCGACCAGTACCACGCACTGGACCAGGCCCTCGACCAGACGCTCATCCAGCTCGCCGAGGGAGCGCTCGAGGACGCCCATCCGGTCCGCCTCGAACTACCCATCCGCAACGTCAACCGGACCGTCGGCACGCTACTTGGCTCCGAGGTGACCCGCCGCTACGGCGCCCAGGGCCTGCCCGACGGCACCATCCACATCACCCTGACCGGTTCCGCCGGACAGTCGCTCGGTGCGTTCCTGCCGCCCGGCATCACACTGGAACTCGTCGGTGACGCCAACGACTACGTCGGGAAGGGATTGTCGGGCGGCCGGATCATCGTGCGACCGCCCGACGACGTGTTGTTCCTCGCCGAGGACAACGTGATCGCCGGCAACACCCTGCTGTTCGGCGCGACATCGGGCGAGGTCTTCCTGCGGGGTCGCGCCGGAGAACGCTTCGCCGCCCGCAACTCCGGAGCGCTGACCGTCGTCGAGGGCGTCGGCGACCACGCCTGCGAGTACATGACCGGAGGCCGCGTGGTGGTCCTCGGTAAGACCGGTCGCAACATGGCCGCGGGCATGTCCGGTGGCATCGCGTTCGTCCTCGGCCTCGACCCGCGACGGGTCAACACCGAGATGGTCGAGCTGCAACGCCTGGACCCGGAGGATCTCGCCTGGCTGCGGGAAGTGATTTCCCGGCACGCCCAGTACACCGGCAGCAGCCTGGCCACGTCCGTCCTGTCGGACTGGCCCAGGCGCAGCACCCAGTTCACCAAGATCATGCCCCGCGACTACCAGCGGGTCCTGGAAGCCACACTCACCGCCAAGCGGGAGGGACGCGACGTCGACACTGCGATCATGGAGGCCAGCCGTGGCTGATCCCACCGGATTTCTGAGAGTTCCGAAGGTCGAGGCGGCCAAGCGCCCCGTCGACGAACGTGTCGGCGACTGGCGTGAGGTCTACGAACAGCAGGACCCGAACCGTCGAGCGGCCGAGGTGGCCCAGCAGGCCCGGCGCTGCATGGACTGCGGAATCCCGTTCTGCCACTCCGGAACCGCGGGATGCCCGCTAGGCAACCTGATTCCCGAGTGGAACGACCTGGTGCGCCGCGGCCGATGGGACGCGGCCAGCGACCGCCTGCACGCCACCAACAACTTCCCCGAGTTCACCGGCCGGTTGTGCCCCGCACCGTGCGAAGCCGCGTGTGTCCTGTCGATCTCCGAGGAGCAGACCGGCGGCAGTGTCACGATCAAGCGCATCGAGCAGACCATCGCCGACCACGCGTGGCTGAACGGCAAGGTCGAACCGCAACCCGCGGCCATCGCGTCCGGTAAGCGCGTCGCGATCGTCGGCTCCGGCCCGGCGGGATTGGCTGCGGCACAACAGCTCACCCGCGCCGGCCACGAGGTCACCGTCTACGAGCGCGACGACCGAATCGGCGGGCTGATGCGTTACGGCATCCCCGAGTACAAGCTCGAGAAGGCGACGCTGGATCAGCGCTTGGCCCAGATGCGCGCGGAGGGAACGCGATTCGTCACCGAGACGGAGGTCGGCGTCGACGTGTCCGTCGAACAGCTCCGCGCACAGTACGACGCCGTTGTGCTGGCCGTCGGCGCGCTGCGTGCGCGCGACAACGAGGTCGAGGGCCGTCACCTCAAGGGTGTCCACCTCGCGATGGAGCACCTGGTGCCCGCCAACAAGGAGTGCGAGGGCGACGGGCCGAGCACGATCAGCGCCGAGGGCAAGCACGTCGTGATCATCGGCGGCGGTGACACCGGTGCCGACTGCCTCGGCACCGCGCATCGGCAGGGCGCGCTGTCGGTCACCCAACTCGACTACAACCCCGAACCGCCCGAGACCCGCGACGACTCCCGCACACCGTGGCCGACGTGGCCGCTCGTGCTGCGCACCCGGCTCTCACCCGCACACGCCGAGGGCGGT
Source organism: Mycobacterium sp. 852002-51961_SCH5331710 (assembly GCF_001665535.1). Lineage (GTDB taxonomy): Bacteria > Actinomycetota > Actinomycetes > Mycobacteriales > Mycobacteriaceae > Mycobacterium. Next base: position 80,274 of record NZ_LZSQ01000106.1, read on the forward strand.
GACCGCCGCTACGAGGTCGCCGTGCAGCGCTTCGTCGGCGACGACTCCGGTCACCTCCGCGCGCTGGAGATCGCCGAGGTCAAGGTCGAGCGCGACGCCGAAGGTCGCCGCGTCATCACCCCGGTCGGGGAACCGATGGAGATCCCCTGTGAGCTCGCGCTGTTGGCCATCGGTTTCGAGGGCGTCGAACACATGCCGCTGCTCGACGAACTGGGGTTGAGCCTCAACGGGCGCGGCGCTCTACCGTGTGGCTCGGACTGGCAGACCGACGCGCCCGGCGTGTTCGTCTGCGGCGACGCGCACCGGGGTGCGTCGTTGATCGTCTGGGCGATCGCGGAGGGCCGCAGCGCGGCGCACGCGGTCGACACCTATCTGATGGGGGAGTCGGATCTGCCGGCGCCGGTCATTCCGGGCGCACTTCCGCTGGCCGTCGTCTGAATCGATAACGACTATGCTCGAGTGTCGTGAATAGACGCGGGAAGATCGTCTGCACCCTCGGTCCGGCCACCGCGACCGATGACGCCGTTCGTGCGCTGGTGGCGGCCGGAATGGACGTCGCACGGCTCAACTTCAGCCACGGCGACTATCCCGATCACGAAGCCAACTACAAACGCGTCCGGTCCGCGTCGGACGCCACCGGCCGCGCGGTCGGCATCCTCGCCGACCTCCAGGGCCCCAAGATCCGGCTCGGCCGGTTCAAGGACGGTCCCACCTTCTGGGCCGCTGGAGAGACGGTGCGCATCACCGTCGACGACATCGAGGGCACCGCGGATCGCGTCTCGACCACCTACAAGCGCCTCGTCGAGGACGCCACGCCCGGGGACCGGGTTCTCGTCGACGACGGGAATGTCGGCCTGGTCGTCGAGCGCATCGAGGGCAACGACGTCATCTGCACCGTCACGGAGGGCGGTCCGGTCAGCAACAACAAGGGCATGTCGCTGCCCGGGATGAACGTGTCGGCGCCCGCATTGTCCGAGAAGGACGTCGACGATCTGGAGTTCGCGCTGCGCCTGGGCGTCGACTTCGTCGCGCTGTCGTTCGTCCGCTCACCGGCCGACATCGAACTCGTGCACGAGGTGATGGACCGCGTCGGACGCCGGGTGCCCGTCATCGCCAAACTCGAGAAGCCCGAAGCCATCGACAACCTCGAGGCCGTCGTGCTGGCGTTCGACGCCATCATGGTCGCCCGCGGCGACCTCGGCGTGGAGCTGCCGCTCGAGGAAGTCCCGCTGGTGCAGAAGCGCGCGATCCAAATGGCAAGGGAGAACGCCAAACCCGTCATCGTCGCGACGCAGATGCTGGAGTCGATGATCGAGAACTCGCGACCCACCCGCGCCGAGGCCTCCGACGTCGCCAACGCCGTGCTCGACGGCGCCGACGCGGTCATGCTCTCCGGCGAGACGTCCGTGGGCAAGTACCCGCTCGAGACGGTCAAGACGATGGCCCGCATCATCCATGCGGTCGAGGAGAACTCGGTGGCCGCGCCGCCGCTGACACATGTGCCCCGAACCAAACGCGGGGTCATCTCGTACGCCGCCCGCGACATCGGCGAGCGTCTCGACGCGAAGGCTCTCGTGGCCTACACCCAGTCGGGCGACACGGTGCGCAGGCTTGCACGGCTGCACACCCCGCTGCCGCTTCTGGCGTTCACCTCGCTGCCCGAGGTGCGCAGCCAGCTCGCCCTGAGCTGGGGCACCGAGACGTTCATCGTTCCCCACATTCAGACCACCGACGGAATGATCCGCCAGGTCGACAAGTCGCTGCTCGAACTCGGCCGCTACAAGCGCGGCGATCTGGTGGTCGTCATCGCCGGTATCCCACCGGGCACAGTGGGATCCACGAACCTGATCCATGTGCACCGGATCGGCGAGGACGACGTGTGAGGGCGGACTTCGACGAGCTGCTCGAGATACTCCGCCTCCGCCAGATCGCCGACGACGTCTACCTCGGCTCGCACCCCAGCAAGAACCCCGTGCGGACCTTCGGCGGGCAGATGATGGCCCAGTCGTTCGTCGCGGCCGGACGGAGCCTGAAACACGCGACGCCGCCGAGCGCGATGTCGGCTCACTTCATCGCCGGCGGCGATCCGGAGAAGGACCTCGAGTACCACGTGGTGCGGCTCCGCGACGAACGCCGCTTCGCCAACCGCCGCGTCGACGTCATCCAGGACGGTGAGCTGCTGACCAGTGCGATGGTGTCGTTCCTGGCCGGGGGCCGCAGCCTCGAGCACGCGATCACACCACCGGACCTACCGGACCCGGAGTCGCTGCCGCCGGTGGACGACCTGCTGCGCGGCTATGAGGATGTCGTCCCGCATTTCGTCAACGCGTTGCGGCCGATCGAGTGGCGCTATACCAACGATCCGAGTTGGGTGATGCGCGACAAGGGCGAGAAGCTGCCGCACAACCGGGTATGGATGAAGGCGCTCGGCCAGATGCCCGAGGATCCCGTGCTGCACGCCGCCGCGCTGGTGTACTCGTCGGACACCACCGTGCTCGACTCGATCATCACCACCCACGGCCTGTCGTGGGGCTACGACCGGATCTTCGCGGTCACCACCAACCACTCCGTGTGGTTCCACCGGCCCGTGCGCTTCGACGAATGGCTGCTGTACTCCACCACTTCACCCGTGGCCGCCGACTCCCGCGGCCTGGGCACCGGCCACTTCTTCGACCGGTCCGGTCAGCCGGTCGCCACCGTGGTGCAAGAAGGAATTGTCAAGTACTTCCCGCCGCGCTGATCACGGCGTCGGTGTCAGCGTGACATCGAACTGGTCCTCCACGCGCTGCTGGAACTGCTCGGCGCACTGCTGCACCGCGTCCTGGTCGTTGCCCGCGCGCGAGATGCAGTCGATGTAGTCGGAGCCGCCCACCTCGTTGAAGCCCCAGACGGCGAGCCAGATGACGACGATGGCCTCGATGATGCTCAAGATGCCGAGCACGATGCCGGCCATGGCGACGCCGCCGTTGGTGGCCTCACCGCGTTTGGCCCTGTTCCATCCGATGAAGCCGAGGATCACGGCGACGACGCCGAGCACAACGCCGCCGAAGACGGATAGCAGCGCGATGATCGCGACGACCAGGGCGGCGATGCCGATGCCGTTCTTCGGTGCGTTCGCCGGCGGGGGATAGGCGTAACCCTGCGGCGGAGCTTGGGGATAGCCGCCTGGGTAGGCGCCGTACTGCGGCTGTTGCGGAGGCGGCGGTGGCGGCTGCTGTGGAGGCTGCGAAGGCGGTGGTGGTTGTGACGGCTGTTCCGGCTCGCTCATGCCGAGGAGGTTACTCCGCGACCAGCGAGAATGAGGGTAGGACACTCAATCTGGCCAGGTAGATGATGCGTGGCGACGACGACCGTGCGGTCGGCGGCGAACAGTGCGCCAGGGGTGAGCAGACCCACGAGAATCCGGTCGGAATCCGCGGCGTCGAGGTGCTCGGTGGGTTCGTCGAGCAACACCGTCGGCGCGCTGCAGAGCAACGCGCGCGCCAGCAACAGGCGCCTGCGCTGACCGGCCGATACGGCGGCCGCCCCGCCGGTGAGCACAGTCGCCAACCCCTCCGGCAGCGCGTCGAGCCAGTCGCGGAGACCGACCCGTCGCAATGCGGCCAGGATCTCGTCGTCGCTCGCATCGCCGCGTGCCACCAACATGTTGTCGCGCACCGTGGTGGCGAACAGGTGGGCGTCCTCGGCGAGAAAGACCGCGGTCGGATCGCTTTCGGCGAGCGACAGCAACAGCGTCGTCTTGCCCGACCCGCTCGGGCCGACGATCGCCAGTCGATCACCGGCCGCCAGCGACACCTTCGGAACGTCCGGCCGCTCACGCTTGGAGTCGATCGGATCGGTGATCTCGGCGAGCCGACGCGCGGCGATGCGTGATCGGGTGAGCTGCACCGCGGCCGCGGGCAGCACGGCGCTCGCCTCGAATGCCGACAGCGGCAACAGCATCAGGACCGCGAGCGTCGTCGGCGCGACCGAGTCGGCGATGCCGATCGCCGCGATGACGGCACCGAGCACGCTGGCGCCGATCGCCGCTGTCGACGCCGCGGCGGCCATCGCGGCGGGCTTCGCCGCCAGGTCGGTGGCCCGTCCCCACTCACGGTGCCGACGCTCGGCCTCGGCGAGCACATCATCGAGTCGGCCGCCGACACGGAGCTCAGGCGCATGCTCGAGGGCACGCATCACCGCCACGTCACGTCCCGAATGATGCTGTGTCGCAGCTTCTTCGGTCGCTTCGGCGGCGCGGGCGGCCAGCACCGGTGCGACGACGCCCGCGATCAGCAGACACAACGCCAGCACGACCGCCGCTTCGAGAGAGATCAGGCCGATCCCGACCACGGCCGCCACTCCCAGCACGGCGGCGACGGCGATCGGCAGCACCGCCCGCACCAGGACGTCGGCGAGGTCGTCGACCGACGCGCCGATCCGGGCGACCAGCTCGCCGCTGGGCATCCGCATCGCGGTGTCGGCGGGCGCGTCCGCCAGCCGTCTGTACAGCGACTCTCGGGTGTCCGCCGCCGACCGCAGCGCGGTGTCGTGTGCCGCCAGCCGCTGGCAGTAACCGAGGACACCGCGGGAGATGCCGAGCGCGCGCACGGCCACCACCGCCACGGTGAGGTCGAGCACGGGAGGCATCTGCCATGCCCTCGTGATCAGCCACGCCGAGATCGCGGCCAGCGCCAGCGCGCTGCCCAACGACAGCACCCCGAGCAGCACCGCGAGCGACAGCCGCCCCAACCGAGCCCTCAACAACTCACGCATCGACGAGCTCTCCCACGGACAGGACCCGGTCACCGATCGCGCGCACCGGGGCGCGGTGCCCGACGACCACCACCGTCGCGCCGGCGCGCGCCCGATCGACGATCGCGTCGAGGACACGGGCTTCCATCGCCGCATCGAGGTGTGAGGTCGGCTCGTCGAGCAGCAGCACCGGCGCCGAGGAGCCCAGCGCCCGCGTCAACCCGAGCCGTTGGCGCTGGCCGAGCGACAGGCCCGTACCGTCTCGGCCGAGCTCGGTGTCCAGGCCGTCGGGCAGCGTCGTGAGCACCTCGTCGAATCCGGCTGCGCGGCAGGCCTCGTCGAGGTCGGATATGGGGCCGAACAGTTCGAGGTTGTCACGGACGCTGCCCGGCACCAGCATCGGGCGATGCGGCAACCAGGCGACCTGGGCCCACCACGATGGCAGGTCGAGGTCGCCGACATCGACTCCGTTGATCGACACGTCGCCGGGGTGCAGACCGAGGATCGTGTGCAGCAGCGTGGATTTCCCGGCGCCGTTGGGACCGGTCAGCACCGTCACCCGGCCCGGCTCCGCGTCAGCGTCGAGCGCTCCGAGGTGGATGGTGGCCCCCGTTGCGCGCACGACACGGGTCCCCGCGCGGTGGTCCGGCACGCTGTCGAGGAAGCGCATCGCGGCGTCGGCGGCGGTCTTGCCGTCCTGAGCGGCGTGGAACTCCACCCCGACCCGGCGCAGCGGCCAGAACACCTCGGGTGCGAGCAGCAGCGCGGTCAGCCCCGCGGTCAGCGTCATCTCGCCGAACACCAGTCGCAGGCCGATGCCGACGGCGACCAGTGCGACGCCTAAGGTGGCCAGCAGCTCAAGGACGAGCGCCGACAGGAACGCTATCCGCAGCGTGGCCATCGTCGAACGCCGATGCGCCGCAGACAGTTCGGTGATCCTGGTGACCGATCCCTCCAGCCGGCCCAACGCGCGCAGCGTCGGGATGCCCGCCACCAGGTCGAGCATCCGCGACTGCAGCGTGCTCATCGCCGTCAGGGCGGCCTCGGAGCGTTCCTTGGTCAGCAACCCGATCAGCACCATGAAGATCGGGATCAGCGGCAGCGCGATCAGAACGATGAGCGCCGAGCGCCAGTCCACCGCGGCGATCACCAGCACGGCCGCCGGGGTGAGGATACCGGCGAGGAACACCGCGGGCAGATACGCCGTCAGGAACGGTCGCAGACCGTCGAGTCCACGGGTGATCAGCGCCGCGGCGGTATCGCGTTCGGCCGCGAGAAGGCGCGGTGGCAGCGATTTGACCGTTCGCAGAACCTGACCGGACAGGTCGGCGATCACCTGTGTGGCACCGGTCGACGCCAGCCTGCTCTGCAGCCAGTGCGCGGCAGTGCGAATCGCCCACAGCCCCACCAGAAGTGCGAGCGGACCGGTCCAATGCCGAAGGTGGCGGGTGCCGGGATCGGTGATGATCCCGGCCACGATATCGGCGAGCACCACGGCCGCGCCGATTGTCGCCCCGGTGATGAGCACCCCGCACACCACCGACGCGACGAGATAGCGCCGCATCGCCCGCGAGGCCCGCCACAGATTCATGGCCTGCGCCGCGTCAATCCCACGGGGTCGGGTATCCGGTCAGCCGAGATGCGTTGCCGGAAAACCCAATACGTCCAACCCTGGTACAGCAACACCAGCGGCGCGAACACCAGCGCGGCCCAGCTCATGATCGTCAGCGTGTACGGGCTCGACGCGGCGTTGTCGATCGTGAGGCTGTAGGCCGGGTCGATCGTCGACGGCATCAGGTTCGGGTAGAGCACGCCGAAGAGCAGAATCACGACCGCCGCGACGGCCATTGTCGTGTACGCGAACGCCCAGCCTTCTCCGACACCACGCCACACCCGGACGGTGGCCGCCAGGTGCGCCAGACCGGCGACGACAAGCACGACCCACGTCCAGTCCTTACCTTGCTCGAGCTGTGTCCACAGCCCGAACGACGCCAGTACCACCGTCACCGGCAGCGCCGCCCGGCCGGCGAACCGCAGAGCCTCTTCGCGCACTGCGCCATCGGTTTTCAGCGCCACGAACACGGCACCGTGGAACAGGAACAGCCCGGCAGTGGCGACGCCGCCGAGCAATGTGTAGCCGTTGAGCAGGTCGCCGATCGACGCCTGCAGCCGCTTGTCGGCGTCGATGGGAAGGCCGCGCACCAGCGCGGCGAACGCGACACCCCACAGCACGGCGGGCACCCACGATCCGGCGGCGATCCCGATGTCGGCCCAACGGCGCCAACCGGGGTCGTTGACCTTGCCGCGCCACTCGATCGCCACGACGCGCAGGATCATCGACACCAGGATGGCCAGCAGGGGCAGGTACAGGCCCGAGAACATCGTTGCGTACCAGTCGGGGAAGGCTGCGAACATGGCGCCGCCCGCGGTGATCAGCCAGACCTCGTTGCCGTCCCAAACCGGGCCGATGGTGTTGAGCACCGCGCGTCGGCGCCGCTCGGCGTCCTGGCCCGCGCCGCGGCCCAACAACCCCATTAACATCCCGACACCGAAGTCGAATCCCTCGAGGACGAAGAACCCGAGGAACAACCCGGCCATCACGACGAACCACAGCTCTTGTAGCGCCATTGCCACCAGCTCCTTAGTACGCGAATGACAACGGAGCCACCTCGTCGCTGCCGGGCGGTAGCGGGGCGGCGGGCTCCGAATCGTGTTCCTGCGGCCCTTCGACGGTGTAGCGGCGGATGAGCCAGAACCAGATGACCGCGAGCACCGCGTAGATCACCGTGAACGCGACCAGTGAAAGGACGACCATGCCGACCGAGTGCCCGGAGACCCCTTCGGCGACGGTCAACCGGATCATCGGGTCGCCGGTCGGGTTGGGCACGACGACCCAGGGCTGGCGGCCCATCTCGGTGAACACCCACCCGGCGCTGTTGGCCAGGAAGGGTGCCGGCATCGCGACAAGCGCGAAGCGGGAAAGCCAGCGAGAGCGAGGAATCCGGCGTCGGCGCGTCAGCCACAGCACCGCGACCGAGAACAGCACCGGCACGGCGAGCAGGCCGATCATGGCGCGGAAGGACCAGTACGTCACGAACAGGTTGGGCCGGTAGTCGCCGGGCCCGAACTTCTCTACGTACTGGCTCTGAAGATCTTTGACACCTTCGAGGCGCACCCCCTCGAACTCGCCCTTGGCCAGGAACGGCAGCACATAGGGGACGTCTATGAGGTGGACGACGCTGTCGCAGTTGTTGTGGGTGCCGACCGTCAGGATGGAGAAGTCCGGATCGGTTGCGGTGTGGCACAACGATTCCGCCGACGCCATCTTCATCGGCTGCTGCTCGAACATGAGCTTGCCCTGGACGTCGCCGGAGGCGACGAGGCCGAGCGTCGCGGCCAGCACGACGATGCACCCCAGTACCGCGGCGGGGCGGAACATGGTCTCCGCCTCGTCGCGGTCGTCGTTGCGCGCGCGGATCATCCACCAGACGCACACGCCGGCGACGAACGTCCCTGCGGTGAGGAACGCCCCGAACACCGCATGCGTGAATGCGGCCAGCGCGGTGTTGTTCGTGAACAGCGCGACAATGCTGGTCAACTCGGCACGACCGGTCTCCGGGTTGAGCCGTGCGCCGACGGGATGCTGCATCCATGAGTTCGCGGCGATGATGAAGAACGCCGACAGGTTCACTGCGACGGCGACCACCCAGATGCAGGCGAGGTGGACGAGTCGGGGGAGCCGGGTCCAGCCGAAGATCCACAAGCCGAGGAATGTCGACTCGAAGAAGAAGGCGGCCAGGCCCTCCATCGCCAGCGGTGCGCCGAAGACGTCCCCGACGAACCGCGAGTATTCGCTCCAGTTCATGCCGAACTGGAACTCCTGGACGATGCCGGTGGCCACGCCCAGGGCGAAGTTGATCAGGAACAACTTGCCGAAGAAGCGGGTGAGGCGGTACCAGGACGTGTTGCCGGTGAGCACCCACGCGGTCTGCATGACCGCGATCAGCGGCGCCAGCCCGATGGTCAGCGGAACGAAGATGAAGTGGTAGACGGTGGTGATTCCGAACTGCCACCGCGACACATCGAGCGCGTCCATCTCACCCTCTCCCGTGGCTGTGGCACCAGCCTACGACAGGGTGTAGTAGACGTCAGTGTGGGTTAGCTCACCGACTCTTCAGCCGCAGGTGAAGGGGCCGATCCGCCGGTGCCGAGATCCTTGGACGCCTTGCGGATGCCGAACGCCGTCACGATCTCGAAGACGCCGATCACGATCAGCGAGATGCCGGCCACCACGGTCAGGATCGCCAGCGACTCGAACGGGGCCGCGAGCATGATGACGCCTGCGATCAGGCTGACCACGCCGACGAAGATCTCCCATGCGCGGCCGGGCAGTGTCGGATCGCTGATCGCCGAGACCGCTGTGGCGACACCACGGAAGATGAAGCCGATGCCGATCCAGATCGCCAGCAGCAGGATCGATTCCTGCAGGCTGCGGAAGCACAGCACGGCGAGAATCAGGGCCGCGGCACCGGAGATGAACAGCAGGACCCGGCCGCCGGCCGAGACATGGAGACTGAACGCGAAGATCACCTGCGCGATGCCGGCGACCAGCAGGTAGGCGCCGAAGAAGATCGCCGCGATCACGATGGTCTTACCCGGCCACAACCAGACGGCTACGCCGAGCGCTACCGCGAGGAGTCCGGAGACCAGGGTCGTTTTCCAGAGATGCCGCAGCAAGCTGGGCGGGGCGGTGCTAGTCATTGGCGCAGTGTGGCATAGCTGAGCGGAAGGGATCGTCGCATTTCGGTATCGATTCGACCCCCAGTCCCCGAACCGCCACGTACGCACGCGTTTGGTTCCCCTGCCGCGGCGTGTGCTCTCTACTACTGTTCCGTTACCGGTGCTTGGTACCGGTTCCACGACGTAGAAAGTAGGGGCATCCGTGTTAGGTGACTGTCACAACCGTCGAGGTAGATTCTGGCGCTTCGCAGTCGTATTCGCTGCGTCCGGCGTGCTGGCGCTGTCCGGCTGCGCCAGCGGCGAAGGAGGCGGCGGCGGTGGTGATTCCACCAGCGCACCGGCGACCGTCTCGGCGGCCAAGGTCGACGAGATCGCCAACACCGTGCCAGAGGCCATCAAGTCGTCCGGCAAGTTGGTCATCGGCGTCAACATTCCCTACGCGCCCAACGAATTCAAGGATCCCAGCGGAAAGATCGTCGGCTTCGACGTCGATCTGATGAACGCGATCGCGGCCACGCTCGGGTTGACGCCCGAATACCGGGAATCGGATTTCGCGAAGATCATCCCGTCGATCCAGGGTGGCACCTACAACGTCGGGATGTCGTCGTTCACCGACACCAAGGAACGTGAGAAGACGGTCGATTTCGTCACGTACTTCAATGCGGGCACGATGTGGGCGCAGCGGCCGGGTTCGCAGATCGACCCGAACAACGCGTGCGGCAAGAAGGTCGCGGTGCAGGCCACCACCACACAAGAGGCGGAAGAACTTCCGGCGAAGAACAAGGCGTGCATCGATGCCGGCAACCCGCCGATCGAGATCGTTCCGTTCGACGGACAGGACGCCGCCACCAACGCCGTGGTGCTCGGCCAGGTCGACGCGATGTCGGCGGATTCGCCGGTGACCTCGTACGCGATCAAGCAGAGCAACGGCAAACTCGAACCCGCCGGTGACATCTTCGACTCGGCGCCGTACGGCTGGCCGGTGCAGAAGGGGTCGGCGCTCGCCCAGTCGCTGCAGAAGGCGCTCGAGCATTTGATCAACGAGGGCACATACCGCGAAATCGCCGCCAACTGGGGCGTCGAGAACGGGATGATCGACAAGCCAGTCATCAACGGCGCCGTCTCGTAAAGGACGTTTCATGACCGATGTCGACACGCCGTCACCCGTAGCCCCGGCCGCCATCGACGCGGTGCCCCTGCGCCATCCGTGGCGGTGGGTGGCGGCGGTCGTCATCGTCATTCTCGTCGCCCTGTTCCTCTACGGCGCGGCGACCAACGAGTCCTACCGTTGGTCGACTTACTGGGAGTACCTGTTCAACGAGCGGGTGTTGAAGGTCGGTGTCCTCAACACACTGCAACTGACCATCTATTCGATGGTGCTCGCCATCGCACTCGGCGTGCTGCTCGCGGTGATGCGGCTGTCGCCGAATCCGGTATTGAAAGCCGTTGCGTGGGTGTATCTGTGGATCTTCCGCGGCACCCCGGTGTACGTGCAGCTGGTGTTCTGGGGGCTGTTGCCGACGATCTACCAGAACATTCAGCTGGGCGTGCCGTTCGGACCCTCGCTGCTACAGGTGAACCTGCAGTCGCTGTCGATCCCGTTCCTGCTGGCGATTCTCGGTCTTGCGCTCAACGAGGCCGCGTACATGGCCGAGATCATCCGCGCGGGAATCAGTTCCGTGCCCGAAGGCCAGGCGGAGGCGTCGACAGCGCTGGGTATGTCGTGGGGAATGACCATGCGGCGCACCGTCCTTCCGCAGGCGATGCGGGTGATCATCCCGCCGACCGGCAACGAGGTCATCAGCATGCTCAAGACCACCTCGCTGGTGACCGCGGTGCCGTTCACGCTGGACCTGTACGGCATCACCTCGCGTGAGATCGCCGCGCGCATCTTCGAACCCGTGCCGCTGCTGCTGGTCGCCGCGACGTGGTACCTAGCGATCACCAGCGTGCTCATGATCGGCCAGTACTACCTCGAGCGGTATTACTCGCGCGGTGCGTCGCGCAAGCTCACCACCAAACAACTCGAGGCGCTGGCCAAGGCGCAGACGCTGGGGGAGGCCCACCCGTGACACCGATGGTCAAGGCCGAGGCCGTCTGCAAGAACTTCGGTGCGCTGCAGGTGCTCAAGGGCGTCACGCTCGAGATCGGTCGCGGCGAGGTGCTGTGCATGGTCGGGCCGTCCGGTTCGGGCAAGTCGACGTTCCTGCGGTGCATCAACCATCTCGAACAGGTCAACGCCGGGCGACTGTACGTGGACGGCGAGCTGATCGGATATCGCCAACGGGGCAACAAACTTCATGAGATGCCTGCGCGGGAGGCCGCCCGCCAGCGCCGTGACATCGGCATGGTGTTCCAACACTTCAACCTGTTTCCGCACCGCACGGCGCTGGAGAACGTCGTCGAGGCGCCCATCCACGTCAAACGCGTCAAGAAGGACGAGGCGATCGCCCGCGCCCGCGACCTGCTCGATCAGGTGGGCCTGTCCGCGAAGGCCGACGCCTATCCGGCGCAGTTGTCCGGTGGTCAGCAGCAACGCGTGGCGATCGCCCGCGCACTGGCGATGACCCCCAAGCTGATGCTGTTCGACGAGCCCACCTCGGCGCTCGACCCCGAACTCGTCGGCGAGGTGCTCGAGGTGATGAAAAAGCTTGCGGCCGAGGGTATGACGATGGTGGTGGTGACGCACGAGATGGGGTTCGCCCGCGAGGTGGCCAACCATCTGGTGTTCATGGACGGCGGGGTGGTCGTCGAGAGCGGGCCACCGCGCGAAGTGTTGTCCAACCCGAAACACGAACGCACGAAAGCGTTTCTGTCCAAGGTGCTGTAGACAGATGCCGGCAAGCACCCCGGATCCCGCCACACCGCTGTGGCGCGCGGCACAGGTCTTCCGATTGCTCAGTTGCCTGTACGCCCTCGGGTTCCAGGTGTCGGTGAATCCCGACCTGGAGCGGCCGGGGCTGGCGTGGTCGCTGTTCGCCGTGCTGATCGGGTGGAGTGCGGTGTGCGCGGTGGCCTATCTGCAGGGGTTCGGCCGACGCCCGGCCTGGGTGCTGGCCGAGATTGCGGTGGTCGTGGCTTTGGTCCTGTCGACCGAACTGGTCGCGTCGTCGCAGTGGGCGTTGGACAACCAGTCCTGGCCAACGACGTTGTGGGCAACCAACGCAACCATTTCGGCGGCGATCGTCGCAGGCCCGATCGCGGGCATGTTCGCCGGAGTGGCGGTGATGGTTGCCAGCACCCTCGTCAAAGGCTTCATCAACTACGACGTCTGGCGCAACGCGACGATTGTCATCGAACTCGCGGTCGGCCTCGCCGTGGGTATGGCCGCGCAGACCGCGCGGCGGGCGCATACGGAACTGGAGCAGGCCGCGCGGTTGGCTGCGGCCCACCAGGAGCGGGAGCGGTTGTCCCGCGAGGTGCACGACGGTGCCATCCAGGTGCTCGCGCTGGTGTCGCGCCGCGGCCGCGAAATCGGCGGCGAGACCGCCGAACTCGCCGATCTCGCCGGCCAGCAGGAGCGTGCGCTGAGGCGACTGGTCAGCTCTGGGGAGAGCGAACCCCGCGTCGGGGCGATGACCGACGTCGGGGCGCTGTTGCGGCAGCGTGCGTCGGACCGAGTATCGGTCAGCCTGCCCGCCGATCCCGTTCTGCTGGACGCCGTCGTCGCCACCGAGTTGTCTGCTGCCGTCCTCAACGCGCTCGACAATGTGGTCGCCCACGCCGGACCGGACGCGCACGCCTACGTGCTGCTCGAAGACCTCGGCGACGCGGTCACGGTCAGCATCCGGGACAACGGCACGGGCATACCGGAGGGGCGGTTGGCGGAGGCGGAGCGAGAGGGTCGCATCGGCATCTCGAAATCCATTGTGGGACGGATGAAGTGGCTCGGTGGCAGCGCCAAGCTGATCACCGGGCCGGAGAGCGGGACGGAATGGGAACTGACGCTACCCCGACGGTGATGGTCGTCGACGACCATCCCATCTGGCGTGACGCGGTGGCCCGCGACCTCGCCGAGGACGGCTTCACCGTGGTCGCGACCGCCGACCGGGTGGGTGCGGCGCGGCGCCGCGCGGCGGCGGTCCAACCGGACGTCGTGGTGATGGACATGCGGCTCGCCGACGGTGATGGCGCGCAGGCGACCGCGGAAGTGCTGGCCGTGTCGCCGTCATCGAAGATTTTGGTGTTGTCGGCGTCCGACGAGCGGGAGGACGTTCTCGAAGCCGTGAAGGCCGGGGCGACCGGCTATCTGGTGAAGAGCGCCTCGAAGCAGGAACTCGGCGACGCGGTGCGCGCCACCGCCGAGGGCAGGGCCGTCTTCACGCCCGGCCTGGCGGGCTTGGTGCTCGGCGAGTACCGGCGGATCGCCCAGAATCGCGGCGACGGACCGGAAACCCCGAGCCTGACCGAGCGGGAGACCGAGATCCTTCGCTATGTCGCCAAGGGTCTGACTGCCAAGCAGATCGCCGCCCGACTGTCGCTGAGCCACCGCACGGTCGAGAACCACGTGCAGGCCACCTTCCGCAAGCTGCAGGTCGCGAACCGTGTCGAGCTGGCGCGCTACGCGATCGAACACGGGCTAGACGAGTAGTCCTACTCATCCGGTCGGGCCGTCGCGCTGTGACGATGGCTGCATGACCGAACCGCAGCGCGCCGTCATCGCCCGCCTGTCCGCCGATCTCTCCGCGATCTCCGCATATCTGGCGCGGGTGTCGTCGGATCTGACCGAGCTCGACCGGCTGCTGGTCTCGACGCCGGCGCAACAACAGCCGCAGCACCCGCCGCAGCCCTACGCCGCTCCCGCCGCGTATCCGCCGCCTTACGTTGCGCCCGTGGCGAAGCCGCCCCGCGACGAGGGATGGATAGGCAAGCTGCTGGCGGTCGCCGGCGTGGCCGTGACGCTGATCGGCGTCGTGTTCCTGCTCGTCCTGGCCGCGCAGGCGGGCCTGCTGCGACCGGAGATCCGCGTCGCGGCGGGTGTGGTCCTGGCAGGTGGGCTCGTTGGCGCCGGCTGGTGGCTGAACCGCAGGCCCGGCGGCCGCACCGGCGCGATCGCGTTGGCGGCGACCGGTATCGCTGCGGCCTACATGGACGTCATCGCGGTGACCACCATCTACGAGTGGATGTCTCCGCCCGTCGGTCTGGTGCTCGCCGCCCTGATCGGGGGAGGCGGGCTCACGCTGGCCCGCCGCTGGAACTCCGAGCAGCTGGGCTTGCTCGTCCTGATCCCGCTGCTGGCGTTGGCCCCGGTGGTGGTCGGTGGCGTCACGCTGTTGCTCGTGGCGTTCATGCTCGCGCTGTCGGCGGCCTCGTTGCCGGTGCAGTTCGGCAAGGACTGGCTCTGGCTGCACGCCGCACGCGTCGCGGCGGCCACGCTGCCGCTGCTGGTGGCGCTCGTCGGCGTGTACTTCGACGACGGACACGATGCGTGGCTGGCCGGTGCGTGCGGCATCGCGGCGTTGCTCGCGATCGCCGGTGCGCTGATTCTGTTGCCGCACACCGCGAACAAGCGGGTGATAGCCATCCTCACCGGGTTCGGCATGCTGCCTGTGCTGTCGGTCTCGTTGGCTGTCGACCGTGTCGTCGCCGCGCTGATGGCGGCGGCGCTCGCCGCAGGACTGTTGGCGATCGTGTTCGTGGCCGACCGGTTGCCGGGGGTCGACAGCGCGGTACGCCGGATATGGGCGGTGCTCTCGGCGATATCGGCGGTGGTCGCGGTCATGGTGGCGTTCGACGGTCCGATCGCGGGACCGGTCCTGCTGGCGATGGCGCTGATGGTCGCACTGGCCGGGCGCGAACACGTCACGGCCAAGGCGGTCTCGATCGGCTTTGCGGCCGTCGGGTCGCTCTACTACCTGCATTGGGCGCCGCCCGACACGCTGCTGTGGGGAACGTCGATGAGCGGGGGCGTGGCCGCGTCGACGCTGGTCGCGAGCGTGCTGCTGATCGCGTGGAGCGTCGCGATCGTGTGGGCGTTCGATCCGCAGAATTCCGCGTTGTGGGCGGTCGCGGCCGCCGTGGCTGGATACGCGATCACGACGTTCACCGTCACTGTGGGTGTGCTGGTCGGGGGCACCGACAGCGGGTTTTATGCGGGCCACATGGTCGCCACGATCAGTTGGATCGCACTGGCGGCCGCATTGTTCGGCTATGCGGCGCGGCTGCCGCGGGCGGACCGGTCGGTGCCGATCGGCGGGGGATTGGCCCTGGTGGCCGCGGCGATGGCCAAGCTGTTCCTCTTCGACCTCGGCACGCTCAACGGCATCTTCCGCGTTGTGGTGTTCATCGTCGTCGGTCTCGTCCTGCTCGGCATGGGCGCCGGCTACGCCCGCCTACTGGAGAAGCAGGACCAGCGGAGCCCAAATGTGACCAGTGACACATGCTAAACTGGACTGAGTCCAGAATAGGAGGTGTTGTAGAGGCCATGAGCACATCTACACGTCGTTCGGAGACAGAAGTACAGGGATTTCAAGCGTCGCCGGAGTTCGCCGCGAACCTGCAGCGGGTTCTGGTGGACCTGATCGAGCTGCACCTGCAGGGCAAGCAGGCGCACTGGAACATCGTCGGCACCAACTTCCGGGACCTCCATCTTCAGCTCGACGAGCTCGTCGACTTCGCCCGCGAGGGCAGCGACACGATCGCCGAGCGAATGCGGGCCTTGGAGGCCACGCCGGACGGTCGCACGGACACGGTCGCCGCCACCACCACGCTGCCGCAGTTCCCGGCGTACGAGGTGAGCACCCAGGAGGCGGTCGACTTGATCGCCGGCCGGATCTACGCCGCGGTCGACACGATGCGCCAGGTGCATGACGCCGTCGACGCCGAGGACCCCAGCACCGCCGACGTCCTGCACCAGCTGATCGATGGCCTGGAGAAGCAGGCCTGGCTGATCAAGTCGGAGAACCGCAAGGTCTAGCGCGCATTCGACAGTGCGTCGTTTTCCGCGATCGGGGTATATCTCGGGGCGTGACTGTGACACGCGATATCCACGCCTCCCGTCAGCAGGTCTGGGACGTCATGGCCGACGGGTGGACGTACTCACAATGGGTGGTCGGCAACAGCCGCATGCGCGCCGTCGACCCGAACTGGCCGGCGCCGGGAGCGGAAATCCGGCATTCGGTGGGCGTCTGGCCGCTGCTGCTCAACGACGTCACCGTCGTCGAGAAGAGCACCCCGCCCGAGGAACTGGTGCTGCACGCCAAGGGCCGTCCCTTCGGCGGGGCGCGAATCATCCTGCGGCTCTTCGACATTCCCGACGGCTGCCGGGTTGAGATGACCGAGTTCCCGGTCAGTGGACCCGCCGCGATGATGCCGAACAAGCTGACCGATATCGCCGCCTACCCCCGTAACCGGGAAACCCTGTGGCGGCTGGCGGCACTGGCCGAGCGGCTCAAACCGACTGAGGTCGACGACTGAGCGGTTCGAGCTCGACCGCCTCACGCACGGCGGCATCGTCGCGCCGTCCGACCAGGTACCACGTCGTCATGACGCCCTTGCCCTTGACCTCGACCTCACCGCGGGGCTCGAGCACGAACGTGCTGCGCAGGCGTTCGGCGACATCGTCGGGTACCTGGATGCGGCCCTCGACGTCGGTGGTCTCCATGCGGGACGCCACGTTGACCGCATCACCCCACACGTCGTAGAAGAACTTGCGCGCCCCGACAACCCCGGCGACCACCGGGCCGGCGGCGAGACCGATGCGCAGCGGCACCCTGCGGCCCCGCGGGTCGCGCAGGTCGGCGACGGCGTCGGCCATGTCGAGCGCCAGGCAGGCCAGGGCTTCGAGGTGGTCCGGGCGGGGGTGTGGCACACCGCTGACCACCATGTAGGAGTCGCCGCTCGTCTTGACCTTCTCCAGGCCGTGGCGGTCGACGAGCGCGTCCAGGTCCGTGTAGAGCCGGTCGAGGAACCGGACCAGATCGCACGGGTTGGTGTCGCTGGCCCGCAACGTGTAGCCGGCGATGTCGGCGAACAGGATCGACGCGTCGTCGTACCGGTCGGCGATGACGGTGCGGCTCGGGTCCTTGAGCCGCTCGGCGATGGTCGCGGGAAGGATGTTGGCCAGGAGGCGTTCAGACCGCTCGTATTCGGCCTCCATCGCCAGGCGTGCCCGGCGGATCTCCCGCAGCGCGAACCACAACGTGGCGATGACGAGGATCCACGCGGTGGCGACGGTCAGTATGAACGACGTCGTACGGGCCCAATCCGGTTGTATGCCGGTGTTATCCGGCACCAAGTACTCCAGAAGCACCACCGTCACCGCACCCAACGCCGACAGCACCGACGCCAGCAGGATGTGGTCGATGCCGAGGATGACCACCATGATCGCGGCCGCCACGACGAAGTAGAACTGCAACCCCGATCCGGTGCCGAGCTGGATGCACTGGATCGTGATGGTCACGAACGCGACGACGAAGAACACCAGCGGCGCGACGAGCTCGCCGAAGCGGCACAGCAGCGGGATCGCTGCGAACGCCACGGCGCTGATGAGGCTGAGAACCGGAATCCACCACACCTCGACCCCGACGATCAGACCCTGGAAACCGAAGAAGGCGCTGATGGCCGCGCTGATCATCGCTGTGACATCGAGGACCCGCCGGCGTCGCACGGACAGTTCCGCGTGGTGCCGAACCCGGGCGGGCGTCCGGCTCTCGAGCGCCACTTCGGGCACGCAGACCGGCCGCAGCCTCATCTCCACGGTTAGAGCGTAACGCCGAACACATTCGACCTGCTGATTCTCGGTGCCCTCGGTGAGACTCGAACTCACACTGTCACGATTTTGAGTCGTGTGCCTCTGCCAATTGGGCTACGAGGGCATTCGCTGTGGCGCGGCTTACCACCATAGATGATGCCCCGAACTCGCTGAACGGCACTGCTACGCCACAATGGCTTCCATGGCAACCGCTGCTGGGTCACCGCCCGACGCCGTGAAGGCCCGCCGAGTTCTCGTCGCCGAGGACGAGGCGCTCATCCGGATGGATCTCGCCGAGATGCTCCGCGAAGAGGGCTACGAGATCGTCGGAGAGGCGGGTGACGGGCAGGAGGCGGTCGATCTGGCCGAGAGCCTGAAGCCCGACCTCGTGATCATGGACGTCAAGATGCCCCGCCGCGACGGCATCGATGCGGCCTCCGAGATCGCTGGTAAGCGCATCGCACCGATCGTCATCCTGACCGCGTTCAGCCAGCGGGAATTGGTCGAACGGGCCAGGGACGCCGGCGCCATGGCCTACCTGGTCAAACCGTTCACCATCACCGACCTCATCCCGGCCATCGAGGTGGCGGTGAGCCGCTTCGGGGAGATGGCTGCGCTGGAGCAGGAAGTCGCGACGCTGTCCGAGCGACTGGAGACACGCAAGCTCGTCGAGCGGGCCAAGGGTTTGCTGCAAACCAAGCAGGGGATGACCGAACCCGAGGCGTTCAAGTGGATCCAGCGCGCCGCGATGGACCGGCGCACCACCATGAAACGCGTCGCCGAAGTGGTGCTCGAAACCCTCGACACGCCGAGCGAAGCACCGGAGTCGAGCTAACTCCCGGCCCGGCAGCCCGTAAAAATCCGGTTTCCGAAGATGCGGTTCGGCCACGACACCCGCCACGCATGGGTCAACAACGCGCACCAGCGTCAACCGTTGGCTATGGTCTTCCCGGAACGTCGCCGCCCCCGCCCGCCGGGCTGAGGCGCCGTCGCCGACTAACCCAAATGACCCGGAGGTGAAGCGTGCGCGGTCGCATGGCACGGAGAGCATTTGCTATCAGCAGCGCTGGTCTGGTCGTACTCGGCATAGCCGGCTGCCAGCAGTCGGAGCCGAGTGAGGGCGGCGAGGCGCAGACCGATCTGAAGATCGTCGAACAGATCCAGATCGACGAAAACGGTGCCGAGGTCAAAGCCGATGAGGGCGCCGCGCCCGCTGACCCCGCAGGGGACGGCAACGCGCAGTGCCCGCCGGTGTCGATCGCCATGGCCGGGGCGCTCAACGGCCCCGATGCCGCACTGGGCATCAACATCAAGAACGGCATCCAGTTGGCCGTCGACAAGCACAACGCCGCCAACCCCGGATGCCAGGTCCAGTTGAAGACCTTCGACACCGAGGGTGATCCGCAGAAGGCCACCCAGATCGCGCCGCAGATCATCAACGACGCGTTCACCATCGGCCTGATCGGTCCCGCCTTCTCCGGTGAGACCATGGCCACCGGCGACGTGTTCAACCAGGCCGGCCTCGTCGCGGCGACGGCCTCGGCGACCAACGTCACGCTGTCCGACAAGGGCTGGCGGACGTTCTTCCGCGGCCTGGGCAACGACGGCGTGCAGGGCCCGTCGGTCGCCAACTACCTGAAGAACACGCTGGGCCACAAGAAGGTCTGCGTGGTCGACGACAGCACCGACTACGGTCTGGGCCTGGCGCAGACCGTGCGCGAGACGCTCGGCCCGGTGGCCGACTCGTCGTGCAACATCTCGGTCAAGAAGGGCGACAAGGACTTCTCGGCGGCGGTGACCCAGATCAAGGGCGCCAACCCGGATTCGGTGTTCTTCAGCGGCTACTACGCCGAAGCCGCGCCGTTCGTGCAGCAGCTTCGGGACGGCGGCTACGAAGGGACGTTCGCCAGCGCCGACGGCACCAAGGATCCGGAGTTCGTCAAGCAGGCCGGCGACGCGTCCAAGGACGCCGTGCTTTCGTGCCCGTGCGGCCCGGCCACCGGCAGCTTCGCCGACGAGTACACCAAGAAGTTCAACCAGGAACCCGGCACCTACAGCAGCGAGGGCTACGACCTGGGCACGATCCTGTTGAAGGGCATCGACTCGGGCGCCATCACCCGGCCAGCGCTGCTCGACTTCGTCCGCAACTACGACGGCCGCGGTGTGGCCCGCCAGTACCAGTGGACGCCGAACGGCGAACTGACCACCAGCCTGATCTGGATCTACAAAGTTCAATAGCCCGCAGGCGGAACGCGTCCGAGACCGAAAGGCTCGGACGCGTTTTCGCTAGAGGCCCGTTCCCGCGAGGAGCCGCCACCGGATGACCGGGATCCCACCCGAGTGCGTCGACCAGTACACCTGCCTGGCCGCCAACATCAGCTTCAACCTGGACGGGTTGCGAGACGGCTTCTGGCAGTTGACGATCGACGGCCTGTCCTGGGGCGCGATCTACGCACTGGTGGCGGTCGGCTACACGCTGGTCTACGGCGTGCTGAAACTGATCAACTTCGCGCATTCGGAAGTGTTCATGTTCGGCATGTTCGGCGCGTACTTCTGCCTCGACATGATCCTGGGCTTCACGCCGAGCGGTAACACCTACAACAAAGGTGTCGCGCTCACGATCCTGTATCTGGCGATCGCGATGCTGTTCGCGATGGCGGTATCCGGAGCAACCGCAATCGGTTTGGAGGCGGTGGCGTACCGGCCGCTACGCCGCCGCAAGGCCGAACGCCTGTCGTTCCTGATCACCGCCATCGGTATGTCGTTCGTGCTGCAGGAGTTCGTGCACTTCATCCTGCCGAAGATCATCGACGGGTACGGCGGCTCCAACGCACAACAACCGATCCGGCTCGTCGCACCGCAGACGCAGTTCACCGTCTTCGGGTCCGCGGTCTCCAACATCACGCTGATCATCGTCGGCGCGGCGCTGGTGCTCGCGCTGATGACCGATCTGACCATCAACCGGACCAAGTTCGGCCGCGGGATCCGGGCGGTGGCGCAGGACCCGGACACCGCGACCCTGATGGGCGTCTCGCGGGAACGCATCATCATGCTGACGTTCTTGATCGGCGGTCTGCTGGCCGGGGCGGCCGCGCTGCTGTACACGCTGAAGGTTCCGCAGGGCATCATCTACTCCGGCGGATTCCTGCTCGGCATCAAGGCGTTCTCGGCCGCGGTCCTCGGCGGCATCGGTAACCTGCGCGGCGCCCTGCTGGGCGGTCTGCTGCTCGGCATCATGGAGAACTACGGGCAGGCGGTGTTCGGTACGCAGTGGCGCGACGTCGTCGCGTTCGTCCTGCTCGTTCTCGTTCTGTTCTTCCGGCCGACGGGGATACTCGGCGAAAGCCTCGGGAAGGCGCGAGCATGAAGACCGGCGAGAAGCTCCTGGCGCCCGGCGACGCGTTGCGTCGTTGGTGGGACGGGCTTTCCCGCGTACAGAAGTGGGGCTTCGGCCTGGTCGCCTTCGGCCTGCTGGCGCTGTTGCCCCTGTTCCCGCCGCCGTTTTTGACCACGCCGAACATCAGCTTCGGCGGCACCATGGCCCAGTTCGCGATGGTCGCGATCATCGCGATCGGCCTCAACGTCGTCGTCGGCCAGGCCGGCCTGCTCGACCTCGGCTACGTCGGCTTCTACGCCGTCGGCGCGTACACCGTCGCGCTGCTCACCAGCCCGAACAGCCCGTGGAACAAGATGGGACCCACCGGATGGTTCAACGAGCACTGGGCATGGTTGGCCTGTGTGCCGCTGGCGATGGCCATCACCGCACTGACCGGTCTGATCCTGGGCACGCCGACGCTGAGGCTGCGCGGGGACTACCTGGCGATCGTCACGCTGGGCTTCGGCGAGATCATCCGGCTTCTGGCCGACAACCTCGCCGAGGTGACCAACGGGCCCCGTGGCCTCAACGAGGTCGCCTACCCGCGGATCGGCGCGACCGACCGTGTGCCCGACGGAGTCTTCTCGAGCGGCAACTCCGCGGGCGACGCCAACTACGGCACGTGGTGGTTCTGGCTCGGCATCATCCTGATGATCGGGATCCTGCTGCTGGTCGGGAACCTCGAACGCAGCCGCGTCGGCCGCGCCTGGATTGCGATCCGGGAGGACGAGGACGCCGCGGAGGTGATGGGCGTCAACACGTTCCGGTTCAAGCTGTGGGCGTTCGTGATCGGCGCGGCGATCGGCGGGCTGTCCGGTGCGCTGTACGCGGGGCAGGTGCAGTTCGTCGCGCCGCCGACGTTCAACATCATCAACTCGATGCTGTTCCTGTGCGCGGTGGTGCTCGGCGGGCAGGGCAACAAGCTCGGCGTCGTGGTGGGCGCGTTCGTCATCGTCTACCTGCCGAACCGGCTGCTGGGTGTCGAATTCCTCGGCATCAACCTCGGTGACCTGAAGTACCTGTTCTTCGGTCTGGCGCTGGTGATGCTGATGATCTTCCGGCCGCAGGGTCTGTTCCCGGCCCGCGCGCAGCTGCTGGCATACGGCAAGGCCGCACGCGACCTGCTGCGCTCGCCGGAGAAGGAATCCGCGCGATGACCATCGAAGAACTGGCGGGCGTCCACCGCGACATCCAGGCCGCCGAAGGCGAGATCCTGCTGAAGACAACCGATCTCACGATGAAATTCGGCGGGTTGACCGCGCTGGACTCGGTGTCGTTCGACATCCGCCGCGGGGAGATCCTCGGCATGATCGGACCCAACGGTGCGGGCAAGACGACGTGCTTCAACGCGATCACCGGGGTGTACCGCCCCACATCGGGGACCGTCATGTTCGACGGCGCGCCGCTGGGCCGGATCAAACGCCACCAGATCACGCGGCGAGGTATCGCGCGCACCTTTCAGAACATCCGGCTGTGGGGCGAGATGACCGCCCTGGAGAACGTCATGGTCGGCACCGATGCCCGACACTTCACCTCGGTGCCCGGCGCACTGGTCCGAACGCCGCGCCACCGCCGCGAAGAGCGGTCGGCGATCGAAAGATCCGCTGCGCTACTCCATTTCGTCGGGATCGCCCATCGCGGCGAGGAGAAGGCGAAGAACCTGCCGTACGGGGATCAGCGCCGGCTCGAGATCGCCCGCGCGCTGGCCACCGAACCGAAGCTGTTGTGCCTGGACGAACCGGCGGCCGGGTTCAACCCGCGCGAGAAGGCCGCGCTGATCGAGCTGATCCAGAAGATCCGCGACGACGGCTACACGGTGCTGCTGATCGAGCACGATATGCGGCTGGTGATGGGCGTGACCGATCGCATCGTGGTGCTCGAGTTCGGGCGCAAGATCGCCGACGGTCTGCCGTCCGAGATCCGCGAGGACCCGAAGGTCATCGCAGCCTATCTGGGGGTGCCCGATGACAGCCTTGAATGAAAGGCCGAATGACGAGCCGAACGTCGAGCGCCCCGTTGTGCTGGAGTTGCGCGATATCGTCGTGCAGTACGGCAGAATACGTGCGCTGCACGGTATCTCGCTGACGGTGCACGAGGGTGAGCTCGTGACGCTGCTCGGCTCCAACGGCGCAGGGAAGACGACCACCATGCGCGCGATCTCGGGGTTGCTGCCGCTGACGACGGGCTCCATCTGGTTCGAGGGCCAAGACATCAGCAAGGTCAAGGCACACCAAAGGGCGATCAAGGGGCTGGTGCAGGCGCCCGAGGGCCGCGGGGTGTTCCCGGGCATGACGGTTGTCGAGAACCTCGAAATGGGCTGCTATGGACGAAAATTCGCGTCACGGTCCGAACACAGGGAACGACTCGACTGGATTCTGGAGACGTTTCCGCGGCTGGCCGAACGCCGCAATCAGGTCGGCGGCACGCTGTCCGGTGGTGAGCAGCAGATGCTCGCGATCGGCCGCGCGTTGATGGCCCGGCCGCGGGTACTGCTGCTCGACGAACCGTCGATGGGCCTGGCACCGATGGTGATCTCGCAGATATTCAAGATCATCGCCGAGATCAACGCCCAGGGCACCACGGTGCTGTTGGTGGAGCAGAACGCCCAGCAGGCGTTGAGCCGGTCGGACCGGGCCTACATCCTCGAGACCGGTGAGGTCACCCGCACCGGCGACGCCCGAGAGCTGTTGGCCGACGACAGCATTCGCGCGGCCTACCTCGGCGTCGCCTGATCAGCCGACCTCGAAGCGTTTGATCCGCGAGGTGGCGCCCGAGATCAGTTTCACCCGGCTGGGCGCAACACCGAAATGCTGGGCGAGCAGCTTGGTGACGGCCTTGGTCGCCTTGCCCTCGACGGCCCGCTCACGCACGTACACGGTCAGCTCGCCGGCGTCGTCGACCTCGACCAGCGGGCCCTTGGCGCTGCCGGGCTTGACCCGGACCGCCACGATCATCGCCGCACCCACGGCCACGTCATCAGCGCCCACACGGCGAAGACGAGGGCTGCGGTGCTAACGATGTACACCGGCCACGGGCCGAGAATGTCCAACACCGAAGCGGTTTCCGGCTTGTAATTGGTGAAGCCGTAGTTCGTGTCGGCGATCCTGTTGAACACCACGGTCACCACGGCCCACGCTGCGGTGACGACCACCGCCAGTCGGAAGTCTCGCCAGCCGGGCCGCATTCCGCGTCCCCACGTCAGATAGATGGCCGCCCACACCACCAGCAGGTGGATCGCGTAGAACGCCAGGAAGCGGTAGTGCGGAAAGTCGGGGCCCCGCAACACCGGTGAGATCAACGCCTGGACGCTCAACACCAGACCCCAGTAGTAGGTCAATGCGTAGGCCCACTGCCGCTGGGTCCACAACGCGTAGGCCGCGACGACGGTCGCGAGGTCGGTGAGCTGGAGCGGCACCGAACCGGCCAGCGTCGGCGGCACCAGGTTGTAGACCAGGATCGCGCCGTAGATCACCGCGGTCAGCCCACCGAGTCCGTGGCCCAGCCGCCGTGCTTGCGTGGTGGTGGCGCGGCGACCGACCCACACGAGCAGCGCCGCGCCCACAGCGAACACCGCGATGGCGCCCCAGTAGGAGGGGCCGTACGGTTCGAACTGCCTAGCGAGCAACAATCACGGACGAGCCGTGCCCGAACAGGCCTTGGTTGGCGGTGACGCCGACCTTGGCACCCTCGACCTGGCGGCCGGTGGCCTGTCCCTTCAGCTGCCAGGTCAGTTCGCAAACCTGCGCGATGGCTTGTGCCGGAATGGCTTCGCCGAAGCAGGCCAGTCCGCCGGACGGGTTCACCGGGATCTTCCCGCCGATCGCCGTCGCGCCGCTGCGCAGCAGTTGTTCGGCCTCGCCCTTGGGGCACAGGCCCAGATGCTCGTACCAGTCGAGTTCCAGCGCGGTGGACAGGTCGTACACCTCGGCCAGGCTCAGGTCCTCGGGGCCGATTCCGGCCTCGGCGTAGGCGGCGTCGAGGATCTGGTCCTTGAACACCCGCTCCGGTGCATTCACCACGGCCGTGGAATCGGTTGCGATGTCCGGCAATTCGGGCAGATGCTGCGGGTACTGCGGTGTGACCGTGCTGATCGCGCGCACCGAGGGCACTCCGTCGACGGACCCGAGGTGCTTCTCGGTGAACGACTTGCTCGCCACCACCAGCGCGGCCGCGCCGTCCGACGTCGCGCAGATGTCAAGCAGCCGAAGGGGGTCGGAGACCACAGGACTGGCGAGCACGTCCTCGATCGTGGATTCCTTGCGGTAGCGGGCGTTCGGGTTGTCGAGCCCGTGCTTGGCGTTCTTGACCTTCACCGCGGCGAAGTCCTCGAGGGTGGCCCCGTAGAGGTCCATGCGGCGGCGCGCCAGCAGGGCGAAGTAGACGGTGTTGGTGGCACCGATCAGGTGGAAGCGCTGCCAGTCCGGGTCGTTCTTGCGCTCACCGCCGACCGGGGCGAAGAAACCCTTCGGGGTGGTGTCCGCACCGATCACGAGCGCCACGTCGCAGAATCCGGCGAGGATGTGGGCGCGGGCGCTCTGCAACGCCTGCGATCCGCTGGCGCACGCGGCGTAACTCGACGACACGGGCACACCGTTCCAGCCGAGCTTCTGCGCGAATGTCGAGCCGGCGACGAAACCCGGGTAGCCGTTGCGGATCGTGTCCGCGCCGGCGACGAGCTGGATCTGTTGCCAGTCCAGACCCGCCTCGGCCAACGCCGACCGCGCTGCCACGACGCCGTATTCGGTGAAGTCTCGGCCCCATTTCCCCCAGGGGTGCATGCCGGCGCCGAGGATGTACAGCGGTTCGGGACTCATGACGCAGGCCTCCATGCGTAGACGACGCGTTCGACGCCGTCGTCGTCGACGAACAGCGGCATCGTGGTCAGTTCCATCTCCATCCCGACCTTCAGGTCGGCGGCCAAGGTGCCCTCGACGACCTTGCCGAGCACGATCAGCCCTTCGTCGGCGAGCTGCACCGCCGCTACCGCGAACGGTTCGAAGGGATCGGGCGCCGGATACGGCGGCGGGGGAGCGTAGCGGTTCTCGGTGTAACTCCACAGCGTCCCGCGCCGCGACAGCGGAACCTGTGCGAGCTCGTCACCGTCGCACGCGGGGTTGGGGCAGTTGTTGGCACGGGGCGGAAACACATACGTGCCGCACTGGTGGCACTTGCCGCCGATCAGGTAGGGCGCTCCGGATCCGTCGGTGGCGAACCAGCCGTCGATCGCGGGCTGAGTGGAAGCTGACACCGGCTCAGCGTACCGAGTCACGAAGCAGAACTGAAACGTGTTCCAGTTCAGCGGGAGGTTGGGATCGGTAGCCGTCGGCGCGGGGTGGAGTGGGTTCTGCCGGTCGGATCCGCCGCCGGACAACGGAGATCGGAGGAAATGATGGGACTGTTCAAGAAGGCCAGGTCCGCTGACGGCATGGTGCACGTGCGCGGCGCGGGCCCGATCGACACCGCGCTGTTCAGAGGTCCGTCGACGCGGTTGGTGGCCGCGGACGACCCGATCTGGGAGCCCATTCACGGCGTCTCGCTTCAGGACTACGCCGACCTCGCCCGCGAGGCCGGTGCGCGCGGCGTCACCGACGAAGCCGGCATGATCGCGATCGCCTCGGAGCGCGGCTGGAATGCGGACGACACGAAGGCGGCCCTCGACGGTTGGGTGCAGCGAATGGGCCAGTCGATGGCCGTCGGTCAGCAGTTCCGCAAGCTCCTCGGTTACTGACCCCATCGGCAACCGCCCGCGGGCAAGTTGGTGTCGGCGGCGGTGCCTAGAGTAGGGCCGTGAGCCCAGCCACCACCGCCACCGGCAAGAAGACGGCATCCCAGAAGGCAGGGTCGGAACCGACCGACCAGAAGCCGACATTGATGTTGCTCGACGGCAATTCGCTGGCCTACCGGGCGTTCTACGCATTGCCCGCCGAGAACTTCAAGACGCAGGGCGGGCTCACCACAAACGCGGTGTACGGATTCACCGCGATGCTGATCAACCTGCTGCGCGACGAGCAGCCCAGCCACATCGCGGCCGCGTTCGACGTGTCCCGGCAGACGTTCCGCGTGGACAAATACCCGGAGTACAAGGCCGGCCGCTCGACGACGCCGGACGAGTTCCGCGGGCAGATCGACATCACCAAGGAGGTGCTCGGCGCGCTGGGCATCACGGTGCTCGCCGAACCGGGCTTCGAGGCCGACGACATCATCGCCACGCTCGCCACGCAGGCCGAGCAGGGCGGCTACCGGGTGCTGGTCGTCAGCGGCGACCGGGACTCGCTGCAACTCGTCAGCGACGACGTCACGGTGCTGTACCCGCGCAAGGGCGTCAGCGAGCTGACCCGGTTCACGCCGGAGGCGGTGGTCGAGAAGTACGGGTTGACGCCGCAGCAGTACCCGGACTTCGCGGCCCTGCGCGGTGACCCCAGCGACAACCTTCCCGGCATCCCCGGCGTCGGGGAGAAGACGGCGACCAAGTGGATAGCGGAGTTCGGCTCGTTGCAGGCGCTGGTCGACAACGTCGACACCGTCAAGGGCAAGGTCGGTGACGCGCTGCGGGCCAACCTGTCCAGCGTCGTGCTGAACCGCGAGCTGACCGATCTGGTCCGCGACGTGCCGCTGCCCCAAACGCCCGACACCCTGCGCATGCAGCCGTGGGACCGCGACCAGATCCACCGGCTGTTCGACGATCTCGAGTTCCGCGTCCTGCGCGATCGGCTGTTCGACACGCTGGCCTCCGCGGATCCCGAGGTCGACCAGGGCTTCGATGTGCGCGGGCAGGCGCTCGAGCCGGGGGAGCTCGCGGCGTGGCTCGCCGAGCACAGCTCGGGCAAGCGGTTCGGATTGGCGGTTGTCGGCACGCATCTGGCCTTCGACGCCGACGCGACGGCGTTGGGCATCGTCGCCCCGGACGGCGACGGACGCTACATCGACACCTCGACGTTGACCACCGAGGACGAGGCCGCCCTGGCCTCCTGGCTCGCCGACCCCGGCCCGCCGAAGGCCCTGCATGAGGCCAAGCTGGCGATGCACGACCTCGAGGGCCGCGGGTGGAAGCTCGCCGGCGTCACCTCCGACACCGCACTGGCGGCGTATCTGGTCCGGCCCGGTCAGCGCAGCTTCACGCTCGACGATCTGTCGCTGCGGTACCTGAAGCGTGAGCTTCGCGCTGAAAACCCTGAACAACAACAGCTTTCGTTACTCGATGACACCGACGGGGTCGACGACCAGGCGGTGCAGACCGTGATCCTGCGGGCCAGCGCCGTGATGGACCTGGCCGACGCGCTCGACGAGGAACTCGCTCGCATCGACTCACTGGCGCTGCTGAACAACATGGAGTTGCCGGTTCAGCGCGTGCTGGCCGAGATGGAGACGGCGGGCATCGCGGTGGATCTCGAGCAGCTCGGCCAGCTGCAGAGCGAGTTCGCCGACCTGATCCGCGACGCGGCCGAGGCGGCGTACGCGGTGATCGGCAAGCAGATCAACCTCGGCTCCCCGAAGCAGCTGCAGGTGGTGCTGTTCGACGAGCTGGAGATGCCGAAGACCAAGCGCACCAAGACCGGCTACACCACCGACGCCGACGCCCTGCAGTCGCTCTTCGACAAGACCGGCCACCCGTTCCTGCAGCATCTGCTGGCACACCGTGACGCCACGCGGCTGAAGGTCACCGTCGACGGGCTGCTCAACTCCGTGGCGTCCGACGGCCGCATTCACACCACGTTCAATCAGACGATCGCGGCCACCGGCCGGTTGTCGTCCACCGAGCCGAACCTGCAGAACATCCCCATCCGCACCGATGCCGGCCGGCGCATCCGCGACGCGTTCGTCGTCGGCAAGGGCTATTCGGAGCTGATGACGGCCGACTACAGCCAGATCGAGATGCGCATCATGGCGCACCTGTCCAAGGACGACGGGTTGATCGAGGCGTTCCGCACCGGCGAAGACCTCCACTCTTTCGTCGCATCACGTGCGTTCTCGGTACCCATCGATGAGGTCACCGCCGAGCTGCGGCGCCGCGTCAAGGCCATGTCCTACGGGCTTGCCTACGGACTGAGCGCGTACGGGCTGGCCGCGCAGCTGAAGATCTCCACCGAAGAGGCCAAGGTGCAGATGGAGCAGTACTTCGACCGGTTCGGTGGGGTGCGCGACTACCTGCGCGACGTGGTGGATCAGGCGCGCAAGGACGGTTACACCTCGACCGTGTTCGGCAGGCGGCGCTACCTTCCGGAGCTGGACAGCAGCAACCGCAACGTGCGCGAGGCCGCCGAACGTGCCGCGCTCAACGCGCCGATCCAGGGCAGCGCGGCCGACATCATCAAGGTCGCGATGATCAACGTCGATACCGCGCTCAAGGACGCCGGCCTGAAGTCGCGCATGCTGCTGCAGGTGCACGACGAACTGCTCTTCGAGGTCGCCAAGGGGGAGCGGGACGCGCTCGAGGCGCTGGTCCGCGAGCAGATGGGCAACGCCTATCCGCTCGACGTGCCGCTGGAGGTGTCGGTCGGCTACGGCCGCAGCTGGGACACCGCAGCTCACTGATCGTCAGCGTGCCGGTGCGCGGTACCCGGCCAAGGCGTGTAGTGCCGGAGTCGACGCGCGCACTGCGTAGAGGGCGTAGGCCTCCTCGACCAGCATCGCCTGCACGCGCGGATCGCCGAACCCGCGGTCGATGCGGTCGCGCACGAACGCCAACTCGACGACCTGGGCGGCGAACCGCTTGACCGCCTTGCGCGCGGGTCGTCCGCCCTGCCTACCGGCCTGCGCGAGCACCAGCTTGCGCTGTCGAAGCGAGGCCAGCCACGTGGCCTCGTTGGGAGTCACCAGACCGGCCTGCACCATGCCCGGGAGCTTGCCGGCGACGATCGCCTGCTCACGACGGCGGCTCTGCACGCCGAGGACGATCGCCAACGCGAACAGCGGCATCATCCAGTAGAGGTAGACGCCGAAATACCAGCCGATGCCCAGCAGCGACGACCCGTTCCACAGCGCGTGGGTGAACACCGCCGCCAGATAGCCCAGCACGAGGACGCCGACCTTGGCGGCCGTCGTGCGGCGCTGCAGCGCGAAGTAGACGCCGATGCCGAAGAACGTGGTGAACAGCGAATGCGCAAACGGCGCCATCACCAGGCGCAGCGCTGCGGTCAGAAGCGAGTCGCCGAGCGATTCACCGCTGGCGATGTAGAGGATGTCCTCCAGCCAGGCGAAGCCGGCGCCGACCAACCCGGCGTAGACCAGGCAGTCGGTCAGCGAGTTCAGCTCACGGCGGCGCCGTCCGGTCATCATGACCAGCAAGAACGCGCCCTTGGCCGCTTCCTCGATGATCGGCGCGATGACCACCACCGACACCGCGCTGACCCCGTCGGACTCGCCCCGCACGATCAGCGACTCGAGGTAGAGCCCCAGAAGCACGGACAGCACCACCGCGACCGAGGCGCCCCACAGGAACGCGAACGCCAACAGCCGCGGCGGTTCGGGCTCGAACCGGTCCAGCCATACGTACGCCAGGACCACGACCACCATGGCCAGGCTCGACAGGACCAACCCGATGCCGGCGCCCACCGGGTTCAGCGCGGTCAGACCGACGATGATCAGCCCGGCCACGGTGCCGAGCAGAATGAGCACCGCGAGGGGCGCCCCGACCTTGCGGACTTTGCGTTGGAACGGCGGTGCTGGAAGCCAGGCGGGATGCGGTGCGCCGGGATGTGACACCAGAGCAGACTAGCGGCCCGTGGGGACCGGGTTTGTCCAGCATGTGCCCAGTCGAGTAACCTCTACGGGTACCTGTCTGTGGTTTTTGCATTCTTCTGCGGCGGGTAACACCAATAACTCGAGTCCCTTAGTCCCTACGATCAAACCTGTCCGGAGCAACCCACCACATGCCAAGTCCCTCCGTCACCTCGCCGCAAGTAGCCGTCAACGACATCGGCTCGAGCGAGGACTTTCTCGCCGCCATCGACAAGACCATCAAGTACTTCAACGATGGCGACATCGTCGAGGGAACCATCGTCAAGGTTGACCGTGACGAGGTCCTGCTCGACATCGGTTACAAGACCGAAGGCGTCATTCCCTCCCGTGAGCTCTCCATCAAGCACGACGTCGACCCCAACGAGGTTGTGTCCGTCGGAGATGAGGTCGAAGCTCTGGTCCTCACCAAGGAGGACAAGGAAGGCCGCCTGATCCTGTCCAAGAAGCGCGCTCAGTACGAGCGGGCCTGGGGCACCATCGAAGAGCTCAAAGAGAAGGACGAGGCCGTCAAGGGCACCGTCATCGAGGTCGTCAAGGGCGGCCTGATCCTCGACATCGGCCTGCGCGGCTTCCTGCCGGCGTCGCTGGTCGAGATGCGTCGTGTTCGCGATCTGCAGCCGTACATCGGCAAGGAGATCGAGGCCAAGATCATCGAGCTCGACAAGAACCGCAACAACGTGGTGCTCTCCCGCCGCGCCTGGCTGGAGCAGACCCAGTCCGAGGTCCGCAGCGAGTTCCTCAACCAGCTGCAGAAGGGCGCGATCCGCAAGGGTGTCGTCAGCAGCATCGTCAACTTCGGCGCGTTCGTCGATCTCGGCGGTGTCGACGGCCTGGTGCACGTCTCCGAGCTGTCTTGGAAGCACATCGACCATCCGTCCGAGGTGGTTCAGGTGGGCGACGAGGTCACCGTCGAGGTGCTCGACGTCGACATGGATCGCGAGCGGGTTTCGCTGTCGCTCAAGGCGACTCAGGAAGATCCGTGGCGCCACTTCGCCCGCACCCACGCGATCGGCCAGATCGTGCCGGGCAAGGTCACCAAGCTGGTGCCGTTCGGCGCGTTCGTTCGCGTCGAGGAGGGCATCGAGGGTCTGGTGCACATCTCGGAGCTGTCCGAGCGGCACGTCGAGGTCCCGGACCAGGTGGTGCAGGTCGGCGACGACGCGATGGTCAAGGTCATCGACATCGACCTGGAGCGTCGCCGCATCTCGCTGAGCCTCAAGCAGGCCAACGAGGACTACACCGAGGAGTTCGACCCGTCGAAGTACGGCATGGCCGACAGCTACGACGAGCAGGGCAACTACATCTTCCCCGAGGGCTTCGATCCCGAGACCAACGAATGGCTCGAGGGCTACGAGAAGCAGCGTGAGGAGTGGGAGTCCCGCTACGCCGAGGCCGAGCGTCGCCACAAGATGCACACCGCGCAGATGGAGAAGTTCGCCGCCGCTGAAGCTGAAGCTGCGGAGGCGTCCGTTTCGCGATCCAACGGCGCATCACGCGGCGAGGAGCAGTCCGCGGGAGGCTCGCTGGCCAGCGATGCACAGCTCGCGGCGCTGCGCGAGAAGCTCGCAGGCAACGCCTAAGTCATCACGATCGAAGGCCCCGGCTCACCGAGCCGGGGCCTTTGTCGTCGACCGGTCCTGACAGACTGGTGCGGTGCTGCGCATTGGGCTGTCCGGCGGGATCGGCGCCGGGAAATCGACCGTGTCCGCGACGTTCAGTGAGCTCGGGGGGATCGTCGTCGACGGCGACGTGATCGCCCGCGAGGTCGTCGAACCCGGGACGGAGGGGTTGGCGAAGCTGGTCGACGCGTTCGGCCGCGAAATCCTGCACGACGACGGCGCGTTGAATCGCCCCGCGCTCGCGGCGATCGCGTTCAGCGACGAGGAGAAGCGTCAGACCCTCAACGGGATCGTGCATCCGCTGGTGGCCCACCGTCGATCGGAACTGATCGCGGCCGCCTCGGAGGACGCCGTGATCATCGAGGACATCCCGCTGCTCGTCGAATCCGGTATGGCGCCGATGTTTCCGTTGGTGGTGATCGTGCACGCCGACACCGAGACGCGGATCGCGCGCCTCATCGAGCATCGGGGCTTCACCGAGGAGGACGCCCGTGCGCGGATCGCCGCGCAGGCCACCGAGGAACAGCGCCGCGCCGTCGCCGACGTCTGGCTCGACAACTCCGGTACGGCGGGGGAACTGGTCGAGAAGGCCCGTGCGCTGTGGCACGAGCGCATAATGCCGTTCGCCCACAACGTGCACGAGAACAGGCCTGCGCAATCGAAACCCGCTGTGGTGCCGTATGACCCGTCGTGGCCCGACCAGGCGCGACGCATCGTGGCACGGCTCAACACGGCCTGCGGATACCGCGCGGTGCGCATCGACCACATCGGCTCCACCGCGGTGCCGGGGATGGACGGTAAGGACGTGATCGACATCCAGGTGACGGTCAGGTCGCTCGCAGACGCCGACGAACTCGACGATGCGCTGAAGGCGGCGGGTTACGTCCGACTGCCGATCACGACCGACGTCGGCAAGCCGGACGCCCGCAGCACCGTCGGCGAATTCGATCACTCCAACGATGAATCGTTGTGGCACAAGCGGATTCACAGCTCCGCCGACCCCGGCCGACCGACCAACGTCCATATCCGTGTCGACGGGTGGCCGGGGCAGCAGTTCGCGCTTCTCTTCGTCGACTGGGTGCGGGCCAACCCCGGTGTCCAGGCCGACTACCTGTCGTTGAAACGGCGGTTGGCCGGGGAGGGGCATGTCTCTGTGGGCGCGTACGCCGAGGCCGAGGAGCCCTGGTTCCTCGACGCGTACCGGCGCGCGTGGGACTGGGCCGACGCCACCGGCTGGCGACCGTGAGGCGCTAGGCCTGTGGCGGCGTGCCGATTTCGGGCGTCGCGGGCGCGGCCCCGTCGGCCGGCAGGTTCAGCGGCGCGCCGCACTGCAGCACCCCGTACATCGGGTCGTCCTTCGGCCGCAGGAGGCGCGGCGCGATGAACTGGTCGGCCTTGGCCACCACCTGGTCATCGACGAGGATCTCGCAGTGCAGGTTCGAGCCGTACGGCCACTCGATGGAGATCTCCATGCCGGCCAGCTTCGGATCGGCCAGCACCGTGTTCACCTCAAACGTCTGGCCCGGAAGCAGCGTCGGCTGCGCGCTGTTGACGTTCTGGTCGTCCATCTTGTACGCGACCACCGCACCGCGGGACGTGCCGTCCGCACGGGCCCGGTAGATCACGTTGTGCAGGATCTCGGGCGCCGGAGGCGCGGGTGCGACCTCGGTCTCGGCGCTCGGTTGCGCCGTGGCGGCTCCCGCGGACAACACCGAGCCCACGAGCATGGCCGCGGCCGCGACGCCAGCGGTCCACATGCGATTGGTGGGGCCCATGGGACGAGAGAATACCGACCGTACCTGCGCAGACAAATTCGAAGCGGTGTCCATCGGAATCAAGATCGCTGTGTGCAGGCGCTTCGTTACTCGGGCTCCGGCTGGCAGTGCGGGCACCACACCGACGTCCTGCCGGTGATGCGGCCGCGGGCGAGCCGGGTGCCGCAGCGCGGACACGTCGGGTCCGCGGTGTCCCGGTTGCCGGTCAGCCACCGCGGCAGGTCCGGCACCCGGCCGTGCCGGACCGCGGTGTCGAGCACGCGCCGCATCGACTCGTGGAGGCGTTTGACGTCGTCGTCGGCCAGCGCGGGTACCGGCAGTTTCGGCGATAGCCGCGTGCGCCACAGGATCTCGTCGACGAGAAGGTTGCCCAGGCCGGCGATCACGGCCTGGTCCATCAGCGTCGGTTTCAGGCGTCCCCGCCGTCCCCGCAGCAGCTCGCGGAACGTGCGCAGGTCGAGATGCAAGGCGTCGGGTCCCTGCCCGCCGGTCACCTCGCCGATGTCCTCGTCGGCGGGCAGCAGCCACACGCCGCGGAGCTTGCGCAGGTCCGCGTAGCGGAACTCGCCCCGGTCGAGCTCGATGACCAGCCGCACGTGTCTGGTGTCGTCGTCGCCGTCCACGTAGTACGGCTTGCCGGTCATCCCGCTGTGCACCAGCAGCGCGGGACCATCCGTCGGCAGTATCAGCCATTTGCCGTGCCGGCGGGGCCGGCCGAAGGTGCGGCCGGTCAGGTTGCGGGTCAGCGATCGTGCGCTGGTGTTGCGCAGCACTCCCGCATCGCGCACATCGACGCCGCGGACACGGCGCCCGGGCAGCGCGCGCGCCAGGTCCCGGCGGAAGCCTTCGACGTCGGCTAGTTCGGGCATGGCAGCAGTTACTCGTCGCCCCGCCAGGTCAGCGGCATGCCCTGGGCCGCGAGCCAGCGGTTGAGGTCGTAGTCGTGGCGGGACAGACCATCGATCGCCGCCACGGCGGTCTGGACCGCCCGCTCGCCGGTCTCGGGCGTCAGCAGGTTGTGGCGCACCGCGGTGAGCAGTTCGTCGACGTCGTGCAGTTCCACACCTCGCCCGGTGCGGACCACCAGGTCGAGGTAGTGGTCCTCGGACTGCCAGGCCCGCTGACCCGGCCGATAGTCGCCGACATCGAGGTAGTAGTCCTGGTCGCGTTCGTGACCGGGGTTGAAGTGGAACACCGTCGCCCGCAGCCGCAGCGACGGCAGAAGCCAGGACTCCAGGTAGTGGAACTGCGCTCGCCCCGGGGTCGGCCGGGCCATGTAGAGGCCCCACGGATGGACCGTGTAGACGTCGACGGCCCGCACGATGCCCTTCGGATCGGTGTTGGTGCGGGCGGCCAGGTCGAACGTCTCGTGTTTGGGAGCGTGGATGAGATCAGGATAGGGAGGGTCAGCGGTCGGCGCGACCATGCGGGGAGATCGCGGTCTGCAGCGTTTCCTCCAGAGCCCGATGCACGTCGCGCAGCGGCCGGATGTCGCGCCGGGCCCGGCACAACAGGATCGCTCCCTCGACACCGGCGATCACGAGCGTGGCCAATCGCCGCGCCTCGGCGCGACCGACACCCGCATCGAGCAACGACTTCGCGATCAGGTCCTGCCATCGCGTGAACGCCTCGGCGGCCGCGCTGGTCGCCGCGGATCCCGCATGGGCCTCCACGGCGACAGCGACGACCGGGCATCCCGCGTGGAAAGCGCTGTCCTCGAGGATCTCCCGCCAGGACTCGACGAACATGTCGAGCGCCGCGATCGGATCGCCGCCTTTCGTCGCGCGCTGGATCCGGCGTTCGATCACGTCGGCCGCCCAGGCCACCGTGTCGGCGGCGAGCTGTTCCTTGCCGCCGGGGAAGTGGTGGTAGATCGAACCGCGCGGCGCCCCGCTGTGGGCGACGACGTCACGAAAACCGGTGCCGCTGTAGCCGTTCTCGCGGAACAGCAGGGCGGCACTCTGAATCATCTTGCTGCGACTGTCACTGGCTATGACGATCATCATAGTCTAAAGTCTGCACTATGCCAACTGTCATAGTCGAGCGACGCGGTCACCTCCTCCTGATGGGGCTCAACAGGCCCGCGAAACGAAATGCCTTCAACATCGAAATGTTGGAAGAGCTGGGTCGCGCTTACGAGCGGCTGGAACGCGACGACGAGCTGTGGGTCGGTGTGCTCTACGCCATGGGGGACCACTTCACCGCAGGCCTGGATCTGGTCGACGTCGCACCCCGGTTGGTCGGCGGCGTGATGGAGTGGCCCGCCGACGCGCGCAATCCCTGGCGCAACGACGGACGACCGTGGACGAAGCCGGTAGTCGCCGCGGCGCACGGGTGGTGCCTGACCCTCGGCATCGAGCTCCTGCTGGCCGCAGACATCCGCATCGCCTCCGAGGACACCCGGTTCGCCCAACTCGAAGTGCAACGCGGCATCTATCCCTTCGGTGGCGCGACGACGCGGCTGCCGCGGGACGCGGGCTGGGGCAACGCGATGCGGTGGCTGTTGACCGGCGACGAATTCGACGCCGCCGAGGCCCTGCGGATCGGCGTCGTGTCCGAGGTGGTCGAGGCGGGTACGCAGCTCGATCGCGCCGTTGAGCTGGCCGAACGGATCGCCGAGCGGTCCGCGCCGCTCGGGGTGCGCGCGACGCTGACGGCCGCCCAGCGTGCGCTCCGAGACGGCGACACCGCCGCCGAGGACCGTTTCGTCGCGGACGTGGCCGCACTGTTTGCGACCAAGGACGGCGCGGAGGGGGTGCAGTCGTTCGTCGAGCGCCGGGCGGCGCGATTCGTCGGGGCGTAAGTGCTCGTTGACGAGGGGAATCACGCCTGTCGGTGGCGGGTTCTACCCTTGTAGATTATGGCTTTCGCTACTGAACATCCGGTGCTCGCGCACTCGGAGTACCGCCCCGTCGATTCGGTCGTGCGCACCGGCGGACGCTTCGAGGTGGTCAGCCCGTACGCACCGGCGGGTGACCAGCCGGCCGCCATCGACGAACTGGAGCGCCGGATCAAGGCGGGGGAGCACGACGTGGTCCTGCTGGGCGCCACCGGCACGGGTAAGTCGGCGACGACGGCGTGGCTCATCGAGCGGGTGCAGCGGCCGACGCTGGTGATGGAACCCAACAAGACCCTCGCCGCGCAGATGGCCAACGAACTGCGGGAGATGTTGCCGCACAACGCCGTCGAGTACTTCGTCTCGTACTACGACTACTACCAGCCCGAGGCGTACATCGCCCAGACGGACACCTACATCGAGAAGGACAGCTCGATCAACGACGACGTCGAGCGGCTGCGGCACTCGGCGACCTCGAGCCTGCTGTCGCGCCGAGACGTCGTCGTGGTCGCGTCGGTGTCCTGCATCTACGGTCTGGGCACGCCGCAGTCCTACCTGGACCGAAGCGTCGAGCTCAAGATCGGTGACGAGGTGCCGCGCGACGCCCTGCTGCGCCTGCTCGTCGACGTCCAGTACACCCGCAACGACATGGCGTTCACCCGCGGTTCGTTCCGGGTGCGGGGTGACACCGTCGAGATTATCCCCAGCTACGAGGAGCTGGCGGTCCGCATCGAGTTCTTCGGGGACGAGATCGAGGAACTGTACTACCTGCACCCGCTGACCGGGGACGTCGTGCGCAAGGTCGACTCGCTGCGGATCTTCCCGGCGACGCACTACGTCGCGGGCCCGGAGCGCATGGCGCACGCGATCTCGACCATCGAGCAGGAGCTCGAGGAGCGGCTGGCCGAGCTGGAGGGCCAGGGCAAGCTGCTGGAGGCGCAGCGGCTGCGGATGCGCACCAATTACGACATCGAGATGATGCGCCAGGTCGGGTTCTGCTCGGGTATCGAGAACTACTCGCGACACATCGACGGCAGGCCCGCCGGGTCCGCGCCCGCGACGCTGCTCGACTACTTCCCCGAGGACTTCATGCTCGTCATCGACGAGTCCCACGTGACGGTGCCGCAGATCGGCGGCATGTACGAGGGGGACATGTCGCGCAAGCGCAACCTCGTCGACTTCGGTTTCCGGCTGCCCTCGGCCGTCGACAACCGCCCACTCACCTGGGAAGAGTTCGCCGATCGGATCGGACAGACGGTGTACCTGTCGGCGACGCCCGGACCATACGAACTCAGTCAGTCCGGCGGTGAGTTCGTCGAACAGGTCATCCGCCCAACGGGTTTGGTGGATCCGCAGGTTGTGGTGAAGCCGACGAAGGGGCAGATCGACGACCTGATCGGCGAGATTCGCAAACGCACCGAGCGCGACGAACGCGTATTGGTCACCACGCTGACCAAGAAGATGGCCGAGGACCTCACCGACTATCTGCTCGAAATGGGCATACGCGTCCGCTATCTGCACTCCGAGGTGGACACGCTGCGGCGCGTCGAGTTGCTGCGTCAGCTGCGCCTGGGCGATTACGACGTGCTGGTCGGAATCAACCTTCTGCGTGAGGGTCTCGACCTTCCCGAGGTGTCGCTGGTGTCGATCCTCGACGCCGACAAGGAAGGCTTCCTGCGGTCGACTCGCAGCCTGATCCAGACGATCGGGCGCGCAGCGCGCAACGTGTCGGGCGAGGTGCACATGTACGCCGACAACATCACCGAGTCGATGCGTGAGGCCATCGACGAGACCGAGCGCCGCCGCGCCAAGCAGATCGCCTACAACGAGGCCAACGGGATCGATCCGAAACCGTTGCGCAAGAAGATTGCCGACATTCTCGACCAGGTGTACCGGGAGGCCGACGACGTCGAGGTGGGCGGCTCCGGGCGCAACGCGTCGCGGGGACGCCGGGCGCAGGGTGAGCCCGGACGGGCGGTCAGCGCGGGCATCATCGAAGGGCGCGACACCTCGAACATGCCGCGCGCCGAGTTGGCCGACCTCATCAGGGATCTGACCGAGCAGATGATGGCCGCGGCACGCGATCTGCAGTTCGAGCTGGCCGCGCGCATCCGCGACGAGATCCACGACCTCAAGAAGGAGCTCCGCGGTATGGACGCCGCGGGCCTGAAGTGATCACCGGCAGGCGCTTGACCTCAAGTGCAGTTCAGCTCCTAGCGTGAGCGGGTGACCGACACC
The DNA here is from genome assembly GCF_001665535.1 of Mycobacterium sp. 852002-51961_SCH5331710. Taxonomy (GTDB): domain Bacteria; phylum Actinomycetota; class Actinomycetes; order Mycobacteriales; family Mycobacteriaceae; genus Mycobacterium. The sequence goes on from NZ_LZSQ01000106.1 coordinate 120,022, forward strand.
GCGACGACTGCCAGGGGACGCTGGCGCGATCTGCTGGGGCCGAAATACCTCGGCGCCAGCACCGTGCTCGCCGGTGGCGTTGCGCTGTACGCCACCAACGAGTTCCTCACCATCAGCCTGATGCCCAGTGCGGTGGCCGATATCGGCGGTCACCGGTTCTACGCCTGGGTGACGACGGTGTACCTGGTGGCCTCGGTGGTCGCGGCAACGACCGTGCACTCGACGTTGATGCGGCTCGGCCCGCGGATGTCATACCTGTTGGCGCTCGGCGTGTTCGGCGTCGGCAGCGTGGCCTGTGCCGCGGCGCCCACCATGGAGACCCTGCTCGTCGGCCGCACGGTGCAGGGCCTGGCCGGTGGGCTGCTGGCCGGGCTGGGTTACGCGGTGATCAACGCGGCGCTGCCGGAGTGGTTGTGGACCAAGGCCTCGGCGCTGGTGTCGGCGATGTGGGGGGTCGGCACGCTGCTGGGACCCGCCGCGGGCGGGCTGTTCTCTCAATACAGTTCGTGGCGTTGGGCTTTCGGCGCGCTGGCGATCCTGACCGCGATGATCGCTGTGCTGGTGCCCGTCGCCCTGCCCGCGCGCCGCGACGCCGGCGTCGATGTCCCGCGCACGTTCATTCCCGTGTGGTCGCTGCTGTTGTTGGGCGCCGCCGCGCTGGCCGTCAGCGCCGCGGGCATCCCGCGGAATGCCTGGCTCACGGTCGTGTTGCTCGCGCTCGGCGGTGTCCTGGTGGGCGTATTCCTGGTGGTCGATCGCCGGCAATCCGCGGCGGTGTTGCCGCCCAGCGTGTTTGGGCCCGGCCCGTTGAAGTGGATCTACCTCACCCTCGCGGTGTTGATGGCGGCCACGATGGCGGACATGTACGTCCCGCTGTTCGGGCAGCGGCTGGCGGGTCTCACCCCCGTCGCCGCGGGGTTCCTTGGTGCGGGTCTGGCGCTCGGCTGGACGGCGGGAGAGATCGGCAGCGCCTCGCTGAGCAACACGCGGGTCATCCGGCGTACGGTCGCGGCGGCGCCTGCCGTGATGGCCTTCGGCCTCGCCGTCGCCGGGGTGACCATGCGCGACGGCGCCTCGCCCGCAGTGGTCGCGATCTGGGCCCTTGCGTTGGTCGTGACCGGTGCGGGGGTCGGCATCGCGTGGCCGCATCTGTCGGCATGGGCGATGAGCCGCGTCGACGATCCGGCGGAGGGGCCGACCGCGGCCGCCGCCATCAACACCGTGCAGCTCATCTCCGGTGCGTTCGGCGCCGGCCTCGCCGGGGTGCTGGTGAACATGACCGACGACGGCCAAGCCACGCCGGCGCGGTGGCTGTTGGCGGTGTTCGCCGGGCTGGCCGCGGTGGGGCTGATGGCGTCGACGAGGAGCGGGCGGCGGCCCCGCGAGGCGTAGCCTTCCCGTCGTGGATGCATACACCGCAGGCCGGCTGTGTCGCAGCGTCGATGCGCTGCACTCGCTGTCCTATTTCCTCCCGGAGTCCGCCGAACGTTTCGGTGCGCTCGGAATGCACGGTATGACACCGTATTTCGCCGTTCGTTCCGCCCCGATGGGTGCGGTGTCCGCGGAAGTCGTCACCGCCACATTCTTCAACTTCAACCCCGAACTCGTCGCGCAGTCGATCCCGCATGCCTGGAGCCTGGCGTCGCCGGAGACGGTGTCCGAGACGCGGTACGCGATGGTCGAGGGTGCATTGCCGCGCATCCTCGGCGAGGAGCTGACGCGGTCTCCAGAACTGGCACGGGCCGCCGCGCTCCTGCGGCGGGCGGCGGAGGCCATCACGAACGGCGACGGGCGGCCGCTGTATGCGGGCCATTCCGGGCTGGCCTGGCCAGAATCGGTGCACGGCCAGATGTGGCATGCGGTCACGCTGCTGCGCGAGTACCGCGGCGACGGACACATCGCCGCGCTGGTTGCCAACGGGCTGAGCGGGTTGGAGGCGTTGGTCAGCCATACGGCCACCGGAATCGGGTTCTCGGTGCCGTTCGCTCAGGCGCTGCGCGGGTGGAGCGAGGATCAGTGGCGGGCAGGGTTGGCGCGGCTGCAGTCGCGCGGACTCGTCGACAGCGACGGCGCGCTGACCGATGCGGGCAGGCAGGTGCGGGCCCGCGTCGAGGATCTGACCGACGAGCTCGGATATGCGCCCTGGTCAGCGTTGTCCGACGACGACGGTCATCACATCGCGGTCGTGGCTAAGCGGATCCGCGACGCCGTGTCAGCCGCGAAGCTGTTTCCGTCGGGCGCGTTCGGCCCCCGCTACGGCGAACCGCGTTAGCAATCACGGCGATTGCAACGCTGGGCACGTACCCGCGACCCTGGCACTCTCACTGTCGATGCGGGTGTGGCTGAGCGGATAGGCACCGGCCTGCAAAGCCGTTTACGCGGGTTCGAATCCCGCCATCCGCTCGCATCACGTCGGTCCCTTTGCGGGGGACGGCGAGGTCGACACGGTCATCCGCGACAGCAAATTAACGCTTCCCAACCGAGCTGTGCGACAGCGATATTCAGCGCACTGTCGACACGGCTGGACATCCTTTGCTGTCGCCGGCGTGTGCCACGCCGATGCAGGCGGAGTCGTCGCCATGAGGGCGGCGAGTATAAAATCGTTCCCGGATCGGAACCGATAAATTGTTGCTGTAGTGAGGGATTGGTCGTGAACGTGAAGAAGATCGGGGTGCAAGCGGGGCTCGTCGGCGCACTGGCGTTCACTGCGCTGGGTGTCGGAGCGGGTGTGGCGAACGCCGAACCGGCCGCGCCCAGCACGCCGAACATGACGTGGAAGCTCGACAAGTGGGATCACTGGGACCACCACTGGGATAAGCCTGGTCGCGGACCGCGCTGGGAGGCGCCGGCGTACTGGGAAGGCCCGCGCTATGGCGGTCCCTGCGTATGGGTACCGCCGGCCGTTTCGGTCTGGGTGCCGCCCGCCGTCTGCTAGCGAGCGAGGCCGGCGGCGAACCGCAGGTCGGACACCAGGGCGTCGAAGGCTTTCTCTCGCTCCTCCGGTGGGCCGCGCAGCACCGATGACGGATGCACGGTGACCGCCACCTCGGGGGAGATGTCGATCTCGTCGGTCGAGGGCAGCTTGAGCGCCTCGCCGCGGTGTGCCGTCAGCCGAAACTTGCTGCCCAGCAACGACTGTGCGGCCGTCGCGCCCATCAGCACCAGCACCTCGGGTCGGACGGCGTCGAGTTCGGCGAGCAGCCACGGCCGGCACGCGACCACCTCGGTGCGGCCGGGCGTCTTGTGGATGCGCCGCTTGCCGCGCTCGGGCAGGGTGAACTTGAAGTGCTTGACCGCGTTGGTGACATACACGCGGTCGCGGTCGATGCCGGCCTGCACCAGCGCTTTGTCCAGCAGTTTGCCCGCGGGGCCCACGAACGGCGCCCCGGCCTTGTCCTCCTGATCGCCGGGCTGCTCACCGACCAACATCAGCTCGGCGTTCGACGAACCACCGCCGAACACCACCTGCGTCGCGTCCAGGTAGAGATCGCAGCCCTTGCAACCGTGCGCGGCGTCGGCGAGGGCATCGAGATCGTGGGTATCGGGGACGAACTCTTCGGCGGTGTGAGCTGGCCGTGCGGGCATGAGGTTCGGATACCCGCTCGGGGGCCGGTCACGCTCCACCGCGCCGACTTGATCACCTGGGCGAAGCTGAACTGCCAGCGTTCGACGATGCGGAAGCCCATCGCCTGCGGTACCCGGTACGCGGGCGCTCGGCGGAGTCGCGGTCCCGGATCCAGCGCGTGTCCGCTCTCATGGTCCGGGACGGTGGGGTCGCGTTGCGACACCGTCCACAGCACGGTGCAGGGCCGCAGCCGGTCGGCCACGCCCCAGATACCAAGGTGGGCGTCCCACAACCGATTTCGCTGCGCCGCGCGGCGACCGCGTCCGGGATCGACGAGCGAGGCGTAGGCCTCGGGACGCGCGGCGGTCAACGGGCGGATCGGGCCGGGCGCCCAGTTGGTGGTGTTGTCAAGAACCAGGCAGTCACCGGGGGCGGCGTGCGCCGTGAGGACGTCGGCCACCTGGCTGAAGTCCATCCCCTCTTTCGCGTAGGGTCCGCGTTGTTCGAGCAGATAATTCGGGGTCGCCGCCACCGCCAGCGCCGTCAGCACCACCACGACGGCCTCCCGCGCTTTGACGGCGGCGGTGATGCCGATCGCCAGAAGCAGTGCCATCGCCGGCGAGGTGTAGGTCAGGTAGCGCGGGTAGTACACCGGCTCCCAGCACATCGAATAGAGCAGCAACACGGCCGTTGGGAGCACGATCCACGCGGCGCTGATCGCGACCAGCGACCGGACACCCGCATCCGTCGGCCGGAACCGTCGGATCGCGAGCAGGCTCAGGATCACTCCCGCCAGTACGAGGAATGCCACGCTGTGGTCGAAGTACTGCTCCCGCAACACCTCGGTGACCGTGTGCCAACCCAGCGGCGAGATCCATCGGACCTGCGCGATCTGCGTCCTGCTGTACGCGAGGAGCGGCGCCACCGCCGAGACGGCCACCGCCGCCGTCACCAACCAGCGCCGGACGGCCGCACGCTGAGTCGCCATCGCCGCGATCGCCACCGCGTGCACGAGGACCATCAGCACGACGAAGACGTTCAAGAGCGACGAGCCCACCAGCGCCAATCCATAGCAGCCCCACAACCATCGGGCGTCGCGACGCACCGCGACCACCAATAGCACCGTCAGCCAGACGGCCGCGGCCGCCGTCAGCGCATAGGAGCGCGCTTCGATGCCCGCCCACGTGACCCGGGGGAGGATCGCGAACACGATGCCCGCGCAGACCGCCGTCGTGCGCGAGGCGAAGCGACGGGCCAGCACCACGACACCGCTCGCAGCGAGCCCAATCGCAAGACAGCTCGACAGACGCACGTAGAACTCGGTGACCGGGAACACCGTCAACCACCCGTGCATCAGCAGGTAGTACAGGCCGTGCACCGCGTCGATGTTGTGCAGCAGACCCCACAGCGCAGGGATCGACCGGGTGGAGGCCGAGATCGTGGCGGCCTCGTCGAACCACAGCGACGGCCGAGCCGCGCCCGCCGCCGACACCGCGGTGGCGAACACGGCGGTCAGCACCGCATCGAACCGGCCCGCGCGCAGCGACGCGGCGGGGTCGAAGCGCGCAACGCGCCGCGGTCCCAGCGATAGATCCACGGCCTGTCTCTTATACACATCTCCGAGCCCACGAGACTGCAGCTAATCTCGTATGCCGGGCTCT
>NZ_LZSQ01000107.1 GCF_001665535.1 Mycobacterium sp. 852002-51961_SCH5331710
GCTCGCACTTCACTCGGAGGTCTTCGTCATGTCACCACGCCACGCCGTACCTAACGTCCGTGGTCAGAACAGCTAGCCGGCGCTGGTCCCGGTCCAGTACTCGGCGAAGCGGCCGTCCTCGATGCGCAGGATGTCGTTACCGGTGAACCGTTTCGGCCCGTCCTGGGCCGCGCCCGTTCCGACCCACCTCGCCGCCAGCATGTCGCCGTCGACGAAGGGCTCGACCTCGATCACGAACTTCAGGTCGCTGAGCATGCGATGGGTCTCCCCCACGACGTCCTGCAGCTGCGACGGGCCTCGCACCACCCGCCCCGGCCAATGCCCCACGAAATCGTCGGTGACCAGCTCGGTCGCCACGGGTTCACCTGCCCACAGTTCGGCTATCCATCGTCCGTAGAGCTCTTCAGGCGAAATCATGGTGCAGTTTTACCCGGCTCGGCGCGGCGGTACGCAATCCGCCGCTGCGTCAGCGCAGCGTGTCGAGCAGTCGGTCCAGGTCGTCGTCATCGTTGTAGAGGTGGAACCCGACCCGCACGGCCCCCGCCCGGACCGAGGCGCGGATGCCGGCGGCGGCGAGCCTGTCGGCCGCCCCCTCGATGGGCAGCGACACGATCGGCGACTCCTGCGCAGGCAGCTGCAGCTCCGCACGCAGCCGGGCGGCCAAGCCGACGGTGTGGCGCTCGGCGGCGACCGGATCGAGCGCGGCGAGCCACGGCAGCGTCAGCCCGGTACCCAGCGCGCTGAACCAGGTCGGTGAGAGGTCGAACCGTCGCGCGTCGCCGGCGAGCCGGAGCGGCAGCCCGTAGATCGCCTGCCACGGCTCCTCGGCGGCATACCAGTTCGCGGCGTGCGGCGTCATCGTGCGACGCACACGCTCGCTGAGCGACATCCAGGTGACGCCGCGCGGCGCGAGCAGCCACTTGTAGGCCGCGGCGACGGTGATGTCCGCCCAGCCGAGATCGAGCGCCTTCCAGCCGACCGCCTGGGTGACGTCGATGACGGTCACGGTGTCGGTGCCCGCGGTGGCGCGGCGCAACGCGTCGGCGTCGAGCAGCGCTCCGGTTGCCGACTGCACGAGGCTCACCGCCACCACGTCGAAGTCCGCGGCCGACGAGACGAGCTGGTCGGCGGGGAGTTCGGTCACCGTGACGCCGCGGCCGGCCTGTGCGGCGAACGGGAACGTCGTGCTGGTGAACTCCCCGGGTAGCGCGACGACGCGGCTGTTGTCGGGTATCGCGGCCGCGACCAGTCCGAGCGCCCCGGAAACGGTGCTGCCCATGGTCACCGACTCCACGGCCACGCCCGTCAACGCCGCGTAGCCGTCGCGTCCGGCGCGCACATGGTCGTCGAACGACGGAACGTCCATCGTGCCCGCCTGCCATCTGCCGATGCAGTCGTGCAGCGCCTCGACGACGAAACGCGGCGGCAGACCGTAGGTGGGGGTGTTGAGATACCCTGCCGCACCGGCGAATTGAGCCCCAAAAGCCTCCCGCGCCGCGGTGGCGGTCATCGTTGCGAGGGTGGCTCTTCGCCGCGCAATCTGGCCTGGAGTTGCTCTTTGTCGCGGCGCCTGCGCTCGTCGAAGACCGCGATGCTCTCGTTGGCGCGGCGACGAAGGGGCGCGAACAGCCAAATGCCCAGCGGCAGCGCGATCACCAGCGCGAAGAGCAACGCGACGACGAGCGGAAATTCGCGCAGTCCTAGCAGATGTCCGACGCCGAGGTTCGCCGCCGCCAGCGCCGCGACGAGCAGGAGCCGGGCCAGCACATAGGCCAGCACGTTGAGCACGAGCCGAGTTCCTTGGCGACCGTCTGACACGGACCGAGCCTACCGACGGCGCGTATATTCGAACCAAGGAGGTTTTGTTCTCGTGGCGTATCTGCTCCTGATTCTCGTACTGGGCACGCTGGCGTATGTCGGCTGGCGGCTGATGCGAGTCTCTTCGAGCCGTCCGCGCACCCGGGTGATCGGGCCGGACGACGATCCAGAGTTTCTGCGTCGGCTCGGCCAGGAGGACAACCCGCGACCGTGACGGCGCGGTTCTAGCGTTTCAGCGTCGGGCGGTAGGAAATCCGGCCGCGACGGCTGCGGCGAGTTCGAGTAGCGCTTCCCTGGTTTCCGGCTTCAGCCGTTCGAGGCTGATCTGCGCGCCTTCTTCGAGATGCGGGTCGAAGGGCACCTCGTGCACCGCCCGGCACCGCCTGCTGAAATGGTCGACGACCTTCTTCATGTCGACTTTCCCCGACCGCGGCCGCACCGCGTTGATCACCGCGATCGAGTTGCGCACCATGTCCTGGTGCCCGTGGGCGTCGAGCCAGTCCAGCGTGGCCGAGGCGCTGCGGGCGCCGTCGACCGAACCGGAACTGATCACGATCAGCGTGTCGGCGCTGGCCAGCACCGCGGACATCGCCGAGTGCATCAGCCCGGTGCCGCAATCGGTGAGCACCAGGCTGTAGAAGCGCTCGAGAACCTCCAGCGTGCGGCTGTATTCGTCGGAGCTGAACGCCTCCGACACCGCCGGGTCGCTTTCGGAGGCGAGCACCTCCAGCCGGCTCGGGCCCTGCGAGGTGTAGGCGCGCACGTCGCTGTAGGCCTGGATGCCTTCGGCGTCGCGCAGCAGATGGCGCACCGTGGCCGGCGTCTCCAGCGGAACCTTCTCGCTCAGCGTGCCGCGGTCGGGATTCGCGTCGACGGCGATCACGCGGTCACCGCGCAGCGACGCCAGGGTCGCGCCCAGCGTCGCGGTGATCGTCGTCTTACCCACCCCGCCCTTGAGCGACAGCACCGCGATGCGGTGGCACCCGCGCAACGGCCGTTGGATCTGCACCGTGAGTTGCTGCCGGCGTCGCGCCTTGGGCCCGTCGCCGAGGTTGATCAACGTGAACGACGCGTAATACAACCACCTGCGCCAGCCTTCGGATGGGGCGCGCTTGGGTCGGTCCAGCAGCGCCACCGTCGACAGATCGAGATACGGCGGCGGGTCGGCCTCGGCGTTGTCCTGCGGCGGCGAGACGACCCGCACATCCTTGGGCGGTGTCGGCGCCGTCCACTGCGGCGGCGGATCGGTCGAGGGATCGCTGAACCGGCTCTGCGCGCGGAAACCACCTGGCGCATAGGCGTTTTCGGGGATGACCGCCGCGGAAATGGCGTCGTCTCCGAGACGATCTTCAGGCACGCCGGCGGTCCCCCATGGCTTCAAAGGCTTTCGCGCCCGATCTTAGCCAAGCACGGTGCGGCGACTCAGCCGACTCCGGCGTAGGAGTGCAGGCCCACGGTGACCAGGTTGATGAAGAACAGGTTGAACACCATCGCGATGAAGCCGACGACGTTGATCCACGCGGCCTTCTTGTCCCGCCAACCGGCCGTCGAACGCGCGTGCAGATACGCGGCGTAGACGACCCAGGCGATGAACGACACCGTCTCCTTGGGGTCCCAGCCCCAGTACCGGCCCCACGCCTCTTCGGCCCAGATCGCGCCGAAGATGACGCCGAAGCCGAACACCGGAAACGCGAAGATCGTGGTGCGGTAAGCGATTCGGTCCAGGGTCTGCGGATCGGGGAGCCTGTCCAGGGCGCGGGCGAGCACGCCGTCGGAGGCGCCCCGGCGCCGCGGGTCGCCGAACCGCGACATCTTCAGCAGAAACAGAATGCTCGCGACACCGGCGACCAGGAACACCCCCGAGCCGAGGCTGACCACCGAGACGTGGATGGGCAGCCAGTAGGACTGCAGCGCGGGCATCACCGGTGCGGCGTTGGTGTAGAGCCAACGGCCCGAGACCGTCAGCAGGATCAGAACCGGAACGAGCACGAACACCCACAGCGTGCGGTACTGGCGCCGCCGCAACACCACCGCAGCGGCGACCAGCCCGCAGAAGCTGGTCAGGTTGATGAACTCGTACATGTTGCCCCACGGCACCCGTGCGGTCGCGGCGCCGCGCAGCACGATGCAGACCAGCAGCAGGCCGATGCCCAGGTAGGTCAGCGCGAGACCGGCGCCGCCGATCCGCTCGTCGAGCGGGCGTCGGGGCGCATCGGAGACGACACCGGGCGCGGCGCTGTCCGCGCGCACGCCGGCTCCGACCAACTCGCGGGCCTCGACCTTGCGACCGCGGCTGTAGGCCAGCTCGACCGCGAGCAACACCAGCGCACCCACCAGGACCAGTACCGACGACGTGAACGCCCAGTCCGAGTACCGGGCCAGGTCGATATCGATGTCCACGCTATTCATGCGCGATCCGCCTCCGCTTCTCGCTCGCTATTCATGCGGGATCCGCCTCCGCTTCTCGCTCGCTATTCATGCGCGATCCGCCTCCGCTTCTCGCTCGCCGTTCATGTGACCTTCTCTCCTGCACGATTCGCCGGCGCCGCGTCGGGAAGCAGACGCTGCGTCAACCGCTCGAACTCGTCGCCCCACCCCGAGTTGTCGGTGCGCGCCAGCCCGCCCAGCTCGACGGTTACGGTACCCGGACCTGCGGGGTTGATCCGAATCCAGACGCGGCGACGGCGGATGACGAGCGACACCAACAGCCCGGCCATCATGGTCAGCGCGAACACCAGAACCCAGACCTGCGCCGGGTCATGGGAGACCTGGACGTTGATGAACGGGACCGCGCCGTCGAACCGCACGACGGTGCCGTCGTCGAGACGCGTCGACTCGCCCGCACCCAGGTTGACGCGCGCCTTCTTGGTGAGCCGGCCCTGCTCGATCAAGCGGGGATCGAGGTTGAACAGCGACTGCGGCCGCCCGGTGTCCAGGCCGGTGTCGCCGCGGTAGACGTCGATCGCGACGGCGGGATCGTTGAGTGCCGGGAAGCTCGAGGACAGCAGCGTCCCGTGCAGCAGTTCGGTCGGCGCGAACAGGCCCTGGATTGCGAGCTGGTTCTTACGACGGTCGTCCGGGTCCGGGTACGTGCCGGCGGGCGGGTCGAACCGCATGGCGCCCGACGACAGGAACGTGATCTGGTCCTCGGGTCGCCACTGCAACGTCTGGGTGCGGGTCTGCCCGTCGGGGAAGGTCACGGTGAAGGTCGGCGCATAGCCGTGGCCCTGCAGGTACACGCGGTCGCCGCCGACGCGCAGCGGATGGTTGACCTTCAGGTGATACGGCCGCCAATCGCCGGACTGCAGGTCTGCGCCCGCCTGGTATTCGATGTCGGCGGCAAACGACGTCGCCTGACCCGTCGGCAGATAGTCGGCCTGGAAATCGTTGACCCGCAGGCAGATCGGATGCAGCGAGGTGCCGTCGACGGTGTTGCCCGCGCGGAAGGAGTCGAACGCCGCGGGCGAGGCCGAACAGAATCCGGGACCGCCGTCGGCGATGACGATGACGTTGCCCTCGTATCCGAACAGCTTGCCCGCTGCGACCGCGACGAGCAGACCCAACAGTGAGAAGTGGAAGACGATGTTGCCTAACTCGCGCAGATAGCCCTTCTCCGCGGCGATTTCGATGGTTCCGTCGTCTTCGCGGGTGACCTTGCGCCAGCCCCGCAACCGCTCGCTGATCGTCGCGGCCAGATCGTCCGCCTCTGCAGACACCTCGGCGCTGTGGTGTTTGGGCAGCCGGCCCAGGTTGCGGGGGGCAGGCACGGGATTGGCCCGCATGCTGCGGAAGTGCTCGACGAGGCGCGGGGTCAGGCAGCCGACCAGCGAGACGAACAGCAGCACGTAGATCGCGGTGAACCAGAAGCTGGAGAACACGTCGAACGCCTGCACCCGGTCGAGCCAGGGCCCGATCGTCGGATGCTCGGCGATGTACTGGTCGACCTTGGACTCGTTGAGGCTGCGCTGCGGCAGCAGGGCCCCGGGGATCGCGCCGAGCGCGAGCAGGAACAGCAGCACCAACGCGGTACCCATCGACGTGAGGGTCCGCCAGGTGTTCCGTACCAGCGCGAGCAGACGCCAAACTGCCCCATTTCCGCGATTTTCGGGCAGTTTTGCGTCTCTCCCCTGCTTACGCGTGGGCCCACGCGGGGATGGGGTGCTCATATCGGCAGCGTCACGTCGCTGACGAACGCGTCGCGGACCCACGACACGAAGTCGTTCCACACTCCCGTGACCAGCGCGACGCCGACCAGAATCAGCAGCACCCCGCCGAAGATCTGGATCGTGCGGGTGTGTTTGCGCAGCCACGCCAGACCCTGCACCGCGCGGGCAGACCCGAACGCCAAGAGCACGAACGGGATTCCGAGACCCAGACAATAGGCCACGACCAGCGCTACACCGCGGGCGACGTTGGAGCCGTCGGTCGCCGAGGCGACCGCGATCACGCCGGTGAGGGTGGGCCCGAGGCACGGCGTCCAGCCCAGGGCGAACACCGCGCCGAGCAGTGGCGCGCCACCCAACGTCGAGATCTGCCGCGGGGTGAAGCGGGCCTCGCGCTGCAACGCGGGGATGAACCCGACGAACGCCAGCCCCATCACGATCGTCACGACCCCACCGATGCGCTGCAGCAGAAGCTGATTGGTGATCAACGACGTCGTCATGCCGAGCACCGCGACGGTGCCGAGCACGAAGACGATCGTGAAGCCGGCGACGAACAGCGCGGCCGCGCCGGCCACCCGCAGACGGGTGGTCTTGGTGCTGACCGAACCCGCGGCGCCGGTGTCGTCGACGCCGACGACCGCGGCCAGATACGACAGGTATCCGGGTACCAGGGGCACCACGCACGGCGAGGCGAACGACACCAGCCCGGCAAGCGCGCTGACCAGAAGGGCCAGCAGGACCGGACCGCCGGCGATCAGTTGGTCCACCTGGTCGAGGCTCATGCGCCGGCCTTCTCCCCCGGGCCCGCACCATCCTGTTCGGCTGCAATGCGTTCCACCACCGGCTGCAGATCCTCGGCGAGCAGTTCGCGCAGGAACACCGCGGCGACCCGGTGCTCGCGGTCCAGCACCACCGTGGAGGGAATCACTGTCGCCGGATAGCGGCCGCCGAACGCGATCATGGTCCGCATCGGGGGGTCGTAGATCGAGGGGAAGGTGATCTTGCGGTCGACGATGAAGTCCCGCGCCGCGTCCCGGTTGTTGTCCCGGACGTCGATGCCGAGGAACTGCACCCCGCGATCCTTCGTGGCGTTGTAAACCTGTTGCAGCTGGCCGATCTCGGTGCGGCACGGCCCACACCACTGACCCCACACGTTGAGCACGACGACCTTGCCGGCGAAGTCGTCGAGGGAGATGGTCTTCTCCGGCTCCATCAAGTCGGGACCACTCAGTGGGCCGGGGCGACCACGATCCTGCGGTGGGTCATAGAAGATGTCGGTCTGGCCACCGGGTGCGACGAATTCGAAGGTACCGCCCTGTGCGACGGCGTCGTCACCGGTGGAGCAACTGGCCAGCGCGAGCATCGCCGCGCAGGCCAGCAGGACCCACCGCCTCACTGCCCGGCCAACTCCGCGTAGCCCCAGCCGACGTAGGTGTCCCCGTGAAAGTAGAACGACGTCACCGACGCCAGGTTGCATAGCCGCCGGGTCGGGAAATGGTGCAGCGGTTGACCGGTCATCGCTCGGCGCAGCGTCTCGACAGGCAGCTGATGGCTGACACACACCGCCTCGTGGCCGGCCGCCTTCGCCCGGGCCCGGTGCACGGCGCCGGTCATCCGCTCGGCGATCTCGCGGTACGGCTCCCCCCACGACGGCGTGCGTGGATTGCGCAGGTGCCACCAGTTGCGGGGGTCGCGTAGCGCGCCGTCACCCGGCGAAACCCGTTGTCCCTGGAAGATGTTCGTCGATTCGATGAGCTCGCCGTCGGTGTCGATGGACAGCCCCAGCGCCGCCGCTATCGGTGCCGCAGTCTCCTGCGCCCGCTCCAGCGGCGAGGCGACCACATACACGATGTCGCGCGACGCCAGCCAGTCCGCCACCGCCTGCGCCTGGGCCCTGCCCCGCTCGGAGAGGTGGTAGTCGGGGAGGCGGCCGTACAGAATCTTCTCGGGGTTGTGCACTTCGCCGTGACGCATCACGTGCACCACAGTCTTCACGGCCTCGCCGGCCTCGGACAGCTGGTCGGTCATTCCGGTTTGACCGCCTCAGCCGCGGCCCGGGCCGCGCCGGGCAGCGCGGCGGCGATACGGTCGAACGCCTCGTCATCCAAAGCCGTTGACACGAACCAGGTCTCGAAAGCACTCGGCGGCGGGTAGATACCGGCGTCCAGCAGCGCGTGGAAGAACGCCGGGAAGCGCCACGTCTCCGAGGCGCGCGCCGACGCGAAGTCGGTGACGGGCTGGTCGGTGAAGAACACGCTGAGCATGTTCCCGGCACGCGAAACCGTGTGTGCTACACCGGCTTCGGTCAGTGCACGGCCCAGCAGGCCGGCGAGGCGGTCGGCGTTGGCGTCGAGCTTGACGTAGGCCGCGTCGTCGGCTGCGCGCAGCGTCGCCAGCCCGGCCGCCATGGCGACGGGGTTCCCGGACAACGTGCCTGCCTGGTACACCGGCCCCTGCGGCGCGAGGCGGTCCATCACCTCGGCGCGTCCGCCGAAGGCCGCCGCGGGCAGCCCGCCGCTCATCACCTTGCCGAAGGTGAAGAGGTCGGCGTCGACGGGATCGATGCCGTACCAACCGGATCGGCTGACCCGGAATCCGGTCATCACCTCGTCGACGATCAGCAGTGCGCCGTGGTCGGCCGTGATGCGTCGCAGCGCGGCGTTGAAGCCGGGCAGCGGCGGCACGGTGCCCATGTTTCCGGCGCTGGCTTCGGTGATCACGCAGGCGATCTCGTCACCGAACTGGCCGAAGATCTCCTCGACCGCGGCGACGTTGTTGTAGGGCAACACGATCGTGTCGGCGGCCGCGGCGCCCGTCACCCCGGGCGAGGACGGCAACCCGAGTGTGGCGACACCGGAGCCCGCGTCGGCCAGCAGTGCGTCGCTGTGGCCGTGATAGCAGCCGGAGAACTTCACGATCTTGGCCCGGCCCGTGAAGCCGCGAGCCAGCCGGATCGCGCTCATCGTGGACTCGGTGCCCGAGTTCACCAGCCGCAGGCGCTCGACCGGGGTGACCCGGTCGATGATCTCGCGGGCCAGTTCCGATTCCGACGGGGTCGGCGCGCCGAACGACAGCCCGTCGGTGACGACCCGCTGCACCGCGGCGACGACGTCGGGGTGCGCGTGGCCCAGGATCATCGGTCCCCATGAGCAGACCAGGTCGACGTAGCGGTTACCGTCGGCGTCAATCAGCCAGTAGCCGTTGGCGGAGGTGATGAACCGCGGGGTGCCGCCGACCGAGGTGAAGGCCCGCACGGGCGAGTTCACCCCGCCCGGGATGACGGCCGACGCCTCGGCGAACAACCGCGCCGACACCTCGGTGGTCATCTGGTCAGCACGCATGGCCACCAGTGTCCCAGCCCCGCGCAAACCGTCAACTACAGGGTGTAGTGGGCGATCGCTTGAGCAGGGCTCCGGCGCCCGGTTGGATGAGCCCATGCAGCTACCGCAATGGCTCGCCCGGTTCAACCGCCGCGTCACCAATCCGTTCCAGCGGTTGACGGCGGGCTGGGCTCCCGGGATGGGCATCCTCGAGCATGTCGGCAGAAAGTCGGGCAAGCGCTACCGGACGCCGTTGACGGTCTTCCCCACCCGCGACGGGGTGGCCATTCTGCTCACCTACGGCCCGGACCGCGACTGGCTGAAGAACGTGATCGCGGCGGGCGGCGGGCGGATCACCAGGTGGGGCCGGTCGTTCGATGTCCGCGATCCGCGCGTGGTCGCGAAGGGCGAGGCCGGGCCGTGGGTCACGGGGTGGATGCGGGTGATGTACGGGGTGATGCCGGTCGAGCACGCCGTCATGCTGACGCGGGTCTGACCCCCTGCCGAGCCCGCGCAACCGGAAAAGCGCGGCCGTCCGCGGCACCTGATTTCGGGGCGATGCGGGCGTGTCGCAGCCTGACTGGATTTTGTTTTTTTCTCGGGTATGGTCGCGCATTGGAAGCGGGTGCTAGCGAAAGGAAAAAAATGGCTAGTAAGTCGCAGGGTCGCGAACGAAAAAAGCCGGCGATGACGTTGAAGGAACGCCGCGCCGCCAAACGCGAGAAAGCGGTGGACGAATTCTTGCCGCGCCGCAAACGCGCTGGCTGATCGCCGGTAGCTGCGTTTTGACGTGTCGGTTCGCCGGTATTCACCGGCGAACTGTTGCGTGACCGTTCAGACCGGTTGATCGCTTCTCAATCCTTGAAATTCCGCATTTCGCATATCTCGCGTCGCTAAAAGCGATGCGCAATTTTTCAACGTCTTTGGAGGACAGTTTTCATGTGTGAGTCGGCGTGCGTGCTGGCGTGATGAGGCAACCGAATGCGATGGGCGGCCAAGCGGGGTCGTCGGCGGACCCAACGCTGGTGGCGCTCCTCGACGCCCTTGCCGAAGCGTCGCCCCCGTCCGGCCGCAGCGACGCCTACCGACGGGGGTTCAACATGGGCCTTCGGTTCGCGCGGATCTGCGCCCTCGATGAGATCGCGGCGAATTCGGGCAGCTTCATCCGAGCATCGCTGAACGGTGGGCCCCGCGCGCAGCGCGAGAGCGCACGGACCCATGCGGCTCTTCGGCGCATCGCGGCACGACTCACGGATGAGTTCGTCCTCGGCGCGGACGACCACGCCGCCGGCTACCGAGACGCGACGGCGGTTGTGCTGGAAAGGATCGACGGCGAACAGGAACGAATCGCGAGCTGAGCGAAAGGAGGGTGGGTGGGTGGAATTCCGAAATCCCGGCGACGCGCCGATCATGGTGGTCGGACGAGCATCGAGCCTGTCCGAGGCGATCGCCGCGGCTTGTCAAAACCGCGGCATCGCAGTCGTTCGACACCGGCTCGATGCGGCCACGACACCGAACGTCCCGCACGACGCAACTTCGCTTGATTCCGCCGTCGCGATCGTCGACGCCGACTGCGTCGACTCCATGTTCGGCGAGCACCATGCGGTACGCCGGCGGCTGCGCCAGTGCGGGGACGCCATCTACGAGGCGGCGAGCATGGCGGCAGGCGAGTTGGGCGCGCGCCGTGTCCTCGTCATCGGCGACGCGCGCGGTCTTTCGTTCGGACGCGGGGCCCGCGCCGAGCGATGGTTACGCGATCTCGCGCACCGGATCGGCTACGAAGGCTCTATCAACGGGCTCACCGGGCTGGTGACGTCGTATGCGGTGGTGGAGACCGACCGGCAGGTACGGGCGATCGCCGAGGCGGTCGCCGATTGGCACCGCGGTGAGATGCCCGGCGGCACGACGCGCTTGGGCGCTGCCGCAATGCAGTAGACCTCAGCGTCGCGGCCGCATCCGCGCCCGGACCGGACCTTTGGCGATGGTGGTGAACGGCACGTCGGTTTCGAACGTGTCGTCGAGCGATTCGACCCGGGCGGCGCGCACGATCGTGGCCAGCGCCAACGTCGTCTCCAGGCGTGCGAAGTGCTCGCCGATGCACGGCCGCCCGCCGGCCAGCCACGGCAGGAACCGCCAGCGATCGCGGTTCTGGGTGTTCTCGGGACTGAACCGCTCGGGATCGAAGACCTTCGGATTCGGCCACAGGGCCGGGTCGTGGTGCAGCCCGTAGATGCCGAGCGCCACCAGGGTGCCGGCCTCGACGCGGTAGCCGTCGACCGCGATGTCGCGGGTCGCCAGCCGGGCCACGCCGGCCGCGGGTGGGCACAGCCGGATCGCCTCGTGCAGCACCTGCACGGTGTATTGAAGCCGCGGCACATCGTCGGGGGTCAGTTCCCGCTCGCCGATGGCGGCGGCCTCCGCGGCGACGCGGTCCTGGATGTCGGGGTGACGTCCGAGGACCCAGAGCGTGAACGTGAGCGCGGTCGAGGTGGTGTCGTGGCCGGCGAGCATGAAGATCAGCAGGTCGTTCGAGATGTCGTCGTCGGACAGCGGCAACCCGGTTTCGGGGTCCACCGCCGCCATCAACGCCCGCACCAGGGGCGCGTCGCGCGTTGGGTCGGTGCGGCACGCGCGCACCATGTCGTCGGTGATCTCCTTCATCTCGGCGACCGCGCGGCGCACGCGGCGGCGAGCGGGTGTGGGCAGCCAGCGCGGTGCCCGCACCGGTCGCAGCGCACGGTCGGCGGTATAAGACGACGCGACGTGCATGCACCGGGCGATGGTGTCGGCGCGCTCGTTGAGGTCGATGCCGAGCACGGAGTGTCCCAGCGACTGCATCGCCACGCGGCGGCACTCGTCGTCGAGATCGAGTTCGCCGCCCTCGGGCCAGCGATCGACGAACGCCTGGGCCGCCGCGGACATGTAACCGCCGAACTTGCGGACGTTCTGCTTGGTGAACACCGGCTGAAGCGCCCGCTTGCGGGGCCGCCACAGGTCATTGGGCAACACGAAAAGGCTGTCGCCCGCCATGTTGCGGACCTCGTCGTGGTAGATGCACCGCTCCGAGGAATTGTCGGAGCGGGTGAGCACGTCGCGCATGCCGTTGGGCGACATCACCGCGACGATCGGCGGATACACCCACTTCGGCGCTATCTGAATACGGGTGATGGGGCCCCCTGCGTCGCGAATGACATCCTGCCCGGTGTCGAGCCGGCGAAGGAGTCGGGCCAACCGCCAGATCGGCAGCGGGTTCTTGGGCACCAGCGGCAACGCCGTGACGTCGAGCGTGGTGGTCATGTGCAGATCATCACCCCTGGCGCGTCGGCTCGGCACCGGTACGGGATATTCACGCCGACCAGGTGAGCGGCGCGCCTTCACCTCTCATCATCACGGCGCCGGGCATGACCCGGATGCGGTAGGGCGACAACCGTAGCGCGGCGAACTCTTCGGAGGTCGGCCCGTCTTGCCACATCGGGATGATCCGCGGGTCGTAGCCCACCGGTGCGGGCGCGGTCGCGAACTTGTCCCACACCGCCGCCTTGGTCTCGTCGTCGACGTACCACTCGACCAGACACTCGGCGCTGCAGGTGTCGTGGTCGGGCTTCCAGTAGCTCACCGAGACCTCCGGGTGCACGGCGAGATGGCTCTTCTTGATCGGCGACGGCACCGTGGCGATCCAGCCGAACAGGTCGGTGCCGTCCCACTCCCAGATCGGATGCAGGATGCGGGTACGGGGCCTGCCGTTGGCATCGACCGTGGCCACCGAGGCCCACACGATGGAATGGGCCATCTCGACGAACGCGGGCGCAATCTGCTCCAGGGTGGTCACGGTTGCCTAGCGTAGGCAGGTGCCGTCCCGGCCGGTCAGCTGCCGCTGCTCTCCGAAGCCTCGCTGTCCGCAGAATCCTTGCTGAACTTGGGGTTTCCGTCGTCGTCGAGCCAGTCGTTGACCGCGGTGCCCGCGACGGCGCCGCCGGTCCCGGGCATCTTGGTGGTCGGCCGTTCCTCCTCGTAGGCCTTATGCATCTCTTTGGCCTTTTCCCGATGCTCGTCGGTGATCTCGGGCTTCTCTGTCGGCGGCCGATCCTCGGGCTCGTCGAGCACTTGATGATGTTCGTCGGTTTCGGGTTCCGGGCTCTGCTGTTCTTCGCTCTGCCCTTGTTCGCTGGTCATGGACTACGACTGCCCGGAGAGCCGAAATACGAAACGCGGTTTCGGCTAACCGGTGGGAACCGTTCGCAAAGCAGCGGGCAGGCTGGGAAGAAAGTGTTTGCGAGCGAAAGCGCGGATGTCGTCGGCGGACTCCAGCGGCCGGGAACTGGGCAGCAGCAACACCATCGCCGCGTACCGCAGGATGGTGTCGGCCAACTCCTCGACAGCCTCCTCCCCGATCCGCTCGGCGAATCCGGCGGGGAAGATGATCCGCAAAGCGGCGGCCATCCGGGCGATCGCCGCGTCGTAGTGCCTGCGGGCGAGTTCGAGCAGCAGCGCGGGCTCGTCGGTCAGTATCCGGTACAGCACGCGATGGCGGCGGAACTTCAAGATCGACAGCGTGAACGCCTCGACATAGTAATTCGACTGCGGCCCAACTCGTTTGACCTCTTCGGCGATGTCGGCGAACAGCGCGATGTTCTCGCGCTCGATCACCGCGGCCACGAGCTCGTCGCGGTTGGCGAAACGCCGGTAGATGGTCGTTCGGCTGACGCCTGCGCGACGCGCGACGTCGTCGAGCGCGACCCGACGGAAGCCGTGTCGCTCGAACTCGATGACGGCGGCGTCGAGGATGGCTTCCATCGCCGGGTCGTTGCCCGTCGCCGGGTCAGGCTCGGGCATAACCTTTTTGGGCGTAGCCGTTGTAGCGCCACTTCATAGGCAGACGATCCCACACCCAGTTGACCGGAGGCGAGCGCCAGAACGCCGCGAAGCGTTGGTAGCGACGCTCCTGGCGCTCGCTCCACGGCAGTTGCAGCAGCTCGCGGGCGCGGGGCGGCAACCCGCCGGTGGTCAGGAACGCCGCCAGCGGGTTGAACAGCGGCCCGATCAGCCGCCATGCCCATGCGGGAACGCCCTTGGGCCACGGGAACCCCTTGGTGACGTAGCCGACGCCGTACACCGCGGTCTTGTGTGCGACAACGATCTCGTCGAGCATGCGGTCCCAGTAGCGCTCGAACTCGTCGTAGGTGGCCGGCATCGGCCGCTCACTCACGCCGTAGCGGCGGTACCACGTCTTCGACTCGAGATAGATCTGCTCCTTCTCCTCACGGCTCAGCCGCTTGACGAAGGTGTCGGCGAAGTACAGCACCTGTTCGACGAATGTCGCGTGCGCCCAGAAGTAGGTCTCCGGATCCAGCGCGTGGTAGCGCTTGCCGTCGGGCATCTCGCCCTTGATCTCGGTGTGGAAGTCACGGACCTGCGTCCCGGGGTTGTCGTCGTCGGAGCCGTAGACGGTGTTGAAGATCGGCGGCAGCGAACGCTTCACCCGCGCGGCGGTGTCGTCGAAGAACACCGAGTGGTCGAGCACGCCCTGACCGAGTTCGGCCAGCATGTTCTGCAGCACCGCGGGCCGCGGCCCGATCAAGTACATCCGGTTGTCCCCGAAATAGCGCCACACCAGCGACTGCGGCCCCAGCGGGAGCGCGTCGTCGACGGGTCTGTTCGTCTCCACCAACTCGGTCATGTGGAACAGTGTTACAAATTTCGCACTTTGTACCAAGCGGCTGTGAGAGGGCTCACGACAGACAGCATCGGGCGCGCGGGAGAGAAGCCGTGATCTGAAAGCGGCCGATCAGCGACCGGGAATGCTATTTCGTGTCAGCTCGCACGCGAGCACGACGCCAGTGGGCGACGGCCAGCACGACGAGCACCCCGGCGACCGCCGCCAGCAGCAGCGCAAGGCCGAGCATCGGCGCGCTGTACTCGACCGAGGACGTCTCCGGCTCGCCTTCCAGCACCGGCGCCACCGCGACCGTCGTCGCGGCCGCCGTCCAGCTCAGCACGCTGCCCACCGCCGCGGCGACGGCCAGCACAAGCTCGAGCGCTGCCCGGACCCTCATGCGGGCGGGATGCGCTCTTCGATCAGCTGGGTCAGCGACTCCCGCAGCTTCTGATGCTTGCGGGCCCACGCCTGAGCGGTGCGGTCATTGGTCATCTTCAGCCCGATGCCGGTGCGGCCGCGGGGGACGCCGGTGAGTTCGCCGAGCGCGCGCGCCGACTGCCATTTCGGGGCATCGGGGCCGGTGGGTTCGGGGTAGATGCGCACGATCTCGTCGGTGCGGATCCGTTCGGTGCCCTGGCGCAGGGTGTCCGGGGTCAGCTCGACCGAGGTGTGGATGCGGGCGGCCTTGACCTGGATGCCCAGGAAGCCGGTGACAAGGAGTAGGAACATGCCGGGCACCATCCACTGGAAGCCGTATCCGGCCGACGCCTGGATCAGCCCCATGGCGATCGCCGAGGCGGGTCCGGCCGCCAGCCACCACCAGCTGGCACCCTGCTCGTAGAACAGCACCTGCGGTGCCTTCTCGGTCATGTCGCTTCCCCCTGGTCGGCCGCGGGCCGCGTGATCAGCACCGCCCCCGCGATCAGCGGCAGCACCGCGAGCACGGTGACGAAGTGGACGACGCCGCTCAGGGCGAGCAGGGCGACGAACACGACGATGGTCGACGCCAGCGCCACACCGGCCCGGCGGAACCGGACATCGCCGGTGCGGCTGCGGCCGGCGAGGAAGGCCATCCCCGCACCCGCGGCGACCGTGAGGATCCCCGCGCCGCGGAACAGCGTCGGAAGGTTCACCGAGGCGGCGATCAGACCGCCGAGCATCAACATCACCGAAGCGACGACCCAGCACCAGAAGGCGGCGGTGACGACGCGGTTTCGCGGCGCAGGAGCGGTCATGGTCGGGTCAGCCTATCGGGTCACCGGGTGAAGAAGTCGGTGGCGTCTTTGCGGTGCAGCAGATATACGCCGCCGACGATCAACACCGAGCCGAGGATCGCGGTGACCGCATAGGAGACTGCGGCGGCCGGCGGCCGGTCGCCGCGCAACAGGTTGCTCGCGACGTAGACCACGACCGCGACGCCCGTGCCGGTCAGCACGGTCCGCGCCCACCGATAGCCCTGGCGCATCAGGATCTGAAAGGTCAACACGATGGCCCCGATGATCAGGATGAACACCACCGAGAGCGCAAGCACCGGTGCCGGCAGCTTGTCGGTGCGGTCGTCGACCAGCAGGTCGACGATGTGGCCGACGGTCAGCAGCGGAAGCGAGGCGACCCAGAGCCAGAAGCCGGTGTCCACGTCGTCGGGGCGGGTGCCGGGTTCGCGTGATGGCTGCCCGGCGGGATCCGAACGGCCGTGGGACTCCGGGCTCACGCCAGCCAGGCGGCGACGTCGGCCGCCCAGTACGTCAAGACGATGTCCGCCCCCGCCCGCCGGATGCTGGTCAGGGTCTCGAGGGCAACGGTCTGCAGGTCGATCCAGCCGTTGGCGGCGGCCGCGCTGATCATCGAGTACTCGCCGGAGACCTGGTAGGCGGCCACCGGCACGGGCGACAGGTCGGCCGCCGCGCGCACGACGTCGAGATAACCCATCGCGGGCTTGACCATCACGATGTCGGCGCCCTCGCCGATGTCGAGTTCGATCTCGTGCAACGCCTCGCGCGCATTGCCCGGATTCTGTTGATACGTACGACGATCGCCACGCAAGCTCGACCCCACCGCATCCCGGAACGGGCCGTAGAAACCCGAGGCGAACTTCGCGGCGTAGGCCAGGATGACCGTGTCGGTGTGCCCCGCAGCGTCCAGGCCGTCGCGGATCGCGGCGACCTGGCCGTCCATCATGCCGCTCGGACCCACGACGTGGGCACCCGAATCAGCTTGCGCCACAGCGAGCTCCACGTAGCGCTTGTTGGTCAGGTCGTTGTCGACCCGGCCCGCGCCGTCGAGCACCCCGCAATGACCGTGATCGGTGAACTCGTCGAGGCAGGTGTCGGCCATCAGGACGGTGTCGTCGCCGAGGTCGCCGGCCAGGTCGCGCAGTGCGACGTTGAGGATGCCGTCCTCGGCAACGCCGATCGAACCGGTCGGGTCCTTGTCCTCGTCGCGCGGAACGCCGAACAGCATCAGGCCGCCGACACCGGCCGCCACCGCGTCGGCGGCGGCGCGGCGCAGCGAGTCGCGGGTGTGCTGCACGACGCCGGGCATCGAGGAGATCTCACGGGGTTCGTCGATGCCGTCGGCGACGAACATCGGCAGCACCAGTTGCCGTGGCTCCAAGGCGGTTTCGGCGACCAGCCGCCGCAACGCCGGAGTCGCGCGCAGCCGGCGGGGACGATGCCTGGGAAAACCCATCTCGGTCAGCGGCGGCGGCTCTTCTTACGCGGCGGGGGCAGTGCGCCCTCGGCGCGCAGCCGGGCGGCGTGCTCGGCGAGCGCCTCCACCAGCGGACCGACGGCGGCGACCTCGGGCTGCACATCGACGCGCAGGCCGAATTCCGCTGCGGTCTCGGCGGTTTTCGGTCCGATGCACGCGACGATGGTGCGCGCGTGCGGCTTGCCCGCGATACCGACCAGGTTGCGCACCGTAGAACTCGAGGTGAAGCAGACCGCGTCGAAGCCGCCGGTCTTGATCATCTCGCGGGTGTGCGCGGGCGGCGGTGCGGCACGCACCGTGCGGTACGCCGTGACGTCCTCGATCTCCCAGCCGCGTTCGCGCAGGCCTTCGGCCAGCGTCTCGGTGGCGATGTCGGCGCGCGGCAGCAGCACGCGGTTCACCGGGTCGAAAACGTCGTCATACGGCGGGAATTCATCGAGCAGGCCCAGCGACGACTGCTCACCGGCGGGCACCAGCTCGGGGTTGATGCCGAACGCCCGCACCCGGTCGGCGGTGGCCTGGCCGACGCAGGCGATCTTCACACCCGAGAACGCCCTCGCGTCGAGGCCGAACTCGTTGAACTTCTCCCACACCGCGCGCACGGCGTTGGTGGAGGTGAACACCACCCACTGGAACCGGCCGTCGACCAGACCCTTGACCGCGCGCTCCATCTGCGCGGGGCTGCGCGGCGGCTCGACAGCGATGGTGGGGACCTCGATCGGCAATGCGCCGTGGCCCACCAGCTTCTCGCTCATCTCGCCGGCCTGATCCTTGGTACGCGGCACCAGCACGGTCCAGCCGTACAGGGCGCGGCTCTCCCACCAGTTCAGCTTGGTGCGGTTGGCGACGGTCTTGCCGATGGTCACGACGAGAGGACCGGACAACGGGCCCGACGGCTCGGTGCCGGCCAGCGTGGCCTTGTCGAGCAGCCCGGCCAGCGTCGTCTCGACCGAACGCTGTTGGCACGTCGTGCCATTCGCGGTCACCACCAGCGGCGTGGTGTCGGTCAGTCCGTACTCGATCAGGGTGCGCGCCGCGTCGGGCAGATGTGACGCCGTCGCGTGCAGGATCAGCGGACCGGGCGCGGCGGCCAGTGCGGCCCAGTCGACGTCGGGATCGCGGACGTCGGCCACGGTGTGCGCGGACCCCAGCGGCAGACCCGCATATGTGGGTACCGCGGTGGTGTCCGGCAGGCCCGGCACGATCTCGAAGTTCAGGTGCGACTTCGCCAGCGCCGACACCTCGGTGATCACCGCGTCCACCGACAGCGGATCGCCCGCGACCAGGCGCACCACGTCCACGCCGGTACGGGCCTCGGTGATCAGCGTCTTGGCCACCTCGGCCGGATCGCCGACGGCCGACCGGATATCGGGCCCGCCTGGGATGGCTGGCGCTTCGGCGTCGGAGGCCTCGCCGTCTTTGGGGGCCTCGGCAGGTTCGGGCCCCGACGGGGGCGGCAGTTCGCAACCCACCAGGGCCAGCACGGCTTCCGGCACATCGGGGTCGGTGAACACCAGGGCGGCGTTGGCGAGCACGGTGTGGGCCCGCGTCGTCAGCAGCCCGGGGTCGCCGGGACCCGATCCGACGAACGTGATGCGGCCCGGCTTCGGCTTGCGCCCCCGCCCGCTGGTCTGGCCTGTCATCTCACTCACTCATCTCTCTGCTCTTCGCTTGTCGCTCATCGCAGCTCTACAGCTCAGTTGGCGTCCGCCATGAGTTCGCGCGCCCCGAGGTCGAACAACTCCTCGGCGACCGAGAGCCCCAGCTCCCGGGCCCGGTCGGGAGTGCCGACGCCGGACGCGCGGATCACGTCGGATCCGTCCAGCGCCGCTACGCAGCCGCGCAGCGACACCTCTTCGAAGACGTTGCCGTCCTCATCGATGGACTCGACCACCTCCGCGATCGCTCCCACCGGTGCGGAACAACCCGCCTCCAGTCGGGCGAGCAGGGCCCGTTCCGCGGTGACTGCGGCGCGCGTGTCGGCGTCGTCCAACTCCGCCAGCAGCGCGGCGAGCTCGGTGTCGCCTGCGCGGCACTCGACCGCGAGCGCACCTTGAGCCGGCGCTGGCAACATCTGCACCGGCTCGAGAGTCTCGGTGACATCTGCCAGCCGCCCGATGCGGGCCAGTCCCGCCCGTGCGACTACGATGCCGTCGAGATCACCGTTGCTAACCCTGTTCAACCTGGTATCCAGGTTGCCTCTTAGGGGGCGGATTTCCAAACCGAGACCCAGTGCTCTAAGCTGTGCGGCCCGTCGCGGGCTCGATGTGCCGACAACCGACCCCGCGGGCAACTCCCCGAGCACCAGTCCATCGCGCGCCACCAGCGCGTCTCGCGGATCTTCGCGCGGGGGGCTTGCGGCGATGACGAAGCGCGGGTCGACCGCGGTCGGCAAATCCTTGAACGAGTGCACGGCGGCGTCGACCCGGCCCTCGTGGATGGCCTCCCGCAGAGCCGCGGTGAACACACCCACGCCGATATCGGCGATCGGGCCCTGGTTGCGGTCGCCCTCGGTGGAGACGGGGACGAGCTCGGCGGCGTGTCCGTTCGCGATCAGCGCGTCCCGAATTGTCCCCGCCTGGGTGGTCGCCAAGAGACTGGCGCGAGTGCCTATCCGAATTACAGTCAACCGTTACTCGGCCTTGTCGAGATCCGATGCGAGCAAAGGCATTTCGGGCCCCGCGACGGCGTCGACGGCCTGCTGGTCGAGCTCGAACAGCTCGCGCAGCGCCTCGGCGTAACTGTCCCCGCCGGGTGCGCTGGCCAATTGCTTGACCCGCACCGTCGGGGCGTGCAGGAGCTTGTCGACGACCCGGCGCACCGTCCTGGCGACCTCGTCGCGCTGCGCGGTGCCCAAGTCGGGAAGCCGGTTGTCGAGGCGCAGTAGCTCGGCCTCGACCACGTCGGCGGCGCGTTGACGCAGCGCGGTGACCGTCGGGGTGACCTCGGCCATCCGCTGACCGGCAAGGTACTTGGCGACCTCCGCGGCGACGATCGCGCGGGCGGCTTCGGCGTCGGACGACGCGGCTCGGGCGGCCGGTTCGCGCTGGATGCGTTCCATGTCGACGACGTAGACGCCGGGTAGACCCGCCACCGCGGGATCCACGTCGCGCGGCATGCCGAGGTCGCAGATGACCAGCTGTTTTGGCTCTTGGCCGTGCGCCAGACCGCGGTGGACGTCGGCCAGCGAGACCACCGGCCGAACCGCTCCGGTGCAGCAGACGACGACGTCGGCGTCGGTGAGCAGCGGCGGCAGGTGATCAAACGGGAAGGGTTGCGACTCGATGCCCAACTCGCGAACGTTGGCCGCGAGGCGCTTGGCCCGAGGCTGGCTGCGGTTCACCACGTGGATGCGCTCGACGCCCGCCCGCGCCAGGTGCTTGGCGGCCAGCGAGCCCATCGAACCCGCGCCGATGACCACCGCGGTGCGGCCGGCCAGCGAGCCGAGCTTGCTTTCGGCGGTGTCCAGCGCGACGGAGACGACCGAAGCGCCCGCGGCGTCGATGCCCGTCTCGGTGTGCACCCGCTTGCCGACGGCCAGCGCGCGCTGCGACAGTTCGTGCAGGGTGCGGCCGACGGTGTGGTTGGCCTCGGCGGCCGCGTAGGCGCGGCGGACCTGGCCGAGCACCTGCTGCTCGCCGACGACCGCGGAATCCAGGCCGGAGGCCACCGCGAACAGGTGCTCGACGGCCGCTTCGGCGTACCGGACGTAGGCGTATTTTGTCAGGTCGTTGAGGCTCATCCCGGAATGGTCGGAGAGCACCTGCCCGATCACCGACAGGCCGCCGTGGAACGCGTCGACGACCGCATAGACCTCGACGCGGTTGCACGTTGACAGCACCATGGCCTCGGTGACGAGGGAGGACTGCAGCACCTGGTCGACGATCTTTGCCTGATCGGACTCGTCGGTACTGAGCTGCTCGAGCACGGACACCGGCGCGCTGCGGTGCGAAACCCCGAAAAGCAGCACGCTCACGGCTTCATCACCACGTCATCCAAGGTAGTCGGTGAACAGTTAGCTCACCAAATTCCGCGCTGTTTTCGTCGGACCCGTATTCCGACGGCGAAACCCGTACTGGTATCCCGCTTCGCGGCGGCGCCCGTCACGTCGCGAGATCGGCCCGCAGGCGTGGCTCGTCGATCTCCCAGTAGCTGTGTTCGCGCCCGTCGAGCAGAACCACCGGGAGCCGGTCGCCGAACTCCGCACGCAGCCCCGGATCGCCGGCCTTCGCGGCGGCGTCGACATCGGTGACAGCCAGCGTGAACCCCAGTTCGTCGGCCAGCTGGGCCAGCCGCGCCGCAGCGCCCGTGCAGATCGTGCACCCGTCGCGCGTCAACAACTCCACCGCGTGCTCCACCTCGCCAGTATCGCCGCACCGGTGACTTAGGGTTGATTCGTGTCTGGAATCGGCGACCGCGAAGCTGCTGAACAGCAACTCGCCGGCGAGGCAAGCGCGGAGGCGGCCGTCACCGACCTGGCGGCCGAAACCGCCCCGGCCCCACCGACTCCGCCACCGGATCTGACCGCAGCGGCGTTCTTCGACGTCGACAACACCCTGGTGCAGGGGTCGTCGCTGCTGCACTTCGCCCGCGGCCTAGCCGCCCGCAAGTTCTTCACCTACGGCGACATCGCTCGGTTCGTCTATGCGCAGGCGAAGTTCCAGCTGACCGGCCGCGAGAACAGCGAGGACGTGGCCGCTGGCCGACGCAAGGCACTGGCGTTCATCGAAGGCCGCTCGACGGCCGAGTTGATGGCGGTCGGCGAGGAGATCTACGACGAGATCATCGCCGACAAGATCTGGCCCGGCACCCGAGCGCTCGCGCAGATGCACCTCGACGCCGGCCAGCAGGTATGGCTGGTCACCGCGACCCCGTACGAGCTGGCCGCGACCATCGCCAAACGGCTCGGGCTCACCGGCGCGCTGGGCACCGTCGCCGAATCCGTCGACGGGGTGTTCACCGGCCGCCTGGTCGGCGACATCCTGCACGGCACCGGTAAGGCGCACGCGGTGCGATCCCTGGCGATCCGCGAAGGGCTCAACCTGCGCCGCTGCACGGCCTACTCGGACAGCTTCAACGACGTGCCGATGCTCTCGCTGGTCGGCACCGCGGTGGCGATCAACCCCGACGCCGACCTGCGCGACCTCGCACGTGAGCGCGGCTGGGAGATCCGCGATTTCCGCACCGCGCGCAAGGCCGCGCGCATCGGCGTGCCGTCGGCGCTCGCGCTCGGCGCGGCCGGCGGGGCACTGGCGGCGGTGGTCTCGCGCCGCCAGGAGGGCCGCTGACGAGCCGCGCTGGGCGAGGCTGGGGCCCACGCCCGCTGATAGGCTCGCGCCGCTGACTCCGACAAGACGAGACGGCAGCCCGCGCACGCGAGGAGCAGGTCAGGCATGGCAATCGCAGAGAACATCATCGGAACCCACTACCGGTATCCCGACTACTTCGAGGTCGACCGGGAGAAGATCCGTGAGTTCGCCCGTGCGGTCAAGGACGAGCACCCGGCGCATTTCACCGAAGAGGCCGCCGCCGAGTACGGCTACGACTCGCTGATCGCCCCGCTGACCTTCCTCGCCGTCGCCGGCCGCCGCGTCCAGCTGGAGATCTTCAACCAGTTCGACGTGCCGATCAACATGGAGCGCGTGCTGCACCGCGACCAGAAGATCACGTTCCACCGCCCGATCCTGGCCGGCGACAAGCTGTTCTTCGACTCCTACCTCGACTCGGTCACCGAGTCGCACGGCGCCATCGTCACCGAGGTCCGAGGCGAGGTCACCGACGCCGAGGGCAAGCCCGTCCTGACGAGCGTCGTCACCGTCATGGGTGAGGCCCAGTCGGACACCGAGGCCGACGAGGTGAGCCAGCGCATCGCCGCCGCACGCGACGAGGCGATCGCGAAAATGATTGCCAAGCAAAGTAGTTCGGAGAGCTAGCCTCTTTTCCGGCCGCTCAGCCGAGGAACGTGTTCCTGCGCTGGGTGAGCAATTGGTACAGCGTCTGCTGGATGGTCTCGCGCACCTGGTCGGTGAGCTCGAAGGTGACCATCGGGTCGTCGGCCGCCGACTCGTCGTAGTCCGCGGTCTCGATCGGCTCACCGAACTGGATGTGCCACTTCGACGGCAGCGGGATCATCCCCGCGGGTCCCGCCAGCGGGAAGAACGGCGTGATCGGGAAGTACGGCAGCCCGAGCAGTCGGGCCAGCAGCTTGACGTCGGCGATCATCGGATAGATCTCCTCGGACCCGACGATCGAGCACGGGACGATGGGCGCCTTGGTGCGCAGCGCCGCCGAGACGAAGCCACCGCGGCCGAATCGCTGCAGCTTGTAACGGTCTTTGAAGTGTTTGCCCAGGCCCTTGTAGCCCTCGGGGAACACCGCGGTCAGCTCGCCCGCGGCCAGCAGCCGGTAGGCGTCGGCGGTGCAGGCCATGGTGTGGCCGGCCTTGCGGGCGGCCTGGCCGACCACGGGCAGGTCGAACACCATGTCAGCGGCCAGCAGGCGCAGGTCGCGGTGCGTCGGGTGGTGGTCGTGCACCGCCACTGAGGCCATCAGTCCGTCGAACGGCAGCACGCCGGCGTGGTTGGCGACCACCAGCGCGGCGCCGGTCTCGGGCAAATGCTCGATGCCGCTGACCTCGACGCGGAACCACGACTTGAAGAAGACTCTCAGCAAAGGCAAAAAGATTGCGTTGTTGAGGTGGGCATCGAACCCGAATTCGTCGACGGTGTAATCGCCCGTCATCCGCTTGCGAACGAATTCGGCGACGGCCGCGATGTTCTTGGCGAGTTCGGTGGGCGTCTCCTCGACGATCGGTGCGCCGCCGGTCACGCCGCCGCGGTGCTCATCGATCTCGCGGACGACGGCGGCGATCTCCTCGGCCGAGGCGCCGCTGACCGGATCCGAGAGCTGCGACGGATGTCGGCGGGAGCCCTGCGCTCGCGCGGCGTTCCGCCGCTGAGCCGCTGCACGACCCGAATTACCATGCAGCGGAATAACTTTCGCCTTGGACTCGCCCGCCACGGTCGTTTCCTTCTCCCCACCCGATCAGTTGATGCGCCTAGCGTCCCCACCTTTGCGCCGCAGCAACGGCGCGACTCTCCATTGAGCGTACCCACCGCGGGTCGACGATCGGAGTCAATCCGCGACCTCTGACGTAATCGTCGAAGGCCTCGACTGTCGTCCACTTCGGGTTATAGCCGAGTTCGTTTCGCATCCGCGACGTATCCATGACTCTGCCATAACTGAGGTAGTTCAGCTGCTCACGATCGAGTTCAGTGTAGCGAGTCGCACGCCTCAGCGAATCCACAGCGGCCAGCGCCGATCGAGGCACCGGCAACGCGATCCGCCCGGCCCGCCGGATCGCCTGGCTCATCATCACGACCCCGGGCGCTCCGACGTTGAACGTGCCCGCCTTGCCCGCCATCGTCGCGCGCTCGAGCGCCCCGAGCGCGTCCTGTTCGTGCAGCAGCTGGAGGCGGGCGTCGTGCCCGATGACGGTCGGCACCACGGGGCCGGCCAGGTAGCGCGACAGCGCCGTATCCATCCCCGGCCCGATCATGTTGGCCAGCCGCAGGATGGTGACCGCGATGTCCGGCCGGCGACGGCCCAGTCCGCGCGCATAGCCCTCGATGTCGATGCTGTCGCGGGCGAAGCCCTCCCCCGGTGGCCGCCGCGCGCTGGTGTCCTCGGTGAACATCACCGGGTCGCGCGCGCTCGAGCCGTACACCTCCGAGGTCGACTTGAGCACGACGCGCTGCACCGACGGCGCCTTCTGGCAGGCCGCGAACAGCTGGATCGCGCCCATCACGTTGAGTTCCTTGAGCGTCGCGCGTCCGCCGGAGCGGGGCGCGTAGGACGCCGCGGCGGCGTGCACCACGGTGTCGACGTCGCCGTTGCGGATGACCTTCGCGATGAACGGGTTGCGGATGTCGGCGCGGACGAATTCCGCGCGGCCCATCCGACGCAGCAGATCCTTGCTCGGCGTGATCGCGTCGACGGCGATCACGTGGTTGATCAACGGGTTCTGTGCCAGCCTGGCCGTCAGGTAGCCGCCGAGAAACCGGCACGCCCCGGTGACCAGGACGACCTTCGGATACTGCACGGCGTCGCGGGGGTCAGTCCCGTTGACGTGTCCATTGGAACGGCCCTCGGAATCCATGTCCGGTCAGCCTAGCGACCGCGGGTGGCGATTACTTGCCGAGTTTTCTGCGCTGGACCCGGGTGCGACGAAGCAGCTTGCGGTGCTTCTTCTTCGACATGCGCTTGCGCCGCTTCTTGATGACTGAACCCATGAACTCCGCTACCTACGCCTTACCTGCCCGATGAGCATCGTTGACTGACCCGGCTACTTTACCGGGCTGCGCAGGTAACCGCGAAACGCGCCCATTGCCTGGTGGGCGGCGCCGAGTACGCGGGATCGATCAGCCTGCGTCGAAGTACGAGCTCTCCAACATGTCGTGAACAGCCTTCGCGTGCACCCGGAACGAGCGGCCGACCCGGACGGCAGGCAGCTCGCCGTTGTGCACCAGTCGGTACACCGTCATCTTGCTGACCCGCATCAGGCTCGCCACCTCGGCGACGGTGAGGAATTGCGCCCGTGGCTGTTGGCCGTCGGATCCGGAGTCCCGAGCCGACTTCCCACTGGCCGAATCCCGCGCGGATGGCCCGTTCATAGACGTCATCGCAACCCAATCATTCAGGCACGGGCAGTTCCAGCGGCTTCCCCACCGCTGGCACCGACCCGTGCTTACACGAGGAGAATAGCGTGGCAGATGGTGTTACTGCGACGGGTGTGGGCAATTTAAAGAATTACTCAGTTGTAATTCCGAGCTGCTCAGAGCGCTTTTTCGCGGCCTCGACCGCCCTGGCAACCGCTGCCCGCAATCCGCCCCTCTCGAGTTCGCGCAGACCGGCCGCGGTGGTGCCGCCCGGCGAAGTGACGGTCGCGCGCAGCTGGGCGGGCGTGGTGTCCATTCCGGCGCCCGACGAACCCGATGCGCCGCCTGCGGCGTCCGCGGCCCGATCGAGGCGATCCAGCAACATCGCGGCGGATCCGGCCATGGTCTGCGCGACGAGATCGGTGGCCGCCGACCGCGACAGCCCGGCGTCCACGCCGGCGTCGACGAGCGCCTCGACCATCAGGAAGAAATAGGCCGGCCCCGACCCCGAGATCGCGGTGACCGCGTCGAGTTGAGACTCCGGAACCGTGAGCACCCCGCCGACCGCGTCGAAGATCGCCGAGACCTCCTTCATCTGCTCGGCGGTGGCGAAGCGTCCCGCCGACAGCGCGCTGACACCGCCGCCGACGACCATCGGGGCGTTGGGCATGACGCGGATCACCGGCGCGCCGGCGGGCAGCTTGTTCTCGTAGTACTCGGTGGTGACCCCGGCGGCGACGGTCACGAAAACCTGTTCGGCCGTGTCGCTTTCGGCGTTGGCCGCCGCGTCGACGATTTCGTCGACGAGCCCGGCGACGTCGGCGGGCTTGACGGCGACGATCACGTAGCTCGCGTGGTCCACCGCGTTGGCCACCGTCGTCACCAGCACCGAGTAGGTGTCGGCGAGGTACTGCGCGCGGTTCGGGTCCTTCTCCGCCACCACCAGGTCCTTGACCTGTCGTCCGGCCCTCAGCAGCCCGGACAGCAGCGCCTCACCGATACTTCCACCGCCGACGATCGCGATTCTGGCCATGCCGCAAAGCATTGCAGACGGCCGGGCACCGGCGCGTGCGACCACCCACCGCGGGGTGCGCCGAACGTGCGCTCAGCGCGAGATCCGGGCCGATTTTTCGTCCTGAGTGCACGTTCGGCGACCGGCGAAGCCGGTTCAGGCCTGAGGCACCAGCGCGAGTTGGCGCGTCTGCACGACGATGTGGCCCTCACAGTCGACGACGATGTGGTCCTCGTCGAACCAGTCCTGGCCGATCTGCACCGTCGTACACAGCACTCGCAGCCACCCGTCGGCGGGCAGGGTGCGCAGATAGGCCGTCAGCTGGACGGTGGGCGCCCAACCGAACCGGTTGACGCCGAAGGTCACCGGAGCCGACACGTCGCCGCACAGCAGCGCGAAAAGGACATCCGGGGCAACGCCTTTGGGCCGCACCCAATACTCGATCACCGGCGGTCCGCCGTCGGACCGCGGCTGCATCGTGGTCAGCGACGGCCGGATGTCGCAGCCGTGCGCGAGGTGCACGATGTCGGCCATCGGATGGCCCTCGCCGATCGGCTCCAGGCCGGGCGGGGGCTCGGGTTGCATCAGCGGGATCACCGGATTGACCGAGAGCAGCGGCGCCACATGGTGTTCCGGGTCGCCGAGGGTGACCGCGGCACGCACCGCCGTGCGGTCGCCTTGATTGAGTTCAACATCGATCAGGCTGACGCGGCGTCCTCGCTTGCGCACCGTGGTGACCAACTCCATCGGCCCGGGATCGGGGGCCCACAGGAAGTTTCCCGACACCGCGATGGGTTGGACGTCCCCGGCGTGCTCGGTTCGGGCGGCGTTGGCGCACAGCGCGAGCATCGCGCCGCCGTGCACCTTCGGTCCGATCGTCCAATGTTCGTTCAGCTCACCGTGATACACGCCGTCGTCGGCTTTGGTGAGCGCCATGGCGTCGGTGAACAAGGTGGAGCCGGCCATCTGGTGAATCCTTCGGAAGCGTGCGGTCAGCGCAGCAGGTGCCTGCGCGCGAACTGTAGCGACTCCACCAGCAGCGCCTCGCGCTCGGCCGCCGTCCGCGCGCCCGACGTCGTCACCTCGAGGATCACGTGGCCGTTGAAGTCGCTGGCGGCCAGCATCTCGCAGACCTCCACCGTCGGCTGGGTGCCGCGTCCGGGCACCAGGTGCTCGTCGGTCGAGGCGCCGCTGCCGTCGCACAGATGCAGGTGCACCAGGCCCTCGCCCATGCGGCGCGCCATTTCGAGGGCGTCGGACCCGGCGGTCGCGGTGTGCGACAGGTCGAGGGTGTAGTGGGCGTGGTTACCGTCGAGCGGGTCGTAGGACGGGGCGAACGCCGAGATGCCCGGTCCCGGTCGGCCGCCACGTTTGCGCATGCGCTCGATGGAGGTCTGCCCCGCGCCGAAGAAGCGGTCGGCGCGGAACGGGAACATGTTCTCGACGGCCACCATCACCTCGCTCGACTCCTCGAGCTCGGCGACCTGGTCGGAGAACCCCTCGGCGTAGCGGCGCTGCCACCGGAACGGCGGATGCACGACGACGGTCTGCGCGCCCAGCTGCTCGGCCGCGCGCACACTGCGTTCGAGTTTCGGGATCGGGTTGGCTCCCCACACCCGCTGGGAGATCAGCAGGCACGGCGCGTGCACCGAGAGCACCGGCATTTCGTACCGCTTCGACAGCTCCTCGATCGCGTCGACGTCCTGGCTGACCGTCTCGGCCCACACCATGAGCTCGACGCCGTCGTAGCCGAGCTTCGCCGCGTACTCGAAGGCGGCCTCGGTTCTCAGCGGGTAAACGGAGGCCGTCGACAGACCGACCTTGATGGCTGGACGCACGAGTTATAGGGCGCCTCAGGCCGCCTGCATCAGTGCCAGCGGCCCGAATGTCACCATCGCGC
This sequence comes from Mycobacterium sp. 852002-51961_SCH5331710, assembly GCF_001665535.1. Taxonomy (GTDB): domain Bacteria; phylum Actinomycetota; class Actinomycetes; order Mycobacteriales; family Mycobacteriaceae; genus Mycobacterium. The sequence continues at coordinate 29,236 of NZ_LZSQ01000107.1, forward strand.
CGACCGCGACGGCGATCAGAGTGCTGCCGATGTCCTCGGTCTTGCGGACCACCCGCACGCCGACGACCAGGCCGAGGATCACCAGCACGCCGAGCACCAGCGCGACGATGCTGTTCCACTTCCACAGCTGATCAAAGGCGATGAACAGCCCCGCGCCGAACGCGACCGCGACCACGCATTGCCCGACCACCAGCGCTCCGCGCAGGAACGACGACATCGCGCCCGAGCGGGCGGCCTCCTCGTCCTCGTCCTCGTCGAGGTCGATGTCGGCCGGGCTCAGGCCGTTACCGCGGTGGGCCACGTCGTCGGCCGCATCGGGTCCGCCGAACAACGCGTTGTCCGGGGACCGCAGGTACGACGGCAGGTCCTCGCGGTCATCGTCGTCTTCGGGCTCGGCCACGGCGACCGCGGCGTCTTCGGCCTCGTCCTCGTCGGCCTGGGGATCGGCCCAATCGAGTGGGTCCGGGCTCATCTCCTCGGCGCCGACCGCGGTGTCGCTGTCCACCGTCGCCTCGTCGGTGGTCTCGTCCACCGTGCCGAGCTCGGTGGTTTCGTCCGCCACCTGGCTGATCTCGGTGGTTTCCGGCTCGCTGCGCTGAGCCGACGCGCTGCGCCCGAGGATGCCGAAGCGCCGCCGCGCGAAGGTGGAGCGCCGCGGTGGGGCGAAGAAGTCCAGGTCCTCGTCGGCGTCGCGCTGTTCGATGTGGCTCTGATAGTCGGCGACGGCTTCGGCGTAGTCGTCGTCCTTGTCGGCCGGGGCTTCGGGAGCCTCCGAGGTGTCGACCGCCTCGGGGGCCTCCTCGACCTTGGGCTCGACCGCGGGCTCGACCGCGGGCTCGGCCTCGGACTCGGTGTCTTCGACGTGGTCGACGGCGCCGTTGGTGGCCGCTACCTCCTCCGATTCGGCGGGAGCGGCGGCTTCGGTCTCGGCGGTCTCGGCGGTCTCGGCGGGGGCGTCGTCGTCATGGTCGCGGACGATCGGGATCTCGCCGGTCAGTTCGGCGACGGTGATCGAGTCCGCGCCGCGACGACGACGGCGCCGACCGCCGATCGGCGGGGCGCCGATCGTTCCGTTGCGCGCCAGCAACTCCGCGACCGAGATGGGTCGCGTGTTGCTGTGATCGTCTTCAGTTCCTGTCATTGTGTTTGCCTTCGGGCCTCGTCACCTATCGTCCAGCATTGCGCACAAACGTCTGTACTGAGGCCGGATTGTCGGCACCGCCGACGAAACCGCTGCCATCGGCTTCGCTGTCGAGTCTCCGCAGAATCAGCCCCTCCCGCAACGCCCAGGGGCAGATGTCCACGCTCTCGACACCGAGGGCTTTCATGCTCGCCTCAGCAACCAGAGCTCCGGCCACGATCTGTGGCGCCCGTTCGGCGCTCACTCCTTCCAATTCCGCTCGGTCGGCCGCGGTCATCCTAGAGATGAAAGCTATGAGCTGCCTTAATCCGGTGGCCGTCAGCGTTCGTTTGACCCTCGGACCGGCCCCGGACGGCGCCGCGCCGGTGAGCCGGGCCAGCGAGCGAAACGTCTTCGAGGTGGCCACGGCCAGGTCGGGGGCGCCGGGTTTGAGCATCTCGGCGCCGGCGTCGGCGAGTTCGGTCGTCAGCCAGTCGCGCAGCATCGCCACGCGCCGCCGGCCCGGCGGATCGTCGGGCAGCCATTCGCGGGTGAGCCGGCCCGCGCCGAGCGGAAGCGACAGCGCGACCTCAGGCTCCTCGTCGACGCCGTTGGACAGTTCGAGCGAACCTCCGCCGATGTCGATGTTGATGATGCGTCCGGCGCTCCACCCGTACCACCGCCGCACCGCCAGGAACGTCAGCCGCGATTCATCGACGCCGGCGAGCACGCGCAGCGCCACTCCGGTCTCGGCGAGTATCCGGGCGAGCAGTTCCTCGGAGTTCTTGGCGTCGCGCACCGCGGAGGTGGCGAACGCCATCAGCTCAGCGCAACCGGAACTCGTGGCGATCTTGGCGAATTCGTCGATGGTGCCGATCAGTTTGTCGGCGCCCTTGCGGGTGATCTTGCCGTCGCTGTCGATGGCCTCGGCGAGGCGCAGCGAGGCCTTGGTCGAACTCATCGGCGTCGGGTGCCCACCACGGCGCGCGTCCACCACCAGAAGGTGGACGGTATTGCTGCCCACGTCGAGCACGCCTAATCGCACTCATCCAACTTAATGGGTCTACCGTTGGGAATTGTGACTGCACCGCACCGTGGAGAGGTCGAACTCGATTTCGCCCGTGAGTGGGTCGAGTTCTATGACCCCGACAATCCCGAGCATTTGATCGCCGCCGATCTGACATGGCTGCTCTCCCGGTGGACATGCGTTTTCGGAACGCCCGCGTGCAAGGGCACGGTCGAGGGACGCCCGGACGACGGATGCTGTTCGCACGGGGCGTTCATGTCCGACGACGACGACATCGCCCGCCTCGACGACGCGGTCAAGACGCTGACCGACGAGGACTGGCAGTTCCGCGAGAAGGGGCTCGGCAAAAAGGGCTACCTCGAGATGGACGAGTACGACGACAAGCCCAACCTGCGGACCCGGAAGTACAAGGGCGCCTGCATCTTCCTCAACCGGCCCGGCTTCGCCGGCGGCATCGGTTGTGCGCTGCACAGCAAGGCGCTCAAGCTCGGCGTCGAACCGCTGACCATGAAGCCCGACGTGTGCTGGCAGCTGCCGATCCGCCGCACCCAGGAGTGGGTGGAGCGGCCCGACGGGACGGAGATCCTCAAGACCTGGATCACCGAATACGACCGTCGCGGTTGGGGCGAAGGCGGCGCCGATCTGCACTGGTACTGCACCGGCGATCCGAACGCGCACGTCGGCGCCAAGCAGGTCTGGGAGTCCTACGGCCCCGAGCTCACCGAGCTGCTCGGCGAGAAGGCGTACGCGGAGTTGGCGGCAATGTGCAAGCGGCGCAGCGGGTTAGGGCTCATCGCCGTACACCCCGCGACCCGCCTGGCCGGATGAACCTCTTCCTGTTCCGACTGATCCCGCCGCGCGCGGATTTCGCACAGACCATGACGCCCGACGAACAGCAGGCCATGGCCGAGCATCAGGCGTACTGGCAGCAGCTTCTGGCCGACGGCCGTGTCGTCGTCTACGGGCCGGTCGCCGATCCGGAAGGCGTGTGGGGACTGGGCGTGCTGCGCGCCGCCGACCGCGCCGAGGTGCTCGCGATCGCCGAGCGCGACCCGTCGGTCACCGCGGGCGTCAACACGTTCGACGTCCTCGAGATCATGGGCGGCGCCACGGGTTGACGGCGCGCTCCTTTCTATCCGCGAACAGACGCAAACCTGCCCATTTTCGCGGAAATTGCGGCAGTTACGCGTCTGCTCGCGAAGGAACTCAACCCTCGAGTTTGTAGCCGAGACCGCGGACCGTGACCAGGTGCACGGGGTTGGCCGGATCGGCCTCGATCTTGGACCGCAGCCGCTTCACGTGGACGTCAAGGGTTTTCGTGTCACCGACGTAATCGGCGCCCCACACGCGGTCGATCAACTGGCCGCGGGTCAGCACCCGCCCGCTGTTGCGCATCAGGTACTCGAGCAGGTCGAACTCCTTGAGCGGCAACGTGACCGGCTCTCCATTCACCGAAACGACGTGGCGTTCGACGTCCATCCGGACCGGTCCGGCCTCCAGCACGCCGTCGCCGATGCCGGTGTCCTCGTTGTCGGCGCCGCGCCGCAACACCGCGCGGATGCGGGCGATGAGTTCGCGGGCCGAGTACGGCTTGGTGACGTAGTCGTCGGCGCCGAGTTCGAGCCCGACGACCTTGTCGATCTCGCTGTCGCGGGCGGTCACCATGATCACCGGAACGCTTGAGCGCGAACGTAATTGACGGCACACGTCGGTGCCGCTCATCCCGGGCAGCATCAGGTCGAGCAGCACGATGTCGGCGCCGGAACGCTCGAATTCGGCCAGGGCCGCCGGTCCGTCGGTGACGATGGTGGCTTCGAAGCCCTCTTTGCGAAGAAGGTAGGCCAGGGGATCGGCCAAGGACTCCTCGTCCTCCACGATCAGCACACTGGTCATTGGTCTCGCTGGTCCTCTCGTTCGTCCGATCCGTGATCGGGATAGGCCGGAATCGACAGGGTGAACGTCGATCCCGTTCCCGGCTGACTCCACAGCCGGATGCTTCCGTTGTGGTTGGCCGCCACGTGTTTGACGATGGCCAACCCGAGCCCGGTGCCGCCGGTGGCCCGGGACCGCGCCTTGTCGACGCGGAAGAATCGCTCGAACACCCGCTCCTGGTCCTCGCGGGCGATGCCGATACCGCGGTCGGTCACGGCGATTTCGATGTCGTGCCCGCGGCGCCTGCGGCTGATCGACACCGACGATCCGTGCGGTGAGTAGGCGATCGCGTTGGAGACCAGGTTCGCGATGGCGGTGACCAGCAGCGCCTGATCGCCGAGCGCGCGGAAACCGGTCGGCGCGTCGGTCGTGATCTTGATGTCGGCGTTGTCGGCGGGCACCTTGTGCCGCGACAGCGCCTCGGCCACCACGGTGTCGACGTCGACCGCGGTCAGGTCGGGCAGCCGTTCGGCGCCCTGCAGCCGGGACAGCTCGATCAGCTCGCCGATCATGTTGGCCAACCGGTTGGACTCCGCGACCATCTTCTCGGCGAACCGGCGCACGGTTTCGGGGTCGTCGGACGATGCGAGCAGAGCCTCGGCCAGCACGCCCATCGCGCCGACCGGCGTCTTGAGCTCGTGGCTGACGTTGGCGACGAAGTCCCGACGGGTGGCCTCCATGCGGGCGTACTCGGAGTGGTCGTCGACGTAGACGACCGCGAAGCGGCGGTCCTGGTCGGTCAGCAGCTGGACGTGTCCCCGCACCGACAGGCCGGAGCGGCCGGGGGTGGCCCGCTTGTCGGCCGCCAGGTCGACGTCGACCGGCTCGCCGGTGGCCAGCGTGCGTTCGGCGGCCCGCCACGCGCGGTCGTCGAGCAGGCGGTCGCGTACCAGGCCCAGCTCGCGGGCCCTGTCGTTGGCGTAGACGACGTCACGGAAGTGGTCGACCACGACGATCCCCGTGGGCGCGCGCGATGCGATGTGGGACAGCATCTGCGAGACGGTGATGCCGGTCTGCGCGGTGGCGCGGCGCTGCCGGCGGTCCATGAGACGGGGCCTCAGTTGCGCCCCGAGCGCGACACCGGTCGCCAGAGCGAGCAGTGCGACCACCGCTGCCAGCAGCAGTGCCGAGACGACACTCACGCGAAAATCGTACGCATCGGGTGAACGTCATCCCAGCAGCGTGCGGCCAAACCGGGACAAGTCACAGACGGAAAGACGGAAATTCGGCCTCTCGTCCTTCCCCGTTAACCGTCCGTTCGCCGTCGCGCGCAGCGGTGCTTACTTGGCGCCCTGCGACGCCACCGCGGCGGCGCCGGCGGCCGCGGCCTCGGGATCGAGGTAGGTGCCGCCGACGATCGTCGGCTTCAGATCGGAGTCCAGGTCGTAGCGCAGCGGGATGCCGGTCGGGATGTTGAGCCCGACGACGTCCTCGTCGGACATGCCGTCGAGGTGTTTGACCAGCGCGCGCAGCGAGTTGCCGTGCGCGGCGATCAGCACCGTCTTGCCGGCCCGCAGGTCCGGTTCGATCGTCGAGGTGTAGTACGGCACGAACCGCTCGACGACGTCCTTGAGGCATTCGGTGCGCGGCGGGCCGCCGGGCACGTCGGCGTAGCGGGGGTCGCCGTCCTGGCTGTAGGTGCTGCCGTCTTCGATCGGCGGCGGCGGCGTGTCGTAGCTGCGTCGCCACGCCATGAACTGCTCCTCGCCGTACTTCTCCTTGGTCTCGGCCTTGTTCAAACCCTGCAGCGCGCCGTAGTGCCGCTCGTTGAGGCGCCAGTCGCGGTGCACGGGGATCCAGTGCCGGTCAGCCTTGTCCAGCGCCAGGTTCGCGGTCGTGATCGCGCGGCGCAGCAGCGAGGTGTAAAGCACATCGGGTTGGCGGTCGAGTTCTTTGATCAGTTCACCGGCGCGCACGGCTTCGGCGCGGCCCTTCTCGGTGAGGTCGACGTCGACCCATCCGGTGAACAGGTTCTTCTCGTTCCATTCGCTCTCGCCGTGGCGGAGCAGGATCAGCGTGCAGTCACCCATGCGCCGAAGCCTATCGGAGGTCGGTCAGTCGTCCTCGTCGTCGATGAGGTGGGCGAACGCCTGCAGGTTCTTCAGTGACTCGCCGCGCGACACCCGCCACTCCCACTCCTTCTGGATCGACGAGCGAAAACCCAACTCCAGCAAGGTGTTGAAGTCGCTGTCGACCGCTTCGAGCACCTGGCCGAGGATCCGGTCGACCTCGTCGGACGTCACCGATTCCAGCGACATCCGGCCGACGAGATAGATGTCGCCGACGTTGTCGAGCGTGTACGCCACGCCGTACAGGCGCCGGTTGCGCTTGAGCAGGAACCGGTACACGCCCTCGTGGTTCTCGTCGGGTTTGCGGCAGACGAACGCCTCGATCCGCACCGAGTGCTCGCCGATCGACAGGATGGTGTTGGTCTTGAGGCGACGCTCGCCGGGGAGTTCGACGATGATGCCGGGCAACCCGCCGTGCGCGCCTTCGTGATACGTGCAGACGAGGTCGTTCTCCTTGCACGCCTGCTCAATGACCTTCGCCGCGTCGGTGCTCATCAGGCGCGCACCCCCCGCCGCCTCGCGAATCGCCGGCCGGTGCGGCGTGCGCCGTCGCGCAGCTGATGACGGCCCCGGTAGTCGGCCATCGCGCGCCCGTAACTGGCCAGCAGCGCGTCGACAGTGCGAGCCCACGAGAACGTCGCGGCATGCGCGACGGCTGCGGGCCGAAGGTCGTCGGCGCGCTGCAGCAGATCGCCGATCGCGTGCGCCCAGTCGCCGTCGTCGTGCCCGTCGACCAGCGTCCCGGTCACACCGTCGCGCACCGCAACCGGCAGGCCGCCGACCGACGCCGCCACCACCGGCGTCCCACACGCCTGGGCCTCGATCGCGACCAGGCCGAAGGACTCCGAATAGCTGGGCACGGCCACCAGGTCGGCGGCCCGGTACACGTTCACGAGTTGCTCGCGCGACTGGGGCGGCAGGAACGTCACGCGGTCCGAGATACCCAGATCCGCGGCCAGCCGAACCAGCCCGTCGGGGGCCTGCAGCCCGCTGCCCGACGGGCCGCCCGCCACGAGCACGCGCACGCCCGGCAGTTTGGCGGCCGCGCGCAGCGCGATATCGGGCGCCTTCAGCGGTTGGATGCGGCCGACGAACGCGACGATCTGCTCGTCGGGGTCGAGTCCCAGCGCGGCGCGCGCGGCGTTGCCATCCCCGGGTGTGAAGGTCTCGAGGTCGACGCCCGGATGCACCACGTCGATCCTCGCCGGGTCGGCGTGGTGAACCGAAACGAGTTGCTGCGCTTCATGTTCGGTGTTGACGATCAACCGGTCGGCCTCGTCGACCACCTGCTGCTCGCCGACCGCGCGCAGCGGAGGCTCGGGTGAGTCGCCCTCGGCGAGAGCGGCGTTCTTGACCGCGGCCAGCGTGTGCGCGGTGTGCACCAACGGCACCGCCCAGCGGTCGCGGGCCAGCCAGCCGACCTGACCGGACAGCCAGTAGTGCGAATGGACGACGTCGTAGTAGCCGGGTTCGTGGGTGGCCTCGGCCCGCAACACCCCCGCGGTGAACGCGCACAGCTGGGTGGGCAGGTCGTATTTGTCGAGCCCCTCGAACGGCCCGGCAACCACGTTGCGCACCAGCACACCGGGTGCGACCCGCACGATCGGTTGGTCGGCCGACGACGTTGCACGGGTGAAGATCTCCACCTCGACGCCGCGGCGGGCCATCTGCAGCGCGCTCTGGAGCACGTAGACGTTCATTCCGCCCGCGTCACCGGTTCCGGGCTGGGCCAGCGGCGACGTGTGCACCGAGAGCACGGCGACGCGCCTCGGGACCGGCAGTCCGGCGGCATCGAAGCGGGGCGGATCCGTCGCTAGGCGCACACAGACATGTCTACACCGTCGGCGGAAGGGGGCCCGTCAGGCCGTTGCTTCGGGCCTCCGCGGCTGGGCGCGCCGCATGGCGCCGATCGGGTCGGCGTACAGCCCGCCGAGCGACACCACGCCGGCGCCGGCCTCCTGCACGCGGTTGCCGAACGCGGTGAGCCGGATCTCGCGGGCGGGCATCACCGAACGCTGCGCGAACGCGGCCTCCACGGCGGCCATGCCCTCCGGGTACTCGGTGAAGGCCTGGCCGCCGACCACCAGATCGTCGGGGTTGAGCATGTCGCGCAGCAGTGCGACCGCCTCCCCCAGCACGCGAGCGCGCTCGGCGAGCAGTTCCTGCGCCGGTCCGTTGCCCTGGCGCGCCGTCTTGAGCAGTGCCTGCATGGTCGAACCCGGACCCTCGGCCGCGATGATGCGCGACTTGCGGGCGGCGGTCAGCACCGCCTCGTCGCTGACGGTGGACTCCAATTGTCCGGTGCCGCCGAGCAATTCGGAGTGGGCGGGCAGCCCGGCGATGGTGCCGGGGCCGCTGCTCGGTGAGTGCACCCGGCCGCCGATCGACAGCGCGTAGCCGACGGTCTCACGGGCGTAGACGTACAGGCTGGTGCCGGCAGGGGCCAGTAGCGCGTCCGGCCACGACGGCGGCCTGCGCACCCCGAGCAGGAGTTCGGCGCCCGCCATCGCGTCGACGTGCGAGGCGACCGACACCGGCAGTCCGAGCGCTTCGGCGAGCACGGGTCCGACCGGTGCATCCGTCCATCCCAGCCGGGGGTGGTCGAGGTAACCGGTCGCGCTGTCGACGACGCCGCCGGCCGCGATTCCGACCCACAGCGGGCGGCGACGATGCCAGCGACTCAGGTAGCGGCGGGCGCTGGCGGCCAGCGAGGCCAGCGCCGCGGCCTGCGTGCCCCGCGGGGTCGGTGTCTCGACCACGTCGAGGGTGCGGCCGAACAGGTCGGTGGCGACGATGCTGGTGGTCTTCGCGCCGATGTGGATGCCGAGAGTGAGGAACGGCTCGTGGTTCACCTCGACGGGTACACGCGGCCTGCCGATCGCGCCGGAGACCGCGAGGTCGGCGCGTTCCCGCAGCACGCCGGCCTCGAGCAGCGCGGTGACCTGGCGGTTGACGGTCGCGATACTCAGGCCGGTGACCTGGGCGATCACGTCACGGGCGATGGGTCCGCGCAGCCGGGCGGCGCTGAACACCGAGGCGGCGGCGGCGTCGGCGACCTTCAGCGACGGCGCGACGATCCGCGTGCGTGCCTGCGGGAACCGCGGCGTAGCGGGCGACAGCGTGCGCTTGGCGTGCTGGGCGCTGCGCACAGGGCTCTTGGCGGGGAGGGTCGTGGTGACGGAAGTGCGCATCTGCTTGTCCTTTGAGGAAAATCGGCCTGCGGGGGGTCTTCGAGCCACACCCGGCGATTCAGCAGGACAGCGATGTCGTCCAGAAACAGTCAGGCGCGGCGAGGCGTGCGACAACAACAACACGCACGCCGCATACAGGCCTGACTGGACAACACGAGGTGAACTTAGCACGCCAACTAAGGTTGGGCAGATGACGACTTTCCAGGCCGACGGTCGTGTCGCGGTGGTCACCGGCGCCAGCGCCGGGATCGGTGAAGCGACCGCGAGAACCCTTGCTGCACAAGGCTTTCACGTCGTCTGCGTGGCCCGTCGGGAAGCCCCCATCAAGGCCCTCGCTGCGGAGATCGGCGGTACCGCGATTGTGGCGGACGTCACATCGCAAGAGGCGGTATCGGCGCTGGCAGCGGCCGTGGACCGGGTCGACGTGCTGGTCAACAACGCCGGCGGGGCCCGCGGTCTCGACCCGGTCGTCGAGGCCGACGTCGAGCACTGGCGTTGGATGTGGGAGTCCAACGTGCTCGGCACGCTGCTGGTGACCCGCGCGCTGCTACCGAAGCTGATCGCGTCCGGCGACGGGCTGATCGTGACAGTCACGTCGATCGCGGCGGTGGAGATCTACGACAACGGCGGCGGGTACACCTCCGCCAAGCATGCGCAGGGCGTGCTGCACCGCACGCTGCGCAGCGAGCTGTTCGGAAAACCGGTGCGGCTCACCGAAGTTGCGCCCGGCATGGTGAAGACCGACTTCTCGCTGAACCGGTTCGAAGGTGACGAGGAGCGCGCCGCCAGGGTCTACGAGGGCGTCACTCCACTGCTGGCCGAGGACGTCGCCGAGATCATCGGGTTCGTCGCGAGCCGGCCGTCGCACGTCGACCTCGACCTGATCGTGGTCCGGCCGCGCGATCAGGTCAGCGGGGCCAGCGGATCGCGGTTCAACCGCCGCACCTGAGCTCGGTCGTCTGGTGTGCATCCAGATCGCGATTCGGCGGCCTCTGGGCCGGTCTCCCGATCTGAGCGCACACTAGCGGCCGGGGCGGGGCGGGCGGCCGTTCACCGGCTCCGGCGCGCCGGACGGTGTCGCGGGCGCGGTGCTCGGGATGTCCGGCGCGTTCGCGTCCGACAGCGCCGACATCGCCTTCCACTCGTCCCACGGCACGGCCCAGTCCCAGATGTCGCCGTCGGCGTAGGAGAGCTCAATGCGCGTGCCGGTGACCTCGACGGGATCGCCGTACATCGCGGTGTTGAAGTACTGCTGGGCGTCCTCGGTCGACAGGTTGATGCAGCCGTTGGTGACATTGGTGTTCCCCTGCGCGCCGGAGCTGGCCGGGTTGGCATGGATGAACTCGCCGTTGTTCGAGATCCGGACGGCGTACCGCTCCCGGATATTCGCGTAGCCGGCCGCGGGATTGGTCATGTAGAAGTCTTCGTACTTCTCGGTCACGACGTGGATGCCGCTACGAGTGACGTTGCGGTCCACGTCACCCTCGCCGTAACTGCAGGGGAAGTCCATGATCACTGCACCGGCACCGTCGAGCACCTGGATGCGGTGCGACGACGCCTCGGCCTTGACCACCTGGCGGCGGCCGATCTCGATGTGCAGCGAGATGTCCTGCGCGCCGTACGCGCCTTCGCCGAACGGCACGCCGTAGAGCTTCGCGTCGACGCTGACCTTGGTGCCCGGCGGGTAATAGTCGCGGGCGCGGTAGTGCACGCGCGATCCGCCGACCTCGTCGGGCAGCCACGCCCAGCTGCCTTCCACCTGCGGGTCGCTGGTGACCTTGAGCGCCTTCTCGACGGACGCCTTGTCGCTGATCGACGCGTCGAACTGGATGATGATCGGGGCCGCCACGCCGACGACCTGGCCGTCGGCGAGCTGGAAGCTGCCGTTCACCTGGGTGCTGGGGTTGACGGTGGAGAAAGCGCCCTCGACGGGCACCGCCTTGCCGTCGCGGCCGACGGCCGAGCCCTTCCACGAGTACTCGACGCCGTAACCGAGAGGTTCGGTGATCGTGAACTCGGTGCGGTCGCGGTTGAGCGAACCGGCGACGGCTTTTCCGTTGGAGTTGGTCAGCGTGACGCGCTGGAACCAGCCGTCGACGACCTTGACCCCGACGCGGGCGGTCGGCGCGACGTCGGAGGCGCCGTCGTCGGGCGTGAACTTCAGAGAAGGGGCGTCGGGCGCTTCATCGGATTGCGACGCAGGGGAGCCGTCTTTCTTGGACGTGCACGCGGCCAGCACGCCCGGCGCGACGACGCCAACCGCCAGTGCGGCCAGGGCGCGCCGCCGATTGAACCCCGGCGGTTGGGGTTCGGGAGTACTCACGTGAACCGAGCGTACCTACAGCGAGCACCCGACCAGGACCGGCTCGGGTGTGAGGTCGATCCCGAACTTTCTTCGGACTCCGTCACGTACCGCCCTGGCCAGCGCGATCACGTCGGCGGTGGTGGCCGCGCCGCGGTTGGTCAGCGCCAGGGCGTGCTTTGTCGACAGCCGGGCGGCGGCGCCGTCGCCCGGATAGCCCTTACCGAAGCCGGCCTGTTCGACCAGCCAGCCCGCCGCGAGCTTGACGCCGTCGGGCGCCGGATAGTTGGGCACCGGCCCGTCGAAGGAGGCGCGCAGCCGGTCGAATTCCGCGGCGGGGACGACGGGGTTGGTGAAGAACGAGCCCACGCTCCAGGTGTCGTGGTCGTCCGCGTCGAGCACCATGCCCTTGCTCGACCGCAGGGCCAGCACCGCGTCGCGAACCTCGAGCGGATCGGCGCGGGTGCCCTGTTCGGCGCCCAGCGCGGTGGCCAGTTCCCGGTAGCGCAGTGGCGCGCTGCGCCCTCCGGGGTCCAATGTGAACTCGACCTCGAGCACGATCGCATCGTGCGCATGTTTGAGGACGCTGGTGCGGTAGCCGAACCCCAGTGCATCGGGCGCAACCCAGCGGTCCTCTCCGGTACGACGGTCCAGCAGCCGCACCCGCCGGATGGTGTCGGCCACCTCGGCGCCGTACGCGCCGACGTTCTGCACCGGCGTGGCGCCCGCGGAGCCGGGGATGCCCGACAGGCATTCGAGGCCGCCGAGGCCGTGCGCCAGCGCGGTGACCACGACGTCGTCCCAGACCGCACCGGACTCGGCGCGCAGCACCTCGCCGTCGACGGTGATCTCGGTGTTGGCGAGATGAATGACCGAAAGGTCGGTCAGCTCGTCGGACAACACGACGTTGGAGCCGCCCGCGAGAACCAGCGCGTCGGTGTCAGGGCCCATCTCGCGAACCACGTCGATGACCTTCTGGGTGGTGTCGCAGCTGATCAGCCGGCGTGCGACGGGTCCAATCCGCAGCGTCGTCAACGGCGCGAGCGGCACCCGCTCCTCGACGGAGGCACCCCCTAGTTGCGAACCGACCACGGGCGGTAACGGTAGCCTGACCAGCTATGCCGCGCTCATTCGACATGGCCGCCGAATACGGGGGCACCGTCGAGCAGGTTCACCGGGCGTTCGGCGACGAGCGCTATTGGCTCGCGCGGCTCACCGATTCCGGCGCCGATATGTACTCGCTGGATTCGATGGTCCTCGACGAGCAGGGCGGCATCGACGTGGTCACCACGCAGACGCTGCGCGCCGATCGGCTGCCGGGTGTGGTGACCCAGTTCCACCGCGGGGACCTGAGCTTCGTGCGTGAGGAGGCGTGGACCCCGGTGCTCGACGGGAAGGCAACCGCGAAGGTCAAGGGGTCGATCCCCGGCGCTCCGGCCAGCCTGACGGGCACCGCGGTGCTGTCGCCTGCGGGCAGCGGTTCGCGGTTGGAGTTCACCGTCGAGGTCGAGGTGCGAGTTCCGTTGGTGGGCGGCAAGATCGAGAACTTCATTGGCGGGCAACTGGTCGACCTGCTGATCGCCGAACAACGCTTCACCACGCAGTGGATCGCCGAGAACGCCTGATACTCGGGGTCATTCGGCGTGGATCGAAGATCGCGGGCCGGCGGGCCCTACACTCGGGCCATGAGCGGGCCCATCGGTCAGCTGACTCGGGGCACCACCGGCTACAACCGGTTGCGCCGCAGTGACCGTTGGCTCGTCCACGCGCCGCGGGTGCGCGCCACGCTGGCCGCCGCCGGGGACCCGCTGGTCATCGATCTCGGATACGGCGCCTTGCCGGTGACGACGCTGGAGCTTGCGGCGCGATTACGGGTGGTGCGCAACGATATTCGCGTCGTCGGGTTGGAGATCGACCCCGCCCGCGTGCAGGCGGCGCAGGCCGCGGGCACGGACGCGATCCGATTCGGCCGCGGCGGTTTCGAGCTGGCCGGCATGCGGCCGGTGCTAGTGCGGGCGTTCAACGTGTTACGCCAGTACCCGGTCGACGCGGTGCACGAGGCGTGGTCGACGATGCAACGCCAGCTCGCGCCGGGTGGACTCATCGTCGACGGCACCTGCGATGAGCTCGGCAGGCGATGCTGCTGGATCCTGCTGGACGCCGACGGCCCGGTGAGCCTGACGCTGGCCTGCGATCCGTTCGCGATCGAGCGGCCGTCCGACCTCGCCGAACGGCTGCCGAAGGCGCTGATCCACCACAACGTCGACGGTCAGCCCGTACACGCGCTGTTGACCGCCGCCGACCGGGCGTGGGCCAGCGTCGCCGGTCATGGTGTATTCGGCCCACGGGTGCGGTGGCGCGCGATGTTGGACCTGTTGCGCGACAACGGCTTCCCGGTGGCTCCGGCGCGCCGCCGCATGCGCGACGGAGTGCTCACCGTGCCGTGGTCCACCGTCGCGCCGGTCTGACCCGGGCTACCGCGCTTCGGCGTTGCCCGCCAACGCCGGAACGCCGTGTTCGATCTCCTCGGCGGTGACGTCGAGCGCGTCGTCGACGTCCTTGGCCAGCTGGATGTCGAGCCCACGCAGATGCGCGGGCCGGGTCATCAGCGACACCACGACGTAGGTGACGATCGAAGCGGCGAACGCGATGAACGTCGGCCAGCCGTCGAAACTCGCTGGAACCAGATCGTTCTGGACATACAGGATCGTGTTGTCGACACCGTAGATCGTCGGGGTCAGCACGAACAGCACCAGCCGGACGACCAGTCCCACACCCATCGCGGCCATCGCCGCGGTGGTGGTGCCCCGCCGCCACACCAACCCGAGGATGAACGGGACGACCAGGCACGCGAGCAGCAGGTCGAACGCGAGGGTCAGCAGGATGCCCGTCTGCTTGACGTAGATCGCCAGCGCGATCGAGAACACCGTCATCGGAACCATCGCGATGCGGGTGGCGCGCAACAATGGATCGCGCTGACCGGGGACGTGGACACGGCGGATCCCGCCGAGGTTGCGCACGCAGACGTTCGAGATCGCCAGGATCGCCCCGTTGGCGGTGCTCATCGACGCGCCGACGAGCCCACACAACACGATCACGGTCAGCACCGTCGGGGCGTACTCGCCGAGCAACACGAAAAGCACTGGGCCGTCGAGATCTTCGGGCAGGAACGTTTTGGCGGCCAACACCACCAGACCGAACGGCACGCAGATCGCGACCGTACCCGTCGCCGCGACGAAACACGCACGGCGCGCGCTCGCCGGTGACTTCGCGGCGAACACCCGCTGCATGAAGTCGATCGCGACGATGTCGCCGATGCCGAGGGCGATCAGCGTTGCCCAGTTGATCACCGCACCCTGCGCCGGGTCCGACAACTGTCCGAGGGCCAACGGGCCTGTGCCCTCGGCGATCTCGAAGGTGTGCGTCGAGGCCATCCACACCAGCATGCCGACGGCGCCGATCAGGATCAGCGACATCTGGATGATCGCGGTGTAGGCGTCGGCGATCAGCCCGCCGGTACCGGTGTAGGCCACCGCGATTCCGGCGATCAGCACGACGCCCAGCCAGTACGGCATGCCGAGGAAGTAGTTGAACAGGAAGCCACCCGCGACCAGGTTGCCCGCCACCAACATGCAGAACCCGACGGCCAGCAACGCGGACGCGCCGACCTCGACCGACCGGCCGAATCTGAGCCGGTAGTAGTCGGGAAACGACGTCAACCCCATGCGGTTCATCGGTTTGGCGAAGAACACACCGGTGATGGTCAGGCACAGGGCCAGCCCGAGCGGCAGGCTCGCACCGGCCCAGAAGCCGAACTCGTAGGCCAGGTCGGTGTTGCCGAGCGTGGCGTTGGTGTCGACGGCCGAACCCATCAACGCCCCGCCGATCAGCCAGTAGGGCAACATGCGGCCGCCGACAAGGAAGTTCGCGCTGTCACCCTCGATGCGTTTGGACACGTAGAAACCGACGGCGACGACGACCACGATGCTGACGGCCACACCGAGAAGAATCATGTGGAGCTCCTATGCGCGATGGAGTCTCCCGGGCTTTTGTCCCGCCGTGGAACGTCCGCTGCGCCGCGGCCGCCTGCGTCTCTCGGACCAGCCCGCACACCGTGTGCGCGGCGGAACCCTAGACGCGCCTCACAGGTCAACGTGAGTCGCCGACAAGCGAAACCCCCGGCTGTTACGTCCGACCGCGCGCCTCGTTACGGCTTTGTTGCGATTCGGGTGGCGCATCGCGGCGGGTCGGAAAAGAATGAGCGGCAGGAGCCCATCGGCTTCCCGGACGAGGTGTGCCGTACCCGGTCAGCGACAAGACGGCGCGTGAGGAGCACCTTATGACCGACGAGAATAAGCCCCTCAACGCCGAAGGCGCCTGGGCGCAACAGGCCGAGGCCCGGCTCTCCGACCGTCGCGAACGCGAGGAGATCGAACGCAGCCTGACCTTCGGCCTCGAGGCCGCCCCGACCATCAACGACCGCCGTATCTCGACGTTCGTGCGCGGCGAGTTGCCGCACTTCGCCGGCGAGCGTGGCACCTTCCTCAAGTGTCCGTTCGTCGAGGACGTGAACCAGGTCGACGACGCCGAGGTCGCGATCTTCGGCGTTCCCCTCGACGCCGGCGCCACCTACCGTCCGGGCACCCGCTTCGGCCCGCAGGGAATTCGACGCTCCACCAACCTCTTCGGCACCTACAACTACGAGTCGGGTGTCGACCTTCGCGAACAGCTCAACATGGTCGACATCGGCGACGTGTTCACGATCCCCGGGAATCTGGAGAAATCCTTCGACCAGATCAGCCAGGCCATGGCGCACGTGGTGAGCAAGGGCGTCATGCCGGTCGTGCTGGGCGGCGACCATTCCATCGGCTTCCCCACCATCCGCGGAATGGCCCCGTATCTGGACGGCAACGTCGGGATCATCCACTTCGACCGCCACGTCGACACGCAGGAGACCGACCTCGACGAGCGCATGCACACCACGCCGTGGTTCCACGCGACCAACATCAAGAACGCGCCGGCCACCAACCTCGTGCAGATCGGCATCGGCGGGTGGCAGGCCCCACGCGCCGGCGTGAAGGTCGGGCGCGAACGTCAGTCGACCGTGATCACCGTCGGCGACGTCGAACGGGTCGGCATCGAGAAGATCGCGGAGATGGCGCTCGAGGTCGCGTGGAAGGACGCCAAGGCGGTGTACCTGTCCTTCGACATCGATGTGATCGACGCCGGATTCGTCCCGGGCACGGGTTGGCCGGAGCCCGGCGGCCTGTTGCCGCGCGAGGCGCTGAACCTGGTCAAGATGGTCTCCGAACCGGGCCTGGCCGGCATCGAGGTTGTCGAGTGTTCGCCGCCGTACGACTGGGCCGAGCAGACCGCGCTGATGAGCTCGCGGGTGATCCTCGACAGCCTCGCCGCACAGGTGCGGTCCGGGAAGCTGGGCAACAAGGCGGCGGCGCTGCCCCGGCCGGCCTGGGGCCCGTAGCGGCCGACGCGAGACGCGATTTGTGTGCGTTGTAGAGCGCTGAGCGCAACAGAACGCACACAAATCGCGGCGAAAGTAGTCTGGGCCGTATGCGGATTGCCCTCGCGCAGATCCTCAGCGGGACCGACCCGTCGGCGAACCTCGGGCTGGTCGAGGACTACACCCGCCGCGCCGCCGGCGCAGGCGCGCGGATGGTGTTGTTCCCCGAGGCCACGATGTGCCGGTTCGGGGTGCCGCTCGCGCCGGTCGCCGAACCGCTCGACGGGCCGTGGGCCTCGGGCGTGCGGGCCATCGCCGAGCGCGCGGGCATCGTCGTCGTCGCCGGCATGTTCGTACCGTCGGGCGACGGACGCGTGGTCAACACGCTGATCGCCGCCGGCGCCGGTGTCGACGCGCACTACGAGAAGATCCACCTCTACGACGCATTCGGGTTCACGGAGTCCAAGACCGTGGCGCCGGGACACGAACCCGTGCTGATCGACGTCGACGGTGGCTCGGGACCAGTGTCTGTCGGCCTGACGCTGTGCTACGACGTGCGCTTTCCCGAGTTGTACGTCGAGTTGGCCGAACGCGGGGCCGAGTTGATCACCGTGCACGCGTCGTGGGGCAGCGGTCCGGGCAAGCTCGACCAGTGGACGCTGCTGTCGCGGGCCCGCGCCATCGACACGACCGGCTTCGTCGCCGCGGTCGATCAAGGCCACCCCGACCCCGACATCGCGGCGCTGGGCCCGACCGGTGTGGGAGGCAGCCTGGTGGCCTCCCCGACCGGCGAGGTGCTGGCCTGCGCGGGCGACGACCCGCAGTTGCTGGTGACCGACATCGACCTGGATGCCGGGCGCAAGGTACGCGAGACAATCGCGGTGCTGCGCAACCGCGCGGACTTTGCTCGCCGCGGTAAGGCAGAATCGCGGTCGTGACCGACCCATGGGCCCGCCCGAACCAGCCATCGACGCAACAGGGCCAGGTCCCCCCGACTCAGCCCGCCCAGGTGCCCACACCGGACCACGGCCAGGCTCCCCCGGCTGACCAGGGGCTCCCCCCGCAGGGGCCACCACCTGCGCAGACCCCGTCGCCCGGGCCCCAGGGACCGCAGGGGCCCAACGACCCACCGCGCTCCGAATCCAAGCTCAGGGGCCTGCTGCGCGATCCGCTGTCGATCGTGCTGGTGATCGTCATCGTGGTGGCGCTGGTGCTGGCCGGTTTGCTGGCCGGAGAACTGTATGCCCGCCACCGCGCGAACACGGTGGTCGCCGGTGTCACGTCATGCGTCGTCGAAGACGAGGCGAGCGCATCGTTCGGCGTCATGCCGCCGTTCCTGATCCAGCACATGACCGGCCACTACACGAACATCCACATCGAGACGGCCGGGAACCAGATCCGCGACGCCAAGGGCATGAAGGTCGAGCTGTCCATCCAAGACGTCCGCCTCGAGGACACGCCCACCTCGGGCGGCACGGTCGGCTCCCTCGTCGCGGACATCGACTGGTCCTCCGATGGCATCCGTCGGACCATCTCCGACTCCATCCCGATCATCGGCGCGTTCGTCACCGGCGTCTCCACCAACCCATCCGACGGCACGATCGAGCTGGAGGGCGCGCTGGGCGGCATCAAGGCGCGGCCGACGGTCGCCGACGGCGGCATCACGTTGGAGGTGATCTCGCTGACCGGGCTCGGCTTCACGCTGCCGCGTGAGACCGTGCAACCGGCGCTCGACGCGTTCACCTCCGAGCTGACGAAGAACTACCCGATGGGCATCAAGGCCGACTCGGTGAAGGTGACCGACGACGGTGTCGAGAGCCGGTTCTCGACGCGTAACGCCGACATTCCCAAGGGCCAGCAGGACCCCTGCTTCGCGGCACTGTGACCGTCAGTCGCTGACACCGCCCCACCGGAAACTGTTGACGTACTTGCCCATATCCATCGCCAGTTGCAGGTTGGCGCCGGAGGGATGGCCGGTACCGAAGTCGGGACTGAACGCACGGTACGGGCCGATCGCCGAGGCCACCAGCGCGTAGTCGTTCTTGACGGCGACCATCACGATCAGCCGGAGCCGGGTGAAGCTGCCGCTGGCGTCCTGTGGATAGTCGTCGGCGACGACGCCGTAGCCGGGCTCGTAGCCGACCATCGCGTTGGGAATCTCGTATTCCGTTGTGGCGTCGGGGTAGTACTCGTCGATCAGGTCCTCGGCGATCTGCTCGGCCGTCCGGTGGTCGGCGGGCAGGCCGAACAACTCGAGGGTGCCGGTGTCCCCGCCGGTGAACTCCAGCTCGACGCCGTCGGGGTTCAGCGTCGCCTCATACGCGCTGCCCGGGCCCGGATACTGCACGGAGAACGCGCCGTCGGCGGCGTAGAAGCGTGGATTCGACTCGATGGGTTCGCCGATCGGTGGCCGTCCGCAGTCCGGTGGGCACACGACCTTCGGTATGTCCGGTGTGCTCAGCACGGCCGCCACCACACCGGCCGCGGCCACGATGACGGCGCCGAGGCCGAGCGTGGCCAACACCCGGGCGCGCCCGTCGCGGCCCGTCCGCGGTTCCGCCGCTCCCCCCGCCGAATCCTGCACGACGCGCAGCGCAGCCATTGCCACCGCCGCGACGGCCGCGTGCACGGCCAGCTGCACGACATGCGGGACGGGGGCGTACTCGGCGACGCCGGTGATCGCGTAAAGCAGCAGTGTCACAACCACACTCGAAGCGACTGCTCGGCACCTGCCCGCCCACAGCGCGATCCCGACGAGCCCGCCGAGCGCGAGCGCCGTCAGCGGCAGGATGAGGCCCTGGATACCGGCCTGCACCATGAGCGCGCTGACCCAGAGGTCTTCGGCCCTGACGCCCGTCGCGAACTGCGGGGCCAGCCTCACCAGGGTTGCCGCGGTCGTGAAAACGACGGCGCTCAGCGCACCGATCGCATAGCCGTCCAGCGCGGTGTGGGCCGCCGGCCGCCGTAAACGCAGCAGTGTCGGTGGAATCAGCATCAGCAGTGCGCTGCCGACCGGTATCACGGTGCCGATCAACAACTTCTCGCGATTGAACTCGCCACCGCTGAGAGCAACGTGGTGTGCCTCGGCGACGATTCTGCCGGTGGCCAACGCCCACCCGAAACCGAGGAGCGCGGCGAGCAGGGCGGCCATCACCAACGGCCGAACACCGCCATTGCCCGCCTGGCGGGGATAGAACGCGAACACCAATGTCACGCCGACCGAGGCGAGCGCGATCAGCGGCGCCTGCCACCGCAGCGCCGCCAGGACGACGAGCAGCGCGGTATACCCCACGAGCGCCAGCCCGAGCGTCGTTTGCGACGAGGCCGTAAGGTTCGGGAAAAGGATGCCCGTCAACGGGTTTCGCCACCGATACCGGCGACGTGGTGGCGCTTCGGTCAACGCGCCGACTTCTGAAGGTCGAGAAGGTTGCGGGCGAGGTTCTCGGTGTTCGGAGTACCGAGGCCCGTCACCAGGTCGTAGCCCGGCATCGCCAGGTCGACGGCGTTGCCACCCTTGCCCACATCGCGGAAGCCGGGCAGTCGCGACCCCGAAGCCATCTGGTACAGCAGGGGATTCAGGTTGCCCACCGGCCGTCCGCCGTTGGCCACCAGGTACTGGTTCATCAGTACCGTGAGCGCCGCCCAGATCGGGGCCGACTGCGACGTGCCGCCACCGACCACCTCGCGTTGGCCGAAGATGAACCGCACACCGGTGAACGGATCGGCGACCGCGGCGACGTCGGGAAGCAGACGGCGGCCCTCGGTGTCACGCTCGACGCTCAGGTTCCGCTGCCACGCCGGCCGCTCGAACAGTTTCGACACCCCACCGCTACTGCCCTGCGACAGCGGGGAATCCACCCAAGCATGCTCGCCCAACCACTGCCCGCGCGTGCCCGTCGACAGCGTGGTGCCGCCGACGGACGTCATCGTCGGCAGCGAGGCGACCGCGTCGACACCGATATCGTCCGGCCCGGGCGGGGCCGACCATCGTTCACCGCCTTTGCATTCCAGACCGGCAGTGTCTCCGCTGGCGTCGAACGCCGTCGTACCGCGCCGCTGCGCGGCCATCAGTGCGGCTTCGACCGGCGCCAGATCGGCTGCGGTGGCGAACGCCTCGCATCCCCACCCGATCGACAGGCTCCACACCGCCCCCGGGTAGTCGCGATCGACCTGCTCGAACAGCTTCCCGAGCTTTTCGTACGTGCCGTCGCCCTCCACGGTCGGCCTGGCGTTGACCACGACGAGTCGGGCATCGGGCGCAATCGCATGCGCCACTTGCAGATCCATCGCCGTCTCACCGTGCACTTCGGACGGCTTGCCGCCGACGATCTCCGGGGTGAACCGCGGTAGACCCGACGTGTCGGCGAACAGGTCGAGGTCCGCTTGCTCGACGCTGTCGAACGCGAAGATGACGATTGTCGCGCCCTTACCGGTGAAGCCGGCGTCGGACAATGGATTTGCGTTGTACGCCGACAGCAGCCCGTCGGGTGCCAGCCCGCCCTTGGGCACGTCGAGCGGAACGACGTCGGGCCTCTTCATGCGGTACGGGGTGTAGCTCATGATCCGGCCGACGGCGGTGACGTCGTCACGCAGTTGCGGCGGTATCGACGGTTGCTCCGCCGATGCGTAGAACTCTTCCCCCTTCGGGGACCGGTAGTCGCGCACCGGAACCGAGAAGGCGCGCGCGAGATCCCCGGCGCCGCCCTCGACGATCGCCCATCCGTCACCGGGCCGCCAGCGCACCCACAAATTGCGCGCGTCGGCCCAGCCCATCAGGGCAGCGGGACGATCGGGACCATCGAGCGTGACTGTGACTTGGGCGTCCGCCGAACGTGACGGCCCCAAATCGGTCGAGCTCGAAAGCAGGGCCGCGTACGGCCCGGGAATCACCGCCGGGGTGCGCGATGCACACGCACCCGTCGCTGCGATCAGCAGCGCGGCGGTGACTAGGGCCGGGGCCCGGCCTTTACTGGCCGTGAGGACCGCGGTGTCGACCGGGCGTCGGTCCCGGAGCCGGCGGCGCATGGACCGTCGGCGAGAACGGGTTCGGCTCATCGGGATTGATGCGCGGCGCCTTCTCCGTCGGAGTGGCGGGAGGCGGCGCTGTTGTGGTTGTGGTGGTCGTCGTCGTTGTGGTCGACGTCTCCGGCGCCTTCTCTTCTTCCTTGGCGCAGCCGGCGGTGAAGACGCCCGTAGCGAGCACCGCAGTGAGTCCTGCCCCAGCGAGTGTTCGACGAAGCAAACCAGTGTGGGTAATCATGATCAGATCCTATCCACGGTTTCCCGTGCGCAGATGCGTATGGTTTTACCTGTCGGGGGCGTCCGCAATCATACGGCAAATTTCGGCAAACCGCGTAAATTACTGTCCGCGGTCGAATTTCGGCCAGCCGTCCAGCACCGCCCTGGTCCCCGACAGCCCCAAGCGCGTGGCGCCGGCGTCCAGCATCGCGATCGCATCTGTCGCGGTTCGGATCCCGCCACTGGCCTTGACCTGCGGTCCGACCGTCGCCATCAGTTCCACGGCACGCACCGAAGCACCGCCCGCGGGGTGAAATCCCGTGGAGGTCTTGACGAAATCGGCGCCGGCATCCGCGGCGGCCTGGCATGCCGCCAGCAACGTCTGCTCGTCCCCCAGTTGCAGTAACGCGGCCGATTCGACAATCACTTTGAGGGTCATGCTGGCGCCGATCGCGGCACGCACCGCCTCGACGTCGGCCCGCACCGCGGCGAAGTCACCGTGCAATGCGGCGCCCACATCGATCACCATGTCGATCTCGCCGGCGCCGTCTTCGACTGCGCGACGGGCCTCCTCGGCCTTGATGGCCGAAAGGTGTTTACCGGACGGGAATCCGACCACCGCGCACACCAATTGCGACGCCGAACCGGACCGCTTGGCGATCGAGACCATCGACGGCGATACGCAGACGGCGTAGACCCCGAGCGCCGTGGCCTCCGCAGCGAGCGCGGCGATGTCGTCTTCGGTCGCTTCGGGTTTGAGCAGTGTGTGGTCGACCAGTCGGGCGACCTCGTCGCGTCGATATCCGCCTGCCATTAGAACGGTTCTTCGGTCCCGCCGGGGTTGCAGCCGGTTTCGACCATCTGGTCGTAGGGGACCTCGGGGCGCCACGGCTCCAGGTTCCAGCTGGTCTTGCCGGGCTGGTAGTGCTCGGCGAATTCCCAGTGGCAGATGAATTGCGGCTTCATTCCCGGGATGTCCGCATCGGGCGAAAGCGCCAGCACCTCGGCCCACGCCTGTTCGCCCGCAGCGGAAGTCGCCAATCCGGAGGCTTGGCGGCCCGCCGGTGTCGGATACACCCGTAGAGAGGACAGGTCGCCCCATTTGGCCCACTCGACGTGGTCGACGAACGGCGGGGCGGGAAGCGTCGGATTCGCGGGGCCGGCCGAAACCGCCGGGGCCGTCAGCGCAGGCGCGAACACGCCAGCCGCCAGGACGGCGACCGCTAGAAAACGTCGCACTACCGGGACTTCCCCTGGACCTCGAGCAGCTTGGGACGGACGTCGACCAGATAGACGCCGGACGCGACCGCGGCGATGGCGGGGCCCATGACGGAACCGAGGACGAGCGCGAGCAACCCGGCGACGCCGAGGATCACCAGCCAGACCGGCTTGGTCAGCTTGTCTGCGGCCGGGTAGGCGTCCTGCCGCTGCATCGCCGCGTGGACGAACGCGTAGACCGTCGTGACGAGCACGGCGATCTGCAAGAAGAAGAGGACGTAACCCACCAAGCCTTGGAGCTGCACGCATCAAGACTAAGCGGGTTACGTCCCCTCGGTCGACTTTGGGCCATCAGACCCGCTGTCGAGTCTTACTTCTGGGTGACCTTCTTGGCCGCCGCCTTCTTGGCCGGGGCCTTCTTGGCCGGGGCCTTCTTGGCCGGAGCCTTGGCCGGGGCCTTCTTGGCGGTGTTCTTCACCGGCGCGGCGCCCTTCTCGGCCTTCTTCGGCAGCTCGACGCCCACCAGCTTGGCGGCGCGCTCACCGACGGCACGGGTCTGCGCGGCCACGTTGCCCAGGGCTTCCTGGGTCAGCTCGACGGCCTGGTCGGTGTACCCCTCGACGCGGCCGGCGGCCTCGCTGATGCCCGGCTGGCTGCGCAGCCGCTCGAGAGCGGCCTCGCCGCGCTCGACGAGCTTGTTGTAGGTGGTCTGCGCGGCCTCGGCGTAGGTCTCGGCGAACTTGCGCAGCTCGTCGGAGCTCAGCCGCTCGCGGAGCTCGCCGAACTGCGTCGGCAGGTCCTCCTGGAGCCGGTCGATGCGCGCACGGGTCTCCTCGACGCGGCTGCGCGAGTCGGTGCGGGCGTCATCCGCGCGCTCACGAAGGGTCGCGACGATCTCGTTGACCCGCTCGAGGGCGAGGTCCGCGGCACCGACGGCGGCAAGCAGCGGCGCCTTCAGGTCGTCAACGGTGGGCTGGTTCTTGGCGGGGGTGTTCTTGGCCATGGTGTTCCTTTCTCAAAGGTGTCGTTCGATTTGCGGTGGTGATCAGAAAATGGGGTCTCTATTCAGTCGTCAGCCCCTCTTCCGTCTCGCTGCCGGGCTCGCCTACTTCGGCCTCGTTCTGCTGGCAGAACGACGTGTAGATGTCGAGCAGCACCTGCTTCTGGCGCTCGGTGATCGCCGCGTCGTTGACGATGGCGTCGCGCACCTCGCTCTTCTCGCTGGGCTCGAGAATCCCGGCCCGCACGTAGAGCACCTCCGCCGACAGCCGCAACGCCTTTGCGATTTGGTTCAGTACGTCCGCGGAGGGTTTCCGCAATCCCCGCTCGATCTGGCTGAGGTAGGGATTGCTGACGCCGGCCTTCTCGGCCAGCTGTCGTACGGATACCTGAGCGGCCTCGCGTTGTGTTCGGATGAAGGTGCCGATGTCCTGGGCGGCGGTCTGAGCAGCGTTGGACACGACGACGGCAAGATTGTCATCCTGCGACATGCGAAGCCCTCCGTGCATCGGGTATCCAGTAAGCGACGTCCCTACCGTACGACGGAGTGCTAACTTTTGCAAGCACTAGTTAGCGCAGGTCAGAACATAAGTTGGGCTATCGAATAGATGACGAGGCCCGCGAGTGCACCTACCACGGTGCCATTGATCCGGATGAACTGCAGATCGCGTCCGACGTGGAGTTCGATGCGGCGGCTGGCCTCGTTGGCGTCCCAGCGCTCGATGGTGTCGGTAATGATCGCGGTGATCTCGACGCCGTATTCGGCGACCAGGTGCTGAGCCGCCCGGATGATCCAGTTGTCGACCTTGTCGCGCAGGTCGGCGTCGTCGCGCAGCGACTCCCCGATGAGCATCACCGAATCCGCGATCCGGGTCCGCAGCGTGGATGAGGGATCGTCGACCGACTCGAACAGAATGCGTTTAGCCGCGGTCCACGCGGTCTCGGCGGCGCGGGCGACCTCGTCGCGCGCCATGACCTGTTCCTTGACGTTCTCGGCGCGCTCGATGGTGGCCTCGTCGTGCTGGAGGTCGTCGGCGAACTCGAACAGGAACCGGGTGGCCGAGCGCCGCAGTTCGTGGTCGGGGTTGCGGCGCACCTTATCGGTGAAGTCCATCAATTCGCGGTGGATGCGGTCGCCGACGAGGTGGTCCACCCAGCGCGGGGACCAGGTGGGTGAATCGCGTTCGATCACCCGGTCGATGACGGGTCCGGCGTTGAGCGACCACTGGAAGGCGCGGTCGGCGAGCAGTTGCAGCAGGGCCTCCTGCCGGTGTTCGGCCAGCAGCGTGGACAGCACCCGACCCACGGGCGGACCCCATTGCGGTTCGGCGATGCGCTTGACGATCATCCGGTCGAGCACGGCCTGAACGTCCTCGTCGCGCAGCATTTCCACCAGCACCCGCAGCACAGTCGCGGTCTCGGCGGCCACCCGTTCGGCGTGTGCCCGATCGGAGAGCCATTTCCCGAGCCGGCCGGCGACATCGGCATCGCGCAGCTTGGTCGACACGACCTCCGGCGATAGGAAGTTCTCCCGAACGAAGGCGCCGAGGCCCTCTCCGAGCTGGTCTTTCTTGCGCTTGATGATCGCGGTATGCGGGATCGGGATGCCGAGCGGGTGCTTGAACAACGCGGTGACCGCGAACCAGTCCGCGAGCGCGCCGACCATGCCGGCCTCCGCGGCCGCGCGTACGAAGCCGACCCATCCGGGCGCATCACCCGTGGACTGGGCCCACGTACAGAGCAGGAAGACGACCGTGGCACCGATCAGGAAGCTCAGTGCGACGACTTTCATGCGCCTCAGGGCGCGGCGGCGTTCCGCGTCGGCGGCGGAGTCGGCCCCGGCTAGGGACTCGGCGAAGCTTCTCCGCGGAGCGGTCGGAGCCGTCGGAGCGGGTCGTCCGGCGCTCGGTCTGTGTGCCACTCCTCCATCATCCGCTACGTCGCGCTGGGCCCCCGGTCCGACAACCCGCGGTGTCAAGATCAGCCGTACTATCGAGGGGAACTAGGGAACGGATCACGGGGATAGTGGCACAACAGTCCGAAGCGATCGCGGTCAAGACAGATGGCCGCAAGCGGCGTTGGCACAAACACAAGGTGGAACGTCGCAACGAGTTGGTGGATGGCACCCTAGAGGCGATTCGGCGCCGCGGAAGCGGCGTCAGCATGGATGAGATCGCGGCAGAGATCGGTGTGTCGAAGACGGTGCTGTACCGCTATTTCGTCGACAAGAACGATCTCACGACCGCGGTGATGATGCGGTTCGCCCAGACCACCCTGATCCCGAACATGGCCGCCGCGCTGTCGTCGAACCTGGACGGTTTCGCGCTGACTCGCGAAGTCATCCGCGTCTACGTCGAGACGGTCGCAGCCGAACCCGAGCCGTATCAGTTCGTGATGGCGAACAACTCGGCGAGCAAGAGCCGCGCGATCGCGACGTCCGAGCAGATCATCGCCCGCATGCTCGCGGTGATGTTGCGCCGACGGATGCAGGAGGTCGGTATGGACACCGGCGGTGTCGAGCCGTGGGCCTTCCACACCGTCGGTGGCGTTCAGCTGGCCACGCACTCGTGGATGTCGAACCGGCGCATGAGCTCCGACGAGCTGATCGACTACCTGACCATGCTGTCGTGGAATGCGTTGTGCGGCATCGTCGAAGTGGGCGGATCACTGGAGGCATTCCGGAGTCAGCCGCACCCGTCGCCGGCGCTGCCGCCGCGAGACCGCCAGTGAGCTCGTCGGGCGCGTTGCCCATCGCCGACGCGGTGCGGTTCCGGGCCGGCGACAAGATCGCCGATCTGGACACTTCGTCGACACCGGGTTTCGACGGTTCCAAGAGCGACGCCGCACCGGTGCAGGCCGACCGCAGCGACCGCCTCGCCGAACTCCAGGAGATGCTCTACGCCAGCTCGAAGGGCGCCGACGACTCCCGCTCGGTGTTGTTGGTGCTGCAGGGCATGGATGCCGCGGGTAAGGGTGGCATCGTCAAACACGTTGTCGGAGCCGTGAATCCGATGGGCGTGCGCTACACCGCGTTCGGCAAGCCGACGCAGGAGGAACTGGCGCACGACTTCCTGTGGCGCATCCGGCGCGCGCTGCCGCCGGCGGGACACATCGGCGTGTTCGATCGGTCGCACTATGAGGATGTGCTAATCGTTCGTGTGCACGACCTGGTGCCGCCGGACGTGTGGGGTGCGCGGTACGACGAGATCAACACGTTCGAACGCGAACTCGTCGACGGCGGAACGACATTGGTTAAGGTGGCGATGTTCATTTCGCTCGAGGAGCAGAAGAAGCAGCTGCTCGAGCGGCTCGACGACCCGACGAAATACTGGAAGTACAACCCCGGCGACATCGACGAGCGCCTCAAGTGGCCCCAGTATCAGGAGGCCTACCAGGCGGTGCTTGACCGCACGTCGACGGATTACGCGCCGTGGCATGTCGTGCCCAGCGATCGCCGGTGGTTCAGCCGGCTCGCCGTGACCGAACTGCTGATCCAGGCGCTCGAGGGTCTCGACTTATCGTATCCGCCTGCGGATTTCGACGTCGAAGCGGAACGCAAGCGCCTGCTCGATTCGTAACGCGCATTGCGCCGAGAGTACGGTTGTTAGCGCCTTTACTCGCGCGATGTGTACACAAGCGTGCGCTCGGCGAGGTATTTATCCACAGCCAAAGCGATTGGCGCAGCTGACCCACCCGCCGACGGCCCACGATGGACGAGTGCATACCCGTCTTGTCGTCGCGTCCGAAGAACTCGCGAGCGGCAACCTCACCCGCAGGGACCTGATGCGTAGCTACTCAATGCTTCATCGAAACGTCTACTGCAAGACAGGCGCCGAGCTGACCGCCGTTGACCGGGCGCGTGCGGCATGGCTGTGGTCCGGCCGCACGGCAACGCTTTCCGGCCATTCGGCCGCAGCGCTGCTCGGCGCTAAATGGATACCGTACGACGCACCCGCCGAGCTGGCTAGGATCCGCAGGCCGGGAGCGCCGGGCATCAGGATCCACAGCGGGCAGATCAGAGACGACGAGCTCTGTGAGATCGACGGGATCAGTTGCACGACTGCAGCCCGCACCGCCTACGACCTCGGCCGCCGACTTGGACTCGAATCGGGTGTCATACGCATCGACGATCTGCTGCATGCAACGAGAACCGATCTCACCCAGGTTATCTCGTTGGCAAAGCGGTATCCCGGAGCGCGCGGTATTCGTCAGTTGCGCGAAACCTTGGAGTACGTCGACGCCGGCGCCGAGTCACCCCAGGAGACTCGCCTGCGATTGCTGCTCGTGCGGTCGGGCATCGAGCGCCCTGTCACTCAGATTCAGGTCAGTGATGAGTGGGGTGCCGTCGTCCGCCGCATCGATATGGGATGGCCAGAGTGGAAGGTTGGCGTCGAGTATGACGGAGAACAGCACTGGACCAAGCCGGACAATTACGCGGCCGACATCGACAGGCTCGAGTTTCTCGCCGCAATGGGGTGGCGGATAGTGCGCGTCAGCTCGAGGCAGTTGCGATATCAGCGACCGGAGATCGTGCGGCGAGTACGGGAGGCACTCGCCAGCCTTAGTTGTCCGCTGTGATCACATACTCGTCGAGCGCACGCTTTCTCACGCCGTCTCTCGGCGTTTGCGTACACAACCGTACGCTCGGCACTAGTAGCTGTAGAAGCCCTGCCCTGACTTCTTGCCGAGCTGACCCGCCTCGACCATCCGCAGCAACAGCGGGGGCGGCGCATAGTGCGGATCCTTGAGCTCTTCGAACATCGAGTCTGCGATCAGCTTCATGGTGTCCAGGCCGATCAGGTCCGAAAGCCGCAACGGCCCCATCGGATGCGACAGCCCCGCGACGATCGCCTTGTCCACGTCCTCGACCGTGGCGACGCCCGACTCCACCATCCGGATCGCCGACAACAGATACGGCACAAGCAGCGCGTTGACGACGAAACCCGAACGGTCCGAACACCGTACGACCTGCTTGCCCAGTACCTCACCGGCGAACTGCTCGACCCGCGCGAGCGCGCCGTCCGAGGTCACGAGCGTGTTGACCAACTCGACGAGCGGCAGCACCGGCACCGGATTGAAGAAGTGCAACCCCAGCACGCGGCTCGGATTCTTCGTCGCCGCAGCGATTTTCATGATCGGGATGCTCGACGTGTTCGACGCCAGCACGGCGTCGGGGTCGGTGATGATCTCGTCGAGCTGGGCGAAGATCTTGCCCTTGACGGCCTCGTCCTCGACGACGGCCTCGATCACCAGCTGGCGATCGGCCAGATCCGACAGGTCGGTCGTATAGCTCAACCGCGCCAGCGTCGCATCGCGATCGGCCTCGGAGAGCTTGCCCTTGCTCGCCGCCCGTTCCAGCGATCCGGTGATCCGCTTGCGCCCGGCCTCGACGAGTTGCTCGGACGGCTCGTAGACGACGACGTTCGCGCCGGACTTCGCCGACACCTCGGCGATGCCGCTGCCCATTTGTCCGGCGCCGACCACGCCCACTCGTTCAATGCTCATTGCGTCCTCTCCACAACATCAGGCCCCGCCCAATATAAGGACGGGGCCTGATGACAAGCCGTTGGGCCTCGTGAGCCTACTGGGCTTGGCTTACTCACCGAGATGTCAGTGGAACTGACCCTCTTCGGTCGAACCCTTCAGCGCGGTGGTCGAGCTGGTCGGGTCCACCGTGGTGGCGATCCGGTCGAAGTAGCCGGCGCCGACCTCGCGCTGGTGCTTGGTCGCGGTGTATCCGCGCTCCTCGGCGGCGAACTCGCGCTCCTGCAGCTCGACGTACGCGCTCATCTGGTTACGGGCGTAGCCGTATGCCAGATCGAACATCGAGTAGTTCAGGGCGTGGAAGCCGGCCAGCGTGATGAACTGGAACTTGAAGCCCATCGCGCCGAGCTCCTTCTGGAACTTCGCGATCGTGGCGTCGTCGAGGTGCTTCTTCCAGTTGAACGACGGCGAGCAGTTGTAGGCCAGCATCTGGTCCGGGAACTCGGCCTGCACACCCTCGGCGAACTGTTTGGCCAGCTCGAGGTCGGGGGTGCCGGTCTCCATCCAGATCAGGTCGGCGTACGGCGCGTAGGCCTTCGCACGCGCGATGCACGGCTCGATGCCGTTCTTCACGCGGTAGAAGCCTTCCTTGGTCCGCTCACCGGAGATGAACGGCTGGTCGCGCTCGTCGACGTCGGAGGTGATCAGGGTGGCCGCCTCGGCGTCGGTGCGCGCGATCACGACGGTCGGGACGTCGGCGACGTCCGCGGCCAGGCGCGCGGAGGTCAGCGTGCGGATGTGCTGCTGGGTCGGGATCAGCACCTTGCCACCGAGGTGGCCGCACTTCTTCTCCGAGGCCAGCTGGTCCTCCCAGTGCGAGCCCGCGACACCGGCGGCGATCATCGCCTTCTGCAGCTCGTAGACGTTCAGCGCGCCACCGAAGCCGGCCTCGCCGTCGGCGACGATCGGCACCAGCCAGTTCTCGACCGAGGTGTCGCCCTCGACCTTGGCGATCTCATCGGCACGGAGCAGCGCGTTGTTGATGCGGCGGACCACCTGCGGCACCGAGTTGGCCGGGTACAGGCTCTGGTCGGGGTAGGTGTGGCCGGACAGGTTGGCGTCGCCGGCGACCTGCCACCCGGACAGGTAGATGGCCTTCAGGCCGGCACGGACCTGCTGGACGGCCATGTTGCCGGTCAGCGCGCCGAGCGCGTTGACGAACTCCATGTCGTGCAGCTGGTTCCACAGGATCTCCGCGCCGCGGCGGGCCAGGGTCGACTCCTCGACCACGGTGCCCTGCAGCGCGACGACGTCCTCAGCGGAGTACTCACGGGTGACGTTCTTCCAACGGGGATTGGTGTCCCAGTCGCGCTGAATTTCCTCTGCGCTCTTCGGCTTGCCAACGGTTGACATGGCGCTCCTTCAATCTGTTCACTATCGCTGCGGCGCGGCCGGAGTACCCGGCTTGTTAACACCCAAACGGTTCAGCGGATTCGCTACTACGAGGATGCCTTACTCCATTAGCGCAGGTCCAGCCGTTTCGGGTGCCAACTTTCGCCAACCACTCCACCGGATTAGCGAATTTTGCGAAGATCAACCTGCGCTTGACCGGTTCAGTAGTTACCGACCAGTAGCCCATATGCGCA
This sequence comes from Mycobacterium sp. 852002-51961_SCH5331710, assembly GCF_001665535.1. Taxonomy (GTDB): domain Bacteria; phylum Actinomycetota; class Actinomycetes; order Mycobacteriales; family Mycobacteriaceae; genus Mycobacterium. The sequence continues at coordinate 60,923 of NZ_LZSQ01000107.1, forward strand.
GGTCAGTACGCCCGTACTGTTAAAGGGGCGATGATCAGAGTTTGAAGATCGATGCGACGGCCTTGGCCTCGTCGCCGACCGCATATGTGAGCGTTGTAACAGTGCGGTCCATCAGTTCCGGACCGAATTTGTCCGTCGAACCGGGCGGGAACGTGTGGCTGAGGATCTCGAGTCTGTCGCCGAGTGCCACCGCGGCGTCGTGCTCGATCGTCACGCGTAGCGGAAACCGCTCCAGTTCGGGGTGGTGCAGCAGGTAGTCCTCGATCACCGACCAGTACACCGAATTGTTCATGTGATCGAAGATGTCGATGTCGCTGACCCGGACCGGGTAGTCCCGTATCTCGTCGGCGTCCTCGCGACTGCCTGGCGACAGGTACGGCTTCCACCGCAGCCGGTCGACGTTGGTCGTGCGCCGCAGGCCCTCGAGGAAGTCGTCGGAGATCCGGGCCGGCCCCTGCGTCTCGCGGTTGATGTTGATCCAGAAGGCTTCCGACTCCACGAGGCCTGACCGCCTGCCTTCTATACGCACCCGCATCTCGCACCACCGGTTCGACGTGCCCGAACACCAGCGGCGGAGCCGCAGCATGTCCTGGAATTCGATCGGGCGGATCATGTCGACCATCGTGCGGCGCACGATCCACAGCGGATGGGTCTCCTGGAAGCCCAGCTCCCGCAGCTGGTCCGAGCCGATGTCCTGGATGTGACGTGTCGCGGCGTCGAACTTCAGCCGGCCTTCGCGGTCCACGTCCGCGACCCGCAGCGGCCACTCGATATCGAAGACGTCGGGGTGCGGATCAGGGACGGGCATCATGGTCTTGGCCAGCCCCTGCGCGGCGCCTGCTGCCGATCCCTGCTTGGTGCTCACGACCGCTGATCCTGCCACAACGGCCGATCTGCCAACAATGCGAAGGCCCTCTTCGCATCGTTGCTACCCTGGTTGACGTGGCGAAAACCTATGTCGGATCACGGGTTCGGCAGCTACGCAGCGAGCGCGGATTCAGCCAGGCGGCGCTGGCGCAGATGCTGGACATCTCGCCGAGCTATCTCAACCAGATCGAGCACGACGTGCGCCCCCTGACCGTCGCGGTCCTGCTGCGCATCACGGAGGTGTTCGGCGTCGATGCGACGTTTTTCGCCTCCGAGGACGACACCCGGCTGGTCGCCGAGCTGCGCGAGGTCACGCTCGACCGGGATCTCGACACCGACGTCGACCTCACGGAGATCGCGGACATGGTCGCCGCGCACCCCAACTTGGCCCGGGCGATGGTGAACCTGCACCGCCGCTACCAGCTGACCACCACCCAGTTGGCGGCGGCCACCGAGGACCGGTTCAACGCCGGCGGCGGGGGCTTCAGCTCGGGTTCGGGCGCGATCACCATGCCGCACGAGGAAGTCCGGGACTACTTCTACGAACGGCAGAACTATCTGCACGAACTCGACACCGCCGCAGAAGATCTCACCATCCGCATGCGGATGCAGCGTTCGGAGCTGGCGCGCCAACTTTCGGACCGGTTGACGATGGTGCACGGCGTCCGCATCACCCAGCGCATGGACCTCGGCGAGTCGGTGCTGCATCGCTACGACCCCGAGACGAAGACGCTGGTGCTCAACAACCATCTCTCATCGGGCCAGACCGTGTTCAAGATGGCCGCCGAACTGGCATATCTGGAGTTCGGCGGCCTCATCGACAAGCTCGTCGACGAAGGCAAGTTCACCAGCGACGAGTCGACCCGCTTGGCGCGGATGGGGCTGGCCAACTACTTCGCCGCTGCAATGATGTTGCCCTACACGCAGTTTCACGATGTCGCGGAGAAATTCCGTTACGACGTCGAGCGGCTCTCGGCGTTCTATTCGGTCAGCTACGAGACGATCGCGCACCGCCTCTCGACCCTGCAACGGCCGTCCATGCGCGGCGTGCCGCTGTCCTTCGTCCGCGTCGACCGGGCAGGCAACATGTCAAAACGCCAGTCGGCCACCGGTTTCCACTTCTCATCCAGCGGCGGCACCTGCCCGCTGTGGAACGTCTACGAGACGTTCGCCAACCCCGGCAAGATCCTCGTGCAGGTCGCCCAGATGCCCGACGGACGCAATTACCTGTGGGTCGCACGCACCGTGGAGCGTCGCGCACAGCGCTACGGCCAGCCGGGCAAGACGTTCGCGATCGGCCTGGGCTGCGAACTCCGCCACGCGCACCGGTTGGTCTACTCGGAGGGGCTCGACCTGTCAGGCGAGGTGGCGACGCCGATCGGCGCGGGTTGTCGGGTCTGCGAGCGGGACAACTGCCCGCAGCGGGCATTCCCCGCGCTGGGCCGCGCGCTCGACATCGACGAGCACCGCAGCACCGTCTCGCCTTATCTGGTACGTCAGGCCTAGGCACGTAGACTCGCTGTGATGAGCGCACCCGAGTCGGCCCGCATCGCGCCCGGTGGATTCAAGGAACTCGGCCCACTGAACTGGGCCATCGCGAAACTCGGTGCGCGCACCATCCGGGCACCGCGGTTCAGCCTGTTCAATGTGCTTGGCCAACACCGGCTTCTGTTCCTGGCGTGGCTGCCGTACAGCGGGGTGCTGCTCGGCATCCTGAGCAAGCTCTCGGTGCAGGACGCCGAGACCGTCATCCTGCGCGTCGGCCATCTGCGCGACTGCGAGTACGAACTCCAGCAACACCGACGCCTGGCGCGCACCCGGGGGATCGGCCCGGACGTCCAGAAGAAGATCTTCGAGGGGCCCGACGCCGAGGGGCTGACCGACCGTCAGCGCGCGTTGATCACCGCCACCGACGAGTTCGTCGTGACCCGGGGCGTGTCCTCTGAGACGTGGGCAGTGTTGGCCAGGCACCTGACCAAACCGCAACTGATCGAATTCTGCATGCTGGCAGCCCAGTACGACGGGCTGGCCGCGACGATCACCACTTTGAAAGTGCCGCTGGACTTCCCGGATTAGAGGTACGTGATCCCCAGCACGATCAGCGACAACAGCACCGGGGACACCGGCAGCGCCAGCAGGAAAGCCGCCCACACTTCGCTCTTGCGTTGATAGCTGCGCCACCCCAGCCAGCCGACGCCTCCGCCGACGAGAAACGACACCGCGGCCACCACGAGCACCCAGGTGCTGACGTTCGACGTCGATGTGGCATGGGAGATACCGGCCAGCCAGAGGATGTGGCCGACCACCAATCCCCCGATGCCGGCGACCCACAGGGCCCGCGCCGTGCCGGATGTCTGAGTCACGTTCGCTGTGTTGGTTCTCTGGAGCACGTCAGAAATTGATCATGTGGCCGAGCAGACCGTGGAAGCACTCCTGCAGGGCCTCGGACATCGTCGGGTGCGTGTGCACGTTGCGGGCCAGTTCGGTCGCGGTCAGATCCCACTTCTGCGCCAGCGTCAGCTCGGGCAGCAGCTCGGACACGTCGTGGCCGATCAAGTGGCCGCCGATCAACTCGCCGTACTTGCCGTCGGCGATCAGCTTGACGAAGCCGCTCGGGTCACCGGCACCGTGCGCCTTGGCGTTCGCGGTGAACGGGAACTTGGCCACCTTGACGTCGTAACCCTCCTCGCGGGCCTGCTCCTCGGTGAGCCCGAAGCTGGCGACCTGCGGTTGGCAGAACGTCGCGCGTGGCAGCATGCGGTAGTCCCCGAGCGGCAAAGTCTCTGCGCCCGCGATGGTTTCGGCGGCGATGACGCCCTGCGCCTCGGCCACGTGCGCCAGCTGAAGCTTGCCGGTCACGTCACCGATCGCGTAGATGTGCGGGACGCTGGTGCGCATGTAGTCGTCGATGCCGATCGCCTTGCGGTCGGTGACCTCGACGCCGGTCTTGTCGAGCCCGAAGCCCTCGATGTTCGGCGCGAATCCGATTGCCTGCAGCACCTTTTCGGCTTTGAGGTCTTGGGACTTGCCGTCCTTGCTGACGGTCACGGTGACCTCGCCGCCACCGTCGTCGATCGACTCCACCTTGGTACCGGTCAGCACCTTGACGCCGAGCTTCTTGAACTGCTTCTCGATCTCCTTGGAGACCTCGGCGTCCTCGTTGGGCAGCGCGCGGGGCAGGAACTCGACGATCGTGACGTCGACGCCGTAGTTCTTCATCACGTAGCCGAACTCCATGCCGATGGCGCCCGCACCCGCGATGACGACCGACGACGACAGCTCGCGCGTCATGATGAGTTCTTCGTAGGTGACCACGTTTTCCGACAGCGATGTGCCGGGCACCAGGCGGGTGCTGCTGCCGGTGGCGATGATGATGTTGTCGAACTCGACGGTCTCGGTGCCGCCCTCGTTGAGATCGACCTCGAGCGTGTGGTCGTCTTTGAACTTCCCGTACCCGTGGATCTCGGTGATCTTGTTCTTCTTCATCAGATAGTGCACGCCGGCGACCCGGCCCTCGGCGACCTTGCGGCTGCGGTCGAACGCGACGCCGTAATCGAACGTCGCCTCGCCGCTGATGCCGAACTGCTTGGCCTCTTTGGTGAAGATGTGCGCCAGCTCCGCGTTGCGCAGTAACGCCTTCGACGGGATGCACCCGACGTTGAGACAGACGCCGCCCCAGTACTTGGGTTCGACGATGGCGGTGTTCAGTCCGAGCTGCGCGGCACGGATGGCCGCGACGTATCCGCCGGGGCCTGCTCCGAGTACGACGACGTCATAGTGGGTCACTCCCCCACCCTAGTAAGGAAGCACTCCCGCGAAACACCGACTTGCCCATTCGCAGTAGTAGAGACCG
>NZ_LZSQ01000108.1 GCF_001665535.1 Mycobacterium sp. 852002-51961_SCH5331710
TGATGCTCCTATCTCTGTTATGGGTCAAGCGGCGTCTATGGTCAGTGTGTTTAGCCATTGGCGGTAGTTGGTGGCGAGGGTGTCGTCGCGTTTGAGGCCGCGTTCGAGTCGGGAGATCGTGATTGGCCAGACGTTGAAGTGTGCTGCCGCGGCGGTCAATGTGATGTTGCGGGCTTGGCGGGTTGGACGTAGGTCGCTGTAGTCGTCGATGGGGCAGGGCTCGGTGAGGTGTCGGAACATCTCGCGTGCGATGGCCCGTTTGAGTAGACGTAGGACGTCGTTCTTGCTGCGCCCAGCGGCCAGTTGGCGGGCGACGTAGTCGCGGGTGCGTCGGTCGTGAGACCAGCGGACCAAAGCGATGCGGTGCAGGGCGTTGTTGGCGGCGCGGTCTCCGCCGCGGGACAGCCGATGCCGGTTGGTTTTTCCCGATGAGGCCGGGATCGGTGCGACCCCAGTCAGCATGGCGAACGCTGCTTCGCTGCGTAGTCGGTGACTGTTGGTTCCGGCGGTGATGAGCAGTTGGGCGGCGGTGTCGGGGCCCACTCCGTAGGCCGCCCGCAAAGCGGGGTTGAGCGCGGCGGTCAAGGCGTCGAGCTCAGCGGTCAGCTCACGGTCTTGGCGCTCGAGGTACCCGATGCGTTGCGCAAGCGCTTTACAGGCGATCAGCACCGATACCGTTGTGGGGTCCTCGTGTGCGCGGGGGCGGCAGTCGGCCAGCGCTTCGACCAGACGCAGGGTGGTGGGGTAACGGCGGTAGCGTTCCCGAAGATCGGCCGGGGCGGTCACAAGCAGGTCCTTGATCTGCTGGATAGCCGCGGTGCGGGCTTTGATCGCGCCGCGACGAGCGATCAGCAGCGCTTTGAGGGCCCCGGTGCGGGAGTCTTTGGGCACGGCAAGGCCGTGGCCGGCCAACACCGCACGAGCAGCGCTATAAGCATCGAGAGGGTCGGACTTGCCTTGGCGGCGCCGCGCCGAGCGGTCGGGACGGTTGACCTCGACGACGTGAATGTCGTTGATCTGCAATGCCTGTGTCAACCCTGCACCGTAGGAGCTGGTGCCCTCAACACCGACAGCGACGACCTCGCCGAAACTACGCGCCCAGCAGATCGCGGCCCAGTAGCCGCTTGGGTTGGTACGGAATTCGGCATCGCCAAGCAGTCCGCCGGTATCGGTGATCGCAGCCACGTGGATGGTGTCGAGGTGGGTGTCAGCGCCGATGACGACGCGGCGTGGGGATGTCACGATAGTGGTGTCCTCTCCGTGCAATGAACCGTGTGGCTGGGTGACAACCCGGTAGGGCGGGCAGACAAGACATTGATGAGGCAGCGGACAGGCTCCTGATTAAGTCATGTCCGCCCTACCAGGGCTGTTGTGGTACTTGCACGCACGTCGCCGGTGAGACAAATCAATTGGAAGACAACCCAGCAGGGCGCCAGTCACAGGCCGAGTCATCACCGGCGGCGAACGAGCAAGACCATCCTCACCCGAACCCGATTAACGGAATCAATGTCA
>NZ_LZSQ01000109.1 GCF_001665535.1 Mycobacterium sp. 852002-51961_SCH5331710
GACACCGGCCAAACCCGCATCAACAACTACCACCACCCCGAGAAATACCTCCTGCCCGACGAACCCGACGACCCACCCACCGATCCCGACAACCACCCCAAGAACAGCGAAGGACCGTAGGACCCGACGCTTCCATTTCGAAACGGCTACTGGCGTGGGTGAATTACGATCCAGGCATGAGCCGGGTCGTCAAAGCTGTGCTGGTCACACTGGTCGTCGCGTGGTCCGGGCTGCTGGGTTTGGGTACAGCGAACGCGCAGCCACCGCAGCCGGCGTGCGGTTACACGCTGTCGCCGCCGCAGGTCGTCAACACCGACGGCGTGAGCAAGGTGACGGCGACGGTGTCATTCCTGGCCTGCGGCGCTCCGTTCCGTCCAGCGTGGAGCGTCGCTTGTGTCCACGTCGCCGGGCCCAACTCGCAGGGCCAGTGCACACAGGCGCGAGGGCCGGCAGCCGCGCAGGTGTTTTTCGCGCCGTACCAGCCGGGCGCGACCTACACCGCCAGCGGACGAGGCTGCGGCAAGGTCTTCGAAGACGCGCTCGAGCCGAACTGCCAGATACTCGGCCCGATCAACCTCACACTGTAGCGGAGAACCGGCGCAGCCGGAGGCTGTTGCTGACCACGAACACCGAACTGAATGCCATTGCCGCACCGGCGATCATCGGATTCAGCAGGCCTGCCGCCGCCAACGGCAACGCTGCGACGTTGTAGGCGAACGCCCAGAACAGATTGCCCTTGATCGTCGCCAACGTCCTGCGCGACAGCCGAATCGCGTCGGCGACAGCGTTCAGGTCGTCGCGCACCAACGTGAGATCACTCGCCTCGATGGCGACATCGGTGCCGCTTCCCATCGCGAGCCCGAGGTCGGCCTGGGCCAGCGCGGCCGCGTCGTTGACTCCGTCGCCCACCATGGCGACCACCTTGCCGTCGACCTGAAGACGCTTGACCACGTCGACCTTGTCCTGCGGCAACACCTCGGCGACGACGTCGTCAATGCCCACCAGTGCAGCGATCGTGCGGGCTGCGGCCTCGTTGTCACCGGTCACCATCATCGGCCGCAAACCCAGTGCACGGAGTCGTGAAATCGCTTCGGCCGACGTCGGTTTGACCGCATCGGCCACCACCAGCACGCCGCGCGCCGACCCGCCCCACCCGACGACCACCGCGGTCCTGCCTTGCGACTCCTTCTGTCGCACCGCCCCTTTCAGCGACTCGGAAAAGTCGTGCGATGTCAGCAGCCGCTGCCGTCCGACGGTCACATCGCGTCCGTCGACCCGTCCGCGCACTCCGAGACCACGCAGGTTGGTGAAGTCCTCGACCGCCGGCAGGTCACCGAGCTTGTCCCGCGCGCCCTTCGCGATCGCCCGTGCGATCGGGTGCTCCGAACCGTCCTCGACCGCTCCGGCGACCCGCAGCACCTCGTCGGGCTGTTCACCGTCGGCGGCGACGACATCGATGAGCGTCATCTTGCCCGTGGTGACGGTCCCGGTCTTGTCCAACACGATGGTGTCGATCCGCCGCGTCGACTCCAACACCTCCGGCCCTTTGATCAGGATGCCGAGCTGCGCTCCACGCCCCGTGCCAACCATCAGCGCGGTCGGTGTCGCCAAGCCCAACGCGCAGGGGCAGGCGATGATCAGCACCGCCACCGCCGCGGTGAAGGCCGCCGCGACCGACCCACCGGTGGCCAGCCAGAACCCGAGAGTCGCGACCGACAACGCGATCACCACCGGCACAAAAACCCCGGAGATTCGGTCGGCCAGTCGCTGTGCCTCCGCCTTGCCGTTCTGGGCGTCTTCGACCAGCCGCGCCATCTGCGCCAGCTGAGTGTCCGCGCCGATCCGCTTGGCCCGCACCACGAGTCGACCGTCGACGTTGACCGTCGCCCCGACGACCTCGTCGCCCGCAGCGACGTCCACCGGCACCGACTCGCCAGTCAGCATCGAAGCGTCGACCGCCGAGGCGCCCTCGACCACCACACCGTCGGCGGCGATCTTTTCACCCGGACGCACCACGAACTCGTCTCCGACGCCCAGCTGATCGATCGGAATGCGTTGTTCGCCATCGTCTCTGCGGACCACGACGTCCTTGGCTCCGAGCTCCAGCAACGCCCGCAACGCCGCACCCGCACGCCGTTTCGATCGCGCTTCGAAATATCGGCCCGCGAGGATGAACGTTGTGACTCCCGCCGCGACCTCGAAATACACGCTGCCCGAACCGTCGCCGCGTGACAGTGTCAACTCGAATCCATGCGTCATCCCCGGGGCGCCCGCGGTGCCCCAGAACAGCGCGTAGATCGACCATCCCAAGGCAGCGAGCGTGCCCATCGAGATCAGCGTGTCCATGGTCGAACTGCCATGGCGCAGGTTGGTCCATGCCGCGCGATGGAACGGCCAGGCGCCCCACAGCACCACCGGCGTCGTCAACGCCAGCGACATCCATTGCCAGTTCGGGAACTGCAGCGCGGGGACCATCGCCATCGCGATGACCGGGACGGTCAGCGCCAGGCACACCAGCAGCCTGCGCCGCAGTGCGACGGTCGGGTCCTCGTCGTCTGTCGTGCGGTCCGCAGGCAGGTGCGCGTGGTAACCCGCTTCTTCGACGGTGGCCAGCAGAGCCTGCGGCGTCACATCGGCGCCGTACGCGACGCGCGCCTTCTCGGTCGCGAAGTTGACGGTGGCCGTCACGCCGTCGAGCTTGTTGAGCTTGCGCTCGATCCGGTTCGCGCACGACGCGCAAGTCATACCGTCGATCGACAACTCGATCGTGTCGGTGGCCGCGGCGTCGGGTCTCATCAGCCGGCCAGGCGGTAGCCCGCCTCCTCCACGGCGCTTCTGATCGCGTCGGCTTCGACGGGTGCGACACTGTCGATGGTCACGGCGCCGCTGGCGACGTCGACGTCGACCGCCTGTACGCCCGGGATTTCGCCGAGTTCCTCGCGCACCGACGCCGCGCAGTGTCCGCAGGTCATTCCGGTGACTGTGACTGTGGTGGTAGCCATGCTCACCAGAGTACCCAATACCCCCTAGGGGTATTCAACCGGAGTCGGGTCTTATGGCCCGCTCCGCACGCATCGGCGGCCATGGCAGCATCTGCGAGCATGCGAGTTCTCGCTCAGCGGGTCACTTCGGCCGCGGTCACGGTGGATGGCGAGGTCGTCGGGCAGATCCGGCCCGACGGCCAGGGTCTGCTCGCGCTCGTCGGCGTGACGCATGACGACGACGCGGCCAAGGCCCGACGGATGGCCGAAAAGCTGTGGCAGCTCAGGATTCTCGACGATGAGAAGTCCGCGGCGGACGTTTCGGCGCCCATCCTGGTCGTCAGCCAGTTCACTTTGTATGCGAACACCGCGAAGGGCAGGCGGCCGGCGTGGAACGCCGCCGCGCCGCGCGCGACCGCCGAGCCGCTTGTCACCGCGTTCGCCGATGCGCTGCGCGATCTCGGCGCGACCGTCCAGACCGGTGTCTTCGGCGCTCACATGCAGGTCGAACTCGTCAACGACGGACCGGTGACGGTGCTGCTCGAGCTTTGACTAGGCGGTCGCGACGTGCGGCACACCCTCGGACGGCTGGACGATCACGAAGCCCTGACCGTGGAACGCGACCTGGATCGCCTCGCCGGACCCTCGGCCGATCAGCGCGCCGGCCTTGAAGCTGGTCTTGAGCTGGGTCTGCAGATGCGCCGACCACGCGACCACAGCGTTGGTATCGGCGAACGTCGGCGCCTCCGCCGCATTCAGCACCACCGGCGGCCCGTCGGTCGTCAGCGCGACCCATCCGGTTCCGCGCAGTGTCGTGTTGAACAGTCCGCCGGTCGCGATGCTGCCGCCGCGCACCCGCTCGATGTTCCAGTTCAGGCTCGACGAGAACGCCAGGACGTTCTTTCCGCTGATCGACAGCCCGGAGTTGTTCAGAGACAGCAGATGCACGTCGTACGCCCGCTCGGCGAGGAAAACGTCGCCCTGCCCCTGAACCCGCATCAGGGGCAGGCCCTCGCCCGTCAGCGCCTTCTTGATGAACTTCGAGGCGCCGCCACCCTCGAACGCGAAATCGACGTTGCCTTGGTAAGCCACCATCGACCCCTGCCGCGCCATGAACGGTTCGCCGAGGCGCACACGCAACATCTTCGTGTTCTGGTTGGCGATGGCCTTGGCCTCTTTCTCGCTGAACCGGCCGTCGACCAGGTCGCCGCTGATGCCTCCGAACCCGTCGCCGACGGCAGCGGCCTGCGGAGGCGCCGTCTGATGCGGGGGAGCCTGGGGTGCCGGGGGAGGTCCACCGAGTGACGTCAGCGGTGCTCGGCCCACCTGCCCCTGATGCGAAACCTGGTCGGTCCACTGCTGACCGTCCCACCAGCGGTACTCATAGCGACCCTCGGGATCGGGGCGCCAGCTTCCGTTGTTCGGTGCTGTCATGCGCTACAAACTAACCGGGCGACGGTCGCGCTGTGGCGGACTTTTCGGACTGGTTCACCGACGCCGAATCCGTCGCCGGCTGGCATTCTTGGGATATGGCAAAGGAAATCGACCGGGTACGGGCGCAGAGCGCCTTGGCGGTCATCAAGCAGCACCCGGGCATGGTGCTCTTCGTCGCCTCGCCCGCCCTTATCGCGGTCGCCCTGGCGTGGTGGTTGGTCAGCCCGACGCTGGCCGTTCTGCTGTTGATCGGCGCTGTCGTCGGCGGCGGCTTCGTGTTGCTGCGCAAGCGCGGCTAGGCGTTGTCATGATCAGGCGTCGAGTCGCTGTGTGCCGATGACCGACAGCAGGCGCAGCGCCTCTTCCGACGCCGAACCCGGATCGGCCGTGTAGATGACGACCCGCTGATCGGCGTCGGCGACGTCGAGCACGTCGCAGTTGACCGGCACCGGCCCGACTCTCGCGTGGTCGAACGTCTTGCACAGCGCGACCGCGACGCTGACGTCGTGCCGCTCCCACAGCTCAGCGAATTCTGGACTGCCATCGCGCAGTTCGGCGATCAGGTCGAGTGTCTGCCGGTCTTCGGGATACTTCGCGGCCGTCGTGCGCAGATGCAGAGCGCAGATCTTGGCGAATTCGTCCGCATCGGACACGCCGTAGAGGCGCCGCCCGTCTGGATGGGGGCCGAGGAATACGCGCCGGGCCAGGTTCCGGTCGCGTGGCGGCAACGCGGAGAAATCCTCCATCAGTGCGCACGCCAGGTCGTTCCACGCAAGTACGTCGTAGGTCGCGGACAACACGATCGCCGGCGCGAGCGGAAGCCGCCGGACGAGATCGACGATGCTGTGCCGCACGATCATCGGCGGTCCGGTCGGCCTCTCGGGTGCCACCCCGGCGAGCGTGTAGAGGTACTGGCGCTCGGCGTCGGACAGGCGTAGCGCCCTGGCCAGACCCGCCAGCACCTCCGCCGACGGATGGGGCGCCCTCGCCTGCTCGAGACGTGTGTAGTACTCGGTGGAGATGAACGCCAGCTGCGCGACCTCGTCGCGGCGCAGACCCGGTGTGCGGCGACGGCGACGGAGCGGCAGGCCGACGTCCGTCGGGGCGATCCGCTCGCGGCGGCTCCGCAAGAAAGCGGCGAACTCCGTCCTGTCCATACCGCCATTCTTCAGGCTTTCGGTGTTTCAGCCAGGTATCGGTGGGACCTGGTTGTCGTCGGCGCATCAGCACAGGCTCGATGCCATGACTCACACCACCACCACCACCACCACCGGCCTACTGGCCGGCAAGACCGCACTGATCACCGGTGCGGGGCGCGGCATCGGCGCCGCGGCCGCGCGGCTGTTCGCCCGCGAAGGAGCCTCCGTTCTGGTCACCGCGCGCACAGAAGAACAACTGCGCGCCGTCACCGACGACATCCGCGTTGCCGGGGGTGTCGCCGACTACGTCGTGTGTGATCTCGCTGACGCGGCCGATGTCCGTGCGGCCGTCGACACGGCAGTGAAGAAGTGGGGCCGGCTCGACATCGCCTTCAACAACGCCGCGACGATCGTGCCGCCCGGGCCGATCGACCAGGTAGCCGAGGCGGACTTCGACCGCGTCTACGAGGTGAACCTCAAGGGCGTGTACCTGGCCATGAGTGCCGAGGTCCAAGCAATCCGCGCGACGGCGGGAACCGGCGCGATCGTCAACACGTCGAGCGTGGGGAGCCTTCGCGGCAATCCGGCACTCCCGGCGTACGGCGCGATGAAACGGGCCGTCAACAGCCTCACTGAATCGGCAGCGGTCACCTACGGCCCCGAGGGTATCCGCGTCAACGCGATCGCTCCGGGGACCACGCTGACCGAGATGATTCGGGAGTGGGAGAGCGCCAGCCCCGGGGTGATCGATCAACTGGTGTCCGACTGCCCGCTTGGCCGCGCCGCCGACCCCGAAGAGATCGCCCAGGCGGCGGCGTGGCTGCTCAGCGACCGCGCCTCCTATGTCACCGGTGCCGTCCTGCGGGTCGATGGCGGCACCTGGGTCTGACCTGGACCGTTCGCCCACGGCGAACGACCGGATATCACATGTATAACGGTGTAAGTATGTAATCATGCGACACAATATCCATGGCCGGCGCCGTCAGGGCGGCTGGCAACAGGCACAGCAGCCCGACGCGGGCGACGCCGCCGACTGGTTCGCGGGCCGGCTTCCCGAGAGCTGGTTCGCCGCGGACCCCACGGTGGTGGTCGACCGCGAGGAAATCACCGTGATCGGCCGGCTGCCGGAGGCCGCGGGCGACGAAAGCGAGGCGCGCGCGTCGGGACGGGCCGCGCGGTTCCGTGAAGAGACCAGGTCCGAACGCATGCACATCGCGGACGAAGCCGAGGCGCGTTACGGCCGCAAGGTCGCGTGGGGCATCGAGATCGGGGAACCGGGCGCCGACAACCATGAGCGAATCATGTTCACCAACATGGCCGTTCCGGTGATGACCAGGTTGCGTCAGCCCGAGCGCCAAGTGCTCGACACACTCGTCGACGCGGGCGTGGCGCGGTCGCGCTCGGATGCCCTGGCGCGGTCGGTGCGTCTGGTCGGTGAGCATGCCGACGAGTGGCTGAGCAAGCTGCGCGAGGCGATGCGCAACGTCGACGAACTGCGCGCCGAAGGGCCGAATCTTTAGTCGTCCGGGCAGGAAACCCGTTCCACTCCAACGTATTGCGAACTGAGCGCCGACGTCTGCGACAGCGGGTCCACCGTTGCCCCCTCGACCAGCAGGTTGCGGTTGACGCCGTAGGAGACCGGCTCACTGCGCCCGTGCGGATCGAAGACCCGTGAACCCCAGCCGTGGTCGATGATGATCACGCCTTCACGCGGACGGTCGTTCACCACCGCCTTCAACTCGATGGAGCCGACCGGCGAGAACACCCTGACGACATCGCCGTCGCTCACCCCGAGGTCGGCGGCGTCCTTCGGGTGGATGACCACGTCATTGCCCTTACCGGCCGGATGCAGATCCGGTAACTCGTTGAGCCACGAGTTCATCGAGTGCCGCTGCCTGCGGTTGGCCAGCTGGTACGGATAGCCGACCGGCGCCGCGGGACGCGGTTCGGCGAGCAGCTGGCGGGCGCGCGCCACGAACTCCGGTGGTGCGGCGTGCACTTTCTTGTCGTCGGTTCTCAGCGCGTCGCGGAAGTGGCCGAACTCGCGCGGGCCCAACACCCAGCCATGCGGATGCGATATGACGTCGCGCCATTTGATCTTGTGGCCGTTGACCTTTCGCGAGGTCGCCACGACCAGACGGTCGATCCAGTGGGGACCGAATTCCAGGGCCTGCCTGCGAGTCGCGCGCGCCACCGCCCGCGTCGCCTTGATGAACCCGTTGAGGCCTTTGGCGCCGAACAACGGTCGACGCATCGCGAGCGCGAGGTCGGTGAAGATCCGCCATTCCTCGCGCACACCCGGCGGCGGCTCGACGACCTTTGCGCCGTACTGCAGATACGGTTCGTCGTGCATGTTGCTGGTGAACGCCAGCAGGTCGTTGCGCTCCAACCAGTGGGCGGCGGGCAGCAACCAGTGCGCGTGACGGTGGCTCTCCCGCTGGACGAAGTCGATCGCGACGAGCAGATCCAGGTCGGCGAGCGCGCGGTCCAGCTTGCCGCCGTCGGGTCCGGAGACGACGGGGTTACCGCAGTTGATCAGCATCGCGCGGATCTGGCCGCGGCCCGGCGTCGTGATCTCGTCGGGCAACTCGCTGAGTGCGTGTGCGCCCGCGACCATTTCGCGGCCCAGCAGTCGGCTGTAGTGCGGTTTGGCCTTGACCATCGCCGACATCCGGATGGCGTCGACGTAGCCCGGTTCGAAACGGCGGCCGCCGGGGCGGTCCATGCGGCCGGTGATCACGTTGAGCACATGGCCCAGCCACTCGGCGACCGTGCCGGCCAGATGCAGGGACACGCCGGTGCGCGTCACCACCATGGCGCCGCGCGCCGCGGCGAAGTCGTGGGCCACCCGCTCGATCCGGTCACGGTTGATGTCGCAGCGGGCGGCGAGGTCGTCCAGATCGGCCGCCGCGACCAGGGCACGCAGGTCGTCCACGCCGGTCGCCAGTTCGGTGCAATCCCCGTGGTGTTCGAGACCCTCGTCGAGGATGACCTTGACCATCGCCAGCAGCAGCGCCCAGTCCTGTCCGGGGCGCACTGCGAGGTGCACGTCGGCCTTCTCCGCGGATTCGGTGCGCAGTGGGTCGACCACCACTATCGTCGCGCCCTGTTGTTGGCGCGCCAGGGCGCGGCGCCAGCCGCCGGGCACCGTCTCGAGCCAATTCCATGCGCTCACTGCGGGATTGGCGCCGACGAGCAGGAAATAGTCACAGTTGTCGATGTCCGAAACCGGCGCCATCAGGATCGAACCGTACATCGCGTCCGCGACGACGTGCATCGCATTCTGGTCGACCGAACCCACGGCGTAGCGGTTCTGGGTTCCGATCGCGTCCAGCCAGCCGTTCATGAAGATGACGTTGGAGGAGGAGAAGCCCGCCGGATTGCCGTAGTAGACACCGACGGCGTCGGGCCCACCGGCCTCGATCGCGGCGTTCATCCTGCTCGCGATGTCGGCAATGGCCTCGTCCCAGGTGGCCTCGACATGGGTTTCGCCGACGCGGCGCATGGGGTTGAGGATCCGGCGCGGATGTTCCACGAGGTGATGTGCGGTGCGGCCCTTGGCGCAGAAGTCCCGCCAGCTGTGCGGATTCTGCTTGTCGGCGGCGATCTTCGTGACGTGGTTGTCCTCGACCGTCACCTCGAGACCGCACGAGGCCAGGCAGATCCGGCAGAACGTATAGACCGTCTCGCTCATCGTCTCGAGCGTACGGCGATCAGGCCTGCGTCATGGACCAATAAGCGCCACGCTTAGCGAGAAGCTCGCTGTGGGTGCCGCGTTCGACGATCCGGCCCTCGTCCATCACCACGATGAGATCGGCGTCGCGGATGGTCGAGAGCCGGTGGGCGATGATGAAACTCGTTCGATCCCGGCGCAACTCGGCCATGGCCTGCTGGATCAGCAGCTCGGTTCGGGTGTCCACCGAGCTGGTCGCCTCGTCGAGGACCAGCAGGCCGGGCTTGGCCAGTACCGCGCGCGCGATCGTGATCAGCTGCTTCTCACCGGCGCTGATGGTGCCGCCGTCGTCACTGACGCGAGTCTGGTAGCCGTCGGGCAGCATGTGCACGAACCGGTCGACGTACGCGGCCTTGGCCGCCGCGATCACCTCGTCCTCCGAGGCGTCGGGCCTGCCGTAGGCGATGTTCTCGAAGATGGTGCCGCCGAACAGCCAGGTGTCCTGCAGCACCATCCCGATCCGGGACCGCAGCGAATCCCGGCTGACCGTCGAGATGTCCACGCCGTCAACCAGAATCCGGCCGGAGTCGACGTCGTAGAACCGCATCAGCAGATTCACCAGCGTCGTCTTGCCCGCTCCGGTCGGCCCCACGATCGCGACCGTGCTGCCGGGTTCTGCGACCAGCGACAGGTCGCGGATCACCGGGGTGTCCGGGTGGTAGCCGAGCGTGACGTTCTCGAACTCGACCCGGCCCGCTTGGCCGACGGGAAGCGGCAGCTGCGCCGGGGGATCTGGCGTCTCCTCGTCCGCGTCGAGCAGGTCGAAGACCCGCTCGGCGCTGGCCACGCCGGACTGCAGGGTGTTGTACATGCCCGCCACCTGTGTGAGCGGCTGGTTGAACTGGCGGACGTACTGGATGAACGCCTGGATGCTGCCGAGCGTGATCTGACCGGTCGCCACCTGCAAACCACCCACGACGGCCACCGCGACGTAGCTGAGGTTGCCGATGAACGTGGTGGCGGGCCCGACGAGGCCGGAGAAGAACTGCGCGCCGAAGGCGGAGTTGTAGACGGCGTCGTTGCATTCGCGGAACCGCTCCTGGGCTGCAGCGCGGTGACCGAATGTCTTGACGACGGTGAAGCCGCTGTAGGTCTCCTCGATGTGCGCGTTGAGCCGGCCGGTGTTCGCCCACTGCGCGACGAACAGGCGCTGCGACCGGCGCGCGATCCAGCGCGTCGCCCACAACGACAGAGGCACGGTCACCACGGTCAGCAGCGTCAGAAGCGGCGAGATGGTCAGCATCATCACCAGCACCGAGAGGACCGTCAGCACCGACGTCAACAGCTGGCTGATCGTCATCGACAGCGACTGCTGAATGTTGTCGACGTCGTTGGTCACCCGGCTGAGCACCTCGCCGCGTTGGCGGGAGTCGAAGTACGACAGCGGCATTCGGTGAACTTTGTCCTCGACGTCGGAGCGCAGCGTCGCCATGGTGCGTTGCACCGCGACGTTGAGCAGCCTGGCCTGCAACCACACCAGCAGCGCGGCAACGAGATACAGGCCCAGCGCGAGAAGCAGGGTGCGACCGACGGCGCCGAAGTCGACGCCGCGGCCGGGCACCACGTTCATCCCCGACAGCAGATCGGCGAACGTGCTGTCGCCGCGGGCGCGGGCGGCGTCGATGGCCTGCTCCTTGGTCAGCCCCGCAGGTAGCTGTCGGCCGACCACACCGTTGAACAGAAGATCCGTGGCGTGCCCCAGGATTCGCGGGCCGATCACGCTGATCGCGATACCGCCGACGCCCAGGAGGATCACCGCCGCGGTCGGGCCGCGCTGGGGTGTCAACCGCTTGACCAAGCGGATCGCCGATCCGGTGAAGTCGCGCGAGCGCTGGGTGGGCGCCTGCACCATGCCGCGGATCGGCCGGGCCATCGGGGCGCTCACTGCGCGTCACCCACCCTCGCGAGCGACTGCGAGTCCGCGAACTCGGCGTACTCCGGGCAGTCCGCCAACAGGGCCTCGTGGGTGCCGATCCCGACGACGCGGCCGTCATCGATGACGACAATCTGATCCGCCTGCATGACGGTCGAGATGCGTTGCGCGACAACGATCACCGTCGCCTCCGCCGACACCTCCCGCAACGCGGCACGCACTCGCGCGTCGGTGTGGACGTCGAGCGCCGAGAACGCATCGTCGAACAGATACACCGCGGGCCTGCGGATCACCGCGCGGGCGATGGCCAACCGCTGCCGCTGTCCGCCCGAGAAGTTCGCGCCGCCCTGCGCGACCCGCATGTCCAGGCCGTCGGCATGCGCACGCACGAAATCGTCGGCGGCGGCCACCCGCAGGGCCTCCCACATCTGTTCCTCGGTGGCCACCTGTCCTGGGGCCATACCGAACTGGAGGTTGTCGGCGATCGTGCCCGAGAACAGGTATCCGCGCTGCGGCACCAGCCCGAGCACCGACCACAGCTGTTCGGGGTCGTAGTCGCGCACGTCGACGCCGTCGACTTGCACCGAACCGCTCGTCGGGTCGTACATCCGGCAGATCAGCGACACCAGAGTCGACTTGCCCGACCCGGTGGAGCCGACCACGGCGGTCGTCGTGCCGGGGAGTGCGGTCAGCGAAACATCCTGCAGGACGGGGCGTTCGGCGCCCGGATAGCAGAATGTCGCGGCGTCCAGCCGGATTTCACCGCGGATTTTCGACGGTCGCACCGGCCGTTCGGGGCTGACGATCTGCGGTGTGGTCGACAGCACCTCCGAGATGCGCTCGGCGCACACCGACGCTCGCGGGATGATGACGAGGATGAACGTCGCCAGCAGGACCGCCATCAGGATCTGCATGAAGTAGGCCAGGAACGCGATCAGCGAGCCGACCTGCATTTGCCCGGCATCGATGCGCAGCCCGCCGAACCAGATCAGCGCCACGCTCGACACGTTGATGACCAACGTTGTGGTGGGGAGCATCAGCGCCTGCCACCGGCCGGCCTCGAGCGCGGTGTCGGCCAGCGCGTGATTGGCGTCGGCGAACCGGGTGCGTTCGAACGGTTCCCTGGCGAATGCGCGGATCACCCGTAGGCCGGAGAGCTGGTCGCGCATCACCCGGTTGAAGCCGTCGACGAGGCGCTGCATGCGGCGGAAGATCGGCAGCAGGTGGCGGGTGATCCAGTAGTTGGACAGGGCCAGGATCGGCACGCTGACCAAGAGCAGCCAGGACAGCCCGGCGTCCTGGTGCACGGCCATGAAGATGCCGCCGATCGACATGATCGGCGCGGTGACCAGCATCGTGCACGTCAGCTGCACCAGCAGCTGGATCTGCTGCACATCGTTGGTGGTGCGGGTGAGCAGCGACGGCGCACCGAACCGCGCGGTGTCCTCGGCCGAGAACCCGGTCACGTGGTCGAACACCGCCGCCCGCAGGTCGCGGCCGACCCCCATGCCCGCTCGCGACCCGAAGTACACCGCGCCGACCGCGCACACCACCTGCAGCGCCGTGACGGCGAGCATGACACCGCCCAATTCGACGATCCTGCGCAGGTTCCCGGCCGCGACGCCGTCGTCGATGATCGCGGCGTTGACCGTCGGCAGGTAAAGCGAGGCGAGCGTGCTGACCAACTGGAGCGTGGCGACGGTGGCAAGCAGCGCCCGGTATGGCCGCGCGTACTGTCGCAGCAGCGCCCATAACATCCCGCTACTGTCGCACATCCGATATATGAGCTGGTCAACCGGCATGTCGGTGGTTGACCCCAAGAGCGGCCGCTACAGTGCATGGCGTGACTCACAGCACGCGCATGACCCGCTGCCTGGCCGTCGCGGCCGCCGTGGTCATCCCGCTGTCCGCCGCATGCTCGGATTCCGAGCCCACCGGCCCGCAGGTGCCCGAGGACAACCCGACGCCCGCTGCGGACGCGTCACACGGCCCGTTCTTCCCCGAATGTGGGGGCATCGGTGACGCGGAGGTCATGAAACTGACCCGCGTGCCGGGGCTGGTGGCCACCGCCAAGAACTCGGTCGGATGCCAGTGGTTGGCCGGCGGCAGCATCCTCGGCCCGCACTTCTCGTTCAGCTGGTTCCGCGGAAGCCCCATCGGCCGCGAGCGCAAGACCGAGGAACTGTCCCGCACCAGCGTCGAGGACATCAACATCGAGGGCCACGACGGCTTCATCGCCGTCGGCGACGACCCGCTTCTGGGCACGAATCTGTGCGAGATCGGCATCCAGTTCGACGACGACTTCATCGAGTGGTCGGTCAGCTTCGCCAGCAAGCCGTTCCCGGAACCCTGCGACGTCGCCAAGGAACTGACCCGTCAATCGATTGTGAATTCCGAATGACAACCGCCTTCGCTCGTCGGCTGGGTGCCGGCCTCATCGCTGTGCTGGCCGTGCTGTCGCTGCTCACCGGTTGCACGCAGACCGTCGAGGGCACCGCGGCCAAGTCGGGTTCGGGAGGTGGCGGCCCGCGCAACCAGGACTCCGAGCGGCAGTACCCGAACCTGCTCAAAGAGTGCGAGGTGCTGACCGAGGACATCCTCGCCGAAACCGTGGGCGCCGACCCCCTCGACATCCAGAGCACGTTCGTCGGCGCGGTGTGTCGCTGGCAGGCGGCCAACCCGCAGGGTCTGGTGGACATCACCCGGTTCTGGTTCGAGCAGGGCAGCCTCGACAACGAGCGCGAAGTGGCCCAGAAGCTCAACTATCAGATCGAGAACCGTTCGGTGGCCGGCATCGAGTCGATCGTGATGCGTCCGAACGACCCGAACGGCGCGTGCGGCGTGGCCAGTGACGCGGCGGGCGTCGTCGGATGGTGGATCAATCCGCAGTCGCCGGGGATCGACGCCTGCAAGATGGCGCTGAAGTTGATGGAGCTGACGCTCGCCACCCGTGCGTGACGCCTACCGCGGTACGTGGAAGGTGACCAGCGAAGCGCCGTCGAGCGCGAGTCCCTCCCACGACTCGCCGGTACGCAACACCGCGATCGACGACGTCGGATATTTCATCGAGATCTGTTCGGCCGCAGCGATGTTGCTGCCTTCCACGGTGGACAGCCCGAGTGCGACGTTCGACATCGCCGGTTCGTGGCCGATCACCAATAGCGTCTGCACTTCGAAGTCGAAGTGCGACGGTACCCGGTTGATCTCGTCGATCACCGTGCCCGGCGTCGCGTCGTAGAGGCGGTCGAGGTAGCGGACCGGCGCGGCGATCCGGGTGCGTGCCAGCGTCTCGCGGGTGCGGGTGGCGGTCGAACACAGCACGGCGTCGACGGCGGGGGCGTGGGCGCGCAACCAGTCACCGGCCAACCCCGCCTCGCGCACACCCCGCGGCGCCAGCGGACGGGCATGGTCGCCGACACCCGCCGGATAGTCCGACTTGGCGTGCCGGAGCAACAGCAGCGTGCGAAACCGGTCGGTCACCGGACTAACGGTAAGGCATGCCGCCGCACCTCCCGTGACTTGTCGGGGTGCCGCCCTACACTCGCGGTGCCCGGCAAACACATGAGCGGAAGGAGCGCGCTGAGATGCGATTCGTGCATACCGCCGACTGGCAACTCGGCATGACGCGGTACTTCCTGAATGGCGAGGCGCAGCCCCGTTATTCGGCCGCGCGCCGCGACGCGGTGGTCGAGGTGGGGCGGGTGGCGGCCGACGCCGGCGCGGAGTTCATCGTCGTCGCCGGCGACGTTTTCGAGCACAACCAACTCGCGCCCAGAGATGTCAGCCTGTCGCTCGAAGCCATGCGCGCCGTCGGCGTTCCCGTGTACCTGCTGCCCGGCAACCACGACCCGCTCGACGCGTCCTCGGTCTACACCAGCCCGCTGTTCCTCGCCGAGCGCCCCGACAACGTGTCGGTCCTGGACCGCGCCGGTGTGCACGAGGTACGGCCCGGACTGGAACTGGTGGCTGCGCCGTGGACCTCGAAGGCGCCGTCGTCGGACCCCGTGGCCGGCGTGCTCGAGGATCTGCCCGCCGACGGGGTGACACGGATCGTCGTCGGCCACGGCGGCGTGGACATCTTCGTACCCGACAAGGACCGCGCTTCGCTGATCCGTCTGGCGGCGCTGGAGGCGGCGGTCAACCGGGGCGCTGTGCACTATGTAGCGCTGGGCGACAAGCACTCTCGGATGCAGGTCGGTGCCACGGGACGGATCTGGTATTCCGGGTCGCCGGAGGTCACCAACTACGACGACATCGAGGTCGACTCCGGGCACGTACTGGTCGTCGACATCGACGAGACCGATCCGGCGCATCCGGTGAACGTCGAACCGCGCAAGGTGGGCCGCTGGCGGTTCGTCACGCTGCGCCGCGGCGTAGACAGCGACCGGGACGTCGCCGACCTGGACATCAACCTCGATCTGTTGCCGGACAAGGAACGTATCGTCGTGCGTCTCGCGTTGACGGGATCGCTGACGGTCACCGACAAGGCCGCGCTCGACGCGTGCCTGGACAAGTACGCCCGGCTCTTCGCCGCGCTGCGGGTGGACGAGAAACAGAGCGAGATCGCGGTCATCCCCGCCGACGGCGAGTTCGACGACCTCGGTATCGGCGGCTTCGCCGCATCGGCCGTCGACGAACTGGTCGCCACCGCACGGTCGGACGGTGAGGCGGCCGAGGACGCCCGCGCCGCCCTGGCGCTGCTTCTGCGGCTGTCGGATCGGGGCGTGGCGTGAAACTGCACCGCCTGGTCCTGACCAACTACCGCGGAATCACGCACCGCGAGATCGAATTTCCCGAACGCGGCGTGGTGATCGTCAGCGGCGCCAACGAGATCGGCAAGTCCTCGATGATCGAGGCGCTCGACCTGTTGATCGAGGCCAAGGACCGGTCGGCGAAGAAAGAGGTCAAAGAGGTCAAGCCGACACACGCCGACATCGGCGCCGAGGTGGAGGCCGAGATCTCCACGGGCCCATACCGATTCGTGTACCGCAAGCGGTTCCACAAGCGCTTCTCGACCGAGCTGACGATCCTCGAGCCGCGACGCCAGCAGTTCACCGGTGACGAGGCGCACGACCGGGTGCGGGCCATGCTCGACGAGACGGTCGACACCTGCCTGTGGCAGGCGCAGCGGGTGCTGCAGTCGGGGTCCACCGCGGCCGTGGATTTGTCCGGATGTGACGCGCTGTCCCGCGCGCTCGACGTCGCCGCCGGTGAGGCGGTGGCGCTCTCGGGTGCCGAACCGCTGTTGGTCGACCGCGTCGAAGAGGAATACCTGCGTTACTTCACCCGCACCGGAAGGCCCACCGGGGAGTGGGCGGCCGCCACCAACCGGTTGCGAGCGGCCGAGGACGCGTTGGCCGAGGCCGCGGCGTCCGTCGCGGAGGTCGACGAGGCGGTGCGCAGGCACACCAACCTCACCGACGAGCTGGCCAGGTTGACGGCCCAACGCGCGGCCGCGGCCGAACAGCTCGCCGGCGCGCAGAAGGCCGCCGAAGAGGTCGCCGGGCTGAAGGGACAGCTCAAGGAAGCGGAGCTGGTCGCCGCGGCCGCTCACGCCAACCACGGCACGTCGCGCACCGCGGTCGACGAGCGCAGGCGGTTGCGTGCCGACATCGAGCAGCGGGCCGCCGCGATGGTCGAGCTCGAGACCGCCGCCACCCAGGCCGCCGACGATCACACGACCGCGGTCGAGGTGGCTGAGCTCGCCGAGACCGCCGCCGAACAGGCGCGAAATGCATTGGAGGCCACGCAGGCCCGCGTCGAAGCGGCGCGAGGAGCCGTGCAACGGCTCGCCGACCGCGACGAGGCGGACCGGATCGCCGCGCAACTGTCGAAGATCGAGACCGCTGAACGGGAACTCGAGCGCGTGCAGGGCGAACTCGCGCAGATCCGGTTGACCGGCGAGGGTATGCGCGCGATCGAGTCGGCCAAGGCGACCGTCGACGCCGTGACGGCACAGGTCGAGTTGGCGTCGGCGCACATCGAATTGGTCGCGAGCGCCGACGTCGAGGTGCGCGTCGCCGGCGAGACGGTCAGGCTGGGTGCAGGGGAGGCGTGGACCGCCAGCGTCAGCGCCGAAACCGCGATCGAGGTACCGGACCTGCTCACCGCTCGGCTGCTGCCCGGTGCGCCGGCCTCCCAAACGCAGGCCAAACTCGATGCCGCACAAGGGATTCTTGCGTCGGCGCTGACGGACTGTGGCGTCGCCGACCTAGCCGAGGCGCGCACCCTCGATCAGCGGCGCCAACAGCTGGTGACGACCCGCGATCGGCTGAGCGCGACCGTCGAGGCGCTGACGGGTGACCGGTCGGCGGATCGGCTCAGGGAACGTCTTGCCGAGCTCACCGCGCGTCAGCCTGGGGTCACGGAGCTGTTTGAGGTCGACTCCGATGCCGCCCGCGCCGAGCTCGACGCCGCGACGGCCGCCCAGAAGCAGGCGATCGCCGAGTGCGAGAAGCATCGAAAGGTCGCCGAGGAGGCGGCTAAGCGTCTGGGGGAGAGCGATACTCGGGCGACGGTGCTGCGCGAGAAGCTCACCGGCGCCCGGTCCGAGCTCACACTGGCCCGCGAACGGTTGGAAGGTCAGCGGGCCACCGTGAGCGACGACGAGTTGGCGCTGCGGGCGCAGGCGCACGCCGAGGAGGCGCAGCGGGCCGCCGCATTGGTCGCCGAGCTGAGCGAGGAACTGACCCGCGCGGCACCCGACGCCGTGGCCGCGACGCTCCAAGAGGCCACGCGCCGCGCCGAGGCCTTGTCGGCCAGCCGCGACGACGTGATCGAGGAGCTTCGCGAGATCGGTGCGCGGCTGAAGGTGTATGGGACCGAAGGCCGCAGGGGCAAGCTCGACGACGCCGAGACCGAGCGTGAGCACGCGCTCGACGAGTACACGAGGGTTCAGCGCCGCGCGAGGGCAGCGGAGCTGCTGCGGTCGGTGATCGCACGGCATCGCGAATCCACCCGCTCACGCTACGTCGACCCGTTCCGTGGCGAGGTGGAGCGGTTGGGCCGCATGGTGTTCGGCGACAGCTTTGAGGTGGAAGTCGACAGTGCGCTGCGGATCTGCACCCGCACGCTGTCCGGCCGCACGGTGCCCTACGACTCACTCTCGGGTGGGGCCAAGGAGCAACTGGGCATCGTGGCACGGCTGGCGGGGGCGGCGCTGGTGGCCAAGGAGGACACCGTACCGGTGGTCATCGACGACGCGCTCGGGTTCACCGACCCCGACCGCCTGGTCAAGATGGGTGCGGTGTTCAACGCGGTCGGCGGCGACGGGCAGGTGATCGTGCTGACGTGCAGCCCGCAGAGGTACGCGGCCGTCGACGGCGCCGAGCACATTGCGCTGACGGCGTAACCGGCTGGCGCGGCGGCGCCGGCCCTAGGGAACGCTGACGAGTTTCGGTCGGATTTCCGACACCGCCCGTTTGTCCGCCCCGAAAAACCTAGACTCCGGCGGATGGAAGCCGACTACGTCGTCGTGGGAACGGGCTCCGCCGGGTCGGTGGTGGCGGCCCGCCTGAGCGAGAATCCGTCCGTCCGGGTCGTCGCGCTGGAAGCGGGTCCCCACGACAAAGACAAGTTCATCCGCATCCCCGCGGGCTTCGTCAAGCTGTTCCGCAGCCCCGTGGACTGGGATTATCTGACCGAACCGCAGAAGGAACTCGACGGCCGCGAAATCTATTGGCCGCGAGGCAAAATGGTCGGCGGTTCGTCGTCGATGAACGCGATGATGTGGGTGCGCGGATTCGCCGCGGACTACGACGAGTGGGGCGAGGCGGCCGGCGACCAGTGGGACTATGCGCATCTCGAGCCATATCTGCGCAAGATCGAAGCGGGGCCGCTGTCCATCAGCAAGCAGCGCAGCCCGCGCAGTTCCACCGCCAAATGGCTGGCCGCTGCCGAGCAGTGTGGCTACCGTATCGAGAAGCCGAACCAGGCTGCGCCCGAAGGCTTTTGCGAGACACTGGTCACCCAGCGCCGCGGTGCGCGATGGAGCGCGGCCGACGCCTATCTCAAACCGGCCCTCAAGCGCGCAAACCTGACGCTCGAAACGGACGCGCTGGCGACCAGGGTGGTGTTCGACGGCCGCCGCGCGGTCGGCGTCGAGATCGAGCAGAACGGCACCCGTCGCGTCGTCAAGGCCCGGCGCGAGGTGGTGTTGTGCGGCGGTGCCATCAACAGCCCGCAGCTGCTGATGCTGTCGGGCATCGGCGATGGCGAACGGCTGGCCGAGCACGGCATTTCGACGCTGGTCCACGCCCCGGATGTCGGCGCCAACCTGGCCGACCACTTCATCGCGGCGCTCGGCTTCGATGTTCCGAACGACAGCCTCTTCGCCGCCGAGAAGCCGCTTCAGCTGCTGAACTACCTGCTGCGGCGCCGCGGGATGCTCACCTCGAATGTGGGGGAGGCCTACGGTTTCGTTCGGAGCCGTCCGGACCTCGCACTGCCCGACCTCGAGCTGATCTTCGCCCCTGCCCCGTTCTTCGAGGAGGGCATCGGCGACCCCTACGACAACCACGCCGTCGTGCTCGGCACGATCCTGCTCAAGCCGCAGAGCAGCGGCACCATCGAACTGCGTTCGGCCGACCCAAGGGACAAGCCGATCATCGACCCGCGGTATCTCACCGATCCCGGCGGCGTCGACCGGGCCGCCGTCATGGCCGGTCTGCGCATCTGCGCGACGATCTCGCAGGCGCCCGCTCTCGAGGGCGTCATCGGCAAGATCGCGAGGCCGCTGGACTCGGCGGCCCTGGACGACGAGACGCTCGCACGCGCGCTGGCCACGTTCTCGCACACGCTGTATCACCCGGTGGGGACGTGCCGAATGGGGCGCGATGACGCCAGCGTGGTCGACCCGCAACTGCGCGTGCGCGGCGTCGAGGGCTTGCGGGTGGCGGACGCCTCGGTGATGCCGGCGATCATCCGCGGACACACCCATGCGCCCAGCGTGCTGATCGGGGAGAAGGCCGCCGAACTGCTGCGCACGTGAGCGGTGCCAAGATGGAGCCATGGCCGAGCGCGACCGCGACGAAGCCGGGCGTCCCCGCAACACCCGCGCCCGCGACGAGCTGGGGCGGCCGTTGCCCCACGGCAGCGAGGGCGTCGCGCGGATCCCCGACGACCTCGACCTACCACCGGCCGAGACCGTCGTGTACGCGCAGGAGCTTCTCGACAAGGGGATGGCGTTTCACGCGCACGAGGTGTTCGAGGCCGCATGGAAGAACGGCCCACCGGACGAACGCGTGCTCTGGCAGAGCCTCGCCCAACTGGCCGTCGGCATCACCCACGTGCAGCGCGGAAACACGAAGGGCGCGCTCGGGGTGTTGAGCCGGGCGCGCGCCGGCCTCGCCGACGGCGGCACGGCCACGCACGGCGTCGACGTCCGTGGTCTTGCCGACTACGCGGAAACGTTGATCGACGACCTCGAAGCCGGGGTGGTGACCGCCCCGGAGCGACTGCGGCCGCGCCTGACTACCGACTAGCTCACCGACTGCAACCGCTGCGCCGGCGCGAACGTGACATCGCCGAGCCCGAGGTGCTCGCGCAGCGTGTCGCCGGTGTACTCGGTGCGGAACAGCCTGCGCCGCTGCAGTTCGGGGACGACCGCGTCGACGAAGTCGTTGAAGGTGCCCGGCGTCTGCGCCGCCGACACCATGAACCCGTCGGCCTCGCCCGCGGTGAACGACTCCTCGATCTGATCGGCGACTTGCTCCGCGGTACCGACGAATTGGGGCAGGAGCACACCCTGGGCGTACCACTTGCCGATGTCGCGCAGGGTCAGGTTGTCGCGGTTGGCGACCCGTCGCGCCGTATCGAACAAGCCCTGCGTTCCGGTCACCTGAACGTCTTCGACCGGGGCATCGAGGTCGTAGACCGAGAAGTCGTGGTCGGTGTGCACCGATAGCGTGATCAGCCCGGAGATCGGATCGGCCAACTCGTTGTGGAACGCCTGCTTCTCGCGGGCGATCGACTCGGTTTCGCCGATGAACGGGATGAACGCCGGGAAGATCAGCACCTTGTCCGGATCGCGGCCGAAATCGGTGGCGCGCGACTTGATGTCGTCGTAGTAAGCCCGTCTGCCCTCGGGTGTGGGGTCGATCTCGAAGATGGCCTCCGCCCACCGCGCGGCGAAGTCCTTGCCGGTGTTCGACGAGCCGGCCTGAATCAGCACCGGCCTGCCCTGCGGTGAGCGCGGGACGTTCAGCGGGCCGCGCGTCTTGAAGAACCGGCCGTCGTGCTCGACGGCGTGCACCCGCGACGGGTCGGCGAAGACGCCCTCCTTCTTGTCGAGAACGAGCGCATCGGACTCCCAACTCGTCCACAGATCCAAAGCGGTGCGGACGAACTCGTCGGCGCGCTCATAGCGGAACTCGTGGTCGAGATGGTCGTCGTGGCCGAAGTTCTGCGCCTCGCTCTGCGTCAGCGACGTGACGATGTTCCACGCCACCCGGCCGCGGGTGATGTGGTCGAGGCTGGCGAAGATGCGTGCCAGCTCGTAAGGGTGAAAGTAAGTGGCGGACTTGGTGATCGCGACGCCCAGCTTGGACGTCACCGCACCGATGCTGGCCGCGACGATCGACGGATCCAACGTCGCAGGTCGGCGAAGAACACGAAGTCGAACTTGCCGCGCTCGAGAATGCGCCCGAGGCGGTGGTAATACTCCGGCGTGGTGAACGCGGTGTCACTGGCGGGATGACGCCACGCTGCATGCGAATGGGTGACCTGTGAGGCGATCTGGAAACCGCCAAGGTGTAGTTGTCGCGACATGGAGCGCTCCTCGACACGCGATTTGTGCGTGAAAACGATCGCTGTGCGATCGAAATCACGCACAAATCGCTGGGTGGATGAGGGTCAGAAGTACGCGTTCGACGGAATCGGGGTGTCGTGCAGCAGGTTCTGCCCGATCACCCTGGCCTTGTAGACGACCGGGTTGTGCAACGTGATCGTGCGGATGTTGCGCCAGTGCCGGTCCAGGTTGCGCTTACGGCTGGCGGCGCTGGCCCCGCCGAGTTCGAGCAACCGCGTCGCGGCCTCGGGCGCCACCTGGTCCAGGTGCACCTTCACCTTCGCCACCTTCAACTGGGCCTCGGAAGCGAGGTCGGCATCCGGGACGCCGTCGACCTCGGACGCCGTCGCGGCGCCGATCGCGGCGGCCGCGTCGAGCACCGAGGCCCTGGCGATGTAGGCCGTGCTCGCCAACTCACCGAGCAGCTTCTGGTACAGCGGATCGTCGCTGGGCCGCTCGGTGAGCGCGTGGCTGAAGCTGCGGTCGCGGGAACGCAGCAGCGCGACACCGTCGTCGACGACCGACTCGAGGATGCCCGCCACCACCGCGTGGATGAACAGCTGCAGCGAGGCGTACTGGACCGTCGGCACCGGATCGGCGTCGTAGGGCGTGTCGCTGAGCACCTCGTCCGCCGCGACCGCGACATCGGTGAAGACGGTCGTACCCGTGCCGGTGCGGCGTTGGCCGAAGCCGTCCCAGTCGTCGATGATGCGGACACCCTCGCGATCGGCGGGCACCACCACGTTCGCGACGGAGTCGTGGTCGGTCGTCGCCGTCACGGTGAGGTAGTCGGAGAACAACGTCCCTGTGCTGTAGAACTTCTCGCCGTCGAGGCGATACGCGCCCGGGTTGGCGGGGTCGGGCAGCAGCCGGGTCTTGAACACCAGGCTGCCGACGGCCAGCGAGCTCTTCTCGCTGAACGCGTTGCCGAAGACCTTGCCCGCGGCGACCTTCTCCAACCACGCCTGCGATGTCGGCAGATCGGCCGTGCGCAGCCGTTCCTCGACGAACCAGAAGTGGGTGCGGAAGATGTGCGCGACGATCGGGTCGGCGTGCGCAACGTCGATCACGGCGGAAAACAGCTGCGGCACGGTGAATCCCGCGCCACCGGCGTCGGGCGGCAGCCGCAGGGTTCCGAAGCCGGCGTTCTTCAGCGCGGCGACCGCGTCGAAGGGGTTTTCGTCGTTGAGGTCTCGGTCGCTGGCGCCTTCGGCGATGCGGGCGAGCAGCTGTGTCCACTCCGGTGTTCCCGGAAGTGCGCGTGTGGGGAGATCGGCCGTTGTCATGGCGTTTGTTCTACCGACGGCCAGCACCGCGAACACTGCTTTGGCTCACCGAGAGCCTAAGGCGTTACGGCTTCATGAAGCCGATCTTCGTGTAGTCCGCGTCGGCCAGGCCGAAGGCCCCGTAGTTCGCCAGATTGCTTCGCACCGCGATGTTTCCGGGCGATTGGGTCAACGGCAGGCTGAACACCTCGTCGAACAGCATTTTGTCCAGCTCGTTGGCCAGCTGCCGGGCCTTGGCGGGATCCAGCTCGCCGACGGTCTGCTCGATCTTCTCGTCGATCTCCGGACTGCTGATCTTGCCGAAGTTGCTCTCGGCTCCGGTCCGATAGATCTGGGTCAAGCTCGCGAGCGGGAAAGCGTCGCCGCTCCACGAGAACTGGGCGATGTCGAAGTTGCCGACGGTGACGTAGTCGGTGAAGAAGCCGGCCGCCGGCCGGACGTCCAGCTCGAGCTTGACGCCGATCTGGGCGAGGTTGTTCTGCGCGATCTGCCCGTACTGCCGAGTGCTGAGCGAGTCGAACAGCACGTCGCGGATCACCAGCTGACGACCGTCCTTCTCGCGGAACTGACCGTTCTGCCGCCAGCCCAGCGCATCGAGCTCCTGCTTGGCCTTCTCCGGATCGAAGGCGACCTCGCCGCTGTTGTCCTGGTAGCCCTCCTGGCCCGCGACGAAGATGTGGTTGTTCAGCGGCACCGGATTGTCGGCAAGCCCGCGCTGGGTGACCTCGGCGATGGTCTTGCGGTCGATGCCCTTGGCGATCGCGCGTCGCAGCGCAGGGTCGGCCAGGATCGAACCGGGGGAGCCGTTGAACGTGAAGTGGTACCAGGCCAGACCGGGCGCGCGCCGGATGCTCACCCCCTCTGTGCGCCGAGCGATCTGCATCTCATCGAGGGTCGCCAGTCCGGTGGCGTCGATGGTGTTGTTCTGCAGTGCGGGAATGCGTGCGGCGTCGTCGAGGACGAGGAACGTGATGCTGTCCAGCAGCGGCTGCTCACCCCACCATTTGGGGTTGCGGGACAACGTGATTCGCTTCGCCCCGCGATCCAGGTTGGAGACGATGAATGGTCCCGCCGACGGTCCGGGGCCGTTCAGTTGGCCCTTGTTGAAAGCCTCGGGAGTCTCCGTCGAGCTCTTCGGCAGCAGCACGGTGCTTCCGGCGAACATGCCCCGCCAGTCGGACCACGGCTTGGCGAAGGTGATGACGGCTTGGCGGTCGTCGACGCCGCGCTCGACCTTCTCGACGCGGTCGCTGCCGTTCGTGGCGGCGATCGCGAACCGGTCGTCCTTGCCGCTGGTGGCGTTGATCTGGGACTGGATGTCCTCCCAGGTGATTGGCGTGCCGTCGCTCCACACCGCCTTCGGGTTGATCGTGTACGTCACGACCTGCGGGTCGGTGCTCGTCAACTCCACGCTGGTGAAGTAGTCGGTGTTGACGGTGGCCGAGCCGTCGGGCCCGATCCGGAACGCGCGTGGCATCGTCGGCTTCAGCACCGCGTTGTTGTCGCCGGTGTTGCCGTCGATGTGCAGCGGGTTGAAGTTGGGCGAGAAGTCGTTCAGTGCGAGTCGCAGGGTGCCGCCCTGCTGGAGGTTGGCCACGTCCTGCGGGTTGATGTCGTTGGTGGTTCCGACCGTCGCCTCGCCGCCTGCCGAGGGGGGCTCTTCGGAACCGCCGGAGCATGCGGTCAGGGTCAGCGCGGCGATGGCGGTGGCCGCAGCGAAGCGTCGCAAGATCCCTGCCACGGCTCCCGCTCGTCCTCTGCCCTCCGGGCGTGGGCCCACCGGTCCTCGCTCCGCTGCGATCCTCACTCGCGCTCGCCTTCGGGTGCTCATGCGCTCCGACTTTAGCTGCGATTCACCTGCGGCTGCGGCACCGCGGCGAGCAACCGCCGGGTGTAGTCGTGCGCGGGGTCGGTGAACACCTGGTCGCCGTCGCCCTGTTCGACCACCGTGCCCTTGTACATGACGACCACCCGGTGAGCGAGGTGGCGGACCACCGAGAGGTCGTGCGAAACGAACAGGTAGGACAGCCCGAACCGTTGCTGAAGATCGAGCAACAGGTTGATGATGCCGGCCTGGATCGAGACGTCCAGCGCCGACACCGGCTCATCAAGGGCGAGGATCTTCGGCTGCAGCGCCAGCGCCCGCGCGATGCCGATGCGCTGCTTCTGCCCGCCGGAGAACTCGGCCGGATAGCGGGCGGCGTCTTCGCGCTGCAGCCCGACGATGCCGAGCAGCTCGCCGACCCGTTCCTCTCGACTACGCTTGTCAAAACCGTTGGCCTGCAACGGCTCGGCGAGCACATCGAACACCGGGAGCCGCGGATCGAGGGATGCCACCGGGTCTTGGAACACGACCTGCAGGTCGCCCCGTAACGCGCGCCGACCCTGCCGGTCCAGCGAGGCCACATCCTTGCCGAGCACCTCGATGGAGCCCCCTTCGGGCGCGGTCAACTGCAGAATCTGATGCAGCGTCGTCGACTTGCCCGACCCGGACTCCCCGACGATGCCCAGCGTGCGGCCCTGCTGCAGTTCGAAGCTGACGCCGTCGACCGCACGCACCTCACCGACCTGGCGGCGGAACACCACACCCTTGGTCAGCTTGTAGGTCTTCACCAGATCCTCGACGCGCACCACCACGGGCGCGTCGGCCTCGGACGGCGTGGCAGGCGGGCGCGTCGACACGCCGTAGATGTCGGCGGCGCTGCGGCCGACAACGTGCTCGGTGCGGATGCAGGCGGCGCGATGCCCGGCCGACGCGTCCATGGGCAGCAGCTCGGGCTCGGCGGCGCGGCAGTCGTCGATGGCCAGCGGGCA
This sequence comes from Mycobacterium sp. 852002-51961_SCH5331710, assembly GCF_001665535.1. Classification (GTDB taxonomy): domain Bacteria; phylum Actinomycetota; class Actinomycetes; order Mycobacteriales; family Mycobacteriaceae; genus Mycobacterium. Next base: position 26,047 of record NZ_LZSQ01000109.1, read on the forward strand.
CCGCGGCGCGAACGGGCAACCCGGCGGAAGCGCGGCCATCGACGGCGGGGCACCCGGTATCGGCACCAGGCGCGAACCCTGCGCCGCGTCGAGGCGGGGTACCGAGCCCAGTAGCCCGACGGTGTAGGGCATGCGCCGGTCGCGGTACAGCTCCTCGACGCCGGCCACTTCGACCGCCCGGCCCGCGTACATCACCAGCGCGCGGTCTGCGAATTCGGCGACCACGCCGAGGTCGTGGGTGATGATGAGGACGCCCGCGCCGGTCACGTCGCGTGCGGTCTTGAGCACCTCGAGGATCTGCGCCTGCACGGTGACGTCCAGGGCGGTCGTCGGCTCGTCGCAGATGATCAGGTCGGGATCGTTGGCGATCGCGATCGCGATCACCACCCGCTGGCGCTCGCCTCCGGACAGTTCGTGCGGGAACGACTTGGCGCGACGGTCAGGCTGGTTGATGCCGACCAACTCGAGCAGTTCCACCGCCCGCTTACGGGCCGCCCGCCGACCAATGCCGCGCTGATGGATCTCGATCGCCTCGGCGATCTGGTCGCCGACGGTGTAGACGGGGGTGAGCGCCGACATCGGGTCCTGAAAAACCGTGCCGATGGTCTTGCCGCGGATCGCCGACATCCGTTGATCGGTCAGCCCGATGAGCTCGTCGCCGTGCAGCCGGATCGAACCGGAGACGTCGGCGTACTCGGGAAGCAGGCCGACCACGGCCATCGCGCTGGCCGATTTGCCCGCTCCGGATTCCCCGACGAGCGCCACGACTTCGCCCTTGCCGACGTCGAAGTTCATGCCGCGCACCGCCTTCACCGGCGCCGCATCCGTCGGGAACGCGACCGTGAGATCGCGGACCTCGAGCAGGCTCATCGCTTGCGTCTCCGGAGCTGGCGTGCACCCGGATCCAACGCGTCGCGCAAGCCGTCACCAACCAGGTTGGCGCACAGGATGATCAGCACCAGCACGCCACCCGGGAACAGGAACAACCACGGGAACGTCGTCGCAGATTTCGTACCGTCGGCGATCAACGTGCCCAGCGACACGTCGGGCGGCTGAATGCCGAAGCCGAGGAAGCTCAGCCCGGTTTCGGCCAGCACGGCCACGCCCACGTTGAGCGCCGTGTCGATGATGATGATCGACGCGACATTCGGGAGGATGTGGCGGATGATGATGCGCCAGTCGCTGACGCCCATATAGCGTGCGGCCGCGACGAATTCGCGGTCACGCAGGCTCATCGTCATACCGCGCACGATCCGCGAGCTGATCATCCAGCTGAACAGCGCCAGCAGCAGGATCATCCAGACGATGTCACCCTTGGTGCGTTGCACGACGATCGAGATCAGCAGGAAACTCGGCACCACCAGCATCAGGTCGACGAGCCACATCAGGGCCGGGTCCCGCCAATCGGCGAAATAGCCGGCGATCGTGCCCACCGTCGCCGCGATGATGGTCGAGATGAACGCGACGCACACGCCGATCAGCATCGACTTCTGCATGCCCCGCAGAGTCTGCGCGAACAGATCCTGCCCCAGCGCGTTGGTGCCGAACCAGTGGTCGGGGCTGGGCGGCTGCTGCAACGCGAAGTAGTCCAGATCGCTGTAGCTGTACGGCAACAGCGGCGGCAGCGCGTAGCAGCCGATGAACAACAGCGCCAACAGGATCAGGGAGATGACCGCGGGCTTGTTGCGTACGAACCGGCGGAACACCAGCGACCGTCGCGATGCGAAACCGGCGGCGTTCAAACCGGACTGCGCGGTGGTCGAGGTCTCACTCGTGACGGGTTCGGTCATGACACCCGCACCCTCGGATCGAGCGCCGCGTACACCACGTCGGAGAGCAGGCCGGCCAACAGGATCATCGCGGCGGACAGAACCGTGATCGCCGCGACGATGTTGATGTCCTGATTGCCGATGCCGGTGACGATCCACTCGCCGACGCCGTACCAGCCGAAGATTTTCTCGGTGAACACCGCGCCGGTGACCAAACCCGCGACGCTGTATGCGAACAACGTCGCCATCGGAATCAACGCGGTCCGCAAGCCGTGCTTGACCAACGCCCGTCGCCGCGTCAGACCCTTCGCCCGGGCGGTGCGGATGAAGTCCTGCCCGAGGACGTCGAGCATCGCGTTGCGCTGATATCGGCTGTAGATGGCGATCGAGGAGATCGCGAGGGTCATGCTCGGCAGCACGAGGTGCTGCAGCCGGTCGACGAACTGGTTCCACGCCCCCTCGATGGGGAACGACGACGTCTCGCCGGTGTACTCGAATATCCGCACGCCCAACACGTTGTTCACGCCGAGCGCCGCGAGGATGAACAGATTGGCCAATACGAACGTCGGCGTGCTGATCACGAGCAGCGACAGCACGGTGACGACGCGGTCGCTCAGGCGGTATTGCCGGATAGCGCCCCATGCCCCGGCGGCCACGCCGATGACGGTGCCGACGACCGAGCCGATCACCAGCAGTCGCAGGCTCACCCCCACCCGGCGCCACAGCTCGTTGGTGACCGGCTGCCCGCCGACCGTCACGCCGAAGTCGCCGCGGAGCGCCCCGGACGCCCAGTGGACGTACTGCTCGAGCACGGGCTTGTCGAGGCCCAGTTCGACGCGCTTGGCGTCGATGACGGTCTGGGGCGGGCGGGGGTTGCGGCTCTCCAGGCTCTCGAGAGGGTCGAACTGCCACGAGGCGAGCAGGAAAACCAGGAAGGACGCCAACCCCAGCAACACGACGTAGTTGAGCAGCCGGCGCGCCAGAAACCGCGTCATGCGGAGGATCCGTCCGTCGGCTGCATGCGCTCAGGTTAGGAGATGACGGCTGCAGTGGCCGTGATGCGGGCTTTTGCAGCGCGCCGAACTGGCCGTTTTGGCGAATTTGCACCGGGGCCGCAGCGGGCGTCCAGTTTCGGCTGGTTCAGTCGAGAGGCATCTGCAATTTCACGGTGGCCGCGCCGATGGGGCGACTGGGCAACCAGGGATGGAGGAATTGAGATGGCACGTCACAGGGCGCGACGCAGTACCAGGATCCGTGCGGTCTCGGCCGCGATCGGCGCCGGCGCGATAGCCGCGATGACCGTGCTCGGGATGGCGGCCGAACATTCGACCACCGGCCCGGCGACCGCGAAACCGGCCATGACGGTCGGCTCGACGACCAAGCAGACCACGCCGGCCACGGCGCCCGCCGTCGGGATGGCGAAACCCGCCATCAAGGGGCCGGCGCCGCTGCCGTCGGAGGAGGAAGCCGCCAAGTAGCACGGCTATCGTTTCACGCGCCTCCCGTTCGGTTATCCAGCACGTCAAGGGTTCGACGGCGATCCCTGTACGCGCTGCTCAACGGGCTGCGACCCCGGTCGCGCCCACCGGACCAGACGGAGAGGTCGAAGTGAACACGAAACAGGTGAAGGTGCTCTCGGCGGCGGTCGGAACCAGCGCCCTGTTGGCGATGGGCGGATTCTCGCTGGCGTCCACCACTGCCGCTCAGGACGACGAACCGCCCGTGACCCCGGGCCCCGTGACCACATCGGAGATCACGACCGGCGAGACCAGCACCCAGACGGGTGCTCCGGAGACGCCGACGACGTCGGTGGCCACGCCGCCGGTTACCGCCGAACCGCCGCCCACGGCCTAATTTCGCTGCGTGCTGATGCTGGTCGCCGTCGGTGTGCCGTCGGTTCGCGTCCCACGGACCGTGACCGTGTCGTTGATCGCCGCCGGCTGATCGTCCGCACGCGTCGAGTACGTCTGCGTGAAGCCGTCGGCGCTGCGGACGGTGACAGTTCCTGGCGACGTCGCCGTGACTGTCCCGGTCTGCGTCAACACGGTAGTGAACCCGCCCGCGCCCTCCTCAAGCACGAATTCGCCGTGCACTTCCGGTGCCGGATCGACCCCGGGTGGCCCGCCGTTCGACCACGGCCCCGGCTTGAGGCCGGGCGGGCCGGCGGGCATGCCGTGGAAAGCCGGGACGCCAGGTGGCGAACCGCCGTCGGTGGCCGCATAGATCGCCGCTCCGCCGAGTGCCGCGATCACCGCGGCGACGCCGACCGCCAGCACGGTCTGACGTCGGCCCCACTGCGGCTGTCTCGGCTCGGGTGCACCCCACGTGGGGCCGGTTGTGTCGAGACTCACGCCGTCCACTTTGCGCGCGGTCGATGTGCGCTCGCTGTGTGACGGATCAGTCGTTGCTGTGGACCTGTCCACAGCTTGCACATAGGAATGGCACAGGAACCACCCATGGCCGCTGCGGATAATGAATACGTGGCCACCTCCCGTTCCTCAGGCGTCAGCGAGCAGGACACCGGGCGGGTCGTCATGCGCCGAGCCGACGGGAAGCCGATCCACGTGCTGGTCGTCGATGACGAACCGGTGCTCGCCGAGCTGGTGTCCATGGCGCTGCGCTACGAGGGCTGGGACATCGCGACCGCGGCCGACGGAGCGTCGGCGATCGCGTCCGCGCGCGAAACGCCGCCGGACGTCGTCGTGCTCGACGTGATGCTGCCCGACATGAGCGGGCTCGAGGTGCTTCGCAGACTGCGCGAGCAGATCCCGGGTCTGCCGCTGCTGCTGTTGACGGCCAAGGATTCTGTCGAGGACCGCATCGCCGGCCTCACCGCGGGCGGCGACGACTACGTCACCAAACCGTTCAGCATCGAGGAGGTCGTGCTGCGGTTGCGGGCGCTGCTGCGGCGCACCGGGGTGGCCAGCGAATCGGGTGGCGCCAAGATCGTGGTGGGCGATCTGGTGCTCGACGAGGACAGCCACGAGGTGACTCGCGGGGGCGAACTGATCTCACTGACCGCGACCGAGTTCGAGCTGCTGCGTTTCATGATGCGCAACTCCAAACGCGTGCTGAGCAAGGCCCAGATCCTCGACCGCGTATGGAGTTACGACTTCGGCGGCCGGTCCAACATCGTCGAGTTGTACGTCTCGTACCTGAGAAAGAAGATCGACAGCGGGCGAGAGCCGATGATTCACACCCTGCGCGGTGCCGGGTATGTCCTCAAACCCGCGCGCTGACGGGCCGCCCGGACCCGGACCCGGACACGGGCCGCCGACGCGCATCCGCTCCCCGCGGACGTGGTCGTTGCGCGCCCGCCTTCTTGCGTCCCAGGTCGTGCTCCTCGCGCTGGTGTGCGCCGCCATCGGGGTGGGCACAGTGCTTGCGCTGCAACACTTTTTGACCAATCAGCTCGACGAACGACTCCTGGAGACCGGACGGCGTTCGGCCGGCTTGTTCGAGTTCGGTCCGCCACCGCCTCCGGGATTTGCGCGGCCCGGTTTCCGCGAGCGCATGATCATCCGCGGTGAGCAGGGACCCGGACCTGCCTTCCTCAACGCGCCGGGTCAGGCCGCCGGGACGTTGGGCGTGGTGGTCTCATACGGCACCCCGGTCGACGCCGGGGTCATCACCGCCGACGGGACACGAAGCGAGATCAGCGCCACCGCGGCACAACAGCTGGCGCAGGTCACCGACGCTGCGCCCACGACCCTCGATGTCGACGGGCTCGGCCGTTACCGGGTGCTCGCCCTTCACGTGCATCGCCCCGGTGAAGCGATCGTGACCGGACTGCCGCTGTCCGACGTCGACGACACGCTGCTGACCGTCGCCATCATCTTCTGCGTGGTCGGCGCCACGGCGCTGCTCGGGGCGACCACCGCGGGAATACTGATCATCCGGCGCCAATTCGCGCCGCTGGCACGGGTTTCCGATGCCGCTCGACAGGTCGCCGACCTCGAACTCGAACGCGGTGAAGTGCGCCTGCCCACGCCGATCGTCAAGGTGGACCCCGCGAGTGCACACACCGAGATCGGCCAGCTCGGTTCCGCGTTGAACCGGATGCTCGATCGGATCGCGTCCGCGCTGTCCGCGAGGCACGCCAGCGAGACCCGGATCCGCCAGTTCGTCGCCGACGCCAGCCATGAGCTCCGCACCCCGCTGGCGGCCATCCGCGGCTATACCGAACTGGCACAACGTAAACGCGACGACGTACCCGACGACGTCGCCCACGCCATGAGCCGGGTGGAGTCAGAGACCGCCCGGATGACCCAGCTCGTCGAGGACATGCTGCTGTTGGCGCGTCTCGACACCGGCCGCCCGCTCGAGCAGCAGCCGGTGGACCTGTCGCGCCTGATCGTCGACGCGGTCAGCGACGCGCATATCGCCGGTCCGGAACACCAATGGTCGCTGGATCTTCCGGAGGAGCCGGTGATGGTCGTCGGCGACGAGGCACGCCTGCATCAAGTGCTGGGAAACCTGCTCGCAAACGCCCGCATCCACACTCCGCCCGGCACCTCGGTCACGACGTCGCTGAGCGTCGAGGCGGACGGGAGCGTCGTGTTGACCGTGGCCGACGACGGCCCCGGCATCCCGGCCTGGTTGCAGCCCGAGATATTCGAGAGGTTCGCCCGCGGCGACTCGTCGCGATCGCGCCGCGGTGGCAGCACGGGCCTGGGCCTGGCGATCGTCGCGGCCGTCGTCAGGGCGCACCGCGGCAGTATCGACGTGCACAGCGTCCCCGGCGACACACGGTTCGTGGTCAGCCTCCCCTATTCACAGCCTGCGCACAGCGGGCCCAAGACCGGAACCTAGCTTTCGCGGCGACACTCGACCCGGTGACCGCTCTCGTTCCTCCGCGTGCGCAGACGCGAGTCGCCCCGGCACGCCGGAACTCATGGGCCGATCGCAACCACGCCCGTCTCGGGCTGCCCATCCTGTTGGCGGCGACGGCGGTGCTGTACCTGTGGAACCTCTCGGCGAGCGGATGGGCCAACGCCTTCTATTCGGCTGCGGCGCAGGCCGGTGCGAGCAATTGGACCGCGATGCTGTTCGGGTCCAGCGACGCGGCGAACGCCATCACCGTCGACAAGACACCCGCGGCGCTGTGGCTCATCGACATCTCGGTGCGCCTGTTCGGGCTCAACCCGTGGAGTGTGCTCGTTCCTCAGGCGCTCGAGGGCGTCGCCGCGGTGGGGTTGCTGTACGCCGCGGTCTGCCGGGTCGCCGGGCGTGGCGCGGGCCTTCTGGCCGGCGCCATCCTGGCGCTGACGCCGGTGGCGGCGTTGATCTTTCGCTTCAACAACCCCGATGCCCTGCTGGTGCTTCTGCTCGTGGCCGCGGCCTACTGCATGCAACGTGCCTGCGAGAAGGACGCCAGCCGCTGGTGGTTGATCGCCGCAGGCGGCGCGGTGGGCTTCGGCTTCCTCGCCAAGATGTTGCAGGCATTTCTGGTGCTGCCGGGGTTCGTCGTCGGATACCTGATCGGAGGCCACCGGCCCTGGCTACGACGGTCGCTCGACCTGCTCGCCGCCGCCGCGGCCATGGTGGTCACGGGCGGCTGGTACCTGCTGCTCGTCGAGTTGTGGCCGCCGCCGTCGCGGCCCTTCATCGGTGGTTCGCAGCACAACAGCATCATCGAATTGACGTTTGCCTACAACGGGTTCGGTCGCATCACCGGCGACGAGCCGGGCGGCTTGGGCAACCTCGACCACGACGTCGGCTGGGGCCGGCTGTTGGGCACCGGGATGGGGCAGGACATCGCGTGGCTGTTGCCGGGCGCGTTGATCTGTCTCGCCGCCGGGCTCGTTCTCGTCCGGCGGCGTCCGCGCACCGACCCATTGCGAACCGCGCTGATCATTTGGGGCGGCTGGTTGATCGTCACGGCCGTCGTCTTCAGCTTCGCCGGCGGCATCATCCATTCGTACTACACCGTCGCACTCGCACCTGCGATCGCGGCCTGCATCGGCATCGGTGCAAACCTCATGTGGCACAACCGTTTCGACATCAGGGTGGCGACAGCTATGGCAAGCACCGTGGCGGTCACGGTCTGCCTCGCGGCGGTTCTGTTGAGCAGGAACGTCGGCTGGCTGCCGTGGTTGCGCGTGGTGGTGGCGGTCGGCGGAGTGGGGGCGGCGGTTCTGCTTGTCGTCGCGGGCAGGTTGCCGCGGTCGACGGCTGCCGCGGTGGCCGTGCTCGCCGTCGCGTCGTGTCTGGCCGCACCGGCCGTCTACTCCGTGGCCACCGCGGCGACGCCGCACAGCGGTGCGATCCCGGCGGTCGGTCCGTCCGGCCGCGGTTTCGGCGGTCCGCCCGGACTGCTGAACGCGCCGACGCCGGGACCCGCGCTGTCCGCGGCGTTGCGGAAGGATGCCGGCGCCTACACGTGGGTGGCGGCGGTCGTGGGCTCGAACAACGCCGCCGGCTACCAGCTGGCCGTCGGCGCCCCGGTGATGGCGGTCGGCGGTTTCAACGGCACCGACCCCGCGCCGACGCTCGAGGAGTTCCGCTCGCTGGTCGCCGCGCGCCGGATTCATTACTTCATCGGCAGCCGCATGATGTTCGGTCGTCACGCCAAAAGCGGGAGTCGGGAATCCGCCGACATCACCGAATACGTCGCGACCCACTACTCGCCGATGACCGTCGACGGGGTGGTCATCTACGACCTCACCCGGCCGAACAACTCATAGCTCAGACACAGGTTCGGCCAATGGGGGACACAACATGCGCCTCGACCATGGACGTCGTGACAGACATCGCTCTCGAGCGCCTGCGTTTTGAATACCGGCCCAACGCCGCGACGGCGGCCCGCGCGGCCGGCGTTCCGGTTCTCGACGTCGTGGTTCCGGTGTACAACGAGCAGGACGACCTGGCGGGGTCGGTGCGCCGGCTGCACCGGCACCTGCGGGAGAACTTCCCGTTCCCCTCCCGAATCACCATCGCCGACAACGCCAGCTGCGACGACACCCCCCGCGTGGCTGCCGAACTGGCCGCCGAACTGAGCGATGTGCGGGTGGTGCGGCTCGAACAGAAGGGCCGCGGCCGGGCGCTGCACACCGTGTGGTCGGAATCGGACGCGCAGGTGCTCGCCTATATGGACGTTGACCTGTCGACCGATCTCACCGCGCTCGCCCCGCTGGTGGCGCCACTGATTTCCGGGCATTCGGACTTGGCGATCGGGACGCGTTTGAGCCGCGGCTCGCGGGTCGTGCGTGGTGCCAAGCGCGAAGTCATCTCGCGCTGCTACAACCTCATCCTGAAATCCACGCTCGCGGCCCGGTTCTCCGATGCGCAATGCGGCTTCAAGGCCATCCGCTCCGACGTGGCCCGGTTTCTGCTGCCGCATGTCGCCGACACCGGTTGGTTCTTCGACACCGAACTGTTGGTGCTCGCCGAACGGAGCGGCCTACGCATTCACGAAGTACCCGTCGACTGGGTCGACGATCCGGACAGCCGCGTCGACATCGTCGCCACGGCCGCCGCCGACCTGAAGGGAATTGGACGCTTGTTGCGCGGATTCGCCAATGGATCGATCCCGGTGCACGACATCGCCGCACAACTGGCACCGGCGAAGGCCGCCGCCCCCGGCTCGTTGTTCCGCCAGGTTGTGCGCTTCGGCGCCATCGGTGTCGTCTCCACAGCGGCCTACGTCGCGCTGTTCATGCTCATCCACGGGTGGGTGGGAGCGCAGGCGGCGAATCTGATCGCGCTGCTGACCACCGCCGTGGCCAACACCGCCGCGAACCGCCGGTTCACCTTCGGCATCGGGGGTTTCGCCAACGCGACGCGGCATCACGTCGAGGGGCTGATCGTGTTCGCGATCGCCCTCACCATCACCAGCGGCTCACTCGCCGTCTTGCATCTGCTGGTCGCCCATCCGCACCGCCTGGTCGAGCTGACGGTGCTGGTGCTGGCCAACCTCGCGGCCACCGCGGCGCGATTCGTGCTGCTGCGCGGCTGGGTGTTCCATCCCCGGCGCGCTCGAAACAGGCTGCACGGCAGAGGAATCGCGCGATGACCGTCACAGACGAACTCCGGCCTGCGGCATCGGCTGCCGATACCCCGGTTGAGCGGACCGGTGCCCGCTGGACACGTCCGGCCCTGGCCGCGCTATTGCTCGCGACCGCGGTGCTGTATCTGTGGGGTCTGGGCTCGAACGGCTGGGCCAACGACTATTACGCGGCGGCGGCCCAGGCCGGCACACAGAACTTCAAGGCGTGGCTGTTCGGGTCCCACGATGCCGGCAACTCCATCACCGTCGACAAACCGCCTGCCTCCCTGTGGATCATGGTGTTGTCCGGCCGGCTGTTCGGCTTCAACGCGTTCACCATGCTGCTCCCACAGGCGATTATGGGTGTCGGCTCCGTGGCGGTGCTCTACGCGACGGTCCGCCGCGTCAGCGGCCCGGCTGCGGGCCTGATCGCCGGCGCCGCACTGGCGCTCACACCGGTCGCCGCGCTGATGTTCCGCTTCAACAATCCCGACGCGCTTCTGGTACTGCTGATGGTGGTCGCCGCGTACTGCGTGCTGCGGGCGACCGAGACCGCAAGCACCCGCTGGATGGTGCTGGCGGGTTGTGCTCTCGGCTTCGCGTTCCTGACGAAGATGTTGCAGGCCTTTCTCGTCGTACCCGGTCTGGCGTTGGCGTTCCTGGTCGCCGCGCCCGTCGGGATGTGGCGGCGCATCGGTTCATTGGCGGCGGGTGCGGCCGCGATGGTCGTCTCCGCCGGGTGGTTCCTCGCCCTGGTCGAATTGTGGCCGGCCGATTCGCGGCCCTACATCGGCGGCTCCACGGACAACAGTCTGCTGCAGCTGGCATTGGGCTACAACGGAATTGAGCGGATCGCCGGCCGGGGCGGGCCCGGGGGCATGGGTCCCGTCCCGGGCGGGCCTGACGGTGGACGGCCCCTGTTCTTCGGCGGTGAGCCCGGCATCGGCCGGATGTTCGGCGACTCGATGGGCACGCAGGCGTCCTGGCTGTTGCCCGCCGCATTGATCGGACTGGTGGCGGGATTGTGGTTCACCCGCCGAACCGCGCGGACGGCCGGCGTGCGTGCCGCACTCCTGATGTGGGGCGGCTGGTTGCTGATGACCGGCGCGGTGTTCAGCTTCATGGACGGCATTATCCACCCGTACTACACCGTCGCGCTGGCGCCTGCGGTGGCCGCGCTGGTCGGGATCTCGGTCCGAGAGTTGTGGCGAGGCAGGCGTTTTCCCGCCCCGCGGATCGTGTTGGCGATCATGTCGGCGACCACCGGCGTGTGGGCGTTCATCCTGCTCGACAGGACGCCGGACTGGTGGCCGGCGGTGCGCTGGGTCGTGTTGGTCGGTTCGGCGGTCGTGGCTTCGATGCTGGCGGTCGGCGCGCACCGGCTCGGCCGCGCGACGACCGTGGTGGCCCTCGCCGCTGCGGCATTCGGGGTGGCCGGTCCCACCGCGTACACGGTGGCGACGGTCGCCAACACGCAGGGCGGCCCGATGGTTGTGGCCGGTCCTTCCGTCGGCGTGAGCGGTTTTCATGGGGACGGGCCGGGTCGGTACGCGCCTCCCGGAGGCCCCGGTGGGTTCGGCGCCGTAGCGGACAATCCGGCGCTCGAGAACATCGTCAGGGAGGCGCCGACCCGCTGGGCGGCAGCGACCGTCGGATCGATGACCGCGAGCAGGCTCGAACTGGACACCGGCGCGTCGGTGATGGCGATCGGAGGGTTCACGGGATCCGACGATTCGCCGACGCTCGAGCAGTTCCAGGCGTATGTCGGGCACCAGGAGGTGCGCTACTTCATCGGCGATGACCACGGCGGGCCCCCTCACCGTGACCACGGCGAAGCCTCCGCGATCGCGTCATGGGTGCAGCAGAACTTCACCGCGGTCGATGTCGACGGCGCCACGGTCTACGACCTGTTCGCGCCGATCGTCGGGTGATCGGCGCAGCACGCTCGTCAATTATTCGATCTGCTTGATTTTCTTCGCTCTGTCAGGGCGGAGGCGGTTATAGGGTCGACCCCATGTCCGTGACCGATGAATATCTGAAGAACAACGAGGAGTACGCCAAGACGTTCTCCGGTCCGCTGCCGTTGCCGCCGAGCAAGCACGTCGCGGTGGTCGCGTGTATGGACGCCCGGCTCGACGTCTACCGGATCCTCGGTCTCCAAGACGGCGAGGCGCACGTCATCCGCAACGCGGGCGGCGTCGTCACCGACGACGAGATTCGGTCGCTGGCGATCAGCCAGCGGCTGCTCGGCACCAAGGAGATCATCCTCATCCACCACACGGACTGCGGCATGCTGACGTTCACCGACGACGGCTTCAAACAGCAGATCCAAGACGAGATCGGCATCAAGCCCGAGTGGGCCGCCGAGTCGTTCGTCGATCTCGAGGAGGACGTGCGGCAGTCACTGCGCCGCATCGAGGCCAGCCCGTTCGTCACCAAGCACGAGTCGTTGCGCGGGTTCGTCTTCGATGTCGCCACCGGCCGACTCAACGAGGTCACGCTGTAGCCCCGCCTACTTATTGCGCGAGCGAGCGTGTCTGCACACGACACGCCGCTAAATAGCAGCACTTCGCGGTCGCTCGTGACCGACGAGCGTGCGCTAACCGATCTTGTGCGTGGCGATCGCCTTCGCCACCGCTTCGCCGTCGGCGGTCACGACATCGACGTCGCAGTTGACCAGGGTCTTGCCGCGACGCAACACCCGCCCGATCGCGACGAGGTCACATGCACGCGCGGGCGCCAGGAACTGCATCGACATCGACGTGGTGACCCCTCGCAGTGACTCTGGAACCGCGGCCTGTGCCCACGCCGCGGCCATCACCGCAACATCGGCCAACGCTGCGATCGCGCCGCCGTGCACCATGTCGCCGACGGTCACGTTGGACTCGTCCCACGGCAGGCGCAGTCGGACCTCGTCGCCGCCGAGCCGCTCGGGCACGATGCCGAGTTTGGCGACGAACGGGGACTGCGGGATGAACTGCGCCATGACGTCGGCGCCCGTCTGGCGCGGGGAAGTGCTGGTCATGGGTCGAGTATCGCCGGACTTCGTGCGGGTTCAATTACCTTGCGGGTAAGCACTGTGCGCACGCTCGCTGCGGTCGAGCGTGCACAGATGACTGAAGTTCCGTGGCGTGTCGTGTGCAGACACGCACGCTCGCGCACGGGCGCGTGCAGAGCCATCCACTCGTTGACACCCCGCGTGGCCTCGGTGTCTAATACCAAGTAATGATCGTAAATATGGTCATTCCTACCAACTTTACGAGGAAAATATGACGGCCACCACCGAACACGCTCATGCGGGGCGCTACGAGCTCAGTCACCTGCGGTCATTGGAAGCCGAGGCCATCCACATCATCCGCGAGGTGGCCGCAGAGTTCGAGCGGCCCGTGCTGCTGTTCTCCGGCGGCAAGGACTCCATCGTGATGCTGCATCTGGCGCTCAAGGCCTTCCGGCCGGGCCGGCTGCCATTCCCGGTCATGCACGTCGACACCGGGCACAACTTCGACGAGGTGCTGCAGACGCGCGACGAACTCGTCGAGGAGTTCGGCGTCCGCCTGGTCGTGGCCAAGGTGCAGGACGACATCGACGCCGGGCGTGTGGTCGAGACGATCCCGTCGCGAAATCCGCTGCAGACGGTGACGCTGCTGCGGGCCATCCGCGAGAACAAGTTCGACGCCGCGTTCGGCGGCGCGCGCCGCGACGAAGAGAAGGCGCGCGCCAAGGAGCGGGTGTTCTCCTTCCGCGACGAGTTCGGCCAGTGGGACCCGAAGGCCCAGCGACCCGAGCTGTGGAACCTCTACAACGGCCGCCACCACAAAGGCGAGCACATCCGCGTGTTCCCGCTGTCGAATTGGACCGAGTTCGACATCTGGTCCTATATCGGCGCCGAGAAGATCAAGCTGCCGTCGATCTACTACGCCCACCGTCGCAAGGTGTTCGAACGTGACGGGATGCTGCTGGCGGTGCACCGGTACCTGCAGCCGCGCAAGGACGAAGAGGTCGTCGAGAAGACCGTGCGGTTCCGCACCGTCGGCGATGTCACCTGCACCGGATGTGTGGAGTCCCGCGCCGCAACGGTTTCCGAGGTCATCGCCGAGACGGCGGTATCGCGGCTGACCGAACGCGGCGCCACGCGCGCCGACGACCGCATCTCCGAGGCCGGCATGGAGGACCGCAAGCGAGAGGGCTACTTCTGATGACCAGCACCACCGAGCGGCCCGCGTCCAATTCGCGGCCCGCCGCGACGCTGCTGCGGATCGCCACCGCGGGTTCCGTCGACGACGGCAAGTCGACCCTCATCGGCCGGCTGCTGTTCGACTCCAAGGCCGTCATGGAAGACCAATTGGCCTCCGTCGAGCGGACGTCCAAGGAACGCGGTCACGACTACACCGATCTCGCGCTGGTGACCGACGGCCTGCGGGCCGAGCGTGAGCAGGGCATCACGATCGACGTCGCTTATCGCTACTTCGCTACGCCCAAGCGCAAATTCATCATCGCCGACACTCCGGGCCACATCCAGTACACCCGCAACATGGTCACGGGTACGTCGACCGCGCAGCTGGCGATCGTCCTCGTCGATGCGCGCCACGGCCTGCTCGAGCAGTCGCGCCGTCACGCGTTCCTCGCATCGCTGCTCGGCATCCGGCACATCGTGCTCGCCGTGAACAAGATGGACCTGATCGATTGGGACAGAGAGCGGTTCGAGAAGATCCGCGATGACTTCCACGACTTCGCCGCGCGCCTGGACATCCACGATGTGACGACGATTCCGCTGTCGGCCCTCAACGGCGACAACGTCGTGACCAAGTCCGACAAGACGCCGTGGTACGAGGGTCCGCCGCTGCTGACGCACCTGGAAGAGGTGTACATCGCAGGCGACCGCAATCTCGTCGACGTCCGATTCCCCGTCCAGTACGTGATCCGCCCACAGTCGCTGGAACACCACGACCACCGCAGTTACGCGGGCACCGTCGCCAGCGGCGTGATGAAGGTCGGCGACGACGTCGTCGTGCTGCCCGCGGGTCTGCCCTCACGCATCTCGGCGATCGAGGGTCCCAATGGTCCTGTCGACGAAGCGTTCCCGCCCATGGCGGTGGCGATCAGCCTGACCGACGACATCGACATCTCGCGCGGCGACCTGATCGCGCGACCGAACAACCAACCCCGGGTGGCACAGGAATTCGACGCCACCGTCTGCTGGATGGCCGACGGGTCCGCGTTGGAGCCCGGCCGCGACTATCTGATCAAGCACACCACCCGCACGACGCGGGCACGGGTGACGGCGTTGGACTACCGGCTCGACGTCAACACGCTGCACCGGGACAAGGAGGTGACTGCGCTCAAACTCAACGAGCTGGGCCGCATCTCGCTGCGGACGCAGACGCCGCTTCTGCTCGACGAGTACAGCCGCAACGCGACCACCGGCTCGTTCATCCTGATCGACCCGAACACCAATGGCACGGTCGCCGCGGGCATGATCTTGCCGCAGGTGACCGCCCGCACCTCGAGCCCGAACACCGTGCGGCACGAGTCGTTGTGCAAGGCCGAGGACCGGCTGAGCAAGGGCAGGACGGTGTGGTTCACCGGCCTGTCGGGGTCGGGTAAGTCTTCGGTGGCCATGCTGGTGGAGCAGAAGCTGATCGAAAAGGGCGTTCCCGCCTATGTTCTCGATGGTGACAACCTGCGCCACGGGCTCAACGCCGATCTCGGCTTCTCGATGGCCGACCGTGCCGAGAACCAGCGCAGGCTGGCGCACGTCGCGGCGATCCTCGCCGATTCCGGACAGGTGGTGCTGGTGCCCGCGATCAGTCCGCTCGAGGAACACCGCGCCCTGGCGCGGAAGGTGACCACCGAGGCGGGCCTCGACTTCTTCGAGGTCTTCTGCGACACGCCCCTGGAGGACTGCGAGCGACGCGACCCGAAGGGCTTGTACGCCAAGGCCCGCGCCGGGAAGATCACCCACTTCACCGGAATCGACAGTCCCTACCAGCGACCGAAGAACCCGGACCTGCGGTTGACTCCCGACCGCGACCCCGAGGAGCTGGCGGTCATGGTCATCGAGCTGCTGGAAAGCCGCCAGTGAGCGATCACGGTCTCGCTGCACAGCTGGCCACAGCGGCGGGAAAGCTTCTGCTCGACGTGCGCACCGAGCTGGCCGACGCCACCGGAGCCGAGCGAAAAGCTGCCGGGGACAAGCGTTCCCACGACTTCCTGATGGAAGCCCTGGCGACCGAACGGCCGAATGACGCGGTGCTGTCGGAGGAGGGCGCCGACAACCCCATCCGCTTGAGCGCCGAACGCGTCTGGATCGTCGACCCCCTCGACGGCACCCGGGAATTCTCCGAACTCGGGCGCGACGACTGGGCCGTGCACGTCGCACTGTGGGAGGGCGGTGAACTCGTCGCGGGCGCGGTCGCACTTCCGGCGCAGGACATCACGTTGGCCACTCCCACGGTGCCGCCGCCGCCTGCCGCCCCCGACACGCCGCGGATCGTCGTGTCTCGCACACGGCCGCCCGCGATCGCGCTCGCGGTGCGCGACGCGCTCGGCGGCACGTTGGTCGAAATGGGCTCGGCGGGGGCGAAGGTCGCTTCCGTCGTCCAGGGTCTTTCGGACGTCTACGTGCACGCGGGTGGGCAGTACGAGTGGGATTCGGCGGCGCCCGTCGCCGTTGCCCGCGCCGCCGGCCT
The DNA here is from genome assembly GCF_001665535.1 of Mycobacterium sp. 852002-51961_SCH5331710. Lineage (GTDB taxonomy): Bacteria > Actinomycetota > Actinomycetes > Mycobacteriales > Mycobacteriaceae > Mycobacterium. The sequence continues at coordinate 42,492 of NZ_LZSQ01000109.1, forward strand.
GCACACCTCGCGCATCGACGGGTCCCCGCTCCTCTACAACCGGCCTGACCCGCTGCTGCCTGACCTCATCGTCTGCCGGCCCGAGCTCGCCGAAGCGGTGCTGGCCGTCACTCGTGATTGACTGTGTCCATGCGCATGTCGGCCAAAGCGGAGTACGCCGTTCGCGCGATGGTGCAGCTGGCGACAGCTGACGAGGGCGTCCTCGTCACGACCGACGACCTCGCCAAGGCGCAGGGCATCCCGTCGCAATTCCTGGTCGACATTCTTGCGGCACTGCGCACCGACCGCCTCGTGCGCAGCCACCGCGGTCGTGAGGGCGGCTACGCGTTGGCCCGGCCGGCGAAGGACATCAGCCTCGCCGACGTGTTGCGGTGCATCGACGGCCCGCTGGCCAGCGTCCGTGACATCGGGCTCGGCGACCTGGCGTACACCGGCCCGACGACGCCGCTGACCGACGTCTGGCGTGCACTGCGCGCGAGCATGCGATCGGTGCTCGAACAGACCAGCGTCGCCGACGTGGCCGCCGATGCGCTGCCCAAACACGTCCGCAAGCTCGCCGACGACTACCGCGATCAGGAAACCAAGCGCGGCCACTCGCTCAACTAGCCGGTCGGCCCGCGGGGGATCCGTAAGGCCGGGTGATGATCTCGAGGTAGTGGCCCGCCGGATCCTGAAAGTAGACGCCGCGACCGCCGTCGTTGTGGTTGATCTCGCCGGGCCGCATGCCGCGGGGGTCGGCCCAGTGCTGCAGGCCGCGCTCGCGGATGCGGCCGTAGATCTCGGAGAACTCGTCCTCGGACACCAGGAATGCGTAATGCTGCGGGCGGATCTCCTCATCGGGACCGACCTGCGCGAAGTCGAGGCTGGCGTCGTGCGCCAATCCGACGGCAAGGAAATGCCCGAACTCCTTGGCGGCGGGTAGGCCGAACAACTCGGTGAAGAACCGGGCCGATTCCTCACGGTCTCTTGCGGCCACGATGGTGTGGTTGAACGTGATCGCCATACCGATTCAGTCAACCACCGTGGTGGTGCACCCGGCAACGATGCACGATGTACCCATGGTGGACATCGAGTTGGTCAACGGCCCGAGGATCACGTTGCGTGCGCCGACCCTCGACGACGCGGAACCCCTCTTCGAGCGGGTCGCGTCGGATCCAGAGGTGACGCACTTCATGGCGTGGCGAACGCACCGCGATGTCGGCGAAACCCGACGCGTCCTCACCGAAGTGTTCAACGTCGGTGGCGAGACGACCTGGCTGATCGATCTGCGCGGCGACGGTCCGATCGGGGCGATCGGCTGGCGGCGACCGCAGCCGCACCACATCGACTTCGGCTACTACCTGGGGCGGCCGTGGTGGAAGCAGGGTTTCATGTCCGAGGCGGTACGGCTGTTGTTCGACAAGGCGCACCGTGATCCGACCCTCTACCGCATCTCGGCGTACTGCCACGTCGACAACGAGGCATCGGCGAACCTGCTCCGGCGCAATGGGCTCCGCCTGGAGGGTCGCCTGGCCCGCTACGCGTTGCTGCCGAACATCAGCGACGAACCGCAGGACTGCCTGCTCTTCGCCAAGGCGGTGCGCTGATGTTCGATCTGCGCGACCTCACCGCGGCGATTCTCGTCGCGCCGATGGCCGGCGGTCCGTCGACCCCCGAGCTCGCCGCCGCAGGTAGCGCGGCCGGTGGCTTGGGATTCGTGGCCGGGGGCTATCTCACGGCGCAGGTGTTCGCCGAACGCATCAGCGCCGCACAGAGCCTGACCACCGGTCCGGTGGGCGCGAATGTCTTTGTCCCGCAACCATCTGCGGCCACACCCCAGGCGATCGCCGAGTATGCCGCGGCGTTGGGCCCCGACGCCGAACGTTACGGCGCCGCGCTCGGTGAGCCCCGGTTCGACGACGACGCCTGGGCGGGCAAGCTCGACGTTCTGCTCGATCTGAGGCCCGCGGTGGCGTCGTTCACCTTTGGCCTGCCCAGCGCCGAGGAGATACAACGCCTGCGTGCGACGGGTATCACGACGGTGGGCACCGTGACGACGTTGGCCGAGGCCCGGCAGGCCGTCGAGCGCGGCGTGGACGCGGTGGCCGTGCAGGGGCCCGCGGCGGGAGGACATCGCGGCACCTTCGACCCCACCGTCCGGCCGTCCGACGTCCCGTTGGACGAGCTTCTGGCCTCGGTGGTCGCCGACGTCGACGTGCCCGTCGTCGCCGCGGGAGGCCTGATGAGCGCCGACGACATCGACCGGATGCTGCGCGCCGGTGCGGTGGCCGCACAACTGGGCACCGCGTTTCTTCTCGCCGACGAGGCCGGCAGCAGCGCCGTACACCGTGCCGCACTACAAGACCGTTCCTTCACCGAAACGGTTGTGACGAAGGCATTCTCGGGCCGCTACGCGCGTGGGCTGCGTAACCGGTTCGTCGACGACCACGAGGACCAGGCACCGCTGGGTTACCCCGAGGTGCACTACCTGACCAGCCCGTTGCGGGCGGCCGCCGTGCGCGCGGGCGACCCGCACGGCGTGAACGTGTGGGCGGGTAAGGGCTTCCGCGAGGCGAAGCCGGGTTCGGTGGCCGACATCATCGGCAGGCTCACCTGAGGGTCACTTCGGGGCGCTCAGCTCCAGCGCGATGTTGTCCGGGTCGCGGAACTCCAGGATGTACATCGGGCCGATGTCCTTGATGGGTTCGTGGTCGATGCCGAGATCGTCGAGATGGCTTTCGGCGGAATCGAGTTCGTCCTTGCTGTTCAGTCGGAACGCGACGTGGTCGAGGCCGGTGCGGTCCTCGTCGAAGGTGTCGGTTCCCACGGGCCGCAAAGCGACGAGGACGCCACCGAGGTCGTAGATGACGCCGCCGTACAGGAAGCTCAACGCCTCGCGAGTGGCCGCATTGGCGCCCTCCGGAAGCTCGATGAACACGCGCCAGCCGAACACCGACTCGTAGAACTCCCGCGACCGTTCGATGTCGGTGACCGTGAGCCGGAGGTGCGCGATGGACGTGGTGGTGATCGCCATGCCCCACATGCTGCCAGTCGTGCCAGAATCGCCGTCGTGCAAATCGGAATGACGATGCCGGTCATGGAACCCGACCTCGACGCGAAGACGCTCGAGACCTGGGCCCGCGTGATCGACGAAGGGCCGTTCTCGTCGCTGTGCTGGGGTGAGCGCATCGCGTTCGACAACCCGCATTCGCTGACGTTGCTCGGGGCGCTCGCCGCGTGGACCGAGCGCGTCCGGCTCGTGACGACCGTCATCGTCCCGCAGTTGCACGATCCCGTGATGCTGGCCAAGGCGCTGGCCACCGGCGACATGCTCTGTGGCGGCCGGTTGACGGTCGGTCTGGGCGTGGGCGGCAGGGAGGAGGACTACCGCGCGGTGGGCGCGGACCCGACCGGCCAAACAATGCGCGGGATGGCCGATCGTGTTGCGGTGATGCGCAGAATCTGGGCGGGGGAGAAGGTCACCGAATCCGTCCTCCCGGTCGGTCCGGTGCCGGTTCAGCCCGGCGGACCCAAACTGTTGGTCGGCACGATCGGGCCGAAGACCGTCCGCAGCGCGGCCCGATGGGCCGACGGGCTGGCAGGCACGACGCTCGATCTCGACGTCGACCGGCAGAACGAACTGTTCGACGTCGCCCGCACCGCGTGGGCCGAGGCCGGTAAGCCGGCACCGCACCTGGCGACGTCGTTCTGGTTCGCGATCGGCGAGGGTGAACAGCCCCGCGAGCAGGTACATCGACACTTGCGGCGGTACATGAACTGGATCCCCGGCGACATCGTCGACGCGATGGCGCCCACGACGGGTTGGGCGGGCACCGAACAGGAACTTCTCGATGTTCTACACCGGTTCGAGGACGTCGGTACCGACGAAATTCACCTGATTCCAACGAGTTCGGACATCGAGCAGGTGCGCAGGGTCGCCGAGGTGATCAGCGGGTTCGCTCCGTAGGGCGGTTGGCGCCCCGATGAACCGCAGTGGCAGGATGGTCCTGTCGGGGAAGTCGTGAGGGTCGCATGGCGTTGGACTGCAATACGAGCGTCCATAGCAGCGGCGGGGGCAGATTGCCGAGAGGAAATCACGATGACGATGACAGGATTGAAGAGGTTAGCGGCCGGAGCCGTGATGGTCGGGGCATTGGGATTCGCCGCAGGCCTCGGCGCGGGCCAGGCGGTGGCCGACGACCACTGGTGGCACCCGCCAGGACCGGGGCATATCGTTCCGCCACCAGGGCATATCGCGCACATCCCGGGGGTTCCGCCGCCCGGGCACATCGCCCATATCCCCGGCGTTCCGCCGCCCGGACATTGGGACAAGCCCTGGAAGTGGTGGAGGTGACCCGGGGCCGCCGCTAGAACTTCAGGTGGTGGCTGGTGTCGCCGACCTGGTCGATGAAGATGGTGCGAGTGTCGAACCACCACGTACCGTCGATGCGATGGAACGTGTCGCGGTAACGGCCGGTCACGATGACCTGCAGAGGTAGATCCGGTGTCGCTTGCGTGACGCAGTAATAGGCGCTCCCGCGGGCGGTACCGGCCTCGTCGTCGACGCGCACAGTGACGTTCGTGGTCAGGTGTTTGGTCCTCGGTGTGCCGTCATCGTAGAGGCGCACCGCCATCTCGAACATCTGGCGTGCGCGGTTCGCACCCTCGAACACCGTGTCCGGCGGTCCGTGCTCGACGGCGTTGATCCGCCCGTGGGCGAAAAGTGCGCCGACACCTTCGAGGTCGCCGGCATCGATTCGCTCGGCGTATGCGTAGACGAGATTCTCGATCTCGCGGGCGGAGTCGCTCATCGGCGAGTAGACAACCAGCACCGATGTGTCGTGTCAACGATCGCCGGTGTCGGGGTCGTCGCTAACCTCATGCGATGGCTACGAACTGGTCGCCGAGCAGGCTGGGCAATCTGAGCGGACAGCGGATCGTCGTCACCGGCGCGACGAACGGCGTCGGGTTGGCGACGGCGCGGGCGTTGGCCGGTGCGGGCGCGCACGTGATCCTCGCCGTGCGCAACCTCGAACTCGGCGCACAGCGGGCGGCGGAGATGGGCGGAGACACCTCGGTGCTCAAACTCGACCTCGCCGATCAGTCGTCGGTGCGCGCCTTCCCCGAGTTGCTCGAGGGCGACGTCGACATCCTCATCAACAACGCGGGCCTCGTCGCGCAGAACCGGCGCGAGACGGACGACGGTTTCGAGATCACGCTCGGCACCAACTTCCTCGGACCGTTCGCGTTGACCAACCTGCTATTTCCACGGGTGCGCTCGAAGATCATCAACGTGGGCTCCGACGCGCACAAGTCGGCGACGTTCAACTTTGACGACCCGCATCTGCGCTCGAGCAAATGGTCGGCGTTCCCGGCCTACGCCCGGTCGAAGCTGGCCGTGATGTTGTGGGGGCTGCAGCTCGACCTCCGACTGCGTGAGGCCGATTCGCCGATCAGCAGCTTCCTCACGCATCCCGGCTGGGTGGCGTCCAACCTGTCGAACGTCTCGGAAAAGCCAGTCATGGCCGCGTTTCACGGTGTGGTCAAGACGGTGGCCCGGGTGCTCGCCAACGATCTCGACGCGGGCGCCGCGCCGACGTTGTACTGCATCACCGAGCCGATCCCGCCCGGCAGCTATGTCGGCATCGACAGCCGGTACGGCCTGAAGGGTGGGCCGACGCTGAGCGGACGCGGCGCGGTCGCGTGCGATTACGACGACGCCCGCAAGTTGTGGGAGTTCGCGGAGAAGGAGACCGGCACCAGCCTGCCGGTATAGTCAGCCGCTCGCGATCTACGCGACGAGCAGCACGAGACGCACCTTCGCTTCTCAGGTTCATCATCCCGTTGGTATATGGACGTACTCAGGCTCAGTACAGCGAATTCACATACAGCAGAGTTACTTTGGTATTACCCCTCTCAATAAGCATGGAGGTGAGAGGTAATGAAGATTGGATCACTCGCCGCTCTTTTTACGTCCGGAGCCGTCGCCGCCGTTATCTTAACGCCGGTGGCGCAGGCCGCACCCACGGCAGAGCCCACAGCTAGTTCCGTTCAATCCGTTGGTAATCAACAGATTCAGCCGTCACCGATGAGATGCACCACCACCAGAGTGGCAAGCATGTGCATGTCGCCCGGTAACGCGCAGATCAACGACTCCCCGCCGTTCGTCGACAACTATCCGATGTACGGCTACTTCCCGTGGATACTGTGACCGCCATCCTCTACCGAGCTTATCCGCAAGTGCTGATTCCGCCGATTGCGTTGGGGTGGTCGACGGTTGGTGAGGTTGTGTTGACCTTCCGGGAGGACACCACATGACCATCGACGATCACCGCGCTGACGAGCTCAATGCGAACGAACCACTTGATGCGCTGCTCGATCCGCGTGCTCGACCGACATCAAGCCTCGAAAGACTCGATGAACGTGAGTTCGCCGGCGGCATTCCGCAAGTGCGCGCGAATGTTCCGTCGTTTCGGCTCGGTCGGCGGTGGGTCAATTGCTTATGGTTGGTGCTACTGGGCTGCGTCGGGATCGTGATCGCCATCCTGGTAGCAAGACAGTTGCGGCAGTACGACTGGATGCAAAGCTTCATCATCGAGTATCCGGGTACCGCAACAACTTACGCACCGGCGGTAAAATCAGGCTTCCCGGCCTGGCTGCGCTGGCAGCATTTCTTCAACATCGTGTTCATGATGTTCATCATCCGTGCGGGGCTGCAGATACTCGCCGACCACCCACGGTTGTACATGAACTCAGGATGTCGGCCGGGTACCGAATGGTTTCGGATGCGCGGCCCGGTTCCACCCGACCGGATGGACAAGAGCAACCCGTCGCGGGTGTGGACGTCGAAAGATGACGCCGTTGCGCTTCCGAAGTGGCTGGGGATACCGGGGATCCGCCATTCGATCGGGTTGGCGCGCTGGTGGCACTTCAGCTTTGACCTGTTGTGGTTGCTCAACGGCGTGGTGTTCTACGTGCTGCTGTTCAGCACGGGCCAGTGGCAGCGGCTCGTGCCACAGTCGTGGACCGTCTTTCCGAACGCGTTGTCCACCGCGGTGCAGTACGCCTCCCTCGATTTCCCGGCCAACGCGGGTTTCACAACGTACAACGGCCTGCAAATCCTGGCCTACTTCGTCACAGTGTTCATTGCGGCGCCGTTGGCCCTGCTCACCGGCTTGCTCCAAGCGCCGGCCGTGGCCGCGCGGTTCGGCACTGGCCGTGGTGTGCTGAACCGGCAGGTGGCGCGCACCGTCCACTTCGGCGTCCTATGTTGGATGCTGCTGTTCATCGTCTGCCACGTCACCATGGTGCTCGCCACGGACGCCGTGCAGAACCTGAACCACATCACTTTGGGGACCGATACGCGTTCAAACTGGGCGCTGGCGATCGTCGGGGTAGCCGCTGTGGTGGTGGTGTTGTTATGGCTCATCGCGACTCCACTGACCATCCGGTACCCCAGGCTCGTCCAGAGCACCGGCCGGTTCATCGTCGGCTGGGCCAAGGACCTAATGGAACGCACGACCTCGCGAGCCAGCTACCAGGAAAAAGACATCACACCCTACTTCTGGATGAACGGTCGGTTGCCGGACTCCGAGTACTACCGGCGGCTGCAGCGATCCGGATGGTCGGAGTACTCCCTGCGTGTCGAAGGGCTCGTCGAGAATCCGGTGCGCTTGTCCTATGAAACCCTGCTGGCGATGCCGAAACGGGTGCAGATCACCCAGCATTACTGCATTCAGGGTTGGTCGGGGGTGGCCAAGTGGGGCGGGGTCGGCATGAGCGACCTTCTCGACATCGTCCGTCCGCTTCCTACGGCGCGGTGGGTGGTGTTCTACTCCTTCGCCGACGGCGCCGAACCGAACACCGGTAGGTACTACGCCTGCCACAAGATCGAGCACATGCGCTCGCCGATGGCGATGTTGGCCTACGAGATGAACGGCCAACCGCTCAGCGAGGCCCACGGCGCGCCGTTGCGGGTGCGCAATGAACTCGAACTCGGCTTCAAACAGGTCAAATGGGTTTCGGCCGTCGAGTTCGTGGCAGATATTGGTGACATCGGATGGGGGCACGGCGGCTATAACGAGGACCACGAGTACTTCGGATATCGCATGCCGATCTGACCTACGACGTCCATCCAGGCATCCCGTAACGGCCGTCGACTCGGCTGACGGGTTGATCCTCGGTAGCGGATGCTTGCAACCGACCGATTAGCGAAGTATCCGAGTATTTCTCGAAGTCGCGATTTGATGCAGCCCCATTAACGTCTTGACGGCTGATCACGAAGTGGTGACTGAGTGCCCCCGGCAGGATTCGAACCTGCGGCCTTCTGCTCCGGAGGCAGACGCTCTATCCCCTGAGCTACGGGGGCGCGTGAACAACGGCGCCGATGGGCCTGCACAGCCTAACGCATCCGAGTCATCGGAAACGGATTCGGGGGCTGATCACCCCAGACCATAGGATGGACCCTCGTGACCCCCGCCGATCTGGCCGACCTGCTCAAGACCACCGCCGCCGCGGTGCTGGCCCAGCATGGGCTCGACACGTCAGCGCTGCCGGAGACCGTCACCGTCGAACGCCCCCGCAACCCCGAGCACGGCGACTACGCCACCAACCTCGCTCTTCAGCTGGGCAAGAAGGTCGGCGCCAACCCGCGCGAGCTGGCCGGCTGGCTCGCCGCGGCGCTGGCCGACACCGACGGCATCGCCGCCGCGGACGTCGCGGGCCCGGGTTTCGTCAACCTGCGCATCGAGGCCTCGGCGCAGAACGTGATCGTCTCCGACGTCCTGGCGGCCGGCGCGGCCTACGGCAACTCAGAGGCGCTCGCAGGCCAGAACATCAACCTCGAGTTCGTCTCCGCCAACCCGACGGGGCCCATCCACATCGGCGGCACCCGCTGGGCCGCCGTCGGCGACGCCCTCGGCCGCCTGCTGTCCACCCAGGGCGCCGCGGTCACCCGCGAGTACTACTTCAACGACCACGGCGCACAGATCGACCGGTTCACCAACTCCCTGATCGCGGCAGCCAAGGGCGAAGCGACCCCCGAGGACGGCTACGCCGGCGACTACATCAAGGACATCGCGGCGCAGGTGCTCGCCAAGGAACCCGATGCGCTGGGGCTCCCCGCCGATCAGATGCACGAGACGTTCCGCGCCATCGGCGTGGATCTGATGTTCGCTCACATCAAGCAGTCGTTGCACGATTTCGGCACCGACTTCGACGTCTACACACACGAAGACTCGATGCACACCTCCGGGCGCGTCGACCAGGCGATCGCGCGACTCCGTGAAGCGGGCAGCATCTACGAAAAGGAGGGCGCGACCTGGTTGCGCACCACCGATTACGGCGACGACAAGGACCGTGTCGTCATCAAGAGCGACGGCGCTCCGGCCTACGTCGCCGCCGACATCGCCTACTACCTCGACAAGCGCGAGCGCGGATTCGACCTGTGCATCTACATGCTGGGCGCCGACCACCACGGCTACATCGCCCGCCTCAAGGCGGTGGCGGCCGCGCTGGGGGAGGACCCGGCCACGGTCGAGGTGCTCATCGGTCAGATGGTCAACCTCGTACGTGACGGTCGACCCGTCCGAATGAGCAAGCGAGCAGGCACGGTGATCACCCTCGACGACCTGGTCGAGGCGATCGGCGTCGACGCCGCCCGGTACTCGCTCATTCGTTCGTCGGTCGACAGTCCGATCGACATCGACCTCGAACTGTGGTCCTCGGCGTCCAACGAAAACCCGGTGTACTACGTGCAATACGCACACGCACGGCTGTCCGCCCTGGCCCGCAACGCCGCCGAACTCGGCGTCGTGCCCAGCGCCGACAACCTGCAACTGCTGACCCACGACAAGGAAGGCACGCTGATCCGCAACATCGGGGAGTTCCCCCGCGTGCTCAAAATGGCTGCGGCACTGCGCGAACCGCACCGCGTCTCGCGATACCTCGAGGACCTGGCCGGCGACTACCACCGGTTCTACGACTCCTGCCGCGTGCTGCCCCAAGGTGACGAGGCGCCCAACGAACTGCATGGTGCGCGCCTGGCCCTGTGCCAAGCCACCCGCCAGGTGATCGCGAACGGGCTTGGCATCCTCGGCGTTTCCGCTCCGGAGCGGATGTGATCGCCCATCCCGCCGGACCCCGGCACGCCGAAGAGGTGCACCACGCCGGTGCCCCGCCTCGCCCCCAGTCACCGTCCGAGCTTTCCCTGCTCGCGCCGAACGTCTGGCCACGCAGCACTGCCCGCGGCGCCGACGGCGTGGTGTCGATCGGCGGAGTTGCCGTGACCGACATTGCCGCGGAGTTCGGGACCCCGACGTTCGTGGTCGACGAAGACGATTTCCGGTCGCGCTGCCGCGAGATCGCCGACGCGTTCGGTGGTGGTGAGAACGTGCGCTACGCCGCCAAGGCGTTCATGTGCACCGAGGTCGCCCGCTGGATCGCCGAAGAGGGACTCTCGCTCGACGTGGCCAGCGGCGGTGAGATGGCCGTCGCGCTGGCCGGCGGTTTTCCTGCCGAGCGAATCGCGTTGCACGGCAACAACAAATCGGTCGCCGAGCTGACCGCCGCCGTCAAGGCCGACATCGAGCACGTCGTGGTCGACTCGATGATCGAGATCGATCGCCTCGACGAGATCGCCGGCGCCGCGGGCGTGGTCCAGGACGTACTGGTCCGGGTCACGGTCGGCGTCGAGGCCCACACGCACGAGTTCATCTCCACCGCGCACGAGGACCAGAAGTTCGGGCTCTCGTTGGCATCCGGCGCCGCTATGGACGCCGTACGCCGGGTGTTCGAAACCGACCATCTTCGGCTGAAGGGTCTGCACAGCCACATCGGCTCGCAGATCTTCGACGTCGCGGGCTTCGAGATCGCCGCGCATCGGGTGATCGGCCTGCTGCGCGACGTCGTCGCCGAGTTCGGGGTCGACAAGACCTCGCAGATGTCGATCGTCGACCTCGGCGGCGGTCTGGGCATCTCCTATTTGCCGCAGGACGATCCGCCACCCATCGCCGATCTGGCGGCGAAGCTCACCGCTATCGTGCGCGACGAGTCGGCCGCCGTCGGGCTGCCCACGCCTCGGCTTGTGGTCGAGCCGGGCCGCGCGATCGCCGGTCCCGGGACGATCACGCTCTACGAGGTGGGCACCGTCAAGGACGTCGCCGTCAGCGCGACCGCGCACCGGCGGTACGTCAGCGTGGACGGCGGTATGAGCGACAACATCCGCACATCGCTCTACGGCGCGGAATACGACGTCCGGCTGATATCGCGGCAGACCGACGCTGAACCCGCCATCAGCCGCATCGTCGGAAAGCATTGCGAGAGCGGCGATATTGTCGTACGCGACACCTGGATGCCCGACGACATCCGGCCCGGCGACCTGTTGGGGGTCGCGGCGACCGGCGCCTACTGCTATTCGATGTCGAGCCGTTACAACCTGATCGGTCGCCCCGCCGTGGTGGCCGTGCGCGACGGGCAGGCCCGCCTGATATTACGCCGGGAGACGGTCGACGACCTGCTGAGTCTGGAAGTGAGGTAACGATGAGTGACTCCGAGAAACCCATCGGCGTAGCGGTCCTCGGCTACGGAAACGTAGGCAGCCAAGTCGTGCGGATCATCGAAGAGAGCGCCGAGGACCTGGCCGCACGGATCGGCGCCCCGCTGGTGCTGCGGGGTGTCGGCGTCCGCCGGGTGGCCGAGGATCGCGGTATCCCCATCGACAAGCTGACCGACAACATCGAGGAACTCGTCTCCCGCGACGACGTCGACATCGTCGTCGAGTTGATGGGGCCCGTCGAACCCGCGCGCAAAGCCATACTCGCGGCGCTGGAGCAGGGCAAGTCTGTCGTCACGGCCAACAAGGCGTTGATGGCGGTGTCGACCGGCGAATTGGCGCAGGCGGCTGAAACTGCCCGGGTCGACCTGTATTTCGAGGCCGCGGTCGCCGGTGCGATTCCTGTCATCCGCCCGCTGACCCAGTCGCTGGCGGGCGATTCCGTCGTCCGGGTCGCGGGCATCGTCAACGGCACCACCAACTACATCCTCTCGGAGATGGACAGCACCGGCGCCGACTACAACAGCGCGTTGGCCGACGCGAGCGCCCTCGGTTACGCCGAGGCCGATCCGACTGCCGACGTCGAGGGATACGACGCCGCGGCGAAGGCCGCGATCCTGGCCTCGATCGCGTTCCACACTCGCGTCACCGCCGACGACGTCTACCGCGAAGGCATTACCAAGGTCAGCAGCACCGACTTCGAATCGGCCAAGGCACTCGGCTGCACCATCAAGCTGTTGGCCATCTGCGAGCGGCTCACCGGAGACGAGGGACAGCAACGGGTTTCGGCGCGCGTCTACCCCGCACTGGTTCCGCTGGATCATCCACTCGCCGCCGTCAATGGTGCGTTCAATGCGGTCGTGGTCGAGGCCGAAGCCGCGGGCCGGCTGATGTTTTACGGGCAGGGGGCCGGTGGTGCGCCAACGGCCTCTGCGGTGATGGGCGACCTCGTAATGGCGGCCCGCAACCGCGTGCAGGGCGGTCGCGGACCACGCGATTCGAAATACGCCAAGCTGCCGATCGCGCCGATCGGCTTCATCCCGACCCGGTACTACGTCAACATGAACGTCGCCGACCGCGCCGGTGTGTTGTCCGCTGTGGCAGCCGAATTCGGCAAGCGCGACGTCAGCATTGCCCAGGTCCGGCAGGAGGGCATGGTCGACGAAGGTGGCCAGCGCTGCGGCGCGCGCATCGTGGTGGTGACCCACCAGGCCACCGACGCCGCGTTGTCGGAGACCGTGGCGGCGCTGGCCGACCTCGACGTCGTGCAGAGCATCAACAGCGTGCTGCGCATGGAAGGAACGACCGAATGAGTGCCTCAGCGCAGGCCGTGCACCAGCCCTGGCCCGGGCTGATCGCCGCGTACCGGGACCGTCTTCCGGTCCAGGACAATTGGACACCGATCACCCTGCGTGAAGGCGGCACTCCGCTGCTGCCCGCCCCGGGGCTGTCCGAACTGACCGGTTGCACAGTGCATCTCAAGATCGAGGGGCTCAACCCGACCGGCTCGTTCAAGGACCGCGGCATGACCATGGCCGTGACTGAGGCCGTGGGCCGCGGCCAGCAGGCGGTGCTGTGCGCGTCGACGGGCAACACCTCGGCATCGGCCGCGGCCTACGCGGCCAGGGCAGGCATCACCTGTGCGGTGCTGGTGCCGCAGGGCAAGATCGCCATGGGCAAGCTGGCGCAAGCGGTCATGCACGGCGCCAAGATCATCCAGATCGACGGCAACTTCGACGACTGCCTGGAACTGGCACGCAAGATCACCGCCGACTTCCCGACCGTATCGCTGGTCAACTCCGTCAATCCGTACCGGATCGAAGGACAGAAGACCGCGGCCTTCGAGATCGTCGACGCGCTGGGCGTCGCGCCCGATGTGCACTCGCTGCCGGTCGGCAACGCCGGCAACATCACCGCCTACTGGAAGGGCTATACCGAATACCACCGCGACGGCGTCTCGGATCGTCTGCCGCGCATGCTGGGCACGCAGGCGGCCGGTGCGGCACCGCTGGTGCACGGTGAGCCGGTCAAGAACCCGGAGACCATCGCGACGGCCATCCGGATCGGCTCGCCCGCTTCGTGGGCCACCGCCGTGGAGGCGCAGCAGAAGTCCGACGGTCGCTTCTTGGCCGCCACCGACGACGAGATCCTGTCGGCCTACCACCTGGTGGCCAGCACCGAGGGTGTGTTCGTCGAACCGGCGTCGGCGGCCAGCATCGCGGGTCTGCTCAAATCGATCGAAGATGGTTGGGTGGCGAAGGGTTCGACCGTGGTGTGCACGGTGACCGGCAACGGGCTCAAGGATCCGGACACCGCGCTCAAGGGCATGCCGCCGGTCATCGCGGTGCCCGTGGATCCGGTCGCCGTCGTCGAGCAGCTGGGGCTGGGATAGCCGGTGACTCACGTACTGCCATCAGGACTGAGGGCCACCTCCGTGGTGGCGGCATCCAGCGCGAATCTCGGCCCGGGCTTCGACAGCCTGGGCATCGCTTTGAGTCTGTACGACGAGATCGTCATCGAGACAACTGATTCCGGCCTGACAGTCGAGGTCGAAGGCGAGGGCGCGGGCCAGGTGCCGCTGGACGAGACCCATCTGGTGGTTCGGGCCATCCGGCGAGCGCTACAGGAGTTGGACATCAGCGTCGCGGGCATGACGGTGCGCTGCCGCAACGACATCCCGCACTCGCGAGGGCTCGGCTCGTCGGCCGCAGCGGTGGTCAGCGGGCTCTCGGTCGTCAACGGCCTTGCGGCACAGGTGGGTTCGGCGCTTCTGTCCGAGCGTGACCTGGTCCAGTTGTCTTCGGAGTTCGAGGGCCATCCCGACAACGCCTCGGCCGCGGTGCTCGGTGGCGGGGTGGTGTCATGGACCGCGGGGGAGGAGTCCGCGCCCCGCTACGAAGCCGCGCCGATCCGGGTGCACCCCGATATCCGCCTGTTCGCCGCGATTCCCGACGAGCGGTCGTCGACCGCCGAGACCCGCGTGCTGCTGCCGGAGAAGGTCAGCCACGCTGACGCGCGGTTCAACCTGAGCCGGGCGGCGCTGATGGTCGTCGCCCTGACGACGCGGCCCGACCTGCTGATGCCGGCGACCGAAGATGTGCTGCATCAGCCGCAACGTGCGTCGGCGATGCCGGGTTCCGCGGAATACCTGCAGGTATTGCGGCGTTGTGGAGTGGCAGCGGTGCTGTCCGGGGCCGGGCCTTCGGTGCTCGCGTTGAGTACGTCAGCGGAGCTGCCGACGGAAGCCCTGGAGTTCGGCATCGCGAATGGATTCACCGTCAAAGATATGACCGTGGGTGAGGGCGTCGCCTGGACGTCGGGCGCGGCGGTCCGGAGCTGATCGCGCGAGAACAGCAATCACAGGAGCAACACGACACACATGTCTTTCTTGCTTCCCGTCCCGATGCGGGATATTCTCGCTGTCGTCCGGCAATCGCAGCGTCTCTACCTGCGCCGACACTAGGACACCACCAATTCTTCTCGTAGATGACGGTTCGCCGCACACCGGCGAAGTCCGCCCATCACCGTTGCAGGGGCAATGGTGGGGCCCATGCGTTCAGTGGATGGACTGATCGCACCGAACCCCCGCACGACTCGGTCTGCGAGGGAAAGAAAGGAAATCCGTGACTGAAACGGACCTGATCACGGCTGGGGGCAGCAGCGAAAACAGCGAGCTGTCGAACCCCGTGAATTCAGACACCTCGACTTCTGCGGCGGCGGATTCGCCGAACGCCACGCCGAGCGCAGAGACCGCTCCGACCGCGGACGTCGCCTCTGACAATCGCTCCGGCTCGCTGTCGACCATGGTGCTGCCCGAGCTGCGCGCCCTGGCCAAGGAAATCGGCGTCGAAGGCGCGTCCGGCATGCGCAAGGGCGAACTGGTCGCCGCAATCCGGGAACGGCGCGGCGAGTCCAACGGCCGCGGACAGCCGTCCGCCGGTGGCGAGGCGCCCGCGCCGAACGAGGCCAAGAAGGCCGAGCCTGCCAAGGACGCTCCGAAGGGGTCGGCCGAAACCGGCGACTCCGACCGCTCGTCGAACACCGACACCGAGCAGCAGCCCCGGCGCCGTGAGCGTCGCGGCGCGTCGCGCGGAACCGGCGCACCCGACGGCTCGGGTAGCCAGAACGACAACGCCGCTCAGGACACCAAGTCCAACGAGCGCCAAAACGATCAGCCCAACAAGTCGGACGCCAAGTCCGAGGGCGATCAGCAGCAGGGCGACCAGCAGGGTGGCCAGAACCGCGGCGGCGGCGGCAACAACAGCAACAACAACAACGACGACGACGGCGAAGGCCGCGGCGGTCGTCGGGGTCGCCGATTCCGGGACCGCAGGCGCCGTGAGCGCGGCGGAGACGGTGGTGGGGACCGCGACACCGAACTGCGCGAGGACGACGTCGTTCAGCCCGTCGCGGGCATCCTCGACGTGCTCGACAACTACGCGTTCGTCCGCACCTCCGGCTATCTGGCCGGCCCGAACGACGTGTACGTCTCGATGAACATGGTGCGCAAGAACGGTCTGCGTCGCGGCGACGCCGTGACCGGTGCCGTGCGCGTGCCCCGAGATGGAGAAGGCGGCGACAAGAACCCGCGGCAGAAGTTCAACCCGCTGGTGCGTCTGGACACCGTCAACGGCAAGCCCGTCGACGAGGCCAAGAAGCGGCCGGAGTTCAACAAGCTCACGCCGCTCTACCCGAATCAGCGGCTGCGCCTGGAGACGACGACCGAGAAGCTCACCACCCGCGTCATCGACCTGATCATGCCGATCGGCAAGGGCCAGCGCGCGTTGATCGTGTCGCCGCCGAAGGCCGGTAAGACCACGATCCTCCAGGACATCGCGAACGCGATCACCACCAACAATCCGGAATGCCACCTGATGGTGGTGCTCGTCGACGAGCGTCCGGAAGAGGTGACCGACATGCAGCGCTCGGTCAAGGGCGAGGTCATCGCCTCGACGTTCGACCGGCCGCCGTCCGACCACACCCAGGCCGCCGAGCTGGCGATCGAGCGGGCCAAGCGGCTCGTCGAGCAGGGTAAGGACGTCGTCGTGCTGCTCGACTCGATCACCCGCCTCGGCCGCGCTTACAACAACGCGTCGCCGGCCTCGGGTCGCATCCTGTCCGGTGGTGTGGACTCGACCGCGCTGTATCCGCCGAAGCGGTTCCTTGGCGCGGCCCGCAACATCGAAGAGGGCGGCTCGCTGACGATCGTCGCCACCGCCATGGTGGAGACCGGGTCGACCGGTGACACGGTGATCTTCGAGGAGTTCAAGGGCACCGGCAACGCCGAGCTCAAGCTCGACCGCAAGATCGCCGAGCGGCGCGTCTTCCCGGCCGTCGACGTCAACCCGTCCGGCACCCGCAAGGATGAGTTGTTGCTCTCGCCGGACGAGTTCGCGATCGTGCACAAGCTGCGTCGAGTGCTGTCCGGTCTGGATCCGCATCAGGCCATCGACCTGTTGATGAGCCAGCTGCGCAAGACCAAGAACAACTACGAGTTCCTGGTGCAGGTCTCCAAGACCGCGCCGGGCTCGATGGACGCCGACTAGATCTCAGCGAAGCCACTCACTGGTAGGGGTCGGTGATCTCGCGTAGCGCTACCAGCGCGTCGCGAAGGTGCTGAAATCGGCTCTCGCCGAGGTAACTTCGCCACTCGTTCTCGACCTCGGCGATCTCGTCGCCGGCGACGCGGCACACCGCCATGCCTTTGTCGCTCAACGTGACAAGCCTGGCGCGCGCATCGTTCGGGTCGGGTGAGCGCAGCACGTATCCTGCGCGTTCGAGTTGATCGAGTAGTTCGCTGGCGGTCTGTTTGGTGACGCGCGCCTGCTCGGCCAGATCCGTCAGTCGCATGCCTTTCGCGTTCACGTGCCGCAGGTCGAGGCGCTGCATGAGCCTCGACTGCGCGAGCGTGATGTCGTCGGCACCCGCTGCGACCAGCGCCTCCATCACGCGTGTCTCGGCAGCGCGATGGCCGATGAACATCAAGGTCGCGGTGCTCACCCAGTCGGTCACCCGTTGATTTTAGTACGGCTTCCTGACTATATTGTCAGGGAACCTGACTAAATGAGGAGGCGGCGATGGACTCCGACACTGTCTGGCGGCACATCGACGAGCAGCGCGCGAATCTCGCCGACATGCTCGACGGTCTCGAGCCCGAGCGTTGGTCGACACCTTCGCTGTGCGAGGGGTGGACCGTGCGGGAGGTTGCCGCGCACATCACGCATTCCCAACTGCCCAAGTCGACGATGTTGTTCGAGCTGCTCCGGTACGGCTTCCGGTTCAACGTGATGATTCATCGAGCCGCTCTGCGGGACAGGCGATCACCCGGTGAACTCGTCGCCGCACTGCGGGACATGCGTGGCTCACGGAGACGTCCGCCGGGCACCAGCGAGCTCGATCCGCTGCTCGATGTTCTCGTCCACACTCAAGACGTCGCAGTGCCGCTCGGCATCGACCGGCCAATGCCGGTGGACGCGGCGGTCGTCGCGGCAGAACGCGTGTGGACCAGCGGATTTCCGTTCAACGCGCGACGGCGGTTGCGCGGCATGGAACTCGTGGCGACAGACGCCGATTTCCGAGTCGGGGAGGGCCGCCGCGTCGAGGCGCCGATCCGCGACATTCTGATGATGCTCACCGGCCGGTCGGCGCCAGGCGACATCACCCGGCGGGATCGGCCCGCAACCCCGGCATGACATAGCGGCGCAGATGTCGTAGCACCGCGTCGCCGTCGCTGGGGTCGAGCGTCTTACCGGGCACCGTCGCAAGCGAGATCAACACGCGGGCAAGCCATTCCGACGCCTCGGCGATATCCGTGTCGGGGTGGATCTCGCCCGACTCGCGCGCGGTGACCAGATAGCGTGACCAGAAGTCGGCCAGGTCGGGCACCAGCCCCTGGACACCGGCGCCTGCGCAGGCGGCGAATTCCTCGGGCTCGTCGATGCGCAGCTTCATCAGTAGGGCGCCCGGGTCGTCGTACGCGGTGCGCCCGTGCAGTATGCCGGCGGCGATCTGCCGATCGAGGCCTTCCACGCGTTCGAGCATCGCGTGTGCTTCGGACCAGTAGGCGTTGTTGAGCCGGACGATCGCTGCGCCCAGCAAGGACACCTTGTCGGGGAAGTGGCGGTAGAGCCAGCCGCGGGACACGCCGGCGACCTCGGCCACCTCGGATACGGTGGTCGCACGAATTCCCTTGGCGCGCAAGCATGTCTCGGCCGCGTCGATCAGACGATCGCGGACGTTCTTGGTGGCGGCACCGCTCGTCACCGGGTGGACTCCTCCATCAAACTCGCCCGCCAATGGGCCGGTCGGAGCATTGTGTCATGGTAGACACATTCGCGAATCTGTTCACGGTCGAGAGGTGAGCCATGGCGGACACACTCCAGCAGCTGCTCAATGAGCGCGCCGATCGCGACGCCGTCGCCATTCGGCATGGAGACCGGACCTGGACCTACCGCCAATACGTGGACGAGGCCAAGACGCAGGCCACCGCACTGATCGCGGCCGCCGATCCGGACCGACCCCTGCACGTCGGCGTGCTCCTCGGGAACACCCCCGACATGCTGATCGCGCTCGCGGCAGCCGGACTCGGCGGCTACGTCGTGTGCGGCATCAACACCACGCGACGCGGTGAGGCGCTCGCACGCGACGTGATCAAGGTGGACTGCCAGTTCCTGATCACCGATGCCGAGCATCGCTCCCTGCTCGACGGCTTGGATCTGCCGGGCGTCACGGTGTTCGACACGTCGAGCACCGGATGGTCCGAGTTCCTCGCCGGTGCTCCGCCGTTCGCCCCGCACCGGGAGGTCGCGGTCGACGACACGTTCATGATGATCTTCACCTCCGGCACCAGCGGCGATCCCAAGGCCGTCCAGGTCGCCCACCTGATGGTGTTGTTCGCGGGCAACGCGCTCGCCGAGAGGTTCGACCTGACCGAGGACGACGTCTGCTACCTCTCGATGCCGATGTTTCACTCCAACGCGGTGGTGGGCGGCTGGGCGCCCGCGCTCGTCGCCGGGGCGGCGATGGTGCCGGCTAAGTTCTCCGCGTCGCGGTTCCTGCCCGACATCCGCCGCCACGGCGTGACCTACATGAACTACGTCGGCAAGCCGCTGGCCTACGTACTCGCGACGCCCGAGCAGCCCGACGACCGTGACAACCCGCTGCGCGTCGCGTTCGGCAACGAGGCCACCGACCGCGACATCGAGGAGTTCGGCAGGCGCTTCGACGTCACGGTCGACGACGGTTTTGGCTCGACCGAGAACGCGGTGATCATCACCCGCACCCCGGACACCCCGAAAGGTTCGATCGGACAGGGCTTTCCGGGCGTGGCGATCTACAACAGCGACACCGTCACCGAGTGCCCGGTCGCGGAGTTCGACGAGAACGGCGCGCTGGCCAACGCCGACGTCGCGATCGGCGAACTGGTCAACACCGACGGCAGTGGGCTGTTCCGCGGCTACTACAACGACCGCGGCGCCACCGACGAGCGGATGCGCCACGGTATGTACTGGTCGGGCGACCTGGCCTACCGCGATGCCGCCGGGTTCATCTATCTGGCCGGGCGCACCGCCGACTGGATGCGGGTCGACGGAGAGAACCTCGCGACCGCGCCCATCGAACGGATCCTGTTGCGGCTTCCGGCGGTCAACCGCGTCGCGGTCTATCCGGTGCCCGATGAACTCGTCGGCGATCAGGTGATGGCGGCGCTCGTGCTGCAGGACGACGCCGACATCGAGCCGGAGATGTTCGAGGAGTTCCTGGCCGCTCAGCGCGACCTTTCGCCGAAGGCGTGGCCCCGCTACGTGTGGATCGCCGACGACCTGCCCAGCACCGCGACAAACAAGATCCTCAAGCGCGAGCTGGTCGCGCGGGGCGTCACTCCCGACGGCAGGCGGCTCTGGCGGCGCGACGGTGGGAGGTACCACCCATACGGGTGACAGAGGACCGGCCGCGGTGGGGGCGCTGTGGAATACCGGCCGCTGCGCACGCGTTTAGGCACTTGGCGGTTGAGCTGGCATAATGGACCGCTGACCCTCGGTTCCGGTTCACGCCCGTCACCTCCGACACGGAGGGGCGACCCGGGGCCACGATCGAAGAGGAAACCATGAAAACGGGTATTCACCCTGATTACGTAGAGACCACCGTGCACTGCGGCTGCGGCAACACGTTCACCACGCGGAGCACGAAGCAGAGCGGACAGATCCACGTCGAGGTCTGCTCGCAGTGCCATCCCTTCTACACCGGCAAGCAGAAGATCCTCGACAGCGGCGGCCGCGTGGCCCGCTTCGAGAAGCGCTACGGCAAGCGCGCCGGGGCGAGCGCAGCGACGGGACAGGACAAGGCCGCCGACAAAGGCTCAGCGGACAAGTAGCTTCCCTTCCGGCGCCCGATCTGCCGCATCCGCGGCCAGGCCGGGCGCCGGTTTGCGTTCACGAGGGGTCACGAAGAGGAGGTCGACATGGCTCGCGCTGATTCACCGGCCCAGCCGGGCGCGATCGACGCGCTGCTGGCCGAGCATGCCGACCTCGAACGCCAACTCAGCGACCCGGAACTGCACGCCGACGCCGGCAGGGCCCGCAAGGTGGGCAGGCGCTTCGCGCAGGTCTCGCCGATCGTCTCGACGTATCGCAAGCTCGAGGCCGCCCGCGGCGACCTGGAGGCAGCGCGCGAGCTGGCGGCCGACGACCCGTCGTTCGCAGCCGAGGTCGACGAGCTCGCGGCCACCGTCGAACAACTCGACACCCAGCTGACCGACCTGCTGGCGCCCCGCGACCCGCACGACGCCGACGACATCGTCCTCGAGGTCAAGTCGGGGGAGGGCGGCGAGGAATCGGCGCTGTTCGCCGCGGATCTGGCCAGGATGTACATCCGGTACGCCGAACGCCACGGCTGGACCGTCACCGTGCTCGACGAAACCTTCTCCGACCTTGGCGGCTATAAGGACGCGACGCTGTCGATCCGCAGCAAGGGTGACTCCGCCGACGGGGTGTGGTCACGGCTCAAGTTCGAGGGCGGCGTGCACCGGGTGCAACGCGTTCCGGTCACCGAGTCGCAGGGCCGGGTACACACGTCGGCGGCCGGCGTCCTCGTCTACCCGGAACCCGAAGAGGTCGAAGAGGTGCAGATCGACGAGTCGGACCTGCGCATCGACGTCTACCGGTCCTCGGGCAAGGGCGGTCAGGGCGTCAACACCACGGACTCCGCGGTGCGCATCACCCACCTGCCCACGGGCATCGTCGTGACCTGCCAGAACGAGCGCTCTCAGCTGCAGAACAAGGCCCGCGCGATGCAGGTGCTCGCGGCGCGGCTGCAGGCGCTCGCCGAGGAGCAGGCGCAGGCCGACGCCTCGGCCGACCGCGCCAGCCAGATCCGCACCGTCGACCGCAGCGAGCGGATCCGCACCTACAACTTCCCGGAGAACCGGATCGCCGACCACCGGATCAACTTCAAGGCGCACAACCTCGACCAGGTGCTCGACGGTGACCTCGACGATCTGTTCGATGCGTTGGCCGCCGCCGACAAACAGGCGAGACTGCAGGCCACATGACCCGGCCCAGCCCGGCGCCGACATCCACGCCGTTGAGCCGGCTCATCGATGCCGCGGCGGCGGTGCTGGCCGAGGCGGGTGTCGCGGCGCCGCGCGTCGACGCCGAACTGCTGGCCGCGTACGCCATGGGTATCGATCGCGGCCGCCTTCGCCTCGTCGCGGCCGGGCCCGACTTCGCTGATCGCTACGACGAGCTCATCGCCCGGCGCGCCCGCCGCATCCCGTTGCAGCACCTCGTTGGCACCGCACCGTTCGGCCCGGTCGAGGTGGCTGTCGGTCCCGGCGTGTTCATCCCACGGCCCGAGACCGAGGCCCTGCTGGAATGGGCGGTCGCGCAGAAACTGCCCGACGCTCCCGTGATCGTCGACCTGTGCACCGGTAGCGGTGCGCTGGCGCTGGCACTGTCGACGAACTGGCCCGACGCACGCATCGTCGCCGTCGAGGACTCCGCGGCCGCGCTCGACTACACGCGGCGCAATCTCGCCGGCGCGGCCGTCGAGATCGTCGACGCCGATGTGACCGAGCCCGGACTGCTGCCCGAACTCGACGGGGCGGTCGACCTCGTCGTCGCGAACCCGCCCTACATTCCCGACGGGGCGCAGCTGGAACCCGAAGTGGCCGAACATGATCCGGCCCACGCGTTGTTCGGGGGACCGGACGGCATGCGCGTGATCGAGGCGATCGTCGGTCTCGCGGGTCGGTGGCTGCGCGCGGGAGGGCTGCTCGCCGTCGAGCACGATGACACGACCTCGGACCGCACCGCCGAGTTGTTCCGCCGGTCAGGGCATTTCGACGACATCGTCGCGCGGCGCGATCTCGCCGAGCGGCCGCGGTTCGTGACCGCACGGAGGACCCCCGAAGGAGGACCCGCGGCATGAGTCAGGTGTTCGACTGCTCCGACGCCGAGCAGCGTGAGACGGGCATCGCGTCAGCGATCAGCGCGCTCAAGGGCGGGCGCCTCGTCGTCCTGCCGACCGACACCGTCTACGGCATCGGTGCGGACGCGTTCGACAGCGAAGCAGTCGCCGCCCTGCTCGCCGCCAAGGGCCGCGGCCGCGACATGCCCGTGCCCGTCCTCGTCGGTTCGTGGCACACGATCGAAGGCCTGGTGTTCAACGTGCCGAGCAGTGCCCGCGAACTCATCCGCGCCTTCTGGCCGGGCGCACTGAGCCTCGTCATACGCCAAGCGCCGTCGCTGCACTGGGACCTCGGCGACGCGCACGGAACCGTGATGCTGCGCATGCCGTTACACCCGGTGGCGATCGAACTGCTGCGAGCGGTCGGCCCGATGGCGGTCTCCAGTGCCAACGTCTCCGGGCGCCCGCCGGCGGTCACCGCCGAAGCGGCGCGCGAACAACTCGGCGAGCAGGTCGAGGTGTATCTGGAAGCCGGGCCCTCCGAGCAACAGGCGGCGTCGACGATCGTCGACCTCACCGGCGCAGATCCGCGCGTGCTGCGTCAAGGGCCGGTCAGCGTGGAGGCGATCGCCGGCGTGCTCGGTGTGGACCCGACGACTTTGACGGGCTGAGATTGACTTTCGTGCAGTACGGTTCACCGGTGGTCTACGCCACCGACACGCTGCTGGCACTCAACGATCGCGGTGCGGGTGTACCGATTCGGGAGCTCGCGCTGGTCGGCCTGACGGCGGCGATCATCACGTATTTCGCCACCGGGTGGGTCCGGGTCCTCGCGCGTCGCCTTGGTGCTGTCGCGATTCCGCGCGACCGCGATGTGCACGCCCAACCGATTCCGCGGATGGGCGGGCTCGCGATGTACATCGGCGTCGCGTTCGCTGTGCTGCTCGCGTCCCAGCTACCGGCGCTGACGCGAGGTTTCGTCTATTCGAGCGGCATGCCCGCGGTCGTCGTCGCCGGCGGCCTGATCATGGTCGTCGGCTTGATCGACGACCGCTGGGGTTTGGACTCGCTGACGAAATTCGCGGGCCAGATCACCGCGGCGAGCGTGCTCGTCACCATGGGTGTGGCGTGGAGCGTGCTCTACATCCCGATCGGCGGCGTCGGCACGATCGTCCTCGATCAGGTGTCGTCGATCCTGCTGACGCTGGCGCTGACGGTGTCGATCGTCAACGCGATGAACTTCATCGACGGCCTCGACGGTCTCGCCGCCGGGCTCGGGCTGATCACCGCGTCGGCGATCTGCATCTTCTCGGTCGGGCTGCTGCGCGACCACGGCGGCGACGTGCTGTTCTACCCGCCCGCGGTGATCTCGGTGGTGCTGGCCGGGGTCTGCCTCGGCTTTCTGCCGCACAACTTCCACCCGGCCAAGATCTTCATGGGCGACTCCGGTTCGATGTTGATCGGCCTGATGCTCGCGGCGGCCTCGACCACGGCCGCCGGGCCCATCTCGCAGACGGCGTACGGGGTGCGCGACGTGTTCGCACTGCTGTCACCGTTCCTGCTCGTCGTCGCGGTGATGTTCGTGCCAGCGCTCGACACACTGCTGGCGATCATCCGGCGCACCAGGGCGGGCGTGCACTTCACGACGCCGGACAAGATGCACCTGCATCACCGGTTGCTGCAGATCGGTCATTCGCACCGGCGGGTGGTCCTGGTGATCTATCTGTGGGTCAGCATCGTCTGCTTCGGCGCGGCCAGCACGATCTTCTTCGATCCGCGCTACAGCGGAGCGGTCATGTTGGCCGCGATTCTGGTCGCCGTCGTGGTGACCTTGATTCCTCTTCTGCGCCGTCGAAACGGCCAATTTCAGCCGATGTACGACGAAAAGTAGTAGACCCCCTTTTGTGCCTCCCACCATGTGTTAGGGTGCATTCAGAACCCGAAAAAACCTCGCGGGTTGCCGGCCCCCGGGCCATCGGTTCACCACCGATCGGCACGGAACCACGACCGACAAAGGGAGCTGCCCCGTGGGTGATTTCTGCGAGCCAACCGCCCTCCGATACGCTCAGGGCGCCACGCACGCAAATCATCGGGGCAGCCACCGTGACCGCGGATTGAGGTGAAGTTGTGACGACGCCAGCGCAGGACGCGCCGTTGGTGTTCCCCTCGGTTGCCTTCCGGCCGTTGCGCCTGTTCGTGATCTGCCTGGTCTTCGCCGGCATCGTGACCGCGGTTGCCGCGCTGCTCGATCATCCGATGGTAGGGGTGTTCTTCGGTGTCGGGCTCGGCCTCGGTTTGCTCAACGCCGTTCTGGTGCAGCGCTCGGTGGATTCCATTACGGCCGAAGAACATCCGCTCAAGCGCAAGATGGCGCTCAACTCCGCGACCCGGCTGCTGATCATGACCGTCATCGGGTTGACCATCGCATTCATCTTCCGGCCCCAGGGTCTGGGCGTGGTGTTTGGCATGGCCCTGTTCCAGGTATTGCTTGTTATTTCCACGGCGCTGCCGGTGATGAAGAAGCTCAAGGCAGGTGCCGGTGACGGGCTCGAAGGAGAGGCTCCGCAGCAATGACGGGATTTGATGTCGCCGGCCAGTCGGCTCAGACCACGATCCTGGCCGCCGAATCCGGAATCCAGGTCGGCCACCACACGGAGGCGCACTGGTTCGGGCTGACGGTGAACACCGACACCGTGCTCGCCACGGCCATCGCCGCGGTGATCGTGCTCGGCCTCGCCTTTTACCTGCGGGCCAAGGTCACCTCGAGCGGCGTTCCCTCTGGCGTGCAGCTGTTCTGGGAAGCCATCACGGTGCAGACGCGCAACCAGGTCGAGGCCGCGATCGGAATGAAGATCGCCCCGTTCGTCCTGCCGCTCGCCGTGACGTTGTTCGTCTTCATCCTGATCGCCAACTGGCTGTCGGTGCTGCCGGTGCAGTACACCGACTCCAGCGGCGCGATCCACGAGCTGCTCAAGCCCCCGGCATCCGACATCAACTTCGTGCTGGCGCTGGCGTTGTTCGTGTTCATCGCCTACCACGCCGCCGGCTTCTGGCGCCGCGGTCCGCTCGGCCACCCGTGGCGGGTGCTCAAGGGCCACGTCACGATCCTGGCCCCGATCAACCTCGTCGAGGAGATCGCCAAGCCGGTCTCGTTGTCGCTGCGACTCTTCGGCAACATCTTCGCCGGCGGCATCCTGGTCGCGCTGATCGCGCTGTTCCCGCCGTACATCATGTGGTTGCCGAATGCGATCTGGAAGAGCTTCGACTTGTTCGTCGGCGCGATCCAGGCCTTCATCTTCGCGCTGTTGACGATCTTGTACTTCAGCCAGTCGATGGAACTCGAAGAAGACCACCACTAGCCGAACCGAACAAGCAGGACCCACAACCTGGTAGGACAGCTACCAGTTATCAAGGAGGATAAGGAATGGATCCCACTATCGCTGCCGGCGCGCTCATCGGCGGTGGACTGATCATGGCCGGCGGCGCAATCGGTGCCGGTATCGGTGACGGCATCGCGGGTAACGCGTTGATCGCCGGCATCGCTCGGCAGCCCGAGGCGCAGGGCCGACTGTTCACTCCGTTCTTCATCACGGTGGGTCTGGTCGAGGCGGCGTACTTCATCAACCTGGCGTTCATGGCGCTGTTCGTCTTCGCCACCCCGGTCGGCGGTTAATCCCGGCCATGGCTGACTCGAACGTCGTTCTGTTGGCGGCAGAGGAAGGCGGACAGAGCAACTTCCTCATCCCCAACGGCACTTTCTTCTTCGTGCTGCTCATCTTCCTGATCGTGCTCGGCGTGATCGCGAAGTGGGTCGTGCCACCGATTTCCAAGGTGCTGCACGAGCGCGAAGCGATGGTGCACAAGACGACTGAGGACAACAGGCGGGCAGCCCAGCTGCGGGCTGCCGCCGAAGCCGACTACCGCGAGGTGATGGCGAACGCTCGCCGCGAGGCGACGAATGTCCGTGAGGAAGCCCGCGCCGAGGGACGTCAGATCGTCGAGGAGGCGCGGACCCGCGCCCACACCGAGGTGTCGACTCTGCTCCAGCAGGCCAACGAGGAGCTGACGCGACAGTCCAGGGACTTGACCTCCGACCTCCAGGCGTCGGTCGAGACCTTGGCGGCGAATCTGGCGAGCCGAGTTCTCGGCGTCGATGTCACGACTCGGACCGTTCCGGTATCGACGGGCCAGGGGAGCTAACGCATGTCGACATTCATCGGACAGCTCATCGGTTTCGCGCTCATCGTCTTCATCTTGGTGCGGTACGTCGTGCCTCTGGTGCGACGGATGATGGTCGCCCAGAAGGAGACCGTTCGCAGGCAGCTCGAGGAGCACGCCGAGGCCGAGAAGAAGGTGGCCGACGCCGACACCGAGCATGCGAAGGCTCTGGAACAGGCCAAATCCGAGGCCGCAGAGGTGATCGAGGAGGCTCGACGGGACGCCGAGAAGATCGCCGAGCAGCTTCGCGTGCAGGCCGACCAGGAGTTGGAGCGGATCAAGACCCAAGGCGCGCAACAGGTTCAGCTGCTGCGCCAGCAGCTGGTCCGTGAGCTGAGGCAGAGCCTCGGCGCCGAGTCGGTACAGCGGGCGGGCGACATCGTGCGCAACTTCGTGTCCGACAGCTCCGAGCAGTCCGCGACCGTCGACCGCTTCCTCGCGGAGCTCGACGAGATGGCCCCGTCGACGACGACCTTCTCGGACAGCGCCACGGCGAAACTGCGTGCGGCAAGCCGTGACTCGCTGGCTCAGGTGGTCGAGCGTTTCGACTCCGCTGTCTCCGGTCTCGACGCGGACGGGCTGACGCGGCTGGCGGACGACCTGGCCTCCACGGCGAAGCTGCTGCGTGGCGAGGCCGTGCTCTCGCGGCACCTGTCCGATCCGTCGAGCGCCGATGAACCCAAGGTCCGGCTCGTCGAGCGTCTGCTCTCGGGCCAGGTGTCGGATCCCGCCCTCGACATCCTCAAAAACGCTGCGTCGCAGCGTTGGTCGAGCACGTCGGATCTGATCCACAGCATTCAGCACGTTGCCAGGCTGGCCCTTCTGGTGCGGGCCGAGGGTGAAGGTCAGATCGAGGACGTCGAAGACCAGCTGTTCAGGTTCAGCCGCATCCTCGATTCCGAGCCGCGCCTGATCTCGCTGCTCGGCGAGTACACCGCCCCGCTGGAGGGTCGGATCGGCTTGCTGAACAACGTGCTTGGGCGCCGGGCGAACAAGAACACCGCGGACTTGCTGCGCCAGACGCTCGATCTGCTGCACGGTGAGCGCGCGGACGAGGCCGTTCGCGAACTCGCGAATCTGGCCGTCTCGCGCCGCGGTGAAGTCGTCGCGCAGGTTCGCGCGGCCGCGGAGCTCAGCGACGCCCAGAACGAGCGGCTCACCGAACTGCTCACCCGTATCTACGACCGCCCGGTGTCGATTCAGCTCGACGTGAACCCCGAACTGCTCGGCGGCTTGACGATCGCCGTCGGCGACGAGGTGATCGACGGCTCGCTGGCGTCGAAGCTGGCGGCGGCCGAGACCCGCTTACCCGACTGACCCGACCACACCAAGACCCATACACGAAGTAGGAAAGCGAGAAAGCCGCCGATGAGCGCTCGCGCGAAGAGGAGAAGACCATGGCAGAGTTGACGATCTCGGCGGATGAGATCCAGGGCGCGATCGAGGAGTATGTCGCCGGCTTCGAGGCGGAAACCGAGCGCGAAGAGATCGGCACCGTTGTCGACGCGGGCGACGGTATCGCTCACGTCGAGGGTCTCCCGTCGGTCATGACCCAGGAGCTGCTGGAGTTCCCCGGCGGCGTGCTGGGCGTCGCGCTGAACCTCGACGAGCACAGCATCGGCGCCGTCATCCTCGGTGACTTCGAGAAGATCGAAGAGGGTCAGCAGGTCAAGCGCACCGGCGAGGTTCTCTCCGTGCCCGTGGGCGACGCCTTCCTCGGCCGCGTGGTCAACCCGCTGGGCCAGCCGATCGACGGCCGCGGCGAGATCGAGACGACCGAGCGTCGCGCGCTCGAGCTCCAGGCGCCGTCGGTGGTGCAGCGCCAGGGCGTGAGCGAGCCGCTGCAGACCGGTATCAAGGCCATCGACTCCCAGACCCCGATCGGACGCGGACAGCGTCAGCTGATCATCGGCGACCGCAAGACCGGTAAGACCGCGGTGTGTGTGGACACGATCCTCAACCAGCGACAGAACTGGGAGACCGGCGATCCCGACCAGCAGGTCCGCTGCGTGTACGTGGCGATCGGCCAGAAGGGCACCACGATCGCCAGCGTGCGCCAGACCCTCGAAGACGGTGGCGCGATGGACTACACGACCATCGTCGCCGCGCCGGCCTCGGACTCGGCCGGCTTCAAATGGCTTGCGCCGTACACCGGCTCGTCGATCGCCCAGCACTGGATGTACGACGGCAAGCACGTGCTGATCGTCTTCGACGACCTGACCAAGCAGGCCGAGGCGTACCGCGCGATCTCGCTGCTGCTGCGTCGCCCGCCGGGCCGCGAGGCGTACCCGGGTGACGTGTTCTATCTGCACTCCCGCCTGCTGGAGCGTTGCGCGAAGCTCTCCGACGAGCTCGGTGGCGGCTCGCTGACCGGTCTGCCGGTCATCGAGACCAAGGCCAACGACATCTCGGCGTACATCCCGACCAACGTCATCTCGATCACCGACGGCCAGTGCTTCCTGGAGACCGACCTCTTCAACCAGGGTGTGCGGCCGGCGATCAACGTCGGTGTCTCGGTGTCGCGTGTCGGTGGCGCCGCGCAGATCAAGGCGATGAAAGAGGTGGCCGGGTCGCTGCGTCTGGACCTGTCGCAGTACCGCGAGCTCGAGTCGTTCGCGGCGTTCGCCTCTGACCTGGACGAGACGTCGAAGGCGCAGCTGGACCGCGGTGCACGACTCGTCGAGCTGCTCAAGCAACCGCAGAGCAGCCCGATGCCCGTCGAGGAACAGGTCGTCGCGATCTTCCTCGGCACCAGGGGTCACCTGGATTCCGTTCCCGTCGAAGACGTTCAGAAGTTCGAGCGCGAGTTCCTCGACCACGTGAAGGGGTCGCAGGAGGGCATCCTCAAGGAGATCCGCGAGAGCAAGAAGCTCTCCGAGGAGCTCGAGGAGAAGCTCGAGAAGGTCGTCAACGACTTCAAGAAGGGCTTCGCCACCACCGACGGCAGCTCGGTCGTGCCCGACGAGCATGTCGAGGCGATGGACGAGGAAGACGTCGAAAAGGAATCGGTGAAGGTCCGCAAGCCCGCACCGAAGAAGAAGTAAGGCCTGAACACAGATGGCTGCCACACTGCGCGAATTGCGCGGCCGCATCCGCTCCGCGGGCTCGATCAAAAAGATCACCAAAGCCCAGGAGCTGATCGCGACGTCGCGAATCGCCAAGGCGCAGGCCCGAGTCGAGGCGGCTCGGCCCTACGACCGCGAGATCACGAACATGCTCACCGAACTGGCGAGCGCGAGCGCGCTGGATCATCCGCTGCTCGTCGCGCGTGAGAACCCTCGGCGCGCCGGCGTGTTGGTGGTGTCATCGGACCGCGGCCTTGCCGGCGCATACAACGCGAACATCTTCCGCAGGTCCGAGGAGTTGTTCTCGCTGCTGCGCTCGGAGGGCAAGGAGCCGGTGTTGTACGTGGTGGGCCGGAAGGCCCTCGGGTACTACAGCTTCCGCAACTGGGACATCCAGGAGTCGTGGACCGGTTTCTCCGAGCGGCCCGATTACGAAAATGCCCAGGAGATCGCGACGACGTTGGTCGACGCGTTCACCGCGGGCATGGATGACGAAGGTGACGATCCCGGCGCGGACAACGTCCTCGGCGTCGACGAACTGCACATCGTCTTCACCGAATTCAAGTCGATGCTGTCGCAGTCGGCGATCGCACGTCGTATCGCCCCGATGGTGGTGGAGTACAGCGAAGAGGACACCGGTCCGCACACGCTCTTCTCCTTCGAGCCGGATGCCGAGACGCTTTTCGGCGCGCTGTTGCCCCGGTACATCTCCACCCGCATCTTCGCCGCGCTGCTCGAGGCGGCGGCGTCGGAGTCGGCTTCTCGCCGACGCGCCATGAAGTCGGCGACCGACAACGCCGACGACCTCATCAAGGATCTGACTCTGATGGCCAACCGCGAACGGCAATCTCAGATCACCCAGGAAATCAGCGAAATCGTCGGTGGCGCGAACGCGCTTGCGGACGCCGCCAAGAAGTAGCCCCAGAAAGCGAAGAAGACAAATGACTGCTACTGCTGAAAAAGCGACCAGCACCGACACCGCCGGTCGCGTCGTACGTGTCACCGGCCCGGTCGTCGACGTCGAGTTCCCGCGCGGTTCCGTGCCCGAACTGTTCAACGCGCTGCACGCCGAAATCAATTACAAGGACCTGGCGAAGACGCTGACCCTCGAGGTTGCCCAGCACCTCGGCGACAACCTCGTGCGCTGCATCTCCATGCAGCCGACCGACGGCCTGGTGCGTGGTGTCGAGGTGAGCGACACCGGCAACTCGATCTCGGTGCCGGTCGGCGACGGCGTCAAGGGCCACGTGTTCAACGCGCTCGGTGACTGCCTCGACGAGCCCGGCTACGGCAAGGATTTCGATCGCTGGTCGATTCACCGCAAGCCGCCGGCCTTCGACCAGCTCGAGCCCAAGACCGAGATGCTCGAGACCGGCCTCAAGGTCGTCGACCTGCTGACGCCGTACGTCCGCGGCGGCAAGATCGCCCTGTTCGGCGGCGCCGGCGTGGGCAAGACCGTGTTGATCCAGGAGATGATCAACCGCATCGCCCGCAACTTCGGCGGCACCTCGGTGTTCGCCGGTGTGGGTGAGCGCACCCGTGAGGGCAACGACCTGTGGGTCGAGCTCGCGGACGCCGACGTGCTCAAGGACACCGCGCTGGTGTTCGGTCAGATGGACGAGCCGCCGGGCACGCGTATGCGAGTCGCGTTGTCCGCGTTGACGATGGCCGAGTTCTTCCGCGATGAGCAGGGCCAGGACGTGCTGTTGTTCATCGACAACATCTTCCGGTTTACCCAGGCGGGTTCGGAGGTCTCGACGCTGCTGGGCCGCATGCCTTCCGCGGTGGGTTACCAGCCGACGCTGGCCGACGAGATGGGTGAGCTGCAGGAGCGCATCACCTCGACCCGTGGTCACTCGATCACCTCGATGCAGGCCGTCTACGTGCCCGCCGACGACTACACCGACCCGGCGCCCGCGACGACGTTCGCGCACCTCGACGCCACGACCGAGCTGAGCCGGTCGGTGTTCTCGAAGGGCATCTTCCCGGCGGTGGACCCGCTGGCCTCCAGCTCGACGATCCTCGACCCGAGCGTGGTCGGTGACGAGCACTACCGCGTTGCGCAAGAGGTCATCCGAATCCTGCAGCGCTACAAGGACCTTCAGGACATCATCGCGATCCTCGGTATCGACGAGCTGGCCGAGGAGGATAAGCAGCTGGTGCAGCGCGCCCGTCGCATCGAGCGCTTCCTGTCGCAGAACATGATGGCGGCCGAGCAGTTCACCGGCCAGCCGGGTTCGACGGTTCCGCTGAAGGAGACCATCGAGGCGTTCGACAAGCTGACCAAGGGCGATTTCGACCATCTTCCGGAGCAGGCGTTCTTCCTCATCGGCGGTCTCGAGGATCTGGAGAAGAAGGCCGAGAGCCTCGGCGCCAAGATGGATGCCGGCAGCGGTGACGGTGCTCCGGCGCAGACGGATTCGAACGGCGACGCCGGCAAGGACGAATAGCGATGGCGGAATTAGACGTCGACATTGTCGCCGTCGAGCGGGAGGTCTGGTCGGGTAAGGCGACGTTCGTCTTCACCCGCACCACTGCGGGTGAGATCGGCATCCTGCCCCGCCACATCCCCCTGGTCGCTCAGCTCGTCGACGACGCCATGGTGCGCGTCGAGCGAGAGGGCGAAGAGGACCTGCGCATCGCGGTCGACGGCGGATTCATGTCGGTCACCGACGAAAGCGTGATCATCCTTGCGGAGTCCGCCGAACTCGAGTCGGAGATCAACGCCGACCGTGCGCGCCAGGACTCCGAGTCCGACGATCCCGCAGTAGCCGCAAAGGGTCGAGCGAGGCTTCGCGCCCTGGGCCAGATCGACTAGCGGTCGCCGGTGAGCGCGCTCATGTTCCTCATGGTCGCGCTGATCTGCGTGCTGCTTTTCGTCGTCGTCGCGCTGTCCTACCGGCTGTGGAAGCTGCGGCAGGTAGGCGGTACCGCGGCGATCCTGCGCGATGTGCCTGCCGTCGGCGGGCACGGCTGGCGCCACGGTGTAATGCGTTACCGCGGCGGCGAAGCCGGGTTCTACCGGTTGTCGAGCCTGCGCTGGTGGCCGGATCGCCGGCTGAGCCGACGCGGCCTGGAGATCGTGTCGCGGCGGGGACCGCGCGGCGATGAATTCGACATCATGACGGACGAGATCGTCGTGCTCGAACTGCGCGACACCAGCCCAGAACGGCGTCGCGGCTATGAGATCGCGTTGGATCGTGGTGCCCTGACAGCGTTTCTGTCCTGGTTGGAGTCACGCCCGTCACCTCGGGCGCGACGCCGAAGCTTCTAATCCGTTGCCGGACCGCCGGGTTGCCACAGCACGTCACCGCCGGGGTTGGCCACACGCGACAGGATGAACAGCAGATCCGACAGCCTGTTCAGGTATTTCGCGGGGAGCACGCTGATCGCGTCACCGTGCGCGTCCACCGCGGCCCATGCGGACCTCTCGGCGCGGCGCGCGACCGTGCGGGCTACGTGCAGGAGCGCGGAGAGGGGAGTACCGCCCGGCAGCACAAACGAATTCAGGGCCGGCAGCGCCTCGTTGAACTCGTCGCACCAGGATTCGAGTCGGTCGATGTAGCTTTGGGCGATCCGCAGCGGCGGGTGTTCAGGGTTCTCGACCACCGGAGTCGACAGGTCAGCGCCGGCGTCGAAGAGGTCGTTCTGAATCTGCTTGAGCACCTTCGACATTTGCTCGCCGGGGTTTCCCAGGGCGATGGCGACGCCGATGGCGGCGTTGATTTCGTCGCAGTCGGCGTATGCCACAAGGCGGGCGTCGTTCTTTGACACCCTGCTGAAATCGCTGAGCCCCGTGGTGCCGTCATCGCCCGTTCGCGTGTATATCCGGGTGAGATGGACCGCCATGGTCAAACCGTACCGGAACCAGTAGCCAAGGAAACTGACACGGCTCGCGACGCTGTTTAAACTAACCCGCGTGAGCGAGCGATTCGTGGTGACCGGCGGAAACCGGTTATCTGGCGAAGTTGCCGTCGGGGGGGCCAAGAACAGCGTTCTGAAGCTGATGGCTGCGACGTTGCTGGCCGAGGGCACCAGCACGATCACCAATTGTCCGGACATCCTCGACGTACCCCTGATGGCAGAGGTGCTGCGCGGTCTGGGTGCCACCGTCGAACTGAACGGCGACGTCGTGCGAATCACTTCGCCCGACGAACCCAAGTACGACGCCGACTTTGCCGC
Organism: Mycobacterium sp. 852002-51961_SCH5331710; assembly: GCF_001665535.1. Classification (GTDB taxonomy): domain Bacteria; phylum Actinomycetota; class Actinomycetes; order Mycobacteriales; family Mycobacteriaceae; genus Mycobacterium. The sequence continues at coordinate 76,890 of NZ_LZSQ01000109.1, forward strand.
GGTCCGCCAGTTCCGCGCGTCGGTGTGTGTATTGGGACCGCTCGTGGGGCGCTGTAAGCGAGCCAAGGTTGCGTTGCCGGGCGGCGACGCGATCGGGTCGCGGCCGCTGGACATGCACCAGGCGGGCCTGCGACAGCTGGGGGCGCGGTGCAACATCGAGCACGGTTGCGTGGTGGCCGAGGCGGATCACCTCCGCGGCGCGGAGATCCAGCTCGAGTTCCCGTCCGTCGGGGCGACGGAGAACATCCTGATGGCGGCCGTCGTCGCCGAGGGCGTCACCACCATCCACAACGCCGCGCGCGAACCCGACGTGGTCGATCTCTGCGCGATGCTCAACCAGATGGGCGCGCAGATCTCCGGCGCGGGCACCTCGACGATGACGATCACCGGCGTCGACCGGCTCTACCCGACCGAGCACCGGGTGATCGGCGACCGCATCGTGGCTGCGACGTGGGGGATCGCCGCGGCGATGACACACGGCGACATCTCGGTGACGGGTGTGGACCCGCAGCACCTGCAGCTGGTGCTGCACAAGCTGCACGACGCCGGGGCCACCGTCACGCAGTCCGACGACGGGTTCCGCGTCGTTCAGTACGAGCGCCCGAAAGCGGTCAACGTCGCGACGCTGCCGTTTCCCGGTTTCCCGACCGACCTGCAGCCGATGGCGATCGCGCTGGCGTCGATCGCCGACGGCACGTCGATGATCACCGAGAACGTGTTCGAGGCCCGCTTCCGGTTCGTCGAGGAGATGGTCCGCCTCGGCGCCGACGCCAGGACCGACGGCCACCACGCGGTGATCCGGGGGATCCCGCAGCTCTCCAGTGCGCCGGTCTGGTCCTCAGACATTCGAGCCGGCGCCGGGCTGGTGCTGGCCGGTCTGGTCGCCGATGGCGACACCGAGGTCCACGACGTCTTCCACATCGACCGGGGCTATCCGTTGTTCGTCGAGAACCTCAAGAGCCTGGGCGCGGAAATCGAGCGAGTGGCCTGATTCCGACCGAGTTTGGGGTCCGCCGCGGGGTCTGCCCGTCGTACCTAACCCCCCTTTTGGGGATTCCGCGGGTCTGGCGTATCCTCTTGTGAGAAGCCCACGGCCCCAGGCCAATCGGACTGGAGGACGGGGTTTGACGTCTCTGTCCAGATCGGTATAGACTGGCAGGGTTGCCCCAAAAGCGGGTGTGTTGTTTGAGAACTCAATAGTGTGTTTGGTGGTTTTTGTTTGTTGTTTTTTGTCTGCCTCTTTTTCCCGTTTAGGGGTGGATGTTTTTTGATGCCAGTTTTTGGTGTCTTTGGTTATGGTCGAATTTTTTCGGACAGT
>NZ_LZSQ01000110.1 GCF_001665535.1 Mycobacterium sp. 852002-51961_SCH5331710
CGTATGGGCCGGATCTGCAGGAGATGCTCGATGCACATCGCGCCTTATGGTCCCGTTTCTCTCGCAACTTCTGGAAGGTCCACCAACTGATTGCGCTGTGGCAAGAAGCATGGGCTCCCCGCATTCGGTGCTGGGAAGAGACCAGCAAGACATTGAAAACGCTGGCGCAGGGAGCCGATCTGTTGCTCAGTGGCGTTATCGGCGAGGAAGCCGCCGCGAACGTAGCGGAGTCTTACGGTATTCCATTTGCGACCCTTCACACCTTCCCGATGAGGCCCAGTGGACAGCTGGTTCCGTTCCTTCCAACCGCCCTGGCTCGCAGTGCAGCGGCAGCGTCCGAGTGGTTTGGGTGGCCGATGACAAAGAAGCTCGAGGACACCCAACGCGTCGCGCTGGGTCTACCAAAGGCGAAAAGGCCCCCCTCGCGACGCATCCCGATGAGCGGAGCGCTCGAAATCCAAGCTTACGATTCGGTGTGCTTCCCCGGCTTGCAGTCCGAATGGGCGCAATGGCGGAGTCAACGGCCCTTCGTGGGCGCCTTGACGGTAGCGCAGCCAACCCCGTCCGATGGCGAAATCCAGGCATGGGTAAACGACGGGACGCCACCCATCTTTTTCGGCTTCGGCAGCACGCCGGTGAAGTCTCCGTCCGAAACGCTCGCAATGATCAGCGACGCCTGCACCCAGCTCGGCGAACGCGCGTTGGTTTGCGCAGCGGAGACCGACTTCGGCGACATCGCGCGCTTTACGAATCTGAAGGTCGTGAGCGCCGCGAATTACGCAGCGGTTTTCCCTGCCTGCCGCGCGGTCGTGCACCACGGCGGCGGTGGGACCACGGCGGCGGGGCTGCGCGCCGGAGTCCCCACATTGATCCTTTCGACATGGTTTGACCAAGCGCTTTGGGGAAAGCAGGTCGAACGGTTGAAAGTGGGGAAAACGCGGCGCTTCGCAAGTGTCAGTCTTGAGACCCTGGTTGCGGACCTGCGCGACATTCTCGACGCCGACTATGTTGCCCGGGCTCGCGATATTGCCGCACACATGACGAGTGCCGGCGAAAGCGTTGCGGTCGCTGCGGACCACCTGGAAAGTGTCGTCCAAGCGGCGCACACGAGCACGCCCTCGGATTCGTACGACTGAAGCGACGCGCTGGAGAGGCATCGCTACGACCTCGCTCCAGGGGGACCAAAAAGTCCCCTGATCAGCGACGAATCAAGAACCCGTTTGTAGCAAAGGTGAAGCCGAACTTGTTCTCCCGTTTTCTGTCGTGACCATAGTCATCAGGAAATTCTTGTTCGTAGGCCTCTATCGCCTCGTACGGCCCTGGGCCGAAATGGGGCAGGACCGGATGGCCGTTGACGTTGGCATCCTCCACGATCATGTAATCGCCGGGATTCAGTAGAGGCCTCAGCAACTTCATCTCGCCTAAGACGTGACGCATGGAATGGTCGCTGTCCAAGATGACGAAAATTTTACCCGGGTAGTCTTCCTTCAAACTTCGAATTTGGTCGGCGACGGCCGGCTCCGTCGACGATGACTTCACAAAGGTGATGTCCGGGTCACGGCGGGCTGACGGGTCCAGCACCCTGAGGGAAACGTCCACCGACAGAACCCTGAAGGGATTTCCTAGTTGCCGCATAACGGTCGCGAAGAACACTGCCGAGCCGCCGTAGCGGGTGCCGAACTCGATTACCAACGAGGGCGTCAGGTCAGCGAGAATTTCCTGGTAATTCCACATGTCGCTGACGGATTTCCAGCAGGTGATCCCCATCCAGGTCGTTTGACCCTGAAGCAGGGTCCCGTAGTACCACTTGTGGTATTCCTCGGCCACCGCGCCGGTTGGCCGGTAGATCATCCCCGCAACAAAGTCGGCAAGTCGCCTCGGTACCCCCACCAGTTTCCTCTTCGCAATTCGGCCGCAGTCCCCCACAGCGGATCCGACGCAGTAACACGCCATCGCCTCGGCTGAGGCGTTTCAAAGCCAGCGTAACAAGGGATGGACGCGCCGACGCCTTCATTTTCGCGCGACATGTGCGCCGTCCACGTTCGCGGTACGACGCGGCCCCACCACCTGGGGTTACGGCGCCTGCGCTGCTACTCCGCACGCGACGCATGGCCGTAGTTCTCAATGCGGCCCGGCTCGCGCGTCGAGGGTTCGACTTCGATGTCGAAGATCGGATGCCAGCGCTGCGCCATAGCCTCCAGCAAACAAAACACTCGATAAGTGAAGGTCGTCAAGGTAATGTTCGACCCCATGTGGGGGTCTTTGCTGGTGCTCGCGCTGTTGACAACGGTCAACCCCGTGCGCCTGGGCATCATCCTGCTGGTGCTTTGCCGTCCACGCCCCATCCCGAGCCTGCTCGCCTACTGGACCGGTTGCGTAGTGATTGGTCTAGCCTCCGTGGTGGGTCCTCTCCTTGTGCTTCACGCTATTCCGACGTCGGCAGCATTTATAAAGCAGTTCGCCGACCCGGCTGACAACCCGACCGTCCAGAAAACAGCAATCGGCACCGGCGTCGCCCTGCTGCTGGTCGCCGCCTTCATAGGGCTGCGCTCGATCGCACGCCAGCGGTCCCGTGTGCCGGTGACGAGCAGCCATGGTCGGGGTTCCACGCCCGATGAGGCGGGCGGCGGCGAACGAGCTCACCAAGAACCACGCTCAAGCGTCCCATCGGTGATCTCTCAGCTGATCGGTAGCGCGCAAGGCGAGGGCGGATCCGTGATCGTCAGACTTTTCCGCCGCGTCCGCAGTGCATGGCAGAACGGATCCCCATGGCCTGCGTTCATCGTCGGGGTGATAATCGTCCCGCCGCTCGACGGGCTTTTACTAGTATTAGCTCTCATCGTCGCTTCGGGTGCAGCGGTGGAAGTCCAAGTCATCGCCGCTATCGCCTACATCATCGGAATGCTCACCGTCGAGGAGGTCATTCTGGTTTCCCACCTCGCCGCACCGGCGAAAACCGAAGCGGCACTGCGGCGGCTGCATGATTTGACGGTTACTCACACACGAAAAATACTGGTGGCTTTCCTGGCGGTGGCCGGGATTACGATGATAGCCAGGGGTATGGGATTTCTCTAACTGCCCCGCTGGTCTCCGTTGCTGGGTGGCCCGGTCGATGACGTGGTCGGTGCTATCTTGGCGAGAAACGGACAAGCGAAGGTTGTTTCGTCGAACGGAAATCACATGACTACACATGTCGAACGACTTGAGTTCCAGGCCGAGGCACGCCAACTCCTGGATTTGCTGATCCACTCGGTCTACTCCAACAAGGACTCATTCCTGCGGGAGCTGATCTCGAACGCCTCGGATGCGCTGGACAAGCTGCGTCTGGCGTCGCTGCAGGACAAGGACCTCGATGTCGACACATCCGATCTACATATAGAGATCGACGTCGACAAGCATCAACGCATCCTTACCGTGCGAGACAACGGCATCGGGATGACGCGCGAAGAGGTCGTGGATCTCATCGGCACCCTCGCAAAATCAGGCACCGCCGAATTGCGTCAAAAGCTGCGTGAAGCCAAGACCGACGCGGCATCTGAGGAACTGATCGGTCAGTTCGGCATCGGTTTCTATTCGACATTCATGGTGGCCGACAATGTCGAGCTCCTCACCCGGAAGGCCGGCGAGAGCGAGGGCACGCGGTGGGCGTCAAGCGGCGACGGCACATACACGATCGAATCAGTCGATGATGCGCCGCAGGGTACGTCGGTCACGCTTCACCTCAAGCCCGAAGACCGTGATGACCAGCTGCACGATTACACCGCTGAGTGGAAGATCAAGGAGCTCGTCAAGAAGTACTCCGACTTCATCGCGTGGCCGATTCAGATGCAGGTCGAGCGAATCGCAAGTGCCGCGGAGGAGGGGGGTAGTGACACCGTAACCATCGAGACGCAGACCCTCAATTCGATGAAGGCGTTGTGGGCCAAGTCCAGACACGAGGTCTCCGACGAGGAGTACAACGAGTTCTACAAACATATCGCCCACGCATGGGACGACCCTCTCGAGATAATCACGATGAGAGGCGAAGGCACCTACGAGTATCAGGCGCTGTTGTTCATCCCATCGCAGGCCCCGTTCGATTTGTTCACCCGGGATGCCAAGATCGGCGTGCAACTTTATGTCAAGCGGGTTTTCGTGCTGGGCGACTGCGACGAATTGATGCCCAGGTACCTCCGCTTCGTCAAAGGGGTCGTCGACGCGGAAAATCTGTCCCTCAATGTTTCTCGCGAGATCCTGCAGCAGGATAGGCAAGTCACAGCGATACGTCGCCGTTTGACGAAGAAGGTTTTGTCGACGATTTCGGATCTGCAGTCGGGGCGACCGGAGGACTACCGCGCGTTCTGGGCACAGTTCGGCGCGGTGCTCAAAGAGGGTCTGATGTCAGACACCGACAACCGCGACACACTGTTGCGTGTTTCGTCGTTTGCCTCAACGCACAGCGACGAAGACCTCATTACCTTGCCCGAATATGTCGAGCGCATGAAGGAAGGGCAAGAGCAGATCTTCTACGCCACCGGCCAGTCGCGTGAGCAACTACTGAAGTCGCCGCATCTAGAAGCATTCAACGCGAAGGGCTACGAGGTGTTACTGCTCACCGACCCCGTCGACGAGATCTGGGTGGGGTCCGTGCCCGAATTCGACGGCAAACCGCTGCAATCGGTGGCCAAGGGTGAGGTCGACCTTGACTCGGAGGACGACAAGAGCGAGGCCGAGCGCGAGGAGCAGGAGAAGGATTTCGCCGACTTGCTGACCTGGTTGAAGGAGGTCTTGAGCGAACACGTTGCAGAAGTGCGATTGTCAAAGAGGCTGACCGAATCGCCGGCCTGCCTGATCACTCCGACCTTCGGCATCACACCTGCGCTCGCGCGCATGTATCGAGCTTCGGGACAGTCGGTCCCAGTCGGTAAGCGTATTCTCGAGCTGAACCCGAAGCATGCGCTGATCACTGGGCTGCAGCAGGCGTATAAGGACCGCGGGGCCGATCCGTCTCTGGTCGAAACCGCCGAATTGCTCTACGGAACAACTCTTCTCGCCGAAGGCGACGTGCCCGACGATTCGACGAGGTTCGCCGGGATGCTCGCCGAGCGTCTGGCACGCACGGTCTAGAGCACACGGCCCTCTTCCCCGCACACAGACAGACTCATATCGAGCCGCAGGGGTCATAGCACAGCGGCGTCGATACGGGACATAACGATATCGCGCCGGAATCCGCGCCGTTCCAAGGCCGTGAGGTCGTGGGGGGGGGGGGGGGGGGGGGGGGGCGCGGCGGGCGTGGGGGAGGGCGCCAGGGCGGCCACGAGGCAGGGCGAGGACAATGGCCCGGGGGGGTGGGACGCGCGGGCGC
>NZ_LZSQ01000111.1 GCF_001665535.1 Mycobacterium sp. 852002-51961_SCH5331710
GCTGGTGCGGCCGCGGATCGGTGGATCACCGGACGGGCCGCCGGCGATGAGGATGAGCAGGTTGATGGCGTTGCCGATCAACAACAGCCCCAGCAGCATTCGCGTGAGGTTGCGTTCGAGCAGCAGGTACACCCCGGCGCTGGTGAGGCCGCCGAGCAGGACGAGGGGCACGAGCGAGGTCGTCATCGCGAGCTCACCGCCGTTCCCTGTTCCTGGCCGAGCTCGACGTCGATGCGGGCGCCGAGGCTGCGCAACACGTCGAGCACCAGCCCCACGACGATGAGGTACACGCCGAGGTCGAAGAACAACGCGGTGACGAACTTGACGGTGCCCAACACCGGCACATCGACCTCGATAAGTGCCGACGAGAGCGCGGGCGCACCCACCAGAAGCGACGCGACCGCGGTGCCCGCGGCCAGCGTCAGCCCCGCCCCGAGGATCTTGCCCGCGTCCAGCGGCAGCGTCTCACCGAGTTCGTAACGCCCACCGGCGAGGTATCGCAGTACCAGCGCCAGCCCGGCCGTCAATCCGCCGGCGAACCCGCCGCCCGGGGTGTTGTGTCCCGCGAAGAAGAAGTACGCCGAGAGCACCATGATTAGCGGGAAGATGACGCGGGTCGCGACCTCCAGGATCAGCGACCGGTGCCGCGGGTCTCGCAACTCGCTGCCTCGCAGCCAGGTGATCTCACCGGCCGCCGGGCTGGTGTTCACGATCGCGGGCAGCCGTCCGATGTCGGGCTGACCGGCGTCGGCCACCCGCGGTGGCGCCCCGAACCGCCTGTGCCGGAACACCATTGACGCGACGCCGGTGGCCGCCACCAGCAGCACCATGACCTCGCCCATGGTGTCCCAGGCGCGGATGTCGACCAGCAGGACGTTGACGGCGTTGGCGCCGTGGCCGCGGTAGTAGGCCGCGTCGGGGATCAGCGTCGCGATCGGAACCCCGGTGCGTGCGGCCATCGCGTACACCGCCGTGGTGGTAACGGTCGCACCGACGGCAAGCGCCAGCAGGGCTCGCGGCCACCGGTACCGCCGGATGTGGAGCCGGTCGGCCTCGGCGGGCAGGGTGCGCAGCACCAGCACGAACACCACGAGCGTCAACGTCTCGACCAGGAACTGGGTCAGCGCCAGGTCGGGCGCGCCGTGCAGCGCGAAGATCGCACCACAGCCGTATCCCGTCACGCCGACGAGCAGCACCGCCGCGAGGCGGTTGCGCATCACCAGCGCCCCCAATGCGGCGGCCAGGATGATCAGGCCGATCACCACCTGCAGCGGGGAGCCCCACAGCTTGAACTCCGGGCGGTCCCGGGCGCCCAGCGCCAGCACGATCGTCGGCACCAGCACCAGCGTCGACAAGATCGCCGACTGTGTCGCCGGGATCGAGCCCCGCTGCGTGACCGCGGTGAGCTCCACCGACCACAGGTCGAGCCTGCGCACGACGGCGTCGTACACGTGGTCGGCGTTACCGAGCGGTTCGCGCATCGTGCGGAACCGGCGCAACCGCTCGCGTCCGATGAAGGCGGCGACACCCGTGGCGATCACCAGCACGGACAACAGCAGCGGCAGGTTGACGCCGTGCCACAGGGCGAGGTGGTACTCGTTGTTGCCGCCGGGCACGGTGTCGGCGTAGCCCTCGAGAACGTCGCCGATCCCGACGGGCCAGATCCCGAAGGCCAGGCCGGCCGCCGCGAGGACACCCGGCGCGATCATGAACGTGCGCTCGGGGCGGTGCATCTCGGCGACGCGCGTGCTGGGGTGCGAATGCCCTTTGCGGGCGAACGCGCCGAACAGAAAACGCAGGCTGTAGATGGTCGTGAACACCGAGCCGAGCACGATGCCCGCCAGCACGACCGGCGCGAAGGCACCGAGGGTCGGGCTGTGCAGCACGGTCTCGAGGTCGGCTTCCTTGGCGACGAAGCCGAAGAACGGAGGCAGCGCCGCCATGCTGGCCGACGCGCCGACGGCGATGACCAGCAGCGGTCGCGCCTTGTCGCCGAGCCAGGCCAACCGGCGGATGTCGCGGGTGCCGGTGGCGTGGTCGATGATGCCGACGACCATGAACAGCGCCGCCTTGAACATGGCGTGCGCCACCAGCATCGCGAGCCCGGCGAGCATCATGTCGGCCCCGCCGGTGCCCACCATCACCGTGATCAGCCCCAGCTGGCTCACCGTCCCGAAGGCCAGGATCAACTTCAGGTCGTACTCACGCACCGCGCGCCAGCCCGCCAGCAGCATGGTGACCAGGCCGAGAGATACGACGATCGGTTTCCACACCGGGGAGTCGGCGAAGCCGGGGCTCATCCGCGCGATCAGATAGACGCCCGCCTTGACCATCGCCGCGGCGTGCAGGTACGCGCTCACCGGGGTGGGCGCGGCCATCGCGCCCGGCAGCCAGAAGTGCAGCGGCACGATCGCCGACTTCGACAGGGCGCCGACCAGAACGAGCACCAGCCCGACGGCCGCGGCCACCCCGCCCGGCGGGGAGGCGAGCAGTTCCGAGAGCAGATAGGTGCCGGCCAGATTGCCGAGCACGATGATGCCGACCAGCATCGCCAGACCGCCGAACGTGGTGACCAGCAGGGCCTGCGTGGCGGCCCGTCGGCTGGTGAGGCGTTCGGCGTAGTGCCCGACGAGGAGGAAGGAGAGCACCGAGGTGATCTCCCAGAACACATAGAGCACCAGCAGGTTGTCGCTGGTGACCAGTCCGAACATCGCGCCGGAGAACGCGACCAGTTCGGCGGCGAAGCTCGGCAGCCGGTTCTCGATGCGGCCGTCGTGATGCCGGAAGTAATCGGCGCAGTAGAGGAGCACCAGCGCACCGATACCGAGCACCAGCACGCTCATGATCGCGGCGAGCGCGTCGAAGCGCAGGGTGATGTTCATCCACAGCTCGGGCACCCACTGCACGTCGACGGTGGCGGCCCGTCCGGCGGATGGCCAGTTCAGCATCACCCAGACCAGCGACGCCAGCGGCACCAGCGCCAGCGGGTAGAAGGCGTTGCGCCCCCACCTGTGGACGAGCAGGGGCGCCAGCGCGGTGGCGACCGCGTGAGCGAGCAGGACGGCGAGCAGGGCACTCCGATCGGTTGGGTTGGTCAGCACGCGGCCGCCAACCGGAGAACTGATGGTCGGGGTGTCAGCCGAGTAAGGCTTCGGTGATCTTCATTCTACGGGGGACGATCGGCGCTACGATGCCGCCTCGTGGGCACCACCGACGTCGTGGTGGTCGGCGCCGGCCCGACGGGGCCTGATGCTGGCGTGTGAGCTCGCGCTCGGTGGCGTCGCCGTGCAGTTGCTCGAGGAACGGACCTCGACACCCCGCATCACCAGAGCGTTCGCGGTGCATGCCCGCACCCTGGAACTGCTGGACGCGCGCGGCCTGGCGGAGGACCTGCTGCCGCGGGGTGTGCCGGTCCGGAGTTCGCGCCGCCCGGCGGAGCGACCATGAACCTGGGTGCGCTCGACAGTCGCTTCGCGATGCTGTTGATCGTTCCGCAGAGCGGCACCGAGCAGGTGTTGCAGTCCAGGGCGAGCATCGGATGGTCGGCAGGCGAATGCCGGACGTCGACTGCGGGGGCACACGCATCTACGAACTCCTACGCGAGCAGAAGTTCGTTTCTAATGACGTCCGCCCCGATGCGGCCCAGATGACCGCCGCCGCGCACCGCTGGCTCGGCGCCTGAGTCACCACCACCGCGTCGCGTCGGATATCTGGCGACCAAGTTCGTCGACCAGCGAACGCACGTAGGTCGCTGAAAGATGGTGGGCGTCATGGTAAACGAGCACATTGCCCTCGACGGCACGGCAGGAGTCGGGCCGACACACCGCGTCGCTGAGGTCGAGCACGGTCAGCAGGGGATAACGACCGGCGTAGTCGAGCGTCGGGTTGCGTTCGGAGAGCGCGTCGCTGCGGGAGATGCCGCAGGATTCCGGATCGCCACCCTCGGCAAGGCAGTCGACGGGTGCGAACAGGAAGCCGTCGCGGAACATCCACGGTGTGTCGCGTAGGCCGAGCATCGCGATGCCGTTGGCGCTGAACTCGTCCCAGATGCCGAGGTAGCCATCCGGGACCAGGTCACCGGGACCGTCGATGTGCGGCCGGGTGGTGGTGGTGAAGACGTAGTCGGGGCGGTCCGAGATGAGTGCGTTCATGGTGTCGCGCACCCACGTTCGGCACTGCGGGTACGGGTCGAGCGAGCCGGCGATGCGCGGGTCGTCGTCGGTGGTGAGGGGGCAACCCATCTTGAGATACGTCACGACGCGGAAACCGTGCGCGCGCCCCAGTAGATCCAGCGCCGTGATCCAGTGCTCGGCGTGCGAGCCGCCCGCCAGCGCTATCGTCCTGGCGGCGGTGGGATCGCCGTACGCGCAACGGATCACTTCGGTGCTCGCGAAGTCGGTGATGCAGCCCTCGACGGTGGTCGCGGGAAGATCCTCGGACGCCTCGAGGATCGTCGGACGCATCGGTAGCTTCGCCACCTTCACGTTGTCGAGCAGGGCCCGCGCCCCCGGATAGTCGCGGGTTGACAGGTTCTCCAATTCGTTGCCGTTGTCGCGGACGGAGTCGAGATGGTGGCGCCACCCCACCGACGCCACTGTCAATCCGAGCGCCAATACCGCGATGACACCGCCCAGCACCCTGGGCGCTCGGACGGGTGACGGAAGCCGGTGCGCCGCAACGTCATCGGATCTGCGCTCACGCAGAGGCTCCTCGACGAATCGCATCGTCAGATACGCCAACGCCAGGGACAGCACCACGACGACGGTTCCCTCGCGGACGCCGACACTGTCCTGGCCGGAGTGCGCCAGCCAGAAGATCAGCAGCGGCCAGTGCCACAGGTACAGCGAGTAGGCCATGGCCCCCAATGTGGCCAGGGGCACCGAGGCGATGGGCCGGTTCGGCCACGGTAGACGGGCCGAGGTCTGGGCGCCGCTGAAGATCAGCAGCACCGTCGCGCCGACGGGGACAAGCGCCCATGGACCGGGGAACGCGGCGCCGCCGTCGACGACAAATCCGCACGCGAGCACCGCAGCCAACCCCGTCGCGCCCGCCGCGGCCCGCAGCCACCCCGGCATCCGCACCACGCCGACCGCCGCCGCGGCGAGCATGCCCGCCAACGGTTCCCACGCGCGGGCGAAGGTGTCGTAGTACGCGTGCGACTGATCGAGGTGGTGTGCGACGACCGCGTACCAGAACGACAACACGGTCGCCAGGGCGATCACCGTGATCAGTGCGGACCGCCGCCTGCGGGCCCAGCCGCGAAACCTGCTAAGGAACGCGAGCAGCGCGGCGACGGCCAGCATCGCGACGAAGAACTGCCCCTGCACCGACATCGACCAGATGTGTTGCAGGGGGCTCACGGCCTGCCCGGCTCGCAGATAGTCGTTCGCCGTCGCGGCCAGATGCCAGTTCTGCCAATAGAACAGGCTCGCCAGCCCGTCCTCGGCGAACGCCCCCCATCGCGTCTGCGGCTGCACCAGCACCGTGAGCACCGCCGAGGCTGCCAACACGACTACGAGGGCGGGAGCCAGGCGGCGGACCAGCCGGACGATCGCACGCGGCAGTGACCCGTCGGGCTGCTCACCCGCGGCCTGGCGCAGCAGCCGTCCGCCGAAGAAGAAGCCGGACAGCACCAGGAAGACGTCCACGCCGCCGGACACCCGGCCGAACCAGACGTGGTAGAGCACCACGAGCAGGATCGCGATACCGCGGAGGCCGTCGAGGTCGTCGCGCACTCGCACGGCGCGCAGCGACGGGCGGGCAGGGGCGATCGACACACGAGTGCTCATGGTGCGATCGACAAACCTGCCCGTTCCGAGGACCAGAAGTAGCTCAGAAGTATCCCAGCCAGACGTACACCCAGGCCAACGGGGTGCTGAGCAGCGTGACGACGATGCCGTCGCGGCTACGCGATTCGCGCCGAGCTGATCGAACCGTGACCGCGTCGGCAGGGCGCCGGCGGGAGCGCGCATCGCACCGGAAGGGCGTGGCCGAGCAATCCGATGCCCGCACCGAGTATCGGCCAGATGGGCCAGAAGTACCACGCGCCGGCGGTCAGGCCGACGACCAACCACACCGTCAGCACGATCGCGACCATGGTCAGGTAACCGGCCAGGTGCACCTGCACACCGCGGCGGGCCATCCTCCTGCGGGCCTCCCGGCGGCGCGGATCGCTGCGCCGCAGGCGTTCGACGGGCAGGTCGGCGGTGAGCCCGTGCAGTTCCGGGCGGGTGGTCGCGGCGAACGCGGCCTGTAACCGGGCCTCGTACTCGGGCATTCCGAGGTAGCCCTGCGTCAGAGCCAGACCGAGCACGTCCGCGGTCTTCTCCCGGTCGGGGTCTCCGGCGCGGACGACGGGTGCGATGGCGGGCATGGCGACCTCCCTCGATCTTGACAATGGCAAGTTATTCCGAGTGTGCCGCTAGAACTAGTCATTGTCAAGATTGATTCAGCGGGCGGCCGAGAATGCGCGCAGCGACTCCACCTGCGCGGCGTCCAGCGACGGTCGCACCGCATCGCGGGCGGCGGCGACATCGGCAGCGGTGACGTCGGCGGCGTCGATCGAGCGCCGCATCGCGGTCAGCGCGGCCTCCCGCAGCAGCGCAACGCAGTCGGCGGCGCTGTAACCCTCGAGCTCACCAGCCAACGCGTCGAGATCGACGGCCTGCTCTCCCTCGGAGGCCAGCGGTATCGACTTGCCCGCGGTACGCAGGATCTCGCGACGGGCTTCGGCGTCGGGCGGTTCGACGAAGACCAGCTTCTCCAGCCGGCCGGGGCGCAGCAGCGCGGGATCGATGAGATCGGGCCGGTTCGTCGCACCGAGGACCACCACGTCGCGCAGCGGATCGATGCCGTCGAGTTCGGTGAGCAGCGCCGCAACCACGCGGTCGGTGACCCCGGAGTCGAAGCTCTGACCGCGCCGCGGCGCGAGCGCGTCGATCTCGTCGAGGAACACCAGCGACGGCGCCGAGTCGCGGGCGCGGCGGAACAGTTCGCGCACGGCCTTCTCCGACGAGCCGACCCATTTGTCCATCAGTTCCGCGCCCTTGACCGCGTGCACCGACAACCGTCCCGAACTGGCCAGCGCCCGAACCACGAAGGTCTTGCCGCAGCCCGGCGGGCCGTAGAGCAGTACCCCGCGGGGCGGGGCGACGCCGAGCCGCGCGAAGGTGTCGGGGTGCTGCAGCGGCCACAGCACCGCCTCGGTGAGTGCCTGCTTGGTGTCGACCATGTCGCCGACGTCCTCGAGCGTCACCGACCCGACGGACACCTCCTCGGTGGCCGACCGCGACAGCGGGCGGATCACGGTCGTCGCGCCCAGCAGATCGTCCTGGATGAGGGCCGGCGGCTCACCGTCGGCGCTGGCCCGCGCCGCGGCCCGCAATGCCGCCTCCCGAACCAGCGCGGCGAGGTCGGCGACCACGAAACCCGGTGTGCGGTCCGCGATCTCGTCGAGCTTGAGCTCCTTGGCCGGGACGTCACGCAGCAGTACCTCGAGCAGTTGCCTGCGGATCGCGCCGTCGGGCAGGCTGAGCCCGAGTTCGCGGTCGCACAGATCGGGTGCGCGCAACCGCGCGTCGACGTTGTCGGGCTGTTGCGACGTGGCGACGAACGCCACACCCCGCGTTCCGACCGCGTTGCGCAGTTCGGTGAGGATCAACGTGGCCACCGGTTCGGCCGTGGACGGCAGCAGCGCGTCGACGTCCGTGATCAGTAGCACCCCGCCGCCGTCACGGACGGTGGCCACCGCCGACGCCACGCTCGCCAGCCGGTCCTCGGCCCGCAGCGAGCCGACTTCCGGCCCGTCGAGTTCGACCAGTCGCCGGTCGGCGCACACTGCGCGCACCAGCGCCGCCTTGCCGACACCGGCGGGCCCGGACACGAGGACCCCCAGATTGGCTGTGGCACCTAGGGTTTCGAGCAGCTCGGGCTGGTCAAGGGCGAGCTTGAGCCATTCGGTGAGGCGCTGCGCCTCGGCCTGCGAACCCTTGAGGTCGTCGACGCCGAGCGCGGGTCGGGATTTCTCCGGCGCGGTCACCACCACCTGACCGGGCGCCGTGACGGGGGTCGGTGCGACAGATCCGCCGGGCGACCCATCGCTCCAGCAGACCGCCGAATTGGGTTGCACGCTCACGGGTCCGGCGGGATCGGTGCCGGTGACCGTCAACAGTTCAGAGGTCCAGGTGATACCCACCGACGAGGCGAGTGCGGCCGTCGCGCGCGAGGTCGGGATGTCGGGACCCAATTCCCGCGGCAACAGCGACACCGTGTCGCCGACCGTCATCACCTTGCCCAGCAACGCTTGTCGAAGGGTGGCGGGTGAGATGGACTGGCTGGCGAGCCTCGAACCGGTCAGCGTCACCGAGCGCGCACCGTAAACTGTCACCGGGGCGACGAGAACGGTGGTGTCCTCACGCAACCCGGCGTTGGACAGCGTGACGTCGTCGAGCAGCGCGGTGCCCGCCGGTACCCCGTCGGGCGCCGCGCCGACGACGGCGGTGGTGGTGCGCGAACCGGTCAGCGACACCGCATCCCATTCGCGAATGCCGAGCGCGGCAATGGCTTCCGGGTGCAGGCGGACCACGCCCCTGCGCGAGTCGAGTGCCGAGGTGTTCAGCCGTGCGGTCAGCGTGAGCTGCTGCCGGGGACCGGGACGGTCGGACTGCAACTCAGTCATGCCGGGAACCAGGCCTGCGCAACCCGAGCCGCATCACCGACCGGCGGTGTGGCTGGGCCCTGCGGATGGCCCGCCGGGCGGCGCGCTGCTGGCGTGGTTTGTCGTCCCAGACCTCCGGATGCGCGGCGAGGAAGCGGCGGGTGCGGATGGCGAACGGGATGTGTACGACGTAGGCGGCGATGATGATCAGGATCACCAGGTAGCCGTAGAGGATCGCGGCCGCGACGCCGATCGCCACGAGGGCCAGTAGCGGCGCGACCATGTTGGGCGGCACCGAGAACGTGTGGATCTTTCGCATCGGGATCGTGCTGACCACCAGCAGCGAGACGCCGATCATCCAGATCACGACCGCGGGTTCGGAGGTCCACCAGCCGTCGCCGAACTGCATCTTGGCCGCCAGCGGACCGATGGCGCCGATGGCGCCGGCCGGGGCGGGCATGCCGACGAAGTACTTCTTCTCGTAGTCGGGCTTGTCGACGTCGAGCATCGCGTTGAACCGGGCCAGGCGCAGCACGATGCACACCGCGTACACCAGAACGACGATCCACCCGATCTGCGACTGCGACAGCAGCGTGCCGTAGACGATGAACGCCGGTGCGACACCGAAGTTCACGGCGTCGGCGAGCGAGTCGATCTCCTCGCCCATGCGCGAGGTCGCCTTGAGGGCGCGCGCGATGCGGCCGTCGAGCGCATCGAGGATCGCGGCGACCGCCAGGAACGCCATCGATTCGGTCGGCCGGTTGTCCAGGGCCATTTTGACCGCGCTCAAGCCGAGGCAGATCGCCGCGACGGTCATCGCGCTGGGCAGGATCCGCAGGCTGACGACGGAGCGTTTGATGCGGGGCCGGATCATCACGAAGCCGTCCGGCCGGCGACATCGGGCTCCGGAGCCGTCCGGCCGGCGACATCGGGCCCGAGTTCGGCCAATACCGTCTCGCCCGCCACCGCCCGCTGGCCCGTCGTCACCAGGATGTTCGACCCGGCGGGCAGGTAGGTGTCGAGGCGCGAGCCGTAGCGGATCAACCCGTAGGTCTGGCCGATCTCCAGCTTGTCGCCGACCTTCGCCTCGCACACGATGCGCCGTGCCACCAGGCCGGCGATCTGCACGGCTATCACCTCGACGCCGTCGGCGGTACGGATGCGCACGCTGTTGCGCTCGTTGTCCTCGCTGGCGGCTTCCAACTCGGCCGAACCGAACAGGCCCGGGCGGTGCTCGACGGCGACGACCTCACCGCCTATCGGGGCACGCTGCACATGCGCGTCGAAGATCGACAGGAAGATGCTGATGCGCGGCAACGGCGTTGCGGGCAAACCGAGTTCGGCCGGCGGCAACGCCTCCTCGATGAGGCAGATCAGGCCGTCGGCGGGAGCGACGACGAGGTTGGGGCGGGTCGGCGACACACGCGGCGGGTGGCGGAAGAACAACGCATTGGCCGCGGCCGACGCCAGGGCGGTGCCACGCACCCACCGGTTGCGGTGCCCGAGCGCGGCCACCGCCAGGCTGGCGCCGACGAACGGCAGCCCGGCGGAGTGCATCGGGGGAATCGTGGTCCGGGCCAGCGCCAGGAGCCGCGCGGGGCCGGTTTTCAGGTCGGGGCGTCTGGCCATCGTGCAGCGATTCTACGGGGCGGTTCAGGTCAGGTCCCATACCTGGACCGGTGACCCGGCCGGCAGCGCGTCGACGTCCTCGGCGATCTCCAACAGGCAGTTCGCCGACGCCAACCAGCGCAAGTGGTGCGATGCGGGGGGCCCGTAGCTGGTCACGGTTCCGGCGTCGGCGTCGAACACACCCCTGCGGAACTGGCGTTTTCCGCGCGGTGAGGTGAGATCCTCGGTCAGCTCGGCGGTGCGTCGCGGCCTGCCGGGGTTCGGCAGGCCCATCGCTGCGCGCAGTGGGGCACGCAGAAACACCTCGAAGGACACCAGCGCGCTGACCGGGTTTCCGGGCAGCGTCACGATCGGGGTTCCGTCGACGACCCCGCAGCCCTGCGGCATACCCGGCTGCATGGCCACCTTGACGAATTCCACGGCTTCCGCGAGCGCGTCCTTGACCACCTCGTAGGCGCCCGCGCTCACCCCGCCCGTCGTGACGATCAGGTCGGCGTCCCCGGTGTGCGTCGCCAGGGCGGCGCGAAACGAGTCGACGTCATCACCGGTCATCGGGGAAGCCACGACGTCGGCCCCGGCGTCGCGCAGCGCAGCGGCGAGCATGACCGCGTTCGATTCGTAGATCTGACCGGGCGCCAAGGGTATGCCCGGTGCGACCAGTTCGGTGCCGGTCGACATCACCAGCACGCGTTGTCGCGGGATCACCGAAAGTTCGGCGAGCCCGAGTGCGGCGGCCAATCCGAGCGCGGCGGGTGTGACGGTCTGCCCGGCGCGCAGCACCGCCGTTCCGGCCGTGACGTCTTCGCCCGCGCGCCGGATGTGCTGGCCGGTCTTCGCGGTCGCGCGGATCTCCACTGTGTCGGTCGCGGCGTTCGTCGCCTCCACAGGCACCACCGCCGTGGCGCCGGACGGCAGCATCGCCCCGGTCATGATCCGGTGCGCCGTACCGGGTTTCAGTGTCAGGATGTCGGTGCGCCCAGCCGGGATGTCCTCGGCGACGGGCAGTTTGACCGGACTCTCGGGCGTCGCCGAAGCCACGTCGTCGGCCATCACGGCGTAACCGTCCATCGCCGAGTTGTCGAAGCCCGGCAGCGACAACGGCGCGACCACGTCCTCTGCGAGCACGAGTCCGAGAGCGTCCGCGATGGAAACGCTGACCGGCGGGCGAACCTTGATCAGCGCGGCGACGACGCGCTGATGCTCATCGACGGTCCGCATCAGATGGGATAGGTGATGCCGGTCAGCTCCTCGGACATGGTCCACAACCGGTGCTGAATGTCTTGGTCGTGCGATTGTGCGCTGGAGGCAACGAGTTTCGGATTCCCCGTCACTTCGCCGATCCCGTCGGGCCCGTAGTACTGCCCGCCCTGCACACCCGGGTCGGTGGCTGCACGAAGGGTCGGCAGCGCGCCCTTCTCCGCCGGTTGGGCCACGACCTTCCACACGACGTCGGGGATGAAAGGCGGCACATAGCGCATCAATTCGGTGTCGGAGAGGCCAGGATGCGCGGCCGCCGCGATCGTCGAAGAGCCCTTGGCCGCGAGACGGCGCTGTAGTTCGTATGTGAACAAGAGGTTGGCCAGCTTCGACTGACCGTAGGCGCGCACTCGGTTGTATCCGGTCTCGAAATGCGGGTCCTCGAAGCGGATTCGGGCCAGGATGCGATGGCCGACGCTGCTGACCGTCACGACGCGCGACCCGCCGACCTTCAGGAGGTTCTCGAGCAGCAGGCCGGTCAGCGCGAAATGGCCCAGATGATTGGTGCCGAACTGCATCTCGAAGCCGTCTTTGGTGGTCTCGCGGTTCGGCACGTACATCACGCCGGCGTTGTTGATGAGCAGATCGATACGGGGGTGCGCGGCGCGCAGTTCGTCGGCGGCCCTGCGGACGCTGTCGAGCGACGACAGGTCGAGTTCGGTCAGACTGACCGCGGCGTTGGGCGTCGAATTCCTGATGCGGTCGACGGCCTCGTTGCCCTTGTCGAGGTTGCGCACCGCGAGCACCACCTGCGCGCCCTTGGCCGCCAAGGCGGCCGCGGTGTCATAGCCGAGCCCGCTGTTCGCTCCGGTCACGATCGCGGTCCGCCCGAACTGGTCGGGTATGTCGGCCGCGGTCCACTTGCTGCCCATGTCGATCAACATACTCAGCGGCCGACCGACTCGCGGTTACCTAGGCTGGACGACTGATGACCGATCTTGTCGATCCCGCGAACAAACCGAGCCGCAAGGCGCCGCTGGTGTGGGCGATCGGAGCGGCGATCCCGTGGTCGATGCTGGCGTTCGCGCAGCTGGTCTGGTTCGTGGTGGATTCGCGCACGTGGTGGGTGCACGCGCTCGCGGCGCTCGGCACGCTGCTCGGCATCATCCTGTTCGTCGTTGTGGTCCCGTGGTGGCGATACCGGGTGCACCGGTGGGACGTCGACCCGCGCGCGGTGTACACCCGCACCGGCTGGTTGACGCAGGAGCGCCGCATCGCGCCGATCTCGCGCGTGCAGACCGTCGACACCGAACGCGGTCCGCTGGACCGGTTGTTCGGGCTGGCGAACGTCACCGTGACGACGGCGTCCTCGGCGGGCGCGGTGCGCATCATCGCGCTGGACGCCGACGTCGCCGACGCGGTCGTCGCCCGGCTCACCGACATCGCCGCGCTCGGCACCGGGGATGCGACATGACGACCGGTTGGGGGTATCCACCGCCCGGCGAGGTGTGGCAGCGCCTCAGCCCCCGGATGCTGCTGGTGCATCCGGTGCATGAGGTCGTCCGCCAGATCCCCGTCATCGTCGGCACGCTGGTGCTCGGCTCGGCGACCGGGAATCCGGTGCTGGCCTTCGCGGCGCTGGGAATCACGGTGGCGTTCGGCCTGGCCCGCTGGTTCACCACGACCTATCGCATCGGTCCGAGCGACGTGCAGCTGCGCACCGGTGTCCTGCAGCGCAAGGAGCTCTCGGTGCCGCGCAACAGGATTCGGTCGGTGTCCACCGACGCCCGCCTGCTGCACCGATTGCTGGGGTTGACGGTGCTGCGGGTCAGCACCGGCCAGGAAGCCAGGGGGGACGCCGCATTCGCGCTCGACGCGGTACCCAGCGACCAGGTCGGCCCGTTGCGCGGGCTGCTGCTGGCCGAATCCTTGACGGTCGAGGAGAACAAGCCGTCGGCTCCAGGTCGGGTGCTGGCCCAGTGGAAGCCGGCGTGGTTGCGCTACAGCCCGCTGAGTTTCACCGGGCTGGCGATGATCGCCGCCGCCGCAGGTGTGGTGTATCAGGTGGGCGCCGGAAGCGGCGTGCAGGATTCGCGGCTGGCCCAGTCGTGGGTCGAAACGGCCAGGAGCGTCGGAACCGCGGCCAGCATCGCGGCAGGCGTGTTGGTGCTTCTGCTGGCGTCCGTCGTGCTGTCGGTGCTGCAGTCTTTGGTGACCTACGGAAACCTCGAGTTGCGACGGGACTTCGAGGTGCTGCACCTGCGGTATGGGCTGCTGCGCGTCCGCGAGCACACCTTCGACATGCGCCGCCTGCGCGGCGGCACGCTTCGAGAACCGTTGCTGGTCCGGCTGTTCGGCGGCGCCCGCCTCGATGCGGTCATGACCGGCGTCGGGGGAGAGGGTGAGTCGTCGCTGTTGTTGCCGCCCTGCCCGAAGCGCACGGCCGATGACGTGCTGACCGATCTGATCGAACGCCCCGACGCGGTGACGGGTCCGCTTCGTGCGCACGGGGCGGTCGCGACTCGTAGACGGTGGACGCGGGCGATGGCAGTGCCCGCGGTCGCCGCGGTGGTGCTGCTGGTGGCGCCGACGCCGGCATGGGTGTGGGTGCTGTGGGTCGTCGTCACCGGTTGCTGCGCACTGCTGGCGGCCGACCGCGCACGGTCGCTGGGCCACCGCGTGGGAGAGGGGTGGCTCGTCGCGCGCACCGGCAGCCTGCAGCGTCGCCGCGACTGCATCGAGGCCTCGGGCATCATCGGCTGGACGGTGCGCCAGACGTGGATGCAGCGCCGGGCCGGGGTGGCGACGCTGATCGCCGCGACGGCCGCCGGGGTCAAGCACTATCAGGTGATAGATGTGCCCACCGAGCTGGCGTGGTCGATCGCGGCCGAGGCCTCGCCGTGGGTGGCCGACAATGAGTGGTCGCGGCGGTAGTGGGGTTGCCGGCCTCGCAGCACCCGTCGCATGATCGAGGGCGAGAAGAGTTTCGTCGGCGGGTCCAGCATCCCGAGGACGCGAAGGAACCGGAGCGTGACCGCGTCGTCCGTTTCGCACGCCGTCAACACACGGTCCAGGTACGCGTTGCTAAGCCGTATCGACAGCGGCACAGTCCCCTCGACTTCGGGTATCGCCAGATCCGATCCGACGGCGGTCTGCCAGGCGATGCGGATCGGCTTGACGCTGGATCGGAAGAAGCGGCGGGCCAAATTCCTGTCGCCGCGCTGCAGGCAGTCGCGCAGCACGGTGGCCTCAACGGCCGCAACGGTCATGCCCTGCCCGTAGATTGGATTGAAGCTGCACACCGCGTCGCCGAGCACCAGGAGCCCGTCGGGTAGCCGGCGCAACTTGTCGTAGCGGCGCCAGCGGTTGGACGGCACCCGGTAATTCACCACGGGCCCAAGCGGTTCGGCGTCGGCGAGGGCCGCCAGCACGTTCGGGGGCACGAAATCGGCTACGAAATCACGCATTTCATCGGACGTATCCGGCACCGGGTGGCCGGCCATGGCCCCGATCGCGAACATCGTCGCGTCGTTCTCGAAGCACGCGGTCGCAAACATCCGGGGCCTACCGTGCTCCGGCATGAGCGCGATGAAGTGTTCCGCGAGCGCGCCGGGCTTGATGCGCACCGGCTGGCAGGCGTAAGCCAATTGCACGACTACTTCGTCCACCGGCGGCCGGTCATAACCCAACTGCTCGAGGAACAGCGGTGTGCGGGAGCCACGCCCGGTCGCGTCGACGACGAGGTCGGCGTCCAGCATCGTCACCTCGCGGGTGTCACGGTCGATCACGTCGACGCCCGTGACCCGGCGGCGGTCGGGGGTTGCCGCCAGGGAGACCACGTCGTGGCGCTCCACGATGTTCACGTTGGAAATCTCGCGCATGCGCCGCAGCACATGCCAATCCAGAAACGGCCGGCTCTGGAAGTAGAACGGCATCGAGTCGGGGGACGGGCACCGGCCCGATTGCACGAGTCGATGGCCACCGGGCGCGAAGCAGAGCCTGGAGTAATCGCCGTCCCACTTGACGGCGCCGTCCGCGACGAGTTCATCGAGGATGCCCGGCAACAACTCCTCGAGCACCTGGGCCCCGCGCGCGAGGAGGGCGTGGATCAGCCTGCCCTGAGGGACTCCACGCCTGGGCGTGGGCTCGGTGGGCAGCGCGTCGCGCTCTACCACGGTCACGGTCCGGTAGCTGTCCGCGAGCACCCTGGCGGCCAGCAGGCCTGCCATGCTCGCGCCGAGAACCACCGCTCGTTCGCCTACGACTGGCATCGCCCACCCCTCACCTCGACATCCGTGGCCGGTATCGGCCCTGGTAAGGGATAGTTTTCGACGGCCGATGGCGACGCACTAGCGTAGGCGACTACTCGAATCCACCGGGGCTCCACGATTTGCGCTCGCGCATCCGCCGTTTACTGTCGGGGCCATGGCTATCGGTGGGGTGCTGTTCGACATCGATGGCGTGCTGGTGACCTCGTGGCAGCCGATCGAGGGTGCGGCGCGGACCGTCCGGACGTTGAACGACAACCAGATTGCCTGTGCGTACCTGACCAACACGACGACCAAGACCCGCGTGCAGATCGCCGAACTGCTCACCGAGGCGGGTATGTCGGTGCGGCCCGACGAGGTCATCACCGCCGCGGTGCTGACCGCCCAGTACGTCCGCGACCGGTATCCGGACGCGCGTTGCTTTCTGGTGAACAACGGGCAGATCGCCGAGGACATGCCGGGCATCGACATCGTCTACTCCCACGAGTTCAGCGGTCCGCGCGCGCCCGAGGCCCCGGACGTCGTCCTGCTCGGCGGTGCCGGCCCGGAATACAGCCACCTGACGTTGTCGTGGGTCTACGACTGGATGGCACAGGGGGTGCCGGTGGTCGCGATGCACCGCAGCACCGCATGGACGACGACCGACGGGTTGCGCGTGGACACCGGCATGTACCTGATCGGTATGGAGGAGACGTCCGGACGGAAGGCGACGGCGGTCGGTAAGCCCGCGCCCGAGGGTTTCCTGGCCGCGGCGAGCCGCCTCGGTGTCGAACCCGACGAGATGTACATGGTCGGCGACGACCTCAACAACGATGTGCTGGCGGCGCAGGTGGTCGGTATGACCGGCGTGTTGGTGCGCACCGGCAAATTTCGACAGGATACGTTGGATCGTTGGGCGGCAGACGAATTCGCGATGCAGCCAAACCACGTCATCGACTCGGTGGCGGACCTGCCACGGCTGCTCGGACTGTAGGGGAATCGATGTGGGAACGGTTGCAGCACATGTTGCTGCAGCGGGGGATCAACACCTACGTGGAGCTGGTGTTGTGGATCCTTCTGATCTACACCGTGATCGGCGTCGTGTACGCGGCGTTCCACATCGAGCTGATCGGACAGCTGGAGGCCGCGCTGTCGGGCGACTTCACCATCTTCGCCAACATCGCGGCCCTCGTCGTCGCGGTCGGCCTGTGGCC
Source organism: Mycobacterium sp. 852002-51961_SCH5331710 (assembly GCF_001665535.1). Taxonomy (GTDB): domain Bacteria; phylum Actinomycetota; class Actinomycetes; order Mycobacteriales; family Mycobacteriaceae; genus Mycobacterium. The sequence continues at coordinate 16,944 of NZ_LZSQ01000111.1, forward strand.
GCTCCTGCTGATCAGCTCGATGGTGTGCGGGGTGGCCGGCTGCGGAGTGTTCTAGCGATGACTTTCTTCGCTCGTCGCGGTCTGTATCGACATGACCGAACAACGCATACACGCCACCACAACCGTCAACGCCCGGATCGAGACCGTCTTCGAGGTGCTCGCCGACCCGTCGACGCACCAAGCGATCGACGGCACCGGATGGGTGCGCGAACCGCTTGATGCAAAGCCGTTGACCGAGATCGGCCAGGTCTTCCTGATGGGCATGTACCACGACAACCATCCGGAGAAGTACTACGAGATGGCCAACCGCGTCGAGGTGTTCGACCCGCCGCGTGTCATCGCGTGGCAGCCGGGCCAGGGGCCCGAGCAGCGGGGCTATCTGATGAACGGCACCGAACTCCAATGGGGCGGCTGGATCTGGCGGTACGACCTCGATGCCGCGGGGCCGGGGCAGACCGCGGTCACGTTGACCTACGACTGGTCGAACGTGGCGCCGCACATGCGCGACATCGAGTTTCCGCCCTTCGAGCCCCAGCACCTCGACAACTCGCTGAAGAACCTCGCCACCCTGGCCGAGGAGCGCGGCGCCCGAGGCTGACCCGTCTCCCCGCGAGCGCTCAGTTAGGTACAGAAAACCGGGCGGAAAACGTACAAGGGTGAGCGCTCGCGGGTGGTGCGGCTAGGCCTGTAGCTTGCGGACGGCCTCGATGCGGGCCCGGAGCTGATCCGTCGTCGCCGCCGCGACGGCCGGGCCACCGCAGATCCGGCGCAGCTCCTTGTGGATCCACCCGTGGGGCTTGCCGGTGCGGTGGTGCGCGATGGACACCAGCGTGTTGAGTTCCTTGCGCAGCTCGCGCAGTTGGCCGTGTGTCGAGACGCGGGGTACCTCGCCCGAGGCGGTCTGGCGGGTCAATTGCTCTTCCTGCCTGCGCCGCAACAGGTCCCGCATCTGATCGGGGGCGAGCAGGCCGGGGATGCCGAGATAATCGGCCTCGTCCTCGCTGCCGACGGCCGCCGCGGTGCCGAACGAGGAGCCGTCGAAAATCACCTGGTCGAGTTCGGCGTCGGCGCCCAGCATCTCGAAACCGTTGTCCAGCTCGCCCGGTTCGTCCTTCTTCTTGTTGGCGTCCTCGAGCGCCGCGTCGTCCCACTCGCCCTGCGACTCACGGTGCGGCTTGCCGAGCACGTGGTCGCGCTGCGCCTCCATCTCGCTGGCCAGGTCGAGCAGTGACGGCACCGACGGCAGGAAGATGCTCGCGGTCTCACCGGGCCGGCGGGACCGGACGTAGCGGCCGATCGCCTGCGCGAAGAACAGCGGGGTGGACGCCGAGGTCGCGTACACCCCGACGGCCAGGCGCGGCACGTCGACGCCCTCGGAGACCATGCGCACCGCGACCAGCCAACGCGACGTGCCGGCCGCGTACGCGGCGATGCGGTCCGACGATCCGGGGTCGTCGGACAGGACGAGCGTCGGCGCCTCCCCGGTCAGCGTCGTCAACACCTTGGCGTAAGCACGCGCGGCCTTCTGGTCCGATGCGATCACCATCGCGCCCGCGTCCGGTACGCCGCCGTTGCGCAACTGGGAGAGCCGGGTGTCGGCGGCCTGCAGCACAGCCGGTATCCACTCGCCGTTCGGGTTGAGCACCGTGCGCCACGCCCGCGCGGTCTGCTCGGCGTTGAGCGGTTCACCGAGCCTCGCGGAGTACACAACATCGTCGCTGCCGGCGCGCTCACGCCACCGCGCCTCTCCGGAGTAGGCCATGAACACCACCGGCCGCACCACCCCGTCGGCGAGCGCGTCGGCGTAGCCGTAGACGTGGTCGGCGCGTGAGCGCAACACCCCCTCGCCGTCGGGTTCGTAGGTGACGAACGGGATGGGGCTGTCATCGCTGCGGAACGGCGTGCCGGTCAGCGCCAGCCGGCGGGTGGCGTCGTTGAACGCCTCGCGCATCGCCTCGCCCCAGCTCTTCGCGTCGCCACCGTGGTGGATCTCGTCAAAGATGACCAGGGTGCGGTGGTTCTCGGTGCGCACACGGTGTCGGGTCGGGTGGCTGGCCACCTGGGCGTAGGTGACCACGACGCCGTGGTACTCCGACGAGTGGTGTGCGGCGCTGTTGGAGAACTTCGGGTCCAGCGACAGGCCGAGTCTCGCGGCGGCCAGCGCCCACTGGATCTTGAGGTGTTCGGTCGGTACGACGACGGTGATGCGCTCGACGGTCCCGTCGGCCAGCAGCTCGCCGGCCACGCGCAGGGCAAACGTCGTCTTACCCGCGCCGGGGGTGGCGACGGCGAGAAAGTCACGCGGTTTGGCGCCAAGATACCGCACCAAAGCCCGACGCTGCCAGCCTCGCAAAGCCTGGGTGTCGGGCGCTGTGTCTGCCCGCACCCAAAGACTCCTCACTGATCGGACAGCAGCCTAGCGCAACGGATTACGGCCGCGCATCTCCGCGTGGCGTGTCGCTGGACGGCCGGTGTGTCGGGCGTTGCTCACGGGTGCGATGCGCGCCGGAGCGGCGAACGGCCGGCGGCGCTCAAGGGCCCGCCGGGGAGTGTGCACAGCAAACACGATGCTTGTCCCGGCGCGACGTGGGTACTCTCCGCCAACCATGTCGGCAACCCCTACTCCCCCCAGCGACGACATCGACCCGTGCGTCCGTGTCTTCGGTACCCGCGTACACAACCTACGGGGCGTCGACGTCGCCGCCCCGCGCGACGCGCTGGTGGCCTTCACCGGCATCTCCGGATCCGGCAAATCGTCGCTGGCGTTCGGCACCATCTACGCCGAGGCGCAGCGCAGGTACTTCGAGTCGGTCGCGCCGTATGCGCGGCGCCTGCTCCTGCCCACCGGCGCGCCCAAGGTCGACGACATCACCGGGTTGCCGCCTGCCGTCGCGTTGCAGCAGCGCAGAGGGACGGCGACCTCGCGGTCCACGGTCGGCACCGTCACGACCCTGTCCAACTTGTTGAGGATGTTGTTCTCCCGCGCCGGCACCTACCCGCGCGGCGCCACCGAACGACTCGACTCCGACGCGTTCTCCCCGAACACCGCCGTCGGCGCGTGCCCCAAGTGTCACGGTCTCGGCCGGATCCACGAGGTGACCGAGCAGACGCTCGTACCGGACCCCTCGTTGACCATCCGCGAGGGCGCCGTCGCGGCGTGGCCAGGCGCATGGCAGGGCCAGAACCTGCGTGACATCCTCATTACGCTGGGATTCGACATCGACAAGCCATGGTGCAAAATGCCGAAACGCCAACGGGATTGGATCCTGTTCACCGACGAGCAGCCCACCGTCGAGATCGATCCGAGCCAGCACCCGGTTACCGCGGAGTACTACTACAACGGGACCTTCTCGAGCGCGGAACGCCATGTCAGACACACGCTGGCGAACTCGCAGAGCGCGATGATGCGCCGGCGCGTCCTGCAGTACGTCGACAGCGTCGAGTGCGCAGTGTGCCACGGATCGGGGCTGCGGCCCGAGGCGCTGAAGGTGACCTTTGCGGGTCACAGCATCGCCGACTACGTGGCGATGCCGCTGGTCGAACTCGCCGACGCGCTCCGACCAACCGCGTCGCGCACGGATGCCGCGCCGGCGTTCGAGTCGACGGCCTCCGGCGAGCACACCGAGGTCGCCACGATGATCGCCGCCGATCTGGTCGCCCGCATCCAGGTGCTCATCGACCTCGGGCTGGGTTATCTGACGCTGAACCGTCGCACCCCCACCGTGTCACCGGGTGAACTGCAGCGACTGCGCCTGGCCACGCAACTGCGGGCCGGATTGTTCGGGGTGCTCTACGTGTTGGACGAGCCGTCGGCCGGCCTGCACCCCGCTGATGCGGAGCCGCTGCTCGATGTGCTGGATAGGCTTCGGCGAGCGGGAAATTCGCTGTTCATCGTCGAACACGACATGGATGTCGTGCGTCGAGCGGATTGGATCGTCGACGTGGGCCCCGGCGCTGGGGAGCTCGGAGGGCGGGTGCTCTACAGCGGGCCTGTCGACGGCCTGAAGAACGTCGAGGAGTCGATCACCCGGCGCTATCTGTTCGACGGTGAGGCGGCCGAACCGCGGACGCCGCGCGAACCGTCGTCGCGGCTGCGACTGCGCGGCATCTGTTTTCACAATCTACGCGACGTCGATGTCGACGTGCCGCTGGGCGTCTACACCGCGGTCACTGGCGTTTCCGGTTCGGGGAAGTCGACGCTCGTGGTGAAGGTACTCGGAGATGTCGTGAACCGTCATCTGGGCCGCGCGGTCGGTCTGGCCGAAAGCGACGGCGACAGCGACGATTCCGACGCCGAGATCGTCGACCTCGATCACGACGCCAGCATCGGGGTCACCGCCGACGGCGTCGATGGGATCGACCGGCTGGTCGCCGTCGACCAGCGACCGATCGGACGCACCCCGCGTTCTACGCTGGCGACCTACACCGGCCTGTTCGACGCCGTGCGACGAGAATTCGCCGCGACGCCGGCGGCGCGCCGCCGGGGCTGGACGGCGGGCCGGTTCTCGTTCAACGTCGCCGAAGGCCGATGCGAGACCTGTCAGGGCGAGGGCTTCGTGTCGGTCGAATTGCTGTTTCTGCCAGGCACTTACGCCACCTGTCCGACCTGCGGAGGTGCCCGCTACAACGAGGCCACGCTGCGGGTGCGCTACCGCGACCACACCATCGCCGACGTCCTGGCGATGACCGTCGACGAAGCCTCACAGTTCCTCGACGACATCCCCGGTGCGTCCCGGAGCCTGGCGACGCTGCGGGAGGTCGGGCTGGGTTATCTGCGCTTGGGGCAGCCGGCCACCGAGCTTTCCGGCGGGGAAGCCCAACGCATCAAGCTGGCCTCGGAACTGCAGCGGCCCCGCCGCGGCCACACGCTCTATGTACTCGACGAGCCGACGACGGGGCTGCATCCGGCGGATGTGGACCTGCTCGACGCGCAACTGCATCGCCTCGTCGACGCGGGGAATTCGGTGGTGGTGGCCGAACACGACATGCGGATGGTCGCCGGGGCGGACTGGGTGATCGACCTCGGACCGGGTGCGGGCCACGACGGCGGCCGCATCGTCGCGGCCGGCACACCGCAGAAGGTGAGTCGGGCCAAGGGGAGCCGCACGGCGCCGTACCTGGCCGCGCGGCTGGTCACTCGATGAAGAAGTTGTCGTTGCGGATGAACCACTCTCGGCGCTCCTCGTCGGTGAGGTCGCCGAGCGCGGCGAAACCTTCGAAGTACTGTTCGCGCGGCGCGCCGGGAGCGAACAGGATCAACAGCGACGCGGGAGCGTCGGCCTCGTTGCGAAAGCCGTGAATGCCGCCGGGCGGCACATAGAAGAAGTCGTTGGGATTGCCGTCGAACCAGGCGGCGCCGTCGTAGAGCCGCACCGTTCCCGACAGCACGAAGAAGGCCTCGGAGATCGTGCGGTGAAAGTGTGGTCCCGGCCCGCCGCCGTTCGGTGCGATGTCGACGCGGTACAGCCCGTAGTCGCCGCCGGTCGCCTTCTGGTCGGCGAGGTAGTGGTACTTCACGAGCCCGAACGAGTCGTAGTCGGCCGGCTCGGTGCCGCGTCGCATCCAGCCGCTGACCTCCGCTTCGGGCGCGGTGTATCGCGGAGGTGGGTAGGGCGGCACCTGCCGGGGGTCGACGAGTGACATCCCCACCCACCCTGCCACTGTCAGACCGTCGTGGGTACCGGGTAGGTGACACCGGTCAGTTGCTCCGACACGGTCCACAGCCGCTTCTGCGCCGCTACGTCGTGCGATAACCGGTTGGACGCGACCACGACCGGATGCCCGCCTTGTTCCATGAAGCCGTCCGGGCCGTAGTACTGCCCGCCGATCACATCGGGGTCGGTTGCAGCGCGCAGGGAAGGCAGAGCTCCCATGTCGGCGTCCTGAAGCAGGGGTTCCAGCAGTTTGAAGACCCCGGCCAGCAGCGGCGGCGAGTTGCGGCCCAGTTCCGATCGTGAACCGCCCGGATGCGCAGCGACGGCGATGGTGTCGGTGCCCTGCAGCCGGCGTTGCAGTTCGTAGGTGAACATGAGGTTGGCCAGCTTCGCCTGCCCGTAGGCACCCACTCGGCGGTAGCCGTGCTCCCACTGCAGGTCGTCGAAGCGAATCCCGTTGCGCGCGAAACGATGCCCCGTGCTGCTCACGGTCACGACCCGCGACCCCGGTGCGGCCAGCACCCGGTCCAGCAGCAGCCCCGTCAGCGCGAAGTGACCGAGATGGTTGGTGCCGAACTGCAGCTCGAAGCCGTCCTCGGTGGCCGACTTGGGGGTGAACATCACGCCCGCGTTGTTGACCAGCAGATCGATGACGTCGTGATCGCTTCTCAGTTGCTCGGCGGCGGCACGGATCGATGCCAACGACGTGAGGTCGAGTTCTTGTACGTCGACGCGGGCGCCCGGGGTGGACTGCTCGATACGGCGCGCGGCGTCGGCGCCCTTGCCGGTGTTGCGGACGGCGAGCACGACATGCGCGCCCTTGGCCGCTAGCGCCGCCGCGGTCTCGTAGCCCAGGCCGGTGTTGGCACCGGTGACGACGGCGGTACGCCCGGCCTGATCCGGGATGTCTGCGGTTGTCCAGCTGGACATGATCTCTCCTCGGTAGAGTGTTAAGCGGAGCGGGCGCCCCGGTTCCTTACGGATATACGGAACGCACGCCCCGTTTAATTCCTTCCCGAGGTGACGATGTGAGTGCGACCGACCGACCCCTGCGCGCCGACGCCCTGCGCAATCGGGCCCGCGTGCTGGAGGTCGCGTACGACGCCTTCGCGACCGACGGGCTCTCGGTGCCGATCGACGAGATCGCCCGACGCGCCGGCGTCGGCGCGGGCACGGTGTACCGCCACTTCCCGACCAAGGTGGACCTGTACCGCGCGGTCGTCGAGAACCGGATCGACAGCCTCGTCGCGCAGGGGCGGGCCCTGACCGACGGCGTACCGCCCGGCGAGGCACTGTTCGTGTTGCTGCGGTCGCTGGTCTTGCAGTGGGGAGCGACCGATCGCGGCCTGAAGGACGCGCTGGCCGGCGAGGGTATCGACGTCGAGGCGGCGATCCCGGAGACCGAGGAGGCCTTCCTCGACTTTCTCGGCGGGCTGCTGAGGGCGGCCCAGGATGCGGGTACCGTCCGCAGGGATCTCAGTGTGCGCGACGTGAAGGCGATCCTCGCCGGCTGCTTCGCGATGCAGGACGCCAGCCCCGCGGATGCCGCGCGGCTGACCGAGGTGGTGCTGGACGGCCTACGAGCGGCCTGAACGATCTTGCACTCGCCATGGTCGAGTGCTAGAAATGCAGTTGGCACTCGCGACCGGCGAGTGCTAGGTCGGGACGGTGAGGCCACGGGCCGCATCTGCGGAGCACACCCGAGCCGTCCGTCGCGGGCACTGCACCCGACCGCAGACGTGCCATCCCCAATCCGGAGGAACACTTCGCAATGGCCAAGACAATTGCGTATGACGAAGAGGCCCGCCGCGGCCTCGAGCGGGGCCTTAACAGCCTCGCCGACGCGGTAAAGGTGACGCTGGGCCCCAAGGGTCGCAACGTCGTCCTCGAGAAGAAGTGGGGCGCCCCCACGATCACCAACGATGGTGTGTCCATCGCCAAGGAGATCGAGCTGGAGGACCCGTACGAGAAGATCGGCGCTGAGCTGGTCAAGGAAGTCGCCAAGAAGACCGACGACGTCGCGGGCGACGGCACCACCACCGCCACCGTGCTGGCCCAGGCGCTCGTGCGCGAGGGCCTGCGCAACGTTGCGGCCGGCGCCAACCCGCTCGGCCTGAAGCGCGGCATCGAGAAGGCCGTCGAGAAGATCACCGAGACGCTCCTGAAGTCGGCCAAGGAGGTCGAGACCAAGGATCAGATCGCTGCCACCGCCGCGATCTCGGCCGGTGACACCCAGATCGGCGAGCTGATCGCCGAGGCCATGGACAAGGTCGGCAACGAGGGTGTCATCACCGTCGAGGAGGCTCAGACCTTCGGCCTGCAGCTGGAGCTCACCGAGGGCATGCGCTTCGACAAGGGCTACATCTCGGGTTACTTCGTCACCGACGCCGAGCGTCAGGAAGCGGTCCTCGAGGATCCGTACATCCTGCTCGTGTCGTCGAAGGTGTCGACCGTCAAGGATCTGCTGCCGCTGCTGGAGAAGGTCATCCAGTCCGGCAAGCCGCTGCTGATCATCGCCGAGGACGTCGAGGGCGAGGCGCTGTCCACCCTGGTTGTCAACAAGATCCGCGGCACCTTCAAGTCCGTCGCCGTCAAGGCCCCGGGCTTCGGTGACCGCCGCAAGGCGATGCTGCAGGACATGGCCATCCTCACCGGTGGCCAGGTCATCAGCGAAGAGGTCGGCCTGTCGCTCGAAACCGCCGACGTCTCGCTGCTGGGCAAGGCCCGCAAGGTCGTCGTCACCAAGGACGAGACCACCATCGTCGAGGGCGCCGGTGACTCCGACGCCATCGCCGGCCGGGTGGCCCAGATCCGCGCGGAGATCGAGAACAGCGACAGCGACTACGACCGCGAGAAGCTGCAGGAGCGCCTGGCCAAGCTGGCCGGCGGTGTTGCGGTGATCAAGGCCGGCGCTGCCACCGAGGTCGAGCTCAAGGAGCGTAAGCACCGCATCGAGGACGCCGTCCGTAACGCCAAGGCGGCCGTCGAGGAGGGCATCGTCGCCGGTGGCGGCGTGGCCCTGCTGCAGGCCTCCCCGGCGCTGGAGGATCTGAAGCTCGAGGGTGACGAGGCCACCGGCGCGAACATCGTTCGCGTGGCGCTCGAGGCCCCGCTGAAGCAGATCGCCCTCAACGGCGGGCTGGAGCCCGGCGTGGTGGCCGAGAAGGTCCGCAACTCGGAGAAGGGCGTCGGCCTCAACGCCGCGACCGGCGAGTACGAGGACCTGCTCAAGGCCGGCGTCGCCGACCCGGTCAAGGTGACGCGTTCGGCGCTGCAGAACGCGGCGTCCATCGCGGCGCTGTTCCTGACCACCGAGGCTGTCGTTGCCGACAAGCCGGAGAAGGCGGCCGCTGGTCCGGCCGACCCGACCGGCGGCATGGGCGGCATGGACTTCTAAGTCCTGGTCATCACGGAAAGGCCCGGCTCCCCACAAGGGGGCCGGGCCTCTTCCGTTTCCTCCGGCGAACGTGGGTACCCGCACGCCTTTTCGCGCGGACGTGTGACACGAGCCCACACTCGGCGGGGGTCACTTCTTCAGCGGCACGCAGTCGTGCAGGCAGTCAGGGCTCGTCGAGGGCGACTCCGGCGTGGCCTTGCGGTGCAGCACGGCCTTGATGGGCTCGATCGACAGCGACTCGCCGGCCTGGTGCGCGCGGCCGTCCACGATCAACGAGTAACCGCCGGGCTCGGTCGGTGGCCACACGATCGTGACGTCGCCGTGGCGGGCGGTGTTCTCGCGGGTGTGCCTGCCGACGGTGCCGACGTCGAGCCTGCCCTCGCCGAACACCGGGTCGACGGCGACGGTGTGCGCGCGGTAGTCGTCGCCGACCGTGATCAGATAGGCGAAGCCGAAGTCGGCCAGCACATCGGCCAACCGGTCGACGTCCACCTTCACGCTCATAGCCCGAGAATACGTCGGCGAGGCCCCGCGTTAGGTTCTTGTATGCCTTTGCCGCCGCCGTCGCCCACCACCACCGCCGTTGTCACCGGGGCCTCCTCGGGCATCGGCGCCGACATCGCCCGCGAACTTGCCGCGCGCGGCCACGGCGTCACGCTCGTCGCCCGTCGCGAAGACCGGCTGCGCGACCTCGCCGCGGAACTCGGCGAGAGGGTCCGGACCGAGACCATCGCGTGCGACGTCGCCGACGCCGAAGCCCGCTCCCGGCTGTTCGATCAGATCGCCACCCGCGGCCTCGCCGTCGACATCCTCGTCAACAACGCCGGGATCGGCACGATCGGCTCGGTGACGAAATCGCCCGTCGCCGACGAGATCGCGCAGGTGCGCGTCAACGTCGAAGCCGTCATCGACCTCACCACGCGCTCGGTCCAACAGATGGTGCCCCGCGGTCGCGGCGCCATCCTCAACGTCGGGTCCACCGCCGGCTTTCACGGGTTCCCCGGACAAGCGGGCTACGCGGGGACCAAGGCGTTCGTCAAGACGTACACCGAGGGTGTGCGGGCCGAACTGGAAGGCACCGGCGTCACGGTCGCGATGCTCGCGCCGGGACCGGTGCGCACCGAGTTCCTGCAGGCCGCGGGCATGGACGAGCGCAAGTTCGCCGCGGCGTTCCCGAAGTTCATGTGGATGCCGTCGCGCGAGGTGGCCAGGATCGGCGTGGACGCGCTCGAGCGCGACCGCGGCATCGTGATCGCCGGGCGGCAGAACCTGTTGAGTACCCGTCTGCTGCAAGCACTTCCGCGTCAGCTGCTGCTGAGGACGCTCAGTCGCCAGCACCCTGGGCTGCGCCGCGACCGCTCAGCCGTCTGACGTCGGCCAGCGCCGCATCCAGCCCTCGACCGGCAGGGCCATACCGTTGCACAGCGTGCAGATCGTGCGATACCAGCCGACAGCGACCAGCAACTCCATTCGATGTTCGTCATCGAGCTTGTCGCCCAACGCATTCCACGTGCGATCCGACCACGTGCCGGTTCGCTCGATCTCGTCGACCGCCGCGATCAGCACCCGCTCGAAGTCGCTGAAGCCCGGATCGTCGTCGAGAACCAGTGCGTCGCACTCGCGTTCGCTCACGCCGGCGATGGGTCCCCAGAACGCAGCCTGACCACCCCATTCGTATTCGCACCGCAACAGCGCGCAGATCCGGAGGATCGCGATCGTGCGCAACCGGGCCGGCAGCATGGCGTCGACGTAGAGCGACTCGCCCATCTTGCGGAGCCGCGCAGCGAGATCCGGGTGCCGTTGCAGGCACCGCACCAGCATCAGCGGCTCATAGGTGCGGTCGGGATGCCCCCACGCATTGATACCCGCGGCATCCTCGTCGCTCCACGGGGGACCAAGCGGCGCAACGCGACTCATGCAGTTGGCGCCGGCCGACGCCCGCGGATCAACTTGCCGGGACGCGCGTCGGTCGGTGTGCCGTTCTCGGCGATGATCTCACCGGACACGACGGTCGCGACATATCCCTCCGCGCTCTGGTCCAGGCGGCGGCCGCCCGCGGGGAGGTCGTAGGTGATCACCGGGCGATGCAGGCGCATCGCATCGTGGTCAATGACGTTGAGGTCGGCCTTGTAGCCGACGGCAATGCGCCCGCGGTCGGCCAGGCCGGCCACGCGGGCGGGCACCGAGGTCAGCTCGCGCACCGCCTCGGGCACCGACCCTTGAC
>NZ_LZSQ01000112.1 GCF_001665535.1 Mycobacterium sp. 852002-51961_SCH5331710
TTAGCTGCAGTCTCGTGGGCTCGGAGATGTGTATAAGAGACACCCCACTCGACCGTCTGGTGGCCTACGGACGGGACCGATTGGCGTTCGTCCACAAACATCACGCGCTGCTGTCGGACGCCAACAGGGACCCGCAGACACGGTTCAACGCGCCGGCCCGGCTGCACCATCGCCACGTGCGGGTGCTGTTGGAGGCCGCGGATACGACGGGTGACCTCGACGCGCAGGCCGCCGCGCTGCTGGCGCTGCTCGACGCTGACTACGTGCAGCACCAACTCACCGAGCGTGGGGCGACGCTGGAATCGCTCGGCGATGCATGGGAAACGGTGGCCCGCAAGCTGTGTGGGCACTAGCGAAGAGCACACGGATCCGATGACACGCTGGATCCTGCACGTGGATCTCGACCAGTTCCAGGCCGCCGTCGAGATCCGTCGCCACCCGGGACTCGCCGGCCTGCCGATCATCGTCGGCGGCAACGGCGACCCGAACGAACCCCGCAAGGTCGTCACGTGCGCGTCGTATCCGGCCCGCGCCTACGGCGTGCGAGCCGGCATGCCGTTGCGCACCGCAGCGCGCAAGTGTCCGGATGCGATGTTCCTGCCGCTGGACACCGACGCCTACGACGAGGCCTCCGCGGAGGTCATGGGCCTGCTGCGGGACTTCGGGCATCCCGTGGAAGTGTGGGGCTGGGACGAGGCTTACGTCGGGGCCGGGCTCGACGACTCGCAGAGCCCGTTCGAGTTCGCCCAGCGGATCCGCGAGGTGATCGCCGCCGAGACGAGTCTGTCGTGTTCGGTCGGCATCAGCGACAACAAGCAGCGGGCCAAGGTCGCGACCGGCTTCGGCAAGCCGAGCCGCGAATCCGGCTCGGGCGTGTACCAACTCACCGACGAGAACTGGATGACGGTGATGGGTGACCGCGACGTCGACGCCCTGTGGGGAATCGGCCCGAAGACGACGAAAAAGCTTGCGGCCATGGGCATCGCCACCGTCGCCGATCTCGCCCGTACCGACGCGACCGTGCTCACCGAAGCCTTCGGCCCGACGACGGGGCTGTGGATTCTGCTGCTCGCCAAGGGCGGCGGCGACACGACCGTCAGCGCAGAACCCTGGGTACCTCGGTCACGCAGTCACGTCACGACCTTTTCGCGCGACCTCACCGAACGCGACGAGATGAACTCCGCCGTCATCGATCTGGCGCACCAGACGCTCGCCGACGTCGTCGCACAAAACCGTGTCGCCACCCGCGTCGCGGTGACGGTCCGCACGAAGACCTTCTACACCAGGACCAAGATCCGCAAGCTGCCCGAACCGACCGTCGAGGCCGATCTCATCACCCGGACGGCCCTTGAGATACTCGGCCAGTTCGAACTCGATCGCCCGGTCCGGCTGCTGGGCGTGCGGCTCGAACTCGCCCCACCGGAAGGCGGGTACTGAGGTGTTGCACACCGTCGCCATCCGCGGATACCGCTCGCTGCGCCAGATCGTGCTGCCGCTGGCCCAACTCACCGTCGTGACCGGCGCCAACGGGACGGGTAAGTCGTCGCTGTACCGGGCACTGCGGCTGCTGGCCGATTGCGGGCGCGGTGAGGTGATCGGGTCGCTGGCCCGCGAGGGCGGACTCGAGTCGGTGCTGTGGGCGGGTCCCGAGCAGCTCGCCGGGGCGCGCCGCACCGGGCGGGTGGAGGGCACGACGCGCACCGGGCCGGTGTCGCTCGAAATGGGTTTCACCGCCGATGATTTCGGCTACCTCGTCGATCTGGGCCTGCCCCAGATGGCGGGCCACGGTTCGCTGTTCGCCCTCGATCCGGAGATCAAGCGCGAGGCCGTCTTCGTCGGCCCGGTCATGCGCAACAGCTCGACCCTGGTGCGCCGGACCCGTGATTACGTCGAAGCCAGCGCCGAGTCCGGACGGGGATTCGACAAGGTGACACAGGCGCTTCCGGCCTACCGCAGCGTGCTCGCCGAATTCGCCCATCCCGGTGCGCACCCGGAGCTTGCGGCGGTTCGGGACCGGTTGCGCAACTGGCGGTTCTACGACGGCTTCCGCGTCGACGCGGCCGCACCTTCGCGGCAGCGCACTGTCGGCACGCGCACGCCCGTGCTCTCCGACGACGGCAGCGACCTGGCCGCCGCGATTCAGACCATCATCGAGGCCGGTCACGACGATCTCCAGCGGGCCATCGCCGACGCCTTCGACGGTGCGACGGTCTCGGTTACAGTGCACGACGGCCTGTTCGACCTCCAACTGCATCAGCCCGGCATGCTGCGCCCGCTGCGGGCCGCCGAATTATCGGACGGCACACTGCGATTCCTGCTGTGGGCCGCCGCGCTGCTGAGCCCGCGTCCGCCGTCTCTGATGGTGCTCAACGAACCGGAGACATCGCTGCACCCGGACTTGGTGGGCCCGCTGGCGTCGTTGATCCGCGCGGCGGCAGACACCACCCAGGTCGTCGTCGTCACCCACTCCAAGGCGCTGCTCGAGCATCTCGACACCGTTACCGTCGAAAATGCCGCCGAGGCGGAAGCCACCGCGGTGGAGATCCCGCTGTACAAGGACCTCGGCGAGACGCGGGTCGAGGGCATTGGCATGCTCACCGCGCCGCCGTGGGACTGGGGTAAGCGCTAGCCGCGTTGCGCCGCAGGCCGCAGCGCCTTGGTGAAGAGCACGTTCGCCTGGCGCATCGCGACGCTGTAGGGCCACCACAAGGTGCGCTTGAACAAGTACAGCGCCCGGATGTCGGGCGAGGTGTAGATGAGGAAGCGGTTGCGCCGCACGCCCTTGAGGATGCATTCGGCGACATGTTCGGGGGAGACCGCGTGACCGCTGAAACGGTCGGTCCACTTCTTCACCCGCGGGTCCTCACGGTCGACTCCGGCGATCTGAACCGTCTGCACCAGAGGCGTTTTCACCGCACCCGGAACCACCACGGAGACCCCGATCCGGTGGCGTGCGAGATCGAAGCGCAACACCTCCGACATGCCGCGCAGCCCGAACTTGCTCGCGCTGTATGCCGAATGCCAGGGCAGTGCGACGAGCCCGGCCGCCGACGACACGTTGACGATGTGCCCGCCGGTGCCGGCCGCGACCATCCGGGGCACGAACGCCTCGATGACGTGGATCGGTCCCATCAGGTTGATGTCGACCATCGACTTCCAGTGCTGGTGGGTCAGCGTCGAGACGGTGCCCCACGCCGACACGCCCGCGATGTTCATCACGATGTCCATCGCCGGGTGGCGGGAGTGAATGTCGTCGGCGAACGCGACCACCGCGTCGTAGTCGGAGACGTCGAGCGCTCGGTACTCGGCGACTTCGGCGCCCAGTGAACGCGCGTCGGCGACCGTCTTCTCCAGTCCCTCGGCGTCGCGGTCGGTCAGATAGAGTTCGGCGCCCTCGGCAGCCAGTTTCAGCGCGGTCGCGCGGCCGATGCCGCTGGCGGCCCCGGTCAGAAAGCAACGCTTGTTCGCAAACCCGGTGTGCGCCATGGCGGTCAGGATACTGACCCTAGGCGTCGCGCTGTCGGGACGGCTTCATGTGGCCCCAGAACGCCGCCACCCACAGGCGCTCGAGGGTGTCGACGGCGCGGCCGGGGTCGATGCCGCGGCCGATGAAGGTGCTGTCGTGGGTCAGCGTCATCGTTGTTGTCGCTGCCAGCGTGCGAACCAGCGCGGGAAGATCGTCGGAGATCGGGCGCGCGTCGGCGTCGCTCTCGAGCAGCGCGATCAGCTTGTCGATGATGCCGTCATAGAAGTCGTCCATCATCTCGCGGATCTTCGCGTCGGTGTTGCGCGCCACCGCGCAGGCCGTGAGCACCGGGTCGTCGTTGGCGTACACCGCCGCGGCACTGCCCACCATCCGTTTGGCGAACGCCTCCGGCGTCTCCCCCGGCTCGCGGGGCGCGAAATGGTGGGTGAGGCTGTCGAGCATCTCGCCGGCGCCGGCGAGGATCTCCGCGAGGACGGCGTATTTGGAGTCGAAGTAGAAGTAGAAGCCCGAGCGTGCGACGCCGGCGCGTTCGCTGATGGCGCTGACGGACAGGTCGGCGAACGGCTGTTCCTGCACCAGGTCGCGCACCGCGTTGATGATCGCGTCGCGCTGCCGGTCACCGCGGCTGCGACGCGTTTGCGATGCTGGTTGGGCGCTCATCGCCCTAGACCTTCGCACCGCGACGCGCCAGAACAAAACTTGACATGCGTCAAGTCTGCCATCCAGGATGGGGATGAGAGTGACAACGGCCACATTCCTTTGCACCAGGAGCGTGTGAATGACCGCGACCATCAGTACCACCGACTACCTGCTGGATCAGGCGAAGCGGCGGTTCACCCCGTCGTTCAACAACTTCCCCGGCATGGGAATTGTGGAACGCAAGCTGCTCGACACCGACTTTCCGCAGAAGCCGATGGCGACGCCGCCCGCAGGCAGCGGCCTCAAGCCGGTGATCGGCGACGCGGGTTTGCCGGTTCTGGGCCACATGATCGAGATGTTCCGCGGCGGGCCCGACTACCTGCTGCACGTCTACCGCAAGTACGGCCCGCTCTACTACGCAGACTCCCCGGCGCTGCCCGCCGTCGCGGCACTCGGGCCCGACGCCGCACAGGCCGTCTACTCGAACCGCAACAAGGACTTCTCCCAGCAGGGCTGGGTGCCGGTGATCGGCCCGTTCTTCCACCGCGGCCTGATGCTCCTGGACTTCGAGGAGCACATGTTCCACCGCCGGATCATGCAGGAGGCGTTCGTCCGCTCCCGGCTGGTCGGCTACACCGAGCAGGTCGACAAGGTGGTCTCGCAGGTCATCGCCAACGACTGGGTCCCCAACGACGGCCGTTTCCTGATGTATCCGGCGATGAAAGAGCTGACCCTCGACATCGCGTCCATGGTGTTCATGGGTCACGAGCCCGGCTCCGACAAGGAGCTGGTCACCAAGGTGAACAAGGCCTTCACCACGACGACCCGCGCCGGCAACGCGATCATCCGCACGCCGGTGCCGCCGTTCACCTGGTGGCGCGGCATGCAGGCCCGCAAGTTGCTGGAGAACTACTTCGAGGAGCGGGTCCGGGAACGCCGCACCAAAGAGGGCAACGACCTGCTGACCGTGCTGTGCCACACCGAGGACGAGGACGGCAACAAGTTCTCCGATGCGGACATCGTCAACCACATGATCTTCTTGATGATGGCCGCGCACGACACGTCGACCTCGACGGCGACGACCATGATCTACCACCTGGCCAAGCATCCCGAGTGGCAGGACCGCTGCCGCGACGAGTCCGACCGCCTCGGCGACGGGCCGGTCGACATCGAGTCGCTGGAGAAGCTGGAGTCGCTGGATCTGGTGATGAACGAGTCGATTCGCCTCGTCACGCCGGTGCAGTGGGCCATGCGCCAGACCGTCCGCGACACCGAGCTGCTCGGTTACTACCTGCCGAAGGGCACCAACGTCATCGCCTACCCGGGGATGAACCACCGCCTCGAGGAGCTCTACCCCGAGCCGATGAAGTTCGACCCGCTGCGGTTCACGGAGCCGCGCAACGAGCACAAGCAGCACCGCTACGCGTTCAGCCCGTTCGGCGGCGGCGCGCACAAGTGCATCGGCATGACCTTCGGCCAGCTGGAGGTCAAGACGATCCTGCACCGGCTGCTGCGCAAGTACCGGCTCGAACTGCCCCGCCCGGACTACACCACCGAGTGGGACTACGGCGGCATGCCGGTGCCCAAGGACGGCATGCACATCGTGCTGCGCCCGCTGCACTGACGGCTGGGTTTCAGGACGCGGCCAGCAGCCGGTTCGCGCATGCGATGACCGCGCTCAACGCCGACTGCGTCGCGTCCTCGGACAGCCCCATCGCCCACTCCGAGCGCAGGCCGTCGGAGCCCTGGATGAAGGTTGCGGTGCGTTGCCCCGCGCGCATCTGGTGAAAAGCGGTCATCTCCAACGAGATCCCGCGGTCGTAGAGCATCGAGGTCAACGCGGCCACCGGACCCGGCGCCGCGGCCGACGTCGTGCAGATGCGGTCGCCGATCGCGAGCGTCGCCTGATAGTTGCGCGCCTGGGGGCCCAGCCGGGTCGCCGGGCGGTCGCCGTCCACGCAGCTCCAGTTCCCGAGGCGCAACGGTCCCGAACTGGGCGCGTACTCAGCGAGGAACGTTTCGAAGGACATCGCGTCGGCCTCCTCGCGCAGATCACGGGGCGGCGGAGCGTCGAGATGGGCCGCGAACGCCGACGGTGCTGCGCTGGTCGCGGATTCTGGTGCGAACGAGATGGTCATGTGCCGGTCTTTTCTTCGGAAGAGAAGTGACCGACTACGTAGCGACGACCCACAGCGAGGGGTCGGTCAGGATCAGACCCCGCTGCGGGTTGCTACTACGAGTCGCCTCGGCACGCGTTCGATCGTAGACAACCGCCGACCGGGCCGCAAAGGAAAAACGCTTCGCAAACTGTCCACGGGCCGTTCGCGTTCCGGCTGTTTTTCGGACCGACGTTTTGAAAAGGTGTGTTCCTACTTCTGGAGTCCCGATGACCTGGGGAGATGACTTGCGAAACGAAGTCGGAGGCAACAGTAGGAGGGTGACGTCGGCCGCCACGCTGGCGTCGGTCGGCGAACGGGTTGGCTCGTTCCGCTATTTCCGCGCGCAGGACCGCTGGGAGTGGTCGGACACGGTCGCCCAGATGCACGGCTACCCGCCCGGGGAGGCGCAGCCCAGCACGTCGCTGGTGATGTCGCACAAGCACCCTGATGATGCGGCCAGCGTCGCGCTGCTGATCGAGACGGTGACCGGCCAGGGCCGGCCGTTCAGCAGCCGCCACCGCATCATCGACACCCACGGCAACGTCCACCCCGTTCTCGTCATCGGCGAACGGATGCGTGACGACGACGGCGAGATCATCGGCACCCAGGGCCTCTACGTGGACCTGAGCAACGTCGACGACAGCGGCACCGTCGAGGCCGCCGTCGCCGACTTCACCGAGCACCGCGCGATCATCGAGCAGGCCAAGGGCGTGCTGATGATGATCTACGGCATCTCCGCCGAGCGGGCCTTCGACATCCTGGTGTGGCGATCGCAGGAGACCAACACGAAACTGCGCCTGCTGGCGTCGCAACTCGTCGACGACGCCACCGGCGATCTGAAGGTTCCCGAGGAGGTTCGCGAGCGGGCCGACCACCTGCTGCTCACGGCCCATCGGCGCATCGGGCGTCCGGGCGGGGAGCACAGCAACGCCTGCTGAGCGACGTATCCCACAGCGTCTCGAGTCTTCGATCGGCATGCCCTGGCCGTAACGTGAGGCCCGATGACGTGGGCCCTGTTGTTCGCCGCCGGCGTACTCGGCGGGCTCACCGGGAGCATCGCCGGGCTCGCATCGGTGGCCACCTATCCCGCGCTGCTGCTCTTCGGTCTACCTCCCGTGACGGCCAACGTGACCAACACCGTCGCGCTGGTGTTCAACGGCATCGGATCGGTGCTGGGCTCCCGACCCGAACTCACCGGCCAAGGCCGCTGGATCCGCCGCACCGTGCCGGTCGCGGTGCTCGGCGGCGTGGCCGGCGCCGTGCTGCTGCTCACCACGCCCGCCGAGGGTTTCGAAAGGTCGGTGCCGATCCTTCTCGGTGTCGCCTCGGTCGCGATCCTGTTGCCGCGAAGAGCTCCCGTCGACGGCCAGAGCGCGGGGCGCCGTCGCGCGACACTGGTCCTCGAGACCACCGCAGTCCTCCTGATCTGCGTCTACGGCGGCTATTTCGGCGCAGCGGCGGGTGTGCTGCTCCTCGCGCTCCTCCTGCGCACCGGCCATGCCTCGCTCGCCGAAGCCAATGCGGGCAAGAACGTGATCCTGGGTGTGGCGAACTCGGTGGCCGCCATCGTCTTCGCCCTACTGGCGCCGGTGCAGTGGGGGGCGATGCTGGTGCTGGGCCTTGGCTGCCTGATCGGCTCGCGACTGGGCCCCGTCGTCGTGCGGCATGCGCCGTCGGGACCGCTGCGCGTGGCGATTGGGGCGGCCGGGGTGGCGCTGGCCGTGAAGCTGGCCATCGACACCTACGCCTAGAGCTGAAAGGGGCTGTCGCCCTTACTCACCCGGGTACCGAGGTCGATGAGGTTCTGGGCGTTGGCGTGCAACCGCTCCCCCGCGTCGCGGCTGGCCTGTCCAATCAGGAAGCGCGACCAGGTGCCCTCGATGACGATGCCGAGCTTGAAGCAGGCCATCGCGATATACCAATCGAGGCTTGGGGTTTCGCGACCACCCGCGGCCAGATAGGCGTCGAGCAGCTCGCGGCGGCTGGCGAGCCCGCCGAGCGCGGCGAGTTCGGAACCCGCGGTGATCGTATTGGTCTCCAGCGGCCAGCAGATCAGCATCCAACCCAGGTCGAGCAGCGGGTCGCCGATCGTGCACATCTCCCAGTCGACGAACGCCGCCACCTCGGGTTTGTCGCGGCGCAGCAGCACATTGCTCAGATGCGGGTCGCCGTGCAGGACACCGGGCTTGCCCTCCTGAGGCAGATTCGACGCCAACCACTCGGCGAGTTCCGTCACGCCCAGCGATGCGGGGTCGTATCGGTCGTGCCGATAACTCTCGAGGAGCCGGAGGAACTGCGGAACCTGACGCTCCAGGAACGAGCCGGGACGTTTGAGTTCGGCGAGCGGACTGCCTTCCCACTCGACCTGTCCCAGCGCGGCCAGGCTCGCCGCGTACGACAGCCCGACCTGGTGGCGCATCGCCGGATCGCGCACGTACGCCTCGGCCATGTCGTCGCCGGGGTTGAACCCGTCGATCTCTTCCATCAGATAGAAGACCACGCCGAGGACGCTGAGATCCTCGCAGCCGGCGATGAATCCGGGATGCGGGACCGGTGTGCCCGCCAGCGTTCGCAACGCCGCGATCTCACGCAACATCGTCTTGTCGCTCGTCGGCCGCGGATGCACGGGCGGCCGACGCAACACCATCGACCGGTCGTCGATCCGCAGTCGCACCACGATGTTCTGCGTCCCGCCGGTCAGCGGTTCGACGTCGCTGACCGTGGTCCCCAGGCCTTGCGCGCGCACCCACTGCTGCAGCGCGGCCTGGTCGTCCCTATTCAGTGTCGGAAGCTGATGCGCGTCGTCGGGCATGCAGTCATCGTAGGATCTGCGCGTTCAGTCCAGGATGCGACGGGCGACGTTGGTGGTCACCAGGTCCAGCAACTCATCTGCCCGGCCCGCGAGGATGGTCCGGATCGCGTACAGCGAGAAGCCCTTCGCCTGCTCGGCGGTGATCGTCGGCGGTATCGACAGTTCCTGGCGCGCGGTCACCACATCCACGAGTGCGGGCCCGTCGTGGGCGAATGCGTCGGTCAGGGCCTTCTCCAGATCCGCCGGCTGCTCGACGCGTCGACCGAAGATGCCCATCGCCGTTGCGACGGCGGCGAAGTCGGGGTTGACCAGATCGGTGCCGAAGTTGACGATCCCGGCCGCCTTCATCTCCAGTTCGACGAAGTTGAGCGACGAGTTGTTGAACACCACCAGCTTGACCGGCAGCCTGTTCTGGATCAATGTGACGAGTTCGCCGAAGAGCATCGTCAGCCCGCCATCGCCGGCGAGCGCGACGATCTGGCGGTCGCGGTTCGCGGTCTGCGCACCGATGGCCAGTGGCAGTGCGCACGCCATCGTGCCGTGGTTGAACGACCCGATGAGCCGGCGGTGGCCGTTCATCGTCAGGTAGCGCGCCGCCCACACCACCGGCGAGCCGACGTCGACGGTGAACACCGCATCGTCGGCGGACAGCCGATCGACAAGCCCCGCAACGTATTCCGGGCGGATAGGTGAGCGATCGCGATCGTTGACGGCCAGTTCGTCCAAACGCCGGCGGGTCTTGCGGTAGTGCTTGAGCGACCGGTCGAGGTGATCGCGGTCGGTTTTGTTGTGCAACAACGGTTGCAGCGCGTCTAGGGTGTCGGCGACGGTGCCGACGAGGCCGAGGTCGATCGGCACGCGGCGGCCGAGGTGGCGACCGCGAATGTCGACCTGGATGACCTTCGCGTTGTCGGGATAGAACTGCTGGTACGGAAAGTCGGTACCCAGCATCAGCAGAACGTCGGCCTCTTTGATGGCCTTGTAGCCGGACGCGAAACCGAGCAGCCCGGTCATACCGACGTCGAACGGATTGTCGTACTCGACGAACTCCTTGCCGCGCAGGGCGTGCACCACCGGTGCGTTGAGCGTGTCCGCCGCCCGGATGAGCGCGTGATGGGCGCCGGCGACACCCGCCCCGCCGAGGATGGTCACGGCGCGCGCGTCGTTGAGGATCGCCGCCGCCTGGCGCAGCGACTCGTCATCGGGCCGGACGACGGACTTGCTCGCGGTCACGGCTCGCGCGTTCCAGACCGACGCGTCGGCGCGGTGGCCGAAGATCTCGCCGGGGATCACGACCACCGCGACGCCGTTCTCCTCGACCGCCGCCCGCATCGCCATCTCGATGATGCGCGGCGCCATCTCCGGCGTGCTGACCAGTTCGCAGTAGACGCTGCACTCGCGGAAAAGGTCCTGGGGATGCGTCTCCTGGAAGTAGTCCGAGCCGATCTCGGTGCGCGGGATGTGCGCGGCGATCGCGAGGACGGGCACGCGGCTGCGATGGGCGTCGAACAGCCCGTTGATGAGGTGCAGGTTTCCCGGCCCGCAGCTGCCCGCGCAGACCGCCAGCTCGCCGGTGATGGCGGCGTCGGCGGCCGCAGCGAACCCGGCGGTCTCCTCGTGGCGGACGTGTTCCCAGCTGATTTCGCCGGAGCGGCGGATCGCGTCGGTGAAGCCGTTGAGGCTGTCGCCGGGCAGGCCGTAGACGCGGCGCACACCGCTGAGCCTCAGGGTGTCGATGAGGTGATCGGCGAAGGTCGCCACGCGCTCAACCTTATAGGCGATTTCGGTGCGCTACCGGTCGCTGGGCGATCGGTAGCGCACCGAAACCACACCGCTTACTTGGGGGCGAAGCGCTGTCCGGCGTCGAGGCGCAGGCACTGGCCGTTGAGCATCGGGTTCTCGACGATCGCGGCGACCAGCTTCGCGTACTCCTCCGGCTTGCCGAGCCGCTTGGGGAACGCCGCATCCTTGGTCAGCGCCTTGGCGAACTCGTCGGGGATGCCCTCGGTCAGGCCGGTGGCGAACAGGCTCGGCGCGATCGCGAGCGCCCGGATGCCCAGGCTGCCCATATCGCGGGCCATGGTCAGGCACATCCCGGCGATGGCGGCCTTCGACGCGGTGTAGGCGACCTGACCGATCTGGCCCTCGAACGCCGCGATCGAGGCGGTGTTGATGATGACGCCGCGCTCTTCCTGCTCGTCGTCGACGAGGTCCTGCTGGCTCATCTGCCAACCGGCCAACCTGCTGATGTTGAACGTGCCGATGAGGTTGAGGTCGACGCACTTGCGGAAGGTGTCGAGGCTGTGCGGTCCGTCCTTCTTGACCGTGCGCTCGGCGGCGCCGCCGCCGGCCGTCGTCACGATGATGTGCAGCCCGCCGAGCTTGTCGATCGCCTGCTTCAGCACCTTCTCGGTGCCCTCGAAGTCGGTGACGTCCACCTCGAAGAAGGAGCCGCCGATCGCGTCGGCCACTTCCTTGCCCTTCGACTGCGGACGGTCCAGAACCGCCACGTCCGCGCCTCGCTGAGCCAGCAACTCGGCCGTCGCCTTGCCGAAGCCCGACGCTCCGCCGACGACGACGGCCTTCTTGCCAGAAATCTCCACCTGGGTCTCCCCTTTCCAAAAAGAGCTCGATTCGTAAAGCAACCTAGCTGACGTCATCGTTCGGTAAGCCCGTCGGGTCGCCAACGTGAGTACTTTGAGCGGCATGACGTCGCGCAGCACGAAGGCGATGGGCGGAATCGCCGCGGCGGCCGCCGCGCTGGGCGTGACCCAACTTCTCGCGGTCGTGGTCGGGCCGCGGGCCGACTCCCGCACCGCGGTGGGGTCGGCGGTCATCGACATGACGCCGGGCCCGGTCAAGGAGTGGGCCATCCAGACGTTCGGCATGGCCGACAAACTCGTGCTGTCGATGCTCGTGCTCGCGGTGATCGCCGTCGTGGCCGCCGCCACCGCGGCACTGGAGACGCGGCGAGTTCCGATCGGTAGCGCCGCGATCGTCGCGGCCGGTGTCGTGGGTTGCGCGGCGGTCCTCTCACGCGCGGGGGCGACCTTCGTCGACATCCTGCCGACGGTAGTGGGCACCGTGTGCGGCGTGGCGGTGCTGCGACTGCTGACCTCGGGGCGGTTCACCGACGCTGCGAACGTGGGCGCCGCGCACGTCGACGACGGACCGGATCCCGGCCGACGACTGTCGTTGATCACGCTGGGCTTCCTCGGGGCCGGTGCGCTGGCCGGTGTCGGCGGCGTCGTGCTCTCTCGCCTGACCACCTCGGTATCGGGCGACCGCAACGCCTTCGCGCTGCCGCCCATCGACGTCGCCGCTCCCCCGGTCCCGTCGGCGGTGCAACCGAAAGGCGTTGCGCTGCCGTCGTTCGTCACCAGCAACGCCGACTTCTACCGGATCGACACCGCGCTGAGCGTGCCGCAGTTGAGCCGGGAGAGCTGGCAGCTGCGCATCCACGGCATGGTCGACCGCGAAATCACCTTGCGCTTCGACGATCTCGACCGCTTCGATGTGGTCGAGAAGCTGGTGACGATCACCTGCGTGTCGAACCCGGTCGGTGGCGATCTCGTCGGCAACGCGGCGTGGACAGGCTATCGCGTGCGAGACCTGTTGGCAGAGGCGGGGGTTCACCCCGATGCCGACATGGTGCTGTCCATGTCAATCGACGGGTTCACCGCGGGCACCCCGGTCGAGGCGCTCACCGACGACCGCGGCGCGCTGCTGGCCGTCGGCATGAACGGCGAACCGCTTCCGACGAACCATGGCTATCCGGCCCGCCTCGTCGTGCCGGGGTTGTACGGGTATGTGTCGGCGACGAAATGGGTTGTCGACCTCGAAGTCACGCGCTTCGGCCGCGCCGAGGCCTACTGGACGCGGCTGGGGTGGTCCCCGCGCGGCCCGATCAAGACCGAGTCCCGCATCGATGTGCCGCGCAGCGGTCAGGACGTGCCCCGCGGGCCGGTGACGTTCGGCGGTGTCGCGTGGGCGCAGATCCGCGGGGTCCGCAACGTCGAGGTGCGCATCGACGGGCCCGACGGGCAGGGCGACTGGCAGCTCGCCGAACTCGGCGCCGCCTACTCCAACGACACCTGGCGACTGTGGAGCTTCCCGTGGCAGGCCACCCAGCCGGGACGGCACACCATCACGGTGCGGGCCACCGACAACTCCGGTGCGACGCAGACCGCCGACCTCGCCGATCCCATTCCCGACGGCGCCACGGGCTGGCACAGCGTCGACTTCCAAGTCACCTAGTTTTTCTCTGCGCCGCGAGCGTGCGTGTTTGTTCACGACACGCCGCAGATTTACATCATTTCCTGCACTCTCGCGCCGTGGCGAGCGTGCACAGGAGCGCGATGCCCCGCGAGTCTCCGGGTTGCGCTGCGCGCTCAGCACGATCGACGACGCCGAGATCCGCGCCCTGCTCGACACCGAGGTTTCCGAACGGCTGATGGTCGCGGCGGATCTGGCCGTCGGCCACCCGGAGCGGGCCGCGGTGCTGCGCGCCGAAGCCGATGCGATCACGGCCGTGATGGGAGATGTCTGACCCGCGTGCCAGGCTGGACCCGTGCAGTTACTCGACGTGGCCACCGCGTCCATCGAGGTCGGCGCTTCCTCGTCGCGGCTGGCCAAGACGGCCCGCATCGCCGATCTGCTGGCCCGTGCGGGTGAGGAGGGCGACGCCGACCAGGTGGCGGTCGTCGTGTCGTGGCTCTCCGGCGAACTGCCGCAACGGCAGATCGGCGTCGGGTGGGCCGCGTTGCGCTCGCTGCCGCCCCCGGCGGAGTCCGCGTCGCTGACGGTTCCGGACGTCCACGCGCGGTTCACCGAGATCGGGCAGGTCGCGGGCAAGGGTTCGCAGGCTCGGCGCGCCGAACTGCTCGCCGGGCTGTTCGGCGCCGCCACCGCCGCGGAGCAGACGTTCCTGCGGCGATTGCTCGGCGGGGAACTGCGTCAGGGCGCACTCGTCGGCGTCATGGCCGACGCGGTGGCGAAGGCCGCAGACCTGCCGGCCGCCGCGGTGCGCCGCGCCGCGATGCTCGGCGGCGACCTGCCCGCCGTCGCGGCGGCCGCCCTGACCGTCGGCGAAGCCGCGCTCGAACAGTTCACGCTGACGGTGGGGCGTCCGGTCGGACCGATGCTGGCGCAAACGGCCGCCGGCGTGGCCGAGGCGCTCGAACGGCTCGGTGGCACAGCCGTTTTCGAGGCCAAGCTGGACGGCGCCCGGGTACAGGTGCACCGCCGGGGCGACGAGGTGTCGATCTACACCAGAAGCCTCGACGATGTGACCGCACGCCTGCCGGAGGTCGTCGACGCCGCGTTGGCGTTGCCCGTCACGACGTTGATCGCCGACGCCGAGGCGATCGCCCTGCGCCCCGACGGGCGGCCGCACCGTTTCCAGGTCACGGCGTCGCGCTTCGGCCGCTCCGCCGACATCGCCGCCGCTGCGGCGGCCCAGCCGTTGTCGGTCTTCGTGTTCGACGTGCTGCACGTCGACGGCGTCGATCTGCTCGACAAGCCGGCCAGTGAACGCATCGAGGTGCTCGACGCGCTCGTCCCGAAGCTGCATCGCGTCGACCGCCTCGTCACCGGCGACACCGAGCAGGCGCGAGAGTTCCTGGACGTGACGCTCGCCGCGGGCCACGAGGGCGTGATGGCGAAGTCGTTGACCGCGCCGTATGAGGCGGGGCGCCGGGGAGCCGGCTGGCTCAAGGTCAAACCCGTGCACACCCTCGATCTGGTGGTCCTCGCGGTCGAATGGGGGTCGGGACGGCGCAGCGGCAAGCTGTCGAACATCCATCTCGGCGCCCGCGATCCCCGGACGGGCGAATTCGTCATGCTCGGAAAGACTTTCAAAGGGATGACCGACGCGATGCTCGAATGGCAGACCGCGCGCTTCCTCGAGCTGGCCGACGGACCGACCGACAATTACGTGGTTCGGGTCCGGCCCGAGCAGGTCGTCGAGATCGCGTTCGACGGCGTACAGACCTCGTCGCGCTACCCCGGCGGCATGGCCCTGCGATTCGCCAGGGTGCTGCGGTACCGCGACGACAAGAGCCCCGCCGAAGCCGACACCATCGACATGGTCCGAGCGTTCTACCAGCGCGGAAGCTAAAGCCCGTGGTTTTGACACGTCGTCGGCGCCGCCGATGAAAAGATCGCTCCATGGCATCTCCCACCGCTCCCGCCGAGCGCACAGAGGAAACCAGAGGTGACCTCACCTACATCCGCACCGTGAAGGATCTGCCACCGGTCGCGATCGTCGACCGTTCGCCGATCACCGTCCGGCACCGGATCATCTTCGGGATCATCGCCCTGCTCGGCGCGGTCGCCTGGGCGGTCATCGCCTTCTTCCGCGGCGAGACCGTCAACGCCGTGTGGTTCGTAATCGCCGCGATCTGCACCTACGTGATCGGCTTCCGGTTCTACGCGCGCCTCATCGAGATGAAGATCGTGCGTCCGCGCGACGACAACGCCACTCCCGCCGAACTATTCGAGAACGGCACGGACTACATGCCCACCGACCGGCGGGTGTTGTTCGGGCACCACTTCGCCGCGATCGCCGGCGCAGGCCCGCTCGTCGGGCCCGTCCTCGCCATGCAGATGGGATACCTGCCGGGCACCATCTGGATCATCATCGGCGCGGTCCTCGCGGGTTGTGTCCAGGACTATCTGGTGTTGGCGATCTCGACCCGGCGGCGGGGCCGCTCACTCGGACAGATGGCCCGCGACGAACTGGGGACGATCGGCGGTGTGGCCGCGATCGTCGGTGTGCTCGTCATCATGGTGATCCTGCTCGCGGTGCTGGCACTGGTGGTCGTCGGCGCCCTGGCCGAGAGCCCGTGGGGCGTCTTCTCGATCGCGATGACGATCCCGATCGCGATCTTCATGGGCCTGTACCTGAGGTTCCTCCGGCCCGGCCGGGTCTCGGAGGTCTCGGTGATCGGCGTCGTCCTGCTGCTGCTCGCCGTCGTCGCCGGCGGCTGGGTCGCCGAAACCTCTTGGGGCGCCGATTGGTTCACGCTGTCGAAGGTGAGCCTGTCGTGGGCCATCATCATCTACGGTTTCGCGGCGTCCGTGCTGCCGGTGTGGCTGCTGCTCGCGCCGCGCGACTATCTGTCGACGTTCATGAAGGTCGGCACGATCGCGCTTCTGGCGGTCGGCATCCTGCTCGCCCGCCCGATCATGGAGGCGCCCGCGATCTCGGGGTTCGCGACCCAGGGCACCGGTCCGGTGTTCGCGGGATCCCTGTTCCCGTTCCTGTTCATCACGATCGCCTGTGGCGCCCTGTCCGGGTTCCATGCGTTGATCTCGTCGGGCACGACGCCCAAGCTGCTGGAGAAGGAAGGGCAGATGCGGCTGATCGGCTACGGCGGCATGTTGACCGAATCGTTCGTCGCGATCATGGCGCTCATCACCGCCGCTATCCTCAATCAGCACCTGTACTTCGCGATCAACGCGCCCGCGGCCTCGACCGGCGCTACGGCGGAGACCGCCGCGGCCTACGTCAACAGCCTGCCGATCGACAGCCCGCCGGTCAGCGCCGAGCAGATCGCGCAGGCCGCGGAAAGCGTTGGCGAGGAGTCGATCGTGTCGAGGACCGGCGGTGCGCCCACGCTGGCGTTCGGCATGTCCGAGGTGCTGAGCAAGGTCTTCGGCGGTGATGCGCTCAAGGCGTTCTGGTATCACTTCGCGATCATGTTCGAGGCGCTGTTCATCCTCACCACCGTCGACGCGGGTACCCGGGTCGCGCGGTTCATGCTCTCGGACGGGCTGAGCAACCTCGGCGGCCCGCTGCGCAAGCTGAAGGATCCGAGTTGGCGTGTGGGAGCGTGGATCTGCAGCCTGGTCGTGGTGGCGGCATGGGGCAGCATTCTGCTGATGGGCGTCACCGATCCGCTCGGCGGCATCAACACGCTGTTCCCGCTGTTCGGCATCGCCAATCAGTTGTTGGCCGCCATCGCCCTGACTGTTGTGACCGTGGTGGTGGTGAAGAAGGGCCTGCTGAAATGGGCGTGGATACCGGCGGTTCCGCTGTTGTGGGATCTGACGGTGACGATGACGGCGTCGTGGCAGAAGATCTTCTCCGGCGATCCGAAGGTCGGCTACTGGACGCAGCACTTCCAGTACCGCAACGCCAAGGACGCGGGCGAGACGACGTTCGGGGCCGCCAAGAACGCCGGTGAACTCGATGCGGTCATCCGCAACACGTTCATTCAGGGCACGCTGTCGATCATCTTCGCGCTGCTGGTGCTGATCGTGTTCGTCGCCGGGGTGATCATGGTGATCCGGACGCTGCGCGGCTACGCCTCGCCGACGACCGAGGATGAACCGGTCCCCTCGCGGATCTTCGGACCGTCGGGCCTGATCATGACCAAGCCGGAGAAGGAGGTGCAGAAGCAATGGGACGAGCTCGCGAAATCGCACGCGAAATCGGTTCGAGCTGGCGCACATTCGTCGGCGACCTGATGGGCGACACCCACTACCGGCGCTACGTCGAGCACCGTATACGCACCCATCCGGGTGAACCGGTCCTCTCCGAACGGGACTACTGGCGGATGCGGCATGCCGCGACCGAGGCGGACCCGGGCGCGCGCTGCTGCTGAAGGCTCGTTTCTGCACCCAGGGCTGTGATTTCGCCGCGGCGACGACCCTGGGCGCAATCTTCGCGTCGAGCGCCGCCGCCTTAGTCGGTCAGCGTGTAGCGGATAGGCAGGTGCTTGGGCCCGCCGACGAAGGTCGTGGCCACATACCCGGGTCGGCCGGCCAACTCGACGGACTTCAGCCGGGGCAACAGTTCGGTGAAGAAGCTGTTGACCTCCATGCGCGCCAGCGCCGCCCCCAGGCAGAAGTGCACGCCGTAGCCGAAGGCGACGTGCTTGTTCGGGTCGCGGCCGATGTCGAAGCGGAACGGGTCGTCGAACACGTCTTCGTCGCGATTGCCCGAAACATACGACAGCAGAACGGATTCACCTGCCGCGATCGGTACCCCGCGGACGGTGGTGTCCTCGGTGGCCGTGCGCATGAACGCCTTCACTGGCGTGACCCACCGGATCATCTCCTCGGTCGCCAGGGGCATCAAGCCGAGATCGCCGCTCAGCTTCTCGCGCTGGTCGGGATGCTCGATGAGTGCGTGCAGACCGCCGGAGATCACCGCACTGGTTGTGTCGTGTCCGGCCGTGGCGATGATGAGGTAGTAGGAGACGGTGTCGATATCCGACAGCGGTTCGCCGTTGATCGTGGCGTTGGCGATCGCCGACGCGAGGTCCTCGGTCGGGTTGGCGCGACGCGCCGCGGTCAATTCGTTGAAATAGCCGAACATCTCGAGCAGCACCGCCATCGACTCCTCGAGTGAGTCGCTGCGCTGCAGTTCGGTGTCATCAGTGCCGAACAGTTCCTGCGTGTACTTCAACATCCGCGGGAAATCGGACTCGGGAATCCCGAGCATCGACATGATCACGTATAGCGGGTAATTCACCGCGACCTCCTGCACGAAGTCGCACTCAGGCGCCCGCTCGACCATCCCGTCGACGAACCGCTTGGCCAGCTCGTCGATGCGCACCTTCAAATCTCGCATAGCCTTCGGGCGGAACCAGTTCGCGCCGATTGCGCGGAAGTCGCGGTGTTGCGGATCGTCCATGTGGATCAGCGTTTTGACGCCGATCGCGGCCTGTTGCTCGTCGCCCTGCGCGGTCGTCAGCACCGGCCGCGGTGAGTTGGTGAACACATCGTTGGCACGCTCGATCTCCATGATGTCGGCGTGCTTGGTGATGGCCCAGAACGGATTGTAGTTCGGCACCTCCACCCACGAGACGGGTGCGTTGGCGCGCAGATGCGCTAGCGACGCATGCAGTTTCGCCTCATCGGTGTAGGCCAGCGGCGTGGCGAAGACCTTGGCCGCCTCGTCCATTATCGGTGTGCTCACAAGCAACTCCTTTGTGAAATCTCATGTGACGCGCAGGTCCTGCAGCACGGCGATAACCGTCGCTTCTTCGACCGAGTGCGGGAAGCCGATCATCACCCGGTCGATCACGCCGTCACATCGGTCCCGAATCCTGGCGGCCAGCTTGTCGATCGGCGCGACGACCGCGAACGCCTCGAGAATCTCGTCGTCGATCAGCGTCCCCATCGCATCCCACTCACCGGCCAGGCTGAGCCGGTGCAGTTCGTCGTGCAGGTCACCCCAGCCGTGCAGCGCCAGAACTTTGCGGTAGGCCGGGGTCGACCCATAGAAGGCGATCTGTTTGCGGGTGGCGACGGACGCCTCGGCCACCTCACTGTCGTCGGCGCCGGTCACCACGAAGATCGGACACGACACCTGAAAGTCGCTGCGCTGGCGGCCCGATCGGGCCATCCCGCGCTCGAGCGCCGGAATGGTGATTTCCTCGAAGTAGCGCTTGGTGGTGAAGGCGTGGGCCAGCACACCGTCGGCGACCTCGCCTGCCATCTCGGTCATCGCTTCGCCGACCGCGGCGAGGAACACCTTCGGGAACCCGTAGTCGTGGGGTTCGGGGGTGAACATCGGCGTCATCAACTTGTGCGTGTAGAAGTCGCCTTCGAACCGCAAGCGTGTGCCGTCGCGCCAGCATGTCCAGATCTCGCGCATCGCGTGCACGAATTCGCCCATGCGGCGCACGGGTTGGCTCCACGGCATGCTGAACCGCTTCTCGATATGCGGCCGGACCTGTGACCCCAGCCCCACGATGAGCCGGCCGCGCGAGTATTCCTGCAGATCCCAGCCGATGTTGGCCACGTTCATGGGGTTTCGCGCGAAGGCCACTGCGATGCTGGTGCCGAGGTCGAGGGTTTCGGTGTGCTCAGCCGCCAGCGTCAGCGGCAGAAACGGATCGTGGGCCACCTCCGCCGTCCAGCACCCGTCATACCCGCGCCGCTGCAGCGTGCTCGCCGTTCCCACCACGTTGGCGAGCTGACTCGAAACCGCCCCGTCCACCTTCAGGCCGGCGCCGCTAACCATGGTCGTAGACGCTACAGTAAGCAATTCAGTATGGTCAACGAGGCCGTGCCGGTGCGACGATCGCCTATCCATGGACAGGAGTTGAGATGACCAACGCCGAGGATTGGCACGCGACGCTCGACGAGCTGACGCGCCGGCGCCAGACCGCATACGACATGGGCGGCGCCGACCGGCTCGCCAAACACCACGGCAAGGGCAAGCTCGACGCCCGAGCGCGCATCGAGTACCTCCTCGACAAGGGCACCTTCCGCGAGTTCGGCACGCTGGTCGGCGGTGACATCGCCGCCGACGGCATCGTGGCGGGCTCCGGATACCTGGACGGCCGGCCGGTGATGATCGGCGCAGAGGATTTCACCACCCTCGCCGGCAGCATCGGCCCCGGCGGCAACGCCAAGCGTTATCGGTTGGCGGAGTTGGCGTTGCGCGACAAGGTGCCGCTGGTGATGCTGCTCGAGGGCGCGGGTTTCCGGCCCAGCGGCGAGCACTACGGCCGCACCCCGACCGATCTGCTCGCACAGGCGCAGTGCTCGGGGAAGGTGCCGATGGTCGCGGGTCTGCTCGGCCCGTCCGCGGGGCACGGTGCGCTCGTGGCTCCGGTGTGCGACTGGACGATCATGAGCCGCCAGGGCGCCATCTTCACCGCGGGACCTCCGGTGGTGAAAGAGTCGACGGGCGAGGATATTTCGAAGGAAGACCTCGGCGGCCCATCGGTGGCGCTCGCCAGCGGTGTGATCCACAACCTCGCCGAGGACGACGAGGCCGTGCTCGACGACATCCGCCGCTACCTGTCCTACTTCCCCTCGAGCGCATGGTCGTATCCGGAGCCGCTGGCCGCCGACGAGACGTCCGCACCGCGGACCACCCCGGAACTGCTCGAATTGGTGCCCCGGGGCAACCGGCGCGTCTACGACATGCGGCGCGTGCTCGACGTCGTCTTCGACCGCCGGGACTGGTTCGAGGTGCAGCCGAAATTCGGGCCCGCGATCATCTGCGCGCTGGCCCATCTCGGGGGTCACCCGGTCGCAGTGGTGGCCAACCAGCCGCAGGTGATCGCCGGATCGATCGACGCCGACGCCGCGGACAAGGCTGCTCACTTCATCGCGGTCGCCGACTCTTTCCACCTGCCGATCGTGTTCCTCGCCGACAACCCGGGCATGCTGCCCGGCAGCCGGTCGGAGAAGGCGGGCGTGCTGCGCAGTGGTGCGCGGATGTTCGCCGCGCAGACCGCCGCGACGACGATCAAGCTGCACGTCACGCTGCGCAAGGCGTACGGTTTCGGCTCGATGGTGATGTCGCTGTTGGGGTTTGACAACCAGAGCGCGACGTTCGCCTATCCGGGCGCGACGATGGGCGCGATGAGCGCAGCCGCACTGAGCAAGGCCTCACACGCCGCGGAGGATGTGGAGGCGCGGCTTCGCCAGATGGAGGTCGAGGCGTCGTTCCGGTCGGCGGGCCACCTCGGCTTCGACGACCTGATCCATCCCGAGGAGACCCGCAACGCCCTGCTGTGGGGTCTGCAGCGGGCGGTCTACAGCCGCCAGTCGGCCGCCGAACCCGTCCCCCGCACGACCATCACCCCCTAGCTCTCCTCCGCGAGCGTGCGTGTTTGCACACGACACGCCGCAGTTTCTCGGCACTTTGCGCACGCTGGCGGCACAGTGAACGTGCGCATACTGCGCGCTTCTCGCGGCGTGTCGTCGGCAGACACGCACGCTCGCGATGATGGGGTCAGCTCACGCGGGCGCGCGATAGGCGGCGACGATCGGTTCGAGTTCGTCGGGCGTCGCGCCGTGCATGATCAGCGCGTCGGCGCCGTAGTCGAACTCCTTGCGGACCCGGTCGACGCACTGCTGCGGCGATCCGGTCGCGGCGGGCTCCAACCACTCGTCGGGAATCAACGTCGCGATGTGTTCGATCTGTTCGGCCGACGCCTTGTGGTCGATACCGCCTGGAATCGACTGCACGACCTTGTCGTCGCGGAAGCGTTGCAGCACAGCCGGATCCCAGCCGTTCGTCTTGACCAGAAGATCGCCGTAACCCTGCAGGTAGGTCGCAAGCCGGGCCACGGTCTTCTTCAACCGCAGCTCCTCGGGCAGATGGTCGCCGACCGTGGCGAAGCACGACCACACCCGCACACTGGCCGGATCGCGGCCCGCCTGTTCGGCGGCGTCCTTGACCGTCTTGACCGCGCGCTGCAGCGTCTCCGGCGTGAAATAGGTGTGCAGGATGACGTCGTCGAACGCTCGACCGCCCAGCGCCAGCGTCTGCGGGCCGAATGCCACGACCGCCAGCCGGATGTCCTCGCGGAAGTCCGGATCGAGGAACAGCACCTGATACTTGCCGATCGGTCCGTCGTGGTTGAAGATCACCTCGCCGTTCCACAACCGCCGCATGACCTGCGCGAAGTCCTCCATCTGCGCGGTCGTGACCGACGGGATGCCGAACGCCGCATACATCGCGGCCACCCCGCGACCGATGCCCAGCGTGAACCGACCCCCCGAGAGCCGGTGCATCGTCGTCGCCCACGATCCGGTGATCAGCGGGTGGCGAGTGTTGTGATTCGTTGCCGCCGTGGCGATCTGCATGCGCGACGTGACCGCGCACGCCGCACCCACGAGCGACGACGCCTCCTTGACGTTCCACCGCTCGGAGATGAACGCGGTGCCGAACCCGAACTCCTCGCCGCGACGTGCCTCGTCCATCAGCGTCGACGGCCCCTCACCCCCGGCGCCTGCCAACAGGTAGTAGCCCAGCTCGTCGAGCACTCGTTCGGTCACGCCCAGACTCCTTGTTTGTAGCCGCAGTTCCACACCTCGACGATCCTGCCGTCGACCACCCGGAAGACTTCCATACTGCCGATCGTGGTCTGCGTGCCGTCCTTCATCTTGATCGGTGACTGGTAGACGATCGCGACGTGTTCCCCGTCGTCACCGGCGACCACGAGGTTCAGATCGAACCGGATGCTCTCCGAAACCTCCCACATGTCGACCACCCGGCGCACCGCCTGTTCGTGAGTCAGGACGTGCGCCGGCTCCCCCACCTCATGGCGGACCACCGTGTCGCCCAACAGTTCGTCGGCCAGCGCGAAATCCGCCTTGTTCCACGCCACCAGGTTGTACAACTCGACCACCTCGCGGGCGGACCGGGTCATCCGAACACCTCCAGGGCGTCGATCGCGTCGATCGCCGCCACCGCACGGTCGGTGAGCGTCAGGCACAGGCGCCGCGACCGTTCCGGCATCGCGTCCCACCCGTTGAGCGTGATGACCGGCAGCACCATCAGGTAGACGGCCGCGAACCGGTAGTGCCGCCACGCCTCGTCGAATCCGTAGTCCGCAACGCCGTGCGCGGCGAGACGGTCGAGATACTCACGCAACAGTGCCTCGTCGTGTCCGTCGCGCACCGCGGTCGGCAGGCCCTGGGTGACGAGGTACGCCACGTCGGCCGCGCCGGCGCCGCGGGCGGTGAACTGGAAGTCCACCACCTTCATTCGGTCGCCGGAGAAGAAGAGGTTGTCGGCACGAATGTCGCCGTGCAGCAACATGTCCCGTTCGGTGAGAACGGGCAACGCTTCCACCGCACGCTCAGTGAATCGTTCGGCGAACGTGGCCACCGCCGGCGGCACGCTCGCCGAGGTGTGCGCGCGGTAGATCGCCCACCCCGGCCCGAACGCCGGCAACAGCAGATCCCGTGCGATCGGGGTGTCGATGCTCGGGAACTGCACCGACACGGCGGGTCCGGGCGACCACGCGTGCAGGCCCGCGAGCTGTCCGATGCAGATACGGGCGCGGTCCATGGACAGCCCAGCCAGATGGTCGGCGTTGTCCCAATCCGAGAGGTCTTCGAGCAGGAGCACGAAATCCACTCCGTCGCCGGCCATCCGGGCGGCATACACCCGCGGTGTATCCATCGGGGCACGCCCGGCCACCTCGCGGTAGAAGGACAACTCGCGCCGGTACCCACCCAGCAGTTCCATCGCACCGCGTGCCTCCGAGACCGCGGGCAGCTTGGCGATCAGGGTCGGCGGCACACCGGTGCCGGTCAGGTGCAGCCGGTACAGCAGCGACGAGAAGCCGCTGTCGATCGCGATCTGCTCGGCGCGGACGTCGTCGACCGTCGCCCCCTCCAGCCCCGCATCGAGGCGCAGCGCCAGGGTCAACCAGCCGGCGTCGACCTCGTCGATGCCACCCGGCACCGCCGCCGTACTCGCCGTCATCGCGCACCCTTCCCGCCGACCGCCGCCAGGAATCGCTCCGATGAGCGCTGCACGCCGCCCGCGAACAGGTGGCCGACGTGACTTCCGCGGTGCCAGTACAGTTCGCCGCCCCACCGCTCGTGCAGACGTTCGGCCGGTTCCCGTCGCGCCATCTGGTCGTGCCAGGCGCCGACGATCAGCCGATGCTCGGGTGGCGCGCTGGGCTCGACGGCCTGATAGTCGACGACCGACATGACCCGCTCGACGGGGTCCGACCGCAACAACTCGATCGTGTCGTGCACCGACGGACCCCACCGTCCCAGATGCGCGGCGATCATCGCGTTGAGCCCGAAGATCGGGGTGTAGACCGCGACGGCGTCGACGTCTTCGAGGTGCGAAACCAGGCCCGCCACCGGACTGCCCATCGAAACCCCCGACACCGCAAGCGCGCTCGCCTGCGGCCGCAGCCATCGAAGCACCGCACGCACCTCGGAGACCACCCGGATCATGCCCGCGAGGTTGTTCAGCGGGTCCATGTTCGGGTACGTCGGCCATCGGTCGCGGCGGACCCCGCATCCGGGCTGCACCGGTAACGCGATGTTGTAACCGAGTTGCTCCTGTAGCCGTCGGGCCCGCGAGAACACCAGGTCGATCGGCAACCCCTGCCCGGCCCCGTGCACCCACACCAGCCATGGCCTCGCCTCGTCGCCGGTTCGGCACAGGTGCACCACCGCCGTCGCGGGCCCGCCGAATTCGGCCAGCGCCGCGGGCAGGTGGGGATCGTGCTCGAAGGTCAGCTGCTCGTATCGGGTCCTGCCGAACCGGCGCTGCCGAATCGTCTTCGGCTGCAACTCATCCGGTGCGATGTGCACGCCTGCCATACCTAGCCCGGTCAACGCGTCGGCCGCTGCAGCGCAGGACTCGACCGTGCGCTCGACTTTCGGCGGCGGTGCGGTCAACGTCATCCCCGACAGGGCCAGTTCGTCAAGGACGACCTCACCGAATTGCCGGGCACCCCGGCGCGACAGCGGCTTCCAGTCACCGGGGGCGGCCACCGCCGCACGCGCCCGCGGCACCACACCCGCGAAGTCACGACCGATGCGGTAGGCGCGCTCCGTGGTTTTCATGCCAGCTTGAACCCGGTGTAGCCGGTGTCGGCGACCTCGTCGCAGCGACGCCGGTACTCCGGGATGCCCGCGGTGTAGCCCATGTACATCCGTTTTTTGCCCGGCACGTTGCCGCCGTTGTACCAGGAGTTACAACTGGGATGGACGAGCACGGTCGGCGCGACGAGCGACGCCGTGTGCTCGATCCATTCGCGTTGAGCCTCGGGCAGCGCTTCGATGGTGCGGTAACCGTTGCGCCTCAGATACTCGATGCAGTCACCGATCCACTCGACGTGCTGCTCGAGGGCGGTTACGAAATTGCTTGCCGGAGCCGGGCTTCCGGGCGCCTGAACGATGAACAGATTCGGGAAGCCCGCGACCGCGAGCCCGAGGTAGGCGTACGGCCCCTCGTTCGTCCAGTAGTCACCGAGGTATTGCCGGTCACGACCGGTGACGGCGATCCGGGTCATCGCCCCGGTCATCGCGTCGAAGCCGGTGGCGTAGATGATCACATCGAGTTCGTGGTCACCCTGTTCGGTGCGGATGCCCGTCGGGGTGACCTCCACGATCGGCCCCTTGCGCAGGTCGACCAGCGTCACGTTGTCCCGGTTGAACGTCTCGTAGTAGCCCTGGTCGATGATCGGGCGCTTACATCCGAACGGGTGCGAGGGGGTCAATGCCGCGGCGGTCTGGGGATCCTTGACGATGCGCGCCACCGCCTCGCCGTAGAGCTTGGCCGCCATCTGGTTGGCCTCGATGTCGAAGA
This sequence comes from Mycobacterium sp. 852002-51961_SCH5331710, assembly GCF_001665535.1. GTDB lineage: Bacteria > Actinomycetota > Actinomycetes > Mycobacteriales > Mycobacteriaceae > Mycobacterium. Next base: position 26,142 of record NZ_LZSQ01000112.1, read on the forward strand.
AGACGTCGCCCCAGCTGAGCGCACCGATGACGCCGCCCTCTTCGACGGCACGCAGTTGCTCCTCGCGCGATGCGGACTTCAGCGGCGGCTTGGTCATCATCTCGAACATCACCGAGAAGGCGCTGAGTCGGGCCGCACCCACCGCGTGTTCTCGTTGCGCCGCACGGATCTCGGCGTAGTTCGCCTTGAGCTCGTCGAGCTCACCGTCATCGAACGGGCGGACTCGCCAGGGCAGGGTGTAGGCGGGTGACCGCTGGAACACGGTCAGGTGGCCGGCCTGCTCGGCCACGACCGGGATGAGTTGCACGCCGGTCGAACCCGTCCCGATCACGCCGACCCGCTTGCCGGTCAGGTCCACCTCCTGCTTGGGCCACCGGCTGGTGAACAGCGAAAGCCCGCGGAAGGAATTCATGGCCGCGATCTCCGGCTCCTTCGGGACCGACAGGATGCCCGTGGCCGCGACGACGAACGGTGCGATCAGGGTCTGCCCGTCGGCGGTCCGGATCTCCCACTCGGCGCCGGCCTCGTCGAAGGTCATCGCGGTGACCTCGGTGTGGAATCGGATGTCGCGCCGTAGATCGAGTCGGTCGGCGACGAAGTTCAGGTACGCCTCGATCTCGGGCTGGCGAGGCATCGTCTCGGTCCACACCCACTCCTGCTGGATCTCCTCGGAGAAGCTGTAGGAGTACTCGATGCTCTCGATGTCGCAGCGCGCACCGGGATACCGGTTGAACAGCCATGTGCCGCCGACGTTCTCGGCCTTCTCCAGGACAACGGTGCGCAACCCCTGGTCTCGGAGTCGATGCAGCGCGTACAGGCCGGAGAATCCGGCGCCGACGATGATCGCGTCGAAACGGGTGGAGTCGGATGTCGTCACAGGTAGGCCCTCACGTCCAGAAGCGGAGATACTGTAACTATTACAGTATTGCGCCGCACGGCTGGCCGATTTCGAGAAACACCGCACCGGGATCGTGCGAAATGACATCTCCTGAAACTGCTACTGTAAGCTATTCCATTAGCTCACGGACATGGGAGGCTGTGCGGCATGAAAGTACCGTTCACCTGGAAGGTCACCGGCTGGTTCATGATCGGCTGGTCCGCGGAGTTTCCCACGGGAGAGACGAGGCCGCTGCGGTACTTCGGCGAGGATCTGGTCGCCTATCGCGACGAGGCAGGCGAGCTGCACGTGCTCTCCGCGCACTGCCGGCATCTCGGCGCGCACATCGGCCACGGCGGCAAGGTCGTCGGCGACTGCGTCGAATGCCCCTTCCACGGCTGGCGATGGGGACCGGACGGCACCAACCGCTACATCCCCTACCAGCCCGACAAACCGAACAAGGCGCTGCGGCTGCGCGTCTTCCCGGTGCGCGAACAATACGGCTGCGTGTTCGCCTGGCACCACCCCGAGGGTGAACCGCCGCGGTGGGAGCTGCCGGACCTGTTCCACAAGTTCCCGCAGTTCCCGACCGATGAGGACGCGTATTACCGCCCCTTCCCGGAGTTTTCGAGCCGCGCCGAACGCGAGCCGGTGCATCCGCAGATCGTCGCGGAGAACGGCCCCGACAGCGCGCACTTCCACTACGTGCACCACGCGACCGTCACCCCGAAGTGCCTCAACTGGGAGATCGTCGACGAAGAATGGCGGTTCCTGACCGGCTGGCCCGACGCCTCCAGCGACGACCCGGACAAGATGGCCCTCTACATCCACAGCCACCTGTCCGGCCTCGGATTCGCGATAAGCGCGTTCGAGGGTTCGTCGAACCACCGGCTGATCTTCGCGTGCACGCCGGTCGAGGATGGCCACTCGGACATGTTTTATTCGATCTGGTGGCCACGGCTGCCCGGTGACACCTCCGACGTCCCGCCGGAGGAGGTGCGCAAGAAGGTCGAGCGTCAGTTCATGGGGACCGTGTGGGACGACCTGAACATCTGGCGCTACCAGGAGTACATCGAGAATCCCGCGCTGTCCCGCGTGGACGCGAAACCGTATATGGCGCTGAGGAAGTGGGCCAAGCAGTTTTACGAAGTTCCCGCCACTCCGCCCGGTGAAGTTCCGGCATCGGTGTGAAAGCCGACCTCGCCGAGGTCGCGGCGCCCGGCCACACCGCGATCGTGACGCAGGAGTGCCAGGGTGCGGTGGTCGGTCCCGATGCCGGGCTCAAGGCGCTGGCCGAGCAGGCCCGGCGAGAGGCGGTCCCGAACATCGCGAGGCTGCTGCCGGTCGCCCGCGACGCTGGTGTGGCGGTGGTGCACTGTCTGGTTCAGCGACGGCCGGACGGGCGGGGCGCCAACCACAACGCGAAGATCTTCCGGATCAGCGGCGCCACCGGGAACGCCATCGCGCCCGGCACCCCGGGCGCCGAACTGCTGCCCGAACTGGGGCCGGAGCCGTCCGACGTCGTGCTGCGCCGCTGGCACGGCATCGGCCCGATGGGCGGCACCGACCTGGACGCCGTGCTGCGCAATCTCGGCGTCTCGACGATCGTCGCCGTCGGAGTGTCGGTCAATGTCGCGATCACCAACCTGGTGATGGACGCCGTCAACGCGGCGTATCGCGTCGTCGTGCCGCGTGACGCGGTGGCAGGAATTCCCCGCGACTACGCCGATGCGATCATCGACAACACGTTGTCGCTGCTGGCGACGATCACCACCACCGACGAATTGATCGACACATGGAAGTAGCCCCGCATTGACCGACACCGAGGACCACATCCGCGAATTCGCCAGGGTCAAACCGGCTCTGGGGTCCCCGGAGATGGGTCGTTTCATCGCGGCACTGCGCCGGCTGCAGAACATCACGGTCTCCAGCGATCCCGACGCCGCGCTGTGGAACGACTCCGCCGCGCTGCTCGAGAACGTGTGCGAGCGCCTGGAGGAACACCAGGCAGCGGCGGGCGTCGCCCCTGCGGGCCGGGCGCCCAATCTGCCCGGCAACGGCCACCCGTTGATGCCGCCGTGGCAGGTGGTGACGTCCGGATCAGACGAGGTCACAATGCGCGGCCACTTCAGCCGCTTCCACGTGGGCGGCAACGACGCCGTGCATGGCGGCGTCATCCCGCTGTTCTACGACTGGCACTTCGGCATGGTGGTGTCGGCCGCCGGGCGCCCCGACAGCCGAACCGCGTATCTGCACGTGGATTACCGGCAGGTGACGCCCATCGATGTACCACTCGAGGCGCGGGCGTGGATCGATTCGGTCGACGGGCGCAAACTCTTCGTGAGGGCGGAGATGACGGACGGGGACGGCAACGTACTATCCGAGGCCAATGGTCTGATGATCAAACTGCTTGCCCACCAGCCTTGAAAGGCACGATGTCTGTGACCACACAGTTCACGGTTCCAGCCGCCGCCGACACCGTCGCCGCCGTCATCGGCGACCGCGAGTTCATCGTCCAGGGCGATCGCCGCTTCACCTATGCCCAGGTCGTCGAGCGCGCCAACCGTCTGGCCGCGTTCCTGCACAGCCGCGGCCTGGGGTGTCACGTCGAGCGCTCGGAACTCGCCGGTCACGAGGTGGGCCAGGACCTGTTGGGCATCTACGCCTACAACGGCCCCGAATACATCGAGGGCATGCTCGGCTCGTGGCGGGCTCGGGTCGCGCCGTTCAACGTCAACTACCGCTACGTCAAGAACGAATTGCAGTATCTGCTCAACGATTCCGGCGCCAGCGCGCTGCTGTACCACGCGACGTTCGCGCCGCGGGTCGCGGAGGTGCTGCCGGATCTGCCCAATCTCCGCGTGCTCATCCAGATCGCCGACGACTCCGGTAACGATCTGCTCGACGATGCCGTCGACTACGAGTCGATCGTCGGCTCGGGCACCCCGGTGCTGCCGCCGATCGAGCCGTCGCCCGACGACCTCTACGTCCTCTACACCGGCGGCACGACGGGCATGCCGAAGGGCGTGCTGTGGCGCCAGCACGACATCTTCATGACCTCGTTCGGCGGCCGGAACATGGCCACCGGCGAGCTCATCACCTCGCTCGACGACATCGCCAAGCGGGTGGTGGAGGGACCCGGTACCAAGATCCTCACCCTCCCGCCGCTCATGCACGGTGCCGCACAGTGGGCCGCGATGACGGCGATGACCACAGGCCAGACCATCGTGTTCACCGCCAATCCCGGCAGCCTCGACGCCGATGAAGTGGTCGCGACCATCGAGCGCGAGAAGGCGCTCGTGGTACAGGTGGTCGGCGACGCGGTCGCACGCCCGCTCGCCGACGCGATCGAGCGCAGCTCGGCCGACCTGTCGTCGCTCGCGGTGGTCGCCAACGGCGGAGCGTTACTCACCCCGACCGCCAAACAGCGGCTCATCGACGTCAAACCCGGGCTGATCGTCATGGACGGTGTCGGCTCCTCGGAGACCGGCATTCAGATGAACCACATGTCGGCACCCGGCGCGGTGTCGACCGGCAAGTTCAACGCGGGTCCTGATACCTTCGTCGCCGCAGAGGACTTCAGCGCAATCCTCGAACCCGGCCACGACGGCATCGGGTGGTTGGCGCAGCGGGGCTATGTGCCGCTGGGATACAAGGGGGATGCGGACAAGACCGCCAAGACCTTCCCGGTGATCGACGGTGTGCGGTACTCGATTCCTGGCGACCGTGCCCGCCATCAGGCGGACGGATCCATCGAACTGTTGGGCCGCGATTCGGTGACCATCAACTCCGGCGGCGAGAAGATCTTCGTCGAGGAGGTCGAGACCGCGCTGCTGTCGCATCCTGCGGTGGCGGACGTCGTGGTCGCGGGCCGGCCCAGCGAACGGTGGGGCCAGGAGGTGGTCGCGGTGGTCGCGCTCGTCGACGGCGCCAGCGCCGAGGCCCAGGAACTCATCGATCATGCCGCCAATTCGATTGCCCGCTACAAGCTTCCGAAGGCGATCGTGTTCCGCTCGGCGATCGAGCGCAGCCCTGCCGGCAAGGCCGACTACCGGTGGGCCCGCGAACAGGCGATCAGCGCGAACGCCTGAGCCGACGCTTGGTTCGGTTGCGCGCCATCCACAGTCCGAGTGCGGTCGTCGCCCGCATCGACGGCGTGAACGGTGGCGCCGCGCGTCCGGTGATCGTGAATGGCAGGTCGGTGCCGACGATCGTGCGGTGATGGCTGAACGCGTCGAAACCCGCCTTGCCGTGGTAGGCGCCCATCCCGCTGCGACCCACTCCCCCGAATGGCGCCGCCGAAGGAATCATCTGCGCGGCGAAGTCGTTGCGTGCCACTCCACCGCTGCGCGTGCTGCGGACGAAGCGCCGAAAGTCGTTGCCGTCGGGCCCATACCAGTAGGCGACGAGCGGCGATGGCCGCTGATTGACGTAGTCGATGGCCTCATCGAGGTCGCGGTAGGGCCGCACCGCGAGCACGGGACCGAAGACCTCCTCGGCGGCGATTCTCATCCGGTCGTCGACATCACGCACGAGGGTCGGGGCGATCTTGCGGGTCCCGCGGTCGGGCAGCGCTTCACCGCCCGGCGCGACAGTCTCGACGCGCGCACCCCTCGCTCGCGCGTCGTCGACGAGGCCGACCACTCGATCGAAGTTCGCCTCGTTCACCGACGAGCAGTAGTCCTCGTTGTCGATGATCGTCGGAAACATCTGCCGCCACGTCTCTTTCACGATCTCTACGAAGGCGTCCTCGCGGTCGTCGGGCACGAAGACGTAGTCGGGGCAGACACAGACTTGTCCTCCGTTGATCATCCGCGATCGGGCAACCCGCGCGGCCGACCGGGACAGGTCCGCATCCCGCGCGATCACCACCGGATTCTTGCCGCCGAGTTCGAGCGTGACGGGCACCAGGTTCTCCGAGGCCGCCCGCTGCACGAGTGCGCCGACCGAGGGTGAACCGGTGAAGAACAGGTGGTCGAACGGAAGTGACGAGAACTCCGCCGCCACCTCCGGTCCGCCGGTGACCACGTCGAGCTCGGCCACGTCGAAGTACCTGTGCGCCAATGTCTTCAGCAGTTCGGCGGTGCGCGGCGTGATCTCCGACATCTTGATCATCACCCGGTTGCCCGCGGCGAAGGCCGCCGCGGCCGGTAGCGCGACGAGGTTCAGCGGAAAGTTCCACGGACCGATGATTCCGACGACACCGAGCGGTGACGGCTCGACCTCGGCCCGCATACCGAACATCCGACCGCCGCGCATCAACTTCGTCGCCCGCATCCACTGCGCCACATGTGATCTGGTGTGCTCGATGACCGAGATCATGCCGAGGATCTCGGTGAACAATGACCCGGCCTTGGGCCGGGTTCCGTAGTCGACCGCCATCGCGTCGACGAACTCGTCGGCATTGTCCAGCACGAGGGACAGCAACCGATCGATACGATGGCGCCGTTCGGCAACGCTCGGCGGGCCGTCGGCCAGGAACGCACGCCGCTGCCCTTCGAGAACGGCCAGCATCGCCGCCCGCACCGTGCCGTCGGCCGCGCTCACCTGAATCGTGCTCTCGCTCATCGCACCACCATCTCCGGAAGTGATTGTCTGCGGCACCCGAATTGTTTACTGTCGTGCTTACAGTCGACCATTCGAATGGTACGCCGACTGCGCACAGGCGCGAAGGGAATGGACGAGATGACCGGTAAGCGCAAGATCGTGGTCGTCGGTGCGGGATCGGGCATCGGGGCCGCCGTCGCGGCACATTTCCACACGCACGGCGATCACGTCCTCGCGGTCGATGTGCGCGACCACCTAACGCCCGCTTCGGAATACGCCCGATGCGATCTGCGTGACGCCGATTCCATCAAGAGTCTGCTCGAATCGATCGGGCCGGGCTGGGACATGCTGGCGCATGTCGCGGGCGTTCCGGGAACCGCAGCACCCGCCGACGTACTGAAGGTCAACTACCTCGGCGTGCGACTGGTCGCCGAGGGCATGCTGCCCCGGTTGCGCGAGGGCGGATCGATCGTCGCCGTCGCCTCCACCGCCGCCCTCGGCTGGGACCAGCGCATCGACACCCTGAACGGGCTGCTCGAGCTCACCGATGCCAACGCCGTCGAGCGCTGGCAGTCCGAGCAGGACCCCGACTATCCCGTGTACAGCACGTCCAAGCAGGCGGTGATCCTGTACGCGAAACGCCTCGCCGGCCCGGCATGGACCAAGTACGGGGTGCGCGTCAACACCGTCAGCCCCGGCCCGGTCGAGACGCCGATCCTCACCGACTTCGAACAGACCATGGGCAAGGACGTCCTGGACATGTGCAAGGCCACCGTCGGGCGGCATGCCTCAGTCGACGACATCGCGCCGGTGATCTCGTTCCTCGGGTCCCCGGAGGCGCGTTGGATCACCGGCCAGGACATTCAGGTCGACGCCGGCTTCATCAACTCGATGCTGGCGGGCACACCCGTCCAGCTCTGAACACCGGCATCTATCGTTACGTAGACCTATACTGTAAGCTTTACAGTACCAATGCGGGTACGTGTCCGGACCAGACGAGGGAGATCAGCCGTGGATAGCCCCGTACAGGATGTCACGGTCGACGAGACCTTCGACCTGCTGCGCGACCCCTATCCCCTGTTCGCACAGAAGCGCCGCGAAACCAGCGGCGTGTTTCGCGGCAGCGTCATGGACTGGTCCCAAGCCCCCGAAGCCATGCCGGAGAACCTTTATGCGGCAGTGTCTTTCGACGCCGTCAACCGTATTTTCCGCGACGGCAGGGTGTTCAACTCGCACATCTACGACAACACCATCGGCCTGTTCATCGGTCCGACCATCCTGGCGATGGAGGGCAAGAAGCACTGGGACCACCGCAACCTGGTGTCCGCGGCGTTCAAGTCGAAGTCGTTGGCGCGCTGGGAACCCGAGGTCGTCCGCCCGGTGGTCACCGCGTTGATCGACGAGTTTGTCGAGGACGGGCACGCCGATCTGGTGCGCGATTTCACGTTCGAGTTCCCGACCCGCGTCATCTCCAAGCTGCTGGGTCTGCCCGAGGAGGACCTGCCCTGGTTCCGCAAGCGGGCGGTCGAGTTGATCAGCTATCACGTCAGGTACAAGCGTGCGTTCGAGGCGTCCGCGGCCCTGAAGGATTACTTCATGACGCAGATCGACAGGCGCAGGTCCAAGCCGACCGAGGACATCATCGGTGATTTGGTCAGCGCTGAGATCGACGGTGAGAAACTCAGCGACGAGTCGATCTACTCGTTCCTGCGGCTGTTGCTCCCCGCCGGCCTGGAAACCACCTACCGATCATCGGGAAACTTGCTCTATCTGCTGCTCACCCATCCCGAACAGTTCGCCGCCGTCCAGGCCGACCGGGACCTCATCGCCTCGGCCATCGAAGAAGGCCTGCGGTATGAGACACCGTTGACAACCGTGCAGCGTTATGCGACCGAGGAGACCGAACTCGAAGGGGTCTCGCTGCCCAAGGGCGCGGTGATCGACGTGTGCATCGGATCGGCCAACCGCGATGAGAACCGGTGGGAGCGTTCCGAGGAGTTCGACATCTTCCGCAAGCGCGTGCCGCACATCTCCTTTGCAGCCGGTGAGCACACCTGCATGGGCCTACATCTCGCGCGCATGGAGACGCGGGTCGCGCTGGAATGCCTGCTCGACCGGCTGACCGACATCAAGCTCCTCACCGACGACAACCCGCACATCGTCGGCCAACCGTTCCGCTCACCCACGGCGCTGCCGGTGACGTTCCAACCGGCCGGCTGATCCGTGGCCAGGGCCGGAAGCGGACGCACCCGTCGCGACCGCGGCTCGATCAGCGCCGAGGAGATACTCGAAGGCGCACTGCAAGTCGCGGAAAAGGTCTCGATCGAGAACCTGAGCATGCCGCAACTCGCCAAGCATCTCGGCGTCGGCGTCACCAGCATCTACTGGTATTTCCGCCGCAAAGACGATTTGCTCGACGCGATGACTGACCGTGCCTTGGAGCGGTTCGAGTTCACGGTGCCGACCATCTCAGCGTCCAATTGGCGAGAATCGTTGCGCGACCACGCGTTGACCATGCGGAAGCGATTCCGCGCGGATCCGATCCTCTGCGATCTGGTGTTGATCCGCGGCCAGTACGGTCACCGCGCGATGCACAATGCGCTGCAGAAGCTGGGCCAGCCGATCGGGGCGCTGGTCGAAGCGGGACTCACGGTGGACCAGGCCGCCGAGACGTACGGCGCGATCTCGGTGCACATCCGGGGTTCGGTGGTTCTCGAGCGACTCCAGGAACGCACCGAGGGCTTTCCCGCCCAACGCGACGACGGCGGTCGCTACATCGGGTTCGCCGACGACATCGACTTCGGTTACATCCTCGACAGCATCCTCGACCACGCCGAGGCGATCATCGAGGCGGCGTAACGCCCGTCTTCGGCGCGCGGTACGCCACCGTCTTCGTCTCGAGGTACTGCTCGAAACCCTCGACACCGCACTGCCGTCCGACACCGCTGCTCTTGAAGCCGCCGAACGGCGCGTCCGCACCGTAGAACATGCCGCCGTTGACCCCGAACGAGCCGGTTCGGATGCGGCGGGCGATCGCCATCCCCCGCTCCAGGGAGCGCGACGAAACCGCGCCCGCCAAACCGTATGCGCTGTCGTTGGCGATCCGCACCGCTTCGTCATCATCGTCGAACGGCAGCACGACCAGCACGGGGCCGAACACCTCCTGCTGTGCGATCGCCGCGTCGTTGTCGACGCCGGCGACGACCGTCGGCGCCACAAAGTGTCCGCCGGCCAGATGTTCGGGAAGGCCGGCGACGGGCCCACCGCCGGTGATGATCTCGGCACCGGCGGCGCGAGCCTGGTCGATCGCATCGAGAACCCACTGCTTCTGCGCGGCGCTGATCACCGGACCCACAAGGGTGTCGGGGTTGACCGGATCACCCACCGGCACAGCCTGATAGGCGGCGGTGATGCCGGCGACGGCGTCGTCATAGAGCGACCGGTGCACGAGCATGCGCGTCGTGGCCGCACACGCCTGCCCCGCGTGAACGCACACCCCGACCGCCGATCCGGTGATCGCCGCGGGAGGGGCGTCATCGAGCACGATCGACACGGATTTGCCGCCCAATTCCAGGAACATCCGCTTCATGGTGTCTGCGCCCTGGCGCATCAGCAGCTTGCCCACCCCGGTCGAACCGGTGAACGAGATCATGTCGACGCGCGGGTCGGTGCCGAGCAGGCCGGCCACGTCGTTGGACGGTGTGGGCACCACGTTGACGACGCCGGGCGGGATGTCGGTGTGCTCGGCGATGAGCCGGCCGAGCCGGGTGGCGTTCCACGGTGTGTTCGGATCGGGTTTGAGCACGACGGTGTTTCCGGTCGCGAGCGCGGGTCCGAGCTTGTTGAGGATCACCTCGATCGGAAAGTTTGACGGCGTGATCGCGGCGACGACGCCGACCGGATCCTTGACCACGGTGCGCACATTGCGATCACCGAACAGCCCGCCGCCGTCCAGCGTGCGCTCCCATGCGAAGTCGAGCATCAGCCGCGCGGGATAGCGAAGACCGTCCGCCAGCGGCCAATCGAGTTGTGCCGATTGCGTTGTCATCACCGGGCAGCCGACCTCGGCGATCAGCTCCTCGCGCAGTTCCTCCTGCTCGCCTTCGATCGCGGCCTGCAACTGGTCGAGGCAATGCGCACGCAGCCGTCGATTGGTGGCCCAATCGGTCTCGTCGAACGCGCGGCGGGCGGCCGCGATCGCGCGATCCATGTCCTCGGCTTCGGCAGCCGCGGTGGATCCCAGCAGTCGTCCGGTGGCCGGGCTCAGGTTGTCGAACTGCGCACCAGAGGCTGCCGACACGAGTTGTCCGTCAATGAGCATTCGCGTTTCGGCGCGACCCGCCGCTCGCTCGCCGATGTCGATGCTGGTCTCGATCCGTTCTGCTGAATTCATGGCGGAGCTCACCCAGCTACCTCGTAGACTCTCATTGCGGGACGACTAACTGTAATGTTTACAGTAAGTTTATTCAACAGCCGGAGCGCCGGTACGAGGGAGCCGATTTGGTCAAGGTCATGGAGGGCGTGCGCGTCCTCGAGGTCGCACAATTCACGTTCGTTCCGGCGGCGGGAGCGATCCTCGCCGATTGGGGGGCCGACGTCATCAAGGTCGAGCATCCGGTGCGCGGTGACACCCAGCGCGGTTTCATCAACATGGGCGGCTTCCAACTCGACCCGAACCGCCATCCCCTGATCGAGCACCCCAATCGCGGAAAGCGCAGCGTCGGTATCGACGTCTCGACGCCGGAAGGTCAGGAGGTGCTCTACGAGATCGCCAAGACCTCGGACGTTTTTCTCACCAATTACCTCCCCGCGCAACGGCAGAAGAACAAGTTCGACATCGAGCACATCCGCGCGGCGAACCCGGACATCATCTATGCGCGCGGCAGTGCGTACGGCGACAAGGGGCCCGAGCGTGACACCGGCGGTTTCGACGGCACCGCATTCTGGACGCGCAGCGGGGTCGGGCACGCCTTGACTCCCGAGGAGATCGGCGGCGCACTGTCGCAGGGCATCCCGGCCTTCGGCGACTCGATCGGCGGAATGAACATCGCGGGCGGGATCTCGGCCGCGCTGTTTCACCGGTTGCGCACCGGTGAGGCGATCGAACTCGACGTCTCTCTGCTGAGCACAGCGTGGTGGGCCGGCGGGGCCAGCATGACACAGGGTATGGAGACCGGCGAGACCATGCGTTCGCTGATGCCGGATGCGGCGGGTCCGAGCGTGAACCCGTTCATGGCCAACTACCTGACCTCCGACGGCGGCACGATCAACCTGTGCATCGTGAGCCCGACGGGGTACATCCGTGACGCGTTCGAGCACTTGGAACTGCCGGAGCTCGCCGACGATCCGCGCTTCTGCGACGTGATGCCTTTGATCGAGAACGCCGCGGCGGCAGTCGAATTGATCCGGGAGAAGATCGGCAGCAAGCCGTTCGAGTACTGGCGTCAGCGCTTGAAGACGATGAAGGGCCAGTGGGCGCCCGTCCAGAGCTTCCTCGATCTGGCCACCGACGAGCAGGCGCTCGCCAACGACATGGTCGTCGAGGTGGAGGCGGCCGACGGGGGTGAGCCGTTCAAGGTCGTCCGCGGCCCGGTGCAGTTCAACCACGAGCCGCTGGAGACGACGCGCGCGCCGCAGGCCAGCGAGCACACCGAGCTGGTGCTGATGGACATCGGAATGGACTGGGACCGCATCGAGGCGCTCAAGGAAAAGGGCGCCATCGCATAACCGACCTCAATTCCGCGAGCGTGCGTGTTTGCACACGACACGCCAGTCTTTCTGGCCACTTTACGCACGGTCGCTGGACGCCGACGGTGCACAAGGTGCTGCTATTGCGCGGTGTGTCGTGTGCAAACACGCACGCTCGCGCTTACTAGTTAGCCCGCTCGACGCGGATCGGCACACCCGTCAGCCACGCCATACCCGACAGCGCCTCGACGTCGTCGGGGTCGCTGGACGTCAGCTGGTTGACGTTCGCGCCGCCGGCGCGGTTGGCCAGCCGCCAACTGCCGGTTCCCTTGTGCCCCCAGCCGTGTGGCACCGCGACGACGCCGGGCACGAGGTCCTTCGTCGTCGACACCGGAACCGTGATGGCACCGTACGGCGACGAGATCCGCGCCTCGTCGCCGTCGAGGATGTTGCGCTCGGCCGCGTCATCGACATGCATCAGCGCATGCTGGCGACGGTCGCCGCGCATCAACAACGGCGAATTGTGCATCCAGGAATTCTCCGACCGCGGCTCGCGCAGGCCGATCATCCGCAGCGAGAAGCCGTCGGGCAGTTTCCGCTGTGACAGCTTGTCGACCTCGGCGGCGATCCCCGGGTGTGCCAGCCGAACCCGGCGCGACAGGTAACCGATGGCATCGCGCAGCACGCCCGTTCGGATGTTGGGTGCGACCACGACGCCGTGCGGATGCTCCTCGGTCAGCCGTCGCAGCGACAACCCGCCACGACGCAACCCGAACCTGTCGCCGCCCTCGGACATTCGCACCAGCGCATCGATCATCGCGCGCGGCGACGCGTCGAAACCAAACAGCCCCAGAACCTTTCGCACACCGGCGAACGCCGCGAAGGCGGGCACGCGTCGGGCCAGCCGTCGGGCCAGGTCCTCGGCGATGTCCCACTCCCCTCGCGCCTCACCCACCGGCGCGAGGACGGCTTCGGTCGCTTGACGGAAGGGCGTGGCCTGAAAACCCTGGAATGTGTACGGGAAATCGTCGCGTTCGTACATCGTCGTGACGGGCAGGATGTAGTCGCACTGCGCGCTGGTCTCGGTGACGTAGAAGTCGAGCGCGACGGAGAGCTCCAGTTCACCGAACGCCGCCTCGAGTTCCTCACCGTTGGGTACCGACAGCACTGGATTGCCTGCCGAGACGAACAACGCGCGGATCCGGCGGTCGCCGGGTGTCGTGATCTCCTTGGCCATCAGCGCTGCGGGCTCCGAACCGATCGCACTGGGGGTTCCGCTGATGCGCGAGCGCTTGCGCCGATACGAGCGCCGCATGACCGCGCCCATCGCGACGTTCTGCCATCTCTGGCCGACGGTGTGCATCGAGCTGAACACCGATCCGCCCGGCACATCGAGGTTGCCCGCCATCAGGTTCACCGCATCGATCAGGTACGTCGTCAGCGTGCCGTGGCTGCCGACGCAGGTGCCGAGCCGGCCGTAGACCGCCGCCCGCGGCGTGTTCACCAGGTCGCGCGCCAACGCCCGCACGCTGTCCGCATCTATCCCGGTCGAAGCGGACGTCGACTCCGGGCCGAACGGTCGGCACAGCGACGTCAGCCAGTCGACGCCGTCGGCCTTGCGTTTCACCGCGGCGACGTCGACCAGTCCTTCGGCGAACATCACGTTCAGCAGCGAGAGCAGCAGCAGGGAGTCGGTATCCGGCACGATGCCGAGCCATTCGAACGCCACGGCGGTCTCGCTGCGTCGCGGGTCGACGATCACCACGCGCCCACCACGTTTGACGATGTCGTGCATGCGGTCCTTGATCCGTGGCGCCGTCAGGAAGCTCCCGTGCGACACAACGGGATTCGCGCCCATCATGACCAGAAGGTCAGTGCGCGTCAGGTCCGGTATCGGGACCGACGTCGGCACCCCGTAGAGCAGCTGGCTGGCGATGAGCCTGCTGTTGGTGTCCTGCGAAGACGCGGTGAAGTAGTGGCCGTGGCGGCCGAGGCCCTTCATGAACAGCAGCGCCGCGAAGGTGTGGGCATAGCTGAACGCGCCCGGGTTGCCCATGTACCAGCCAACCGCGCCGGAACCGTCACGGCGCAGGATCGTCGAAAGCCGGCCCGCGATGTCGTCCATCGCCTCGTCCCACGTCACCTCTTCGAAGCCCGACGGCCCGCGGCGCAGCGGCCGCGTCACCCGATCCGGATCGTTGACGACCTCGGTGAACGCGATGCCCTTCTGACAGGCGAAACCGGCCGAGAGCGGGTGGTCCTTGTCGGGCCGCAGCGCCACCAGGCGGCCATCCTCGACCGTCGCGATCATTCCGCACAACGGCTCGCAGATCCGGCAGAAGGTCGGCTTGTTCTCGATGACCGGGGCCACGCCGATTACGATACTGTAAGAGTTACAGTTACACGTCGGATCGGCGTTGACCAGAGAGGCTCAGGCATGCACGACGTGGCGATCATCGGTGTCGGACTGCACCCCTTCGGCCGCTTCGAAGGCAAGTCCGCTATGGAGATGGGCGTCGACGCGATCTTCGCCGCCGTCGCCGACGCCGGTGTGGAGTGGAAAGACATTCAGTTCGCCACCGGAGGCAGCTGGACGGTCGCCAACCCGGACGCGATCGTCGGCATGGTCGGCCTGTCCGGTATCCCGTTCACCAACGTGTTCAACGCCTGCGCCACCGCCGCCAGTGCCGCCAAGGCGTGTGCCGACGGAATCCGCTTGGGCGACTACGACATCGGCATCGCGATCGGACTGGACAAGCATCCACGCGGTGCCTTCACCGAAGATCCCGCCCTGGTCGGCATGCCGCGGTGGTACGCCGAGAACGGCCAGTACCTGACGACCCAGTTCTTCGGGATGAAGGCCAACCGCTACCTGCATCAGCACGGCATCTCTGCGCAGACGCTGGCCAAGGTGGCGGCCAAGAACTTCCGCAACGGCGCGCTGAACCCCAACGCGTTCCGGCGCAAGCCCATCCCCGAGGACCAGATCCTCAACTCCACGATGCTCAACTATCCGCTCACGCAGTACATGTTCTGCGCACCCGACGAGGGCGCAGCGGCCGTCGTGATGTGCCGTGCCGACATCGCCGAGCGCTACACGTCCAAGCCGGTGTACCTGAGGGCCGTCGAGGTCCGCACCCGCAAATACGGTGCTTACGAGGTCAACACGACGTTCGCGCCCGTCGAGGAGGATGTCGCACCGACCGTCTACGCCGCGAAGGCGGCCTTCGAGAAGGCCGGGGTGGCACCACAGGACGTCGACGTCATCCAGTTGCAGGACACGGACGCCGGCGCCGAGATCATCCACATGGCCGAGTGCGGCTTCTGCGCCGACGGGGACCAGGAGAAATTGCTCGCCGACGGGGCCACCGAGATCACCGGCTCTCTGCCGATCAACACCGACGGCGGCCTGATCGCCAACGGCGAGCCGATCGGCGCGTCGGGTCTGCGTCAGATTCACGAGTTGGTGCGTCAGCTCCGCGGCGAGGCCGGCGACCGCCAGGTGCCCGGCGAACCGAAGGTGGGCTTCGCCCAGCTCTACGGCGCACCCGGTACCGCCGCCGCGACGATCCTCACGCGGTGACCCTGAGTCGGGCACCCGAGTAGTACTCGCGCGAAAGGAGTGCGGGCGTGGCAGAGTGCGCATAGCGTGACGTTCCACGAACAGGAGCCAGCATGCCCACGATCACCACGAGCGACGGCGTCGAAATCTTCTTCAAGGACTGGGGTTCGGGCCAGCCGATCGTGTTCAGTCACGGATGGCCGCTGTCGGCCGACGACTGGGACACGCAGATGCTGTTCTTCCTGCAGCACGGGTACCGCGTCGTTGCGCATGACCGCCGCGGGCACGGCAGGTCGGCGCAGGTTGCCGACGGTCACGACATGGACCACTACGCAGACGATCTCGCGGCCGTCGTCGAGCACCTCGACCTGCATGACGCGGTGCACATCGGCCATTCGACCGGCGGCGGTGAGGTGGCGCGCTACCTCGCGCGACACGGTCAGGAGCGAGCGGCCAAGGCGGTCCTGATCAGCTCCGTGCCGCCGATCATGGTCAAGACCGACGCCAACCCCGGCGGGCTGCCGAAGGAGGTGTTCGACGATCTGCAGGCGCAGCTTGCGGCGAACCGGTCGGAGTTTTACCGCTCGCTGGCCGCGGGCCCGTTCTACGGATTCAACCGCCCCGGCGTGGAGCCGTCGGAGGCGATCATCGAGAACTGGTGGCGCCAGGGCATGATGGGCGGCGCCAAGGCGCATTACGACGGTATCGTCGCGTTCTCGCAGACCGATTTCACCGAGGACCTGAAGAAGATCACGATCCCCGTTCTGGTGATGCACGGCGACGACGACCAGATCGTCCCGTACGAGGATTCGGGACCGCTGTCGGCGAAGCTACTGCCGAACGGCACCTTGAAGACGTATCCGGGGTATCCGCACGGGGCGTTCGTCACCCACCACGACGTCATCAATCCCGACCTGCTCGAGTTCATCCGGTCCTGATCGGGCTCACTTCAGCGCGCGACGCGAGGCCTTCATGATGAGCTTGCGCACGCGATCCGAGATGTAGACGGCGACAACTCCGTTGAAGACGTCCTCGCGCAGACGTGTCAGCGTCGAGCTCGTGAAGCGCCACTGGCCGTCGAGCTTCTCGTAGGTCTCGTGGTAATGGCCATAGCCGCGCAGGTTGACGCCGGGCCCGAACCGGACCACGTCCTCGAGCGCCCACACGCCGCGGGCCGTCGTCGGCGAAGTCAGTTCGATCTCGGGAGCGTGCACCTGGTGCACGGTGGCCTGGTTGCGCAGGCTCTTGCGGGTGAACGCGACGAACTCGTCGGCGCCTTGGATCTTCTTGCCGCCGGCGGGCGAAGTGTCGCTGAGGAAGTCGTCGGCGAACAGCGATCGCCACGCCGCCCAGTCCTTGGTGTCGAGGAGGCGGCAGTAGCGCGCCTTCAACTGTTTGATCGCCTCGATCTCGACGAGGTCGGCTTCGGTCATTCGCCAGCCGTCTTTCTTGCCTGTTCGACGTGGAATCGCGCGGCCCGTTCGAGCGACTCGGCGGTGGGCCGCGGGTGCCAGCCGAGTTCGCGTGTCGCCTTACCGTGGTCCGCGGGCGCCATGATGTGCAACAGGCGAACGCCATTGGTGTTCATCTGGAACTCGCGGCCGACCAGCCGGGAGAGCTTGTCGCCCAACCAGGCCGACGCATACACCACCGACAGCGGGATCCCGAACCGCGGCGGCTTCGCACCGACCGCCCTGGCGGCCGTCGTCAGCAAGTCTCGCATCGGCATGTAGCTCTCGGAGATGATGTAGCGCTCCCCCACCCTGCCGTGTTCGGCGGCGAGCAGGAAGGCCTCGGCGACGTCTTCGATGCCGACCACCTCGGTGGACACACCTTTGATGTAGGCGGGGATCTTGCCCAACGCGGCGTACCGCACCATCAGTCCCTGGTGCGGCTGAAAGTCTCGCGGCCCGTACGGATTCGACACGCACATCGCCACCGCGGGCAGACCACGGTCGCGGGCATAGGACAGCACCAGTTCCTCGGCCTGCCGACGCGACTCGATGTACGCGCCACCCTTGTCGCCCCAGTCGAACGGCATGTCCTCGGTCACCGGCCGACGTCCGTCGCCGAGCGCGATCGTTCCGATGGTGCTGCAGAACACGAATCGGTGCAGGCCGGCCTTCGCCGCGACGTCGAGCACCCGGCGCAGGCAGTTGACGTTGGTCTCGAACAGCGGTGCCGGGTCACGCAGATGGAATCGGGTGTCGACGATGCAGTAGTAGACGACGTCGCGGTCGGCCATCGCCGCGCGGAGGGCTTCGTCGTCGTACAGGTCGCCGTAGCACCGTTCGACGTCGAGGTCGTCGATGGCCACGGTGGAACTCGTCTTGCGCAGATACACGCGCACGTCGTCGCCGCGCTCGACGAGTTTGCGTGTGACGTGTGAACCGACGAAGCCGCTCGGACCCATCACCAGTGCGCGACGGACGGACGGCGTTGCTGTCGGTTCAGGCATATGTGCACCTTCCTCGGGCGCGAGCGTGCGGAAAATGTCGAGGTTACGCGGTGTGTCGTGGGCAAACACGCTCGCTCGCCGAAACTCGGCGTTAGGAAGCTTTCTTGACGGGCGGGGCGTACGCCGGCTTGCCCAGGCCGAGAACGTACTGGGCGATCATGTTGCGGAACACCTCCAGCGTGCCGCCGTAGATGCCGACCAGCGGCGCGAACCGGTACACGTACTCGGCGGCGCCGTCGTCGATCGCCCCGTCGGTGCCGAGCGGCAGCGAGGACGCCGTGCCGAGCAGGTCCATCAGATCCGGCGAGATGTCGCGCATCGTCTGCGCCAGCGCCACCCGGCCGAAGATGCTGGTGGCCGAGAAGGACGCCTCCATGCGGGCGACGCTGCGGCCCAACCGGTAAGCCACCGACCCGTCGTCGATGGGCCTGCGGCCGTTGGGATCCGGCTGGGCGACCAGCGCGGCTGCCCTGTCGACCGCGATGGCCATCGTGTTGGCCTGGTGCATCATGATCGAGACGTCCTGCAGGCCGTCGACGGCCGCCTCCACGGCGCCGTGTTCGACGTTGAGCGGTTCGCGCACCACCGTCCAGCCGTCGTTCACCTCACCGAGGCGGTACTTGTCGTCGACGCGGACATCGCTGTAGTACACGATGTTCGTCCGGTCGCCGTCGACGGTGCGGATGCCCCGGATCTCGATGCCCGGCGAGTCGAGCGGCACCAGGAACATGGTGAGGCTCTTGTGTTTCGGCGCGTCGGGGTCGGTGTTGGTGATCAGGAAGACGTACTGGCAGTTGTGGGCGCCGGTGGTGAACATCTTGGAGCCATTGATGATCCACCCGTCGCCGTCCCGCACGGCCCTGGTCTTGCAGGTGGCGACGTCGGATCCGCCCTCGGGCTCGGTGTAACCGAGGCAGAGCCGGACCTCGCCGGTGTACACCCGCGGCATCACCTCGGCCTTCAGTTCGGGTGAGCCGAACTTGTCCACCGACCGGGCGATCATCGCCGTGGTGCCGAACGTCACCCATGGCACGTGCGCGCGACGCTTCTCCAGTTCCCAGATGCGCCGACGGATCCGGTTGAACCCGCCCTCCGATTCCGGCTTCCATTCGCGGGCAAGGTATCCGGCCTTGCCGAGCGCCAGGTGCACGCCCTCGTCGAAGTTGTCGCCGGTCTCGCGGTCACGGCGGATGACGTCGTCGGTGACGATCTCCTTCAGGAACGCGCGTGATTCCTCGAGGAAGGCCCGATCCTCTTCGGAGAGTTCGACCCGTGAGAAATCCATTACTTGCCCTCTCCGCTCTCGCGAGCCGCGACGATGCCGGCGATGTACTTGGCGGCGGCGGCCGGGTCTCCCCCGGCGAGCGCCCACCCGCGGGCGCGCAGGAGGTACGCGCTGGCCGCAGCCTCCGCCGACACCCCGAGCCCGCCTTGGACCTGCACCGCCATCGTGGCGGCCTTCGACGCCTCTTCGGCCATGAACACGAAGGCCGACGGCGCCAGTTCGGGCCGCTCGTGTGGTTCGTTGTCGAGGAACCAAGCGGCGCGGCGTGCCAGGTTGCGTCCGCCCTGCACCGTGATCGCGATGTTGGCCAGCGGATGCGAGATCGCCTGCAGGGTCGAGATGGGCACGCCCAGGGTGTACCGGGTCTTGGAGAACTCGGCGGCGATGGTCATCGTCTCCTCGACGAGGCCGACCAGCGCCGCTCCCGTCAACACCCGCCATTCATCCAGGGCGCGTTGGTATTCCGCGAGCGCCTCGGGTCCGCTCGCCACGACGCTGCGGCTGTCGGCGGCGGCCGGGTCGATCCACGCCATCGGCAGCCGGCCGATGTTGTCGACCTTCGTCGGCCGGGTGGCGAACGTCAGCTTGACGATGTCGTCCCCGTCGCGCAGGACGATATGGTCGGCGATCGATCCGCTCGGCAACAGGCGCACCCCCGAGACGCTGTCCTGCTGCGGGTCGAGCCCGACGATCTGCTTGCCGCTCACGATGTCGGTGTCGACGGCGCCCAGCCGACCGAGCAGTCGGGCCGCGCTGACGTGGTCGATCCACGGCACGGGTGCCAGCGAGCGGCCGATCTCCTCGGCCACCAGCGTCAGGTCCACCAACGTGGCGCCGTCACCGCCGACGTCTTCGGGCAGCGCCATCGTGGTCGCGCCCATCGTGCACAGCCGTTCCCAGAGGCTCTTGTCGAATCCGGTCGGCTCCGCGGCGCGGACGGTCTCGATCGAACAGTGCGTCTTGAAGAAGTCCTTGTACGCGGCCTGCAGCGCCTGGTGGTCCTCGGACAGGCTGTAGTCGAGCCTGCGCAGTTCGTAACGGTCCATCACTGCTCCTTGTCGGCGCCGAAGAAAAACTCCTGCGCGTTGTTGTACAAGTAGTTGTCCAGCACCTCGGCGGGCAGGTCAAGGGCCATCGCCTCGGGAACGACTCGGCGCATTTTGAGCACCGGCCAGTCCGAGGCGTAGATCACCTTGTTCTGGCCTCGCGTGCGCATGTAGTGAAGCAGGCTCTCGGGCAACCGCTTCGGCGACCACGCCGACGTCATCAAGCGCAGGTTCTGGTACTTGATCAGCAGGCGGATCGCGACGTCCCACCACGGATCGGCCCCGTGGATCATGCAGAGCTTGAGTTCCGGGAACCGTACGCAGACCCGGTCGAGGTAAATCGGGTTTTGCACCTCACCGGGAATCGGCGGTCCGGGGATACCGGTGTTGATGCACAGCGGCAGCTCGAGCTCGGCGCACTTGGTGTAGAGCGGATAGTAGACGGCGTCACTGGGCGGATACTGGCCGTCGCCCCAAAAGCTGGGCCCCACAGCGGCATACGCGACCGGCAGGTCATTGACGACGGATGCCAGCTCCCGCAGCGACGGAATGGGCCGCAACAGGTTGACACCGCCGATCGCCAACGCGAAGCGATCCGGCCGGGCGTCGACGAATTTGCGCGCCGTCGTCGACGGTTTGGCGATGCTGTCCATCAGGATCGCCTTCTGCACCCCCTGCTCGTCCATCTCCTCGAGCAGCTCGCCGAGGTCGACGGGCGCGAACGTCGACTTCGGACCCTTGAAGTAGTCGTCTCGGACCTTGAGCATCCACGTCGGCTGCTGTTCGGTCTCGCCGAAGTGGACATTGACCAGGCAATCAATGGCGCGGGCGGTCATGCGTTCACCTGTTGTGTCGCAGCGGCTTTGGCCCAGCGGTAGTCGGGCTTACCGTTTCCGAGGCGGCGGACCTGGTCGACGACGATGAACTCCTTCGGCGCCTTGAACCGAGCCAGGCTCGCTGTGCAGTGGGCGTGCAGCGGTTCGTGTGCGATGTCCGTGCCGTCCTTCAGCGCCACCAGTGCCACGATCTCCTCACCCCACCGCTCGCTCGGCCGTCCCACCACCAACGCGTCGAATATGGCCGGGTGCGCGCGCAGCACCTCTTCGACCTCCTCGACGAACACCTTTTCGCCTCCCGTGTTGACGACCAGCGAGTCACGTCCGAACAACCGCAACGTGCCGTCGGCGGCCAAGGAGCCACGGTCGCCCGAGATCACCACGCGCTGCCCGTCGACCACCGGGAAGGTTCGCCGCGTCGCCGCCTCATCGTCGAAGTAGCCGAGCGGAATTCGGCCGCCGCGGGCGACGAAGCCGACCTCGTCCTGGCCGGGTTCGAGGAAACGACGGTAGTCCTCGGAGAGCACGAGGGCCCCTTCGCGCAATTCGAAGGTGTCCTTCTGCTCACCGCGCTGGCTGCGGCCGAATCCGACGTTGCCGGTCTCCGACGATCCGTAGCCGTTGATGAGCGTGATCTGAGGCAGCAGGTCCAACAACGCGCGTTGGTGTTTCGGATTGGTGGCCGCCCCGCCGGTCCCGATCGCGAACAGCGATGACAGGTCATAGGAGCCACAACGCAACTCTTCGACCAACGGCGCGGCGTAGGCATCGCCGACCATCGTCATCAGGCCGACCTTCTCGCGCTGCGCGGTCTCCAGCACCGCGCGCGGCTCGAATCGCGTCTGGTCGTAGAGGATCACCGGCAGACCGTTGAGCAGGGCCGCGAACGCCGTCCACATTCCCGCCGCGTGCATCAGCGGCGAAACCGCGAACCACGGCTGTCCGCCGTGCGCGACCTTGCCGTGGATCTCCTCGACCGACTCGTGGTCGGCGCCGTTCATCGAGATGACATAGGTGTCGCTCTGGCGCCACATCACACCCTTGGGCCTGCCGGTGGTCCCGCCGGTGCACACCATCATCACGTCATCGGGCGAGGCGCTGATGTCGACGTCGGTATCGCCCTGCGCGAGAGCGTCTTCGAGGTTTATTGCGCCGGCGAGCTCGCGAACCGACACGTCGTCATCGATCGAGATCATCAGGTCAGCCGTGGCGGGCGGCAGCACATCGGCGAATTTCGGTCCGAACGACCGGTGGTAGATGACCGCACGCGGACGCAGGTAGTCGAGCAGTTCGGCGACCTCGCGCGGGGTGTAGTTGTAGTTGACGTTGACCGGGACGGTGCGCGCCTTCAGGCATCCGATCACCATGTCGGGGTACAGATCGTTGTGCATGAGCAGCGCGACGCGATCCTGTCCGCACTCCCAGTTCTGCAGTTCGTCGCGTTCGCGGTGTGCGCCGAGACCCTGTGCGGCCAGATAGTTCGCGAGGCGGCGGGTGCGATCCGCCGACTGCGCGAACGTGCTGCGGCGGTCGCCGCACACCGTCATCAACCGATCAGGTACCGCCTGGGCGATCGCGTCGAGAACCGCCCCGATCGTCCATTCGCTCATCTGCCGGCGCCGGCCGTGACGTTCGCGCCGAGTAATTCGAGGGCGTTGTCGCGCATCACCTTTCGAGTGTCTTCGTGGCTGAACTCTGGGAACTGTGGGATGTCCGCGGTGAACGATGTGGGATCGGCCAACCCCTCTCCGTGCGGCCAGTCCGACCCGAACAGGATCTTGTCCACCCCGATGGTGTCGGCCAGCAGCTTCACGTCATCCTCGTAGTACGGCGCGATCCAGACGTTGTTGCGCAACTGCTCGACCGGATCCTCTTTGTAGTGGTATGGGGCGTTGTTGGCAGACTTCTTGAGCCGCTTGATGAGCCGGTAGACGAAGTAGGAACCGTTCTCGATGCTCACGACGCGGAGTTTGGGGTGCCGGGTGAACACCTGGTGGACGATCATCGAGGCGATGGTGTCGTGGATGGCTCGGTCGTCCATGATCACCATGTCGAGCGGGTCGCGCTTACCGAAACCCTTGAACACGCCGCTGCCGCCCCACAGTGCGGGGATCGCCATGTAGCCGGAGTCGGACAGGTGAAAGACCACCGGGACACCGGCCTCGGCCAGGCGCGCCCACACCGGGTCGTGCACCGGGTCGCCGAGCGAGCGAGGCCTCACCTCACCCGGCACCGGCGCCGGGCGCACACACACCAGCTTCGCGTCCCGCTCCAGAACGAACTCGACCTCCTCGACCGCCTTCTCCGGGTCGGCCAGCGAGATGATCGGCGCGGCGATGATGCGGTGGTCGGGCCGGTCGAAACCCCAGTCCTCGTCGAGCCACAGGTTGAACGCGTGGACCGAGGCCATGGTGGCCGGAATGTCGTGCTTGAGGCCCTCCTCGACGCCGCACGCGAAAGTCGGCAGCATGAACACGGTTTCGAGGTTCTGCTTGTCCAGGATCTTCACCCGGGCGTCGCGATTCTGATACTCGGGATGGTCGGCCAGCCGGTCGACCTTCATCAGCGACGCCGGATCGACACCGTCGGGAATCTCCCCGCGAAACAACAGGTCCAGGCAGCCGGGCTCAATGATCGGGTCGAACGTCGGGTTCGGGATGAAGTGGTTGATCACCCCACCGAACACGGCGTACGTGCGCTTCCCGTCGGTGAGCATCTGCACGCCGCGGCTACGGAACTCCTTGGGCAGGTGCCGAGTGAGGGCGTCCAGCGGCTCGTAGTAGTGGTTGTCGACGTCGATGGCCATGTAGTCCAGTGGCTGTGGCGAAGTCATGGCGTGTCCTCCTGCTCGGTTTTGAGGGGCGGAAAGTTCGGCGGGCGCTTCTCGAAGAAACTCGTGATGCCCTCGAGGAAATCGGGACGCGTCATCGACTCGTGCATCAGCTTCTCGGCGTGGTCGCTGGCATCGAAGACATCGCGCATGGTGTCTGCGTACACCTGTTGTTTGATCACCGCCAGCGAACTGGGCGCACAGTTGGCGGCGATGTCTTCGGCGTATCCGACCGCGCGGGGCAGCAATTCGTCCGGTGCCACCACGTCGTTGACGACGCCCAGTCGCGCGGCCTCGTCGGCGAAGAACACCCGGCCCGACAGCAGCAGGTCCATGGCGACGCCGGTGCCGACGATGCGCGGCAGGATCCACGAGATGCCGTACTCGGCGATCAACCCGCGCCTGGCGAACGACGTAGTGAACTTGGCGCCCTCGGCGGCGAAGCGCACATCGCACGCCAGCGCCAGCGTCAACCCCATGCCCGCGCAGGCGCCGTTGATCGCGGCGATGACGGGTTTGCGCACACCCATCAGGAAATGCGGATGCCGCGCGCCGACGAGCTTGCCCACGTCGGTGTCGGAGGCGGCGTCGACCGTCGTCGCGCTGATCGTCGTGAGGTCACCCATGTCGGCACCCGCGCAGAACGCGCGGCCGCTGCCGATGACGACGATCGCCCGCACCTCGGGATCGGCCTCCGCGTCGTCCATGCGTACGTAGAACGTGTCGGCGAGTTCCCCGCCCCAGCCGTTCATCCGATCCGGCCGGTTCAGGGTCAGGACCGCTACCCCGGTGTCGAGCACCTCGTAACGGACCGGCGCGGCATCGGAGTCGAATCGGGCGTCGGCGACTTGGTCAGGAGCGCTCACCCAGCAGTCCTCCTCCAGCGGCGCGAGCTTTGTGAATGCTCATACTGTACACCTATCGGTAGTGCCTTCCGCAACAGCCGTCAGGGCCGTTCGGACGCCACAAACGGCTCACGCCTCGACCAGTCCGAACCGTCGATACGCGTTCTCGATCTGCGCTTTCGCGTCGGCAGGGAGTTGCGCCTGCGGCGGACGGGAGTGCGGGTACTCCCCGATCGGCAGGCCGAGCACCGACGCCGCATACTTGAACGCCCCACCCCAATGGGTGAAGTAGTCCGGCCGCCCCGGATAGCAGATGAACCACGAACCCATATCGAGGTCGAACTGGTCGAGCCCTGATTCGCGCGCGTAGTCCATCGCCTCGACGAGTTTGTCGTTGACGATGAGCTCCCAGTACTCGCTGAACACCCGCCGCTCAGGGGTTTCGAAGAGGTAGCCCGACGTCCCGAGTTGCGCGGGGCAGACGATGCCGTCGCGCAGCCACCCGGCGCGGTACACGGTCTTGTCGCACTCCCACACCGCGAGACCCGGAGCCAACTCGTGCAGTCTCCTGCTGGCCATCGGCCGGAACGCGCCTTCCTTCGTCGCGCAGACCGCGGGGATCTCGTCGTAGATCGCGGCGCTCTCGGCGGGCGTCAACACGTAACCCGAGGACGGGGAGTTGAACATGCCCAGTGCGATGTCGGTGCGATCGGCGATGTAGCGGAAGAAGTTCAGCACGCCCTGCCCGCCATGCGCCTCCATCATCGGCGTCTGGATGTAGACGATGTCGGCGCCGGCCTCCTGGGCGTGGCGCGTGAGTTCGAGGCAGTCCTTGGCCGCGGTCGCCGCGGTGCACGCCTGTATGACGACGTCGGGGTTGGCGGCGCGGCCCTCCTCGATGGCCACCTCCAGCAACCGCTTTCGCTCGTCGAGGGTCAACGCCCAGAATTCCGCGATACCGCTCGTGCACCACAACAGTGGATGACCGAGCGCCCCCACGCAGTGCCGCACCAGAGTCCGATAGGCGTCCCAATCGATGTCGTCGCCGTCGACGCCGCAGAAGGGTGTGTAGAGGGAGTCACCGATCCCGCGCAGATGGTTACGGGCCCACTCGCGGGCGTCCTTCGCCGAAGCCATGATGACCTCCTCAGCCGATGGTTGCGATGAAGCCTCAGGTGAAGTCTGAGCCTCCGTCGACGTTGACGTTGGCGCCGGTCATATAGGAATTCCGGCGGGATGCGAGAAACGCGACCACAGGCCCGATTTCGTCGGGCAGACCCGCACGGGGTAGATGCGCCGGATGACCGAAGTGCTCATCGATCGCGGTCATCAGCGCGTACGGGTCGGTGCCGTCGACGCCCACCGACTCGGCCCAGCCGATCAGCGCTTCCGACGCGATACTGCCCGGGGAGACCACGTTGACCATGATCTCGTCCTTGGCCAACAGCAGCGACAGGTTCTTCGAAATGCTCGTCAACGCTGCCTTGGCCGCGGTGTAGGCGGGCAGGATGACGCTCTGGCGCTGCGTCGAATGGGCCGAGAAGTTCACGATGCGCGCCCACTCCGCCGCACGCAGCAGCGGCAGCGCCGAGCGCACGCAGTGCACCATGCCCATTACGCCGCCGTCGAAGGCGATGCGCCACTGCTCGTCGGTCAGGTCCTCGAATGTGCCGACGGCGTCCGGTCCGACAGCGTTGATGAGGATGTTGAGTCGTCCGTCCCAGCGCTCGCCGACTTCGTCGAAGGCGCGTTGCACCTGATCGGCGTCCGTGGTGTCGGCGGCCAGCGCGAGCGTGTCGGGGCTGCCGATCTCGGCGAGGGCCGTTGCTGCGTCCGCGAGGACGTCGGGTGTCCGTCCAATGAGCGCCACTCTGGCCCCGTCCTCAGCCAGGCAGCGCGCCGTCGCCAAACCCATTCCGCGCCCGCCGCCGACCACGACGGCGGTAGCGTCCTTCAGCCCGAGGTCCATGCGGCCTTTCGCTCACTCGATTGCGTAGAAAAGCTTACTATAGGACTTACAGTAGAAGAGCGGAATCACCGTGGAGGCCGGTGGCGGAACGGCCCCCGGTATGGTTGACGGTAACGGCGCAGCCGCGACACACCTGCATTGGCGCAGATCAGAGGCGGCTGACGGTACATTCGAGTCCACCACCCCGTTTTTCGGGGGGCTGCGCGCGCGGCTTATTCGATGGAGGTGCCCTACGTGGCAAGGCAGGCGACCGCGGAGAAGCGTCAACGACGCGAGCGTGGGTCCATCAATCCCGACGACATCATCAAAGGCGCCTTCGAACTCGCCGAAGAGGTGGGCATCGACAACCTGTCCATGCCGCTACTCGGCAAGCACCTCGGCGTCGGGGTGACGAGCATCTACTGGTACTTCCGCAAGAAGGACGACCTCCTCAATGCGATGACCGACCGCGCGCTGCGCCAGTATGTCTTCGCCACGCCCTATGTCGAAGCCAAGGATTGGCGCGAGACGTTGCGCAACCATGCGCGCACCATGCGGAAGACGTTCATGGGCAACCCGATTCTGTGCGACCTGATCCTCATCCGGTCGGCGCTCAGCCCGCGGGTGGCCAAGCTGGGCGTGCAGGAGGTTGAGAAGGCGATCGCGGGCCTGGTCGAGGCGGGCCTGTCCCCCGAGGATGCGTTCGACACCTACTCCGCGGTGTCGGTGCATGTTCGCGGATCCGTTGTGCTGCATCGTCTTCGGGAGAAGAACCGTGCGGCCAACGAGGGCCCGAGCGACCTCGAGGAATCGATGAGCATCGACGCCGACAGCACGCCCCTGCTGGCGCTGGTCACCGAGAAGGGCCATCACATCGGTGCGGCCGACGACAAGAACTTCGAGTTCGGCCTCGACTGCATCCTCGACCGGGCGAGCAGCCTCATCGAGGAGAACAAGGCCAAGCCGGCGAAGAAATCCGCCGCGCGTAAGCGTTAGCCCCCGGTTCGGGCATCGAACCCGGACCGATCGGCGGTCGACGGAATTTTCCGCCCCGTCCCGTTGTCGCACCCTTGAGTGAATCGACGGCGGGATGACTCATGACGACAACACTGATGCGGCGCTGGGAACTCGACGAGATCGGGCGAGCGGCGCTGACTCTGAGGGACGTCCCACCGCCGGACCCGGGGCCCGGCGAGGTCCTCGTGAAGGTGGCGGCGGTTTCTCTCAATCATCGCGACAAGATGGTGATCGAGTCGGGTCGCGGTCTCCCGCTGGCGTTTCCGTTCACGCCCGGTTCGGATCTCGCTGGAACGGTGGTCTCCCTCGGTGCCGGGGTAACCCGATTCGCCCGCGGCGAGACGGTGATATCGACTTTCGCTCCCGACTGGCTCGACGGCCGACGTGGGGGTGACGCACGCACGCCGTCGTACCGAACGCTCGGAGGATACTACCCCGGCGTCCTGTCCGAATATGTTGCGTTCGACGAGGATTGGTTCGTCCACGCACCCGCGACGTTGTCACTTGCTGAGGCGTCCACGCTGCCCTGCGCGGGGCTCACGGCATGGTTCGCACTGGTCGAGCGCGGTCGCGTACACGCCGGTGATGTCGTGCTGGTCGAAGGCACGGGAGGCGTGTCGCTGTTCGGTGTCCAGATCGCCAAGATGCACGGAGCGGAGGTGATCGTCTCCGGCAGCGCGGGCAAGCGAGATCAGGTTATTTCGCTCGGCGCAGACCACTTCGTGGACCGCCGCGCGGACGGCTGGGCCGAGGCCATCCTCCAACTGACCCGCGATCGCGGCGCAGACCACATCCTCGAGATCGTCGGTGGCCCGCACCTGGGAGCAGCCGTCGAGGTGGCGGCGGTGGGTGGCCACATTCATCAGATCGGCGCTCTTGCGGGCTTTGACGCGTCGACCCCCGT
This sequence comes from Mycobacterium sp. 852002-51961_SCH5331710, assembly GCF_001665535.1. Classification (GTDB taxonomy): domain Bacteria; phylum Actinomycetota; class Actinomycetes; order Mycobacteriales; family Mycobacteriaceae; genus Mycobacterium. The sequence goes on from NZ_LZSQ01000112.1 coordinate 54,985, forward strand.
CATGCCGTTGATGTTGAAAGACGTGACCATCCACGGCATCAGCACGGGGCATCGACGGGCCTTGGAACACCTTGTCGCCGCGGTGGATCGCACCGGTATGAAGCCCGCGATCGACACCCGATACCCATTAAGCGATCTTCCGGCCGCCTTGGATCATCTGGACCGGGGCCCGTTCGGCAAGATCGTCGTGGTGTTCGAGTAGTCGGGGACGGAAGCGACCGTCAGGCTGCGGCGAGCGCGACGCACAGCGCGAGCAGGGCAACTGTCTGCACCACGACGCGCACGTCGATGACTGACTCCCAGCGGTTTTGGAGCCGGCGAGCATCGGCCGGCACCTCCCCCGCGACCGCGGCGGCGGTCAGCACCGCGTTCACCGGCTTGCTGATCCGCGTGTAGACCACCAGGAACCCGATCAGGGCGAGGGTGGCCACCGCTGCGGAAGCGGCGCTGGCCCAGCGCCCGCTCACCGCCGCCGCCACTGCGGTCGCCACGGCGGCGATCAGGCCGACCGCACCGATCACCGAGAAACGGCGATCGGCGATTCGGTGAATGTGACCGAGCAATTGAGTGAGGGTGCGATCGTCGACCGCCGCGACCGCGGGGCGCAGCACGATCGCGCCGAACACGTCGGTGCCGTAGACGATGCCGTTCGCGAGAATCGCGGCGCCGGCGAGGATTTCGATCAGGATGTTCACGAGCCGTTCTCCTGGGTGAGCATTTGGTGGGCCAGGTCCAGCCGCTGCTGCACCTGTGCGGGTCGCAGGCGCGCCCCGGCCTGAAGGGTCGCCAGTCCGTGCAGTACCGACCACGCCACCTCGGCCCGGGTGCCGTCGGCGTCGGGAAACGCGTCGCGCAAGGGCGCGAATGCCCGCCGGAGTGGTTCGGGCGTGTCGTCGGCCGCGAAGGACAGACCTGAGGGCATCGAGAACATCGCCTCGTAGACCCTCGGGTTCGCGGCGGCGAAGTCGAGATAAGCACGCATCCGAGCCATCGGGTTGGCCTCGACCGCCTCCAGTGCCGCGGCGAGGTCGGCGAACCCGTTGAGAGCCACCGCGTCGACCAACGCCTGGCGGTTGGCGAATGCCGAGTAGAGAACCGGTTGGCTGACGCCGAGTTCTCCGGCGAGGCGGCGCATCGTGACCGCGGCCCAGCCGTCCGACTCTGCGAGCGCACGGGCGGTGCGGACCACCTGGTCACGCCGAAAATCCAGGTCGGGAGCGGGTCGCGGGGACATAAATTGTAGTCTAGCATTGTTATCTAACATTGCTAGACAAAATCGCATATCAACCAGAAAGTCGGATCGTCATGCACATCTCCGCACTCGCCATTGCGCTCATCGCCAGCATCGGAATCATCGCGATCGGCGGCCGCTTCCTCCTCCAGCCTCGGCAGGCCACGCTCGCCTTCGGTATCGCGGCCGACGACATCCGCGGTCTCACCGCGATCAAGGGTGTCCGCGACATCACGTCGGGGGTGGTGCTGCTGGTGGTGTGGGCGGCCGCCGGCCCCGGACCGCTCGGCTGGGTGCTGATCGCGGCGTCGCTCACCCCGATCGCGGACGCCGCGATCGTGCTCGCCAACGGCGGCAAGCTCTCAGCCGCGCTGGGAATTCACGGGCTGACCGCGGCGCTGCTCATCGCCGCGGGTCTCGTGTTGGCGCTGGGAATTTCGGCGTAGTCGCCGCGGGTCAGACCTCGACGACGACCGCGCCGCCCTGGCCGCCACCAGCGCACATCGCGGCGACACCGATGCCGCCGCCACGCCGCTGCAGTTCGTAGACCAGCGTGGTGACCATCCGCGCACCCGATGCGGCGATGGGATGGCCGAGGCTGCAACCACTTCCGGAGAAGTTCACGAGCTCCTCGTCGATGCCGTACTCGCGGCAAGCGGCGATCGGCACCGATGCGAACGCCTCGTTGATCTCCCACAGCGCGACGTCGGACGGCTTGAGGCCGGCGCGGTCGAGCACCTTGCCGATCACCTTCACCGCGCCGAGCCCGCAGTCACGCGGCGGCACACCCGCGGCGGCCCACGCCTTCACCGTGGCCAGCTTGGTCAGGTTGTTGGACTCGGCGTAGTCGTTGTCGACAAGCGCCACCGCGGCCGCTGCGTCGTTGGTGCCGCTGCTGTTGCCCGCGGTGATCGAGAAGCCCTCGATCTCGGGGTGCAGCGGTTTGAGGCCGGCCAGCTTCTCGACGGTGGTGTCGCGGCGCGGATGCTCGTCGACGCTGAACTCGACGACCGAGCCGTCGAACTGCTGCACCTTGAGCGGCACGATCTCGTCGACGAACTTGCCGGCGTCGATCGCGGCGATGGCGCGCTGGTGCGACCGCGCCGCCCAGGCGTCCATCTCCTCACGGGTGATGCCGACCGTCTGCGCGGTGTTCCACCCGACGGTGATCGACATATCGCGGGTCGGCGCGTCCGGGGTCTCGACGTGGGTGGGCGGCATCCACTTTTCCTCGAACTTCAGCTCGGGGCCGGGGATACGCCAGTTGACCAGGGGCGTCATCGACAGCGACTGCACACCGCCGGCGATCAGCGCGCGCTCCATACCAGAGCCGATCTGTGCGGATGCATTGCCGATCGCGGTGAGGCTACCCGCGCAGTGCCGGTTCACCGACTGGCCCGGAACGTCGGGCAGTCCGCACGCATCGGCCGCATAGCGCGCCAGATCGCCGCCGCCGTAGTGGGATTCGGCGAAGATCAGGTCGTTGATGTCCTTGGGGTCGATCCCCGAGCGGCGGATCACCTCGGGCAGGACAGCGGTGATCAACGTCTCCGGCGGGGTGTTGACCAGCGTGCCCTTGAAGGATCGGCCGATCGCGGTCCTGGCGGCGCCGACGATGACGGGTGTTCCCATGTTTCTACCTCGGGTTTCGACGTTAGCGACTTTACAAAACTAACAGATACTGTAGCGGACGCCGCTACTCGGGCTCGGGCACGTGGAAATGCTCGTCCCGCAGCCGGAACGCCTCCTTCGTGCCGTGCTGCGCGCGGGTTTTGACGAAGTTGAACTCACCCTCCGCGAACTGCAGGTTCGTCCCGTACGCGTGGAACAGGTAGCTCGCCACCTCCTCGCCCTGGTAGGCCTGGCTCTGCTCGACGAGGCGGAACGCCTCCTTGGCGATCACCACGCCGTCGGCGGGCATCTTCGCCGCCTTTTCCGCCCAGTACCGGGCCCGCTGGGTCACCTTGTCCGCGTCGCATGTCTCGGTGAAGACGCCGAGGTGTTCGACCGCGCCCGCCTCGATGATGTCGCCGGTCAGCAGCAGCCGCCGCGCCAGCACCGGACCGAGCCGGTGGAAGAACATGTGCAGGCTGCCCAGCGCCGGGCCCAGGAACCGGGTGGCGGGCATGCCGATTTTGGTGTCGCGGGCGATGACGGAGATGTCGGTCATCAGCGCCATCTCGAAACCACCGCCGAGGGCGTACCCGCTGATCTCCCCCACCGTGACCTTCGGGAAGCCCATGAAGTTGTGGTAGAAGCCGAAGGACTTGCGGTCGACCGTGAGCCGGCGCCGTTGGCTCGGTCGCCGCTTGGCTTGCGCGGAGTCCTTGTCGCCATACCAGCCGTAGGCGTTGTTCATGTCCGCGCCGGTACTGAACACGCCCTCGGTGCCGCGCAGCAGAACGACGGTGACATCGTCGTCCTCGGCGACCTGGTCGAGGTAGCGGCCGACGGTTTCGCGCATCGCCGCGTCGTAGGAGTTGCGCTGTGCGGGGTTGTTCAGCGTGATGGTCGCGATTCGCTTGTCGCGGTCGACCTCGAACAGCACCCGGTCATCGGCGGTGGTCATGGCATCCTCACTGAACGTCGGAAATGAGCTTGGCCTCAATGGTTCTGTCCGTTCCGGCCGCGAGCGTGTTGCGCCGTGCGACGGCGAGGTGGTCGGCGGCCAGCTTGGCTGCGCGGGACTGGTTGCCGTCGCGGATCGCGTCGAGCAGGCGTTGGTGATCGCGCAGCGCGGCCCGCATCGTCTTGTCGTTCATCGGGTCGGCACCGGTCTCGTCGCCCCACACGGACGACTCGTGCGCCGACCAGATCAATTCCAGGGATCCGATCAGCAGAATCATCGGCTCGTTGCCGCAGCGCGACACGATCGTTTCGTGAAAACGCCGCGCGTTGGGGACGTACCGCGAGGGGTCACCGAAATCGTCGAGCTGCCCCTGTATTTCGTCTTCGAGGTAGGGCACGACCTCGGTCACGCGGTCCGCCCTGGCGGCACACATGCTCGCGCAGATCGGTTCGAGGTGCAGCAGCGCGCCGCTGACATCCGCCGGTGTCGCCGACCGGGACTGCAACACCATGCTGATCATGTGCGCGGTCCGGTCCGCCGACGGTTGGTGCACGACGGCACCGCCCATGTTGCCCCGCCGCACCGAAATGAGGCCGTCCATCTCCAGAATGTGGATCGCCTCGCGCAATGCCGGTGGACTGACGCCGAATTCGGCGAGCAGGCCGTCCTGGGACGGCAGCACGTCACCTTCCTTCAGCCGCCCCGACAGGATGTCGTCCCGCAGGCGTGCGGCGATGATCTCGGCCACCCGCGGTTGGCGAATCCTGTGCGCACTGGTCATCTCGCCCGGCGCTTTCCGAACTGGAAGACCGACAGCCGATCGGGTGAGGACGCCGAGGTGTTGAACTCCCCGGTGCACAGCACGTCGTCGCCGAGCAGCAACCGGGCCGTCGACGTCACGCGACCGTCGGCCTCCACACGCGTCACGTCGAAGTGCAGTTCCGTCAGGATCGGCGTGGGCCTGCGGAAGGTGACCGTCAGCGCGCGCGTCTTGCCGGTTCGGCCCGTCGCACAACTGTGGTGTTGGGTCACACAGTCGAAGAACACCCCGATGAAGCCGCCGTTGACCAATCCCGGTGGGCCTTCGAACACGACCGGGAACGTCACCCGGCCCGATGCCGTTTCGGCATCCAGTGCGTCGATGGTGTATTCGGGAAACGCCGGGTTGTAGGCGCCGATGTCGAAGGCGTGGTCGAGGTAAACGCGTTGCGAGTCCGTGGCATCGGGGCCGATGCGCGGCGTGGGGTCCGGCGGTGCGAACGCGGTCAGTTCGCCTTCCCACTCCTCGATCTGGCGCAGCATCGCGTCGACTACCGGGTGCTCGTGTTCCAGCGACAGCAGCAGCCCACTGAGCCGGCGCAGCGCGCCCGCGGCGGCGACGGTCTGCGCCAGCGGCCGCTCGCCGTAGCTGGGCGTGTCCTGTGCCATCGGTGGCCTCTCGTCGGCGGCGCCGTCTTTTCGACCGCTGTCCTTGCTAACTTGTACAAGATAGCAATACTGTATGTCTAACCGTATAGCTCGAGATTGGCGGAATCAACGGTGACCGAAGCGGCCGACGACGGCGTGGTCGAGACATCGCGCGACGGCGCGACACTGCGCATCACGCTGAGCCGGCCATCGCGGCGTAACGCCCTGAGCCGCAGCATGACCGACGCACTGGTGACGGCCTTGACCGCCGCCGCCACCGACGACTCCCTGCGAGCGGTGCACATCGCAGGCGACGGGTCGGACTTCTGCGCGGGCGTGGACTGGGTGGCGTCCAACGTCGCCGACCGACGCCCCCGCACCGGTGACATCGTCCGCCGGCAACCCCACACGGCGCACCGGGTCGTCGAACTGATCCACACACTGCACCTGCCGGTGGTGTGCACCGTGCGAGGTTGGGCCGCAGCGCTCGGGTGCAACCTGGCGTTGGCGGCCGATTTCACCGTCGCCGCGCAGGACGCGGTGTTCTGGGAACCGTTCCTTGGCCGCGGCTTCAGCCCCGATTCGGGCTCCACCTGGCTGCTGCCCCGCCTCATCGGCCTGGCGCGCGCCAAACGGATGCTGCTGCTGGGCGAGAAGGTCAGCGGCGCCGACGCCGCCGAGTGGGGGCTGATCCACGCCGCGGTCCCCGAGTCCGAATTGTCCGCCGTGAGCGACGAACTCGTCGAGCGGTTGGCCAGCGGGCCGACCGTCGCTACCGGGCTGGCCAAGCAGTCCATTCACTACGGCCTACACGCGTCGCTTCCGGAGACCATGAACCGGGAGCTCTACAACGTCGAGTTGTCGTGCCGAACCACCGATTTCAAAGAAGGACTGGCGGCGTTCCGCGACAAGCGCCCGCCGGAATTCCACGGGCGCTGACGGATAGGAACCGAGAATGTCTCCCACTTTTGACGACATCAAATACGAAGTCGACGGGCACAAAGCCACCATCACGTTGAACCGGCCGAATGCGCTCAACGCGCTGAGCCCGCACATGATCACCGAACTGCGGGCCGCCTATGACGAGGCCGAGAACGACGACGCCATTTGGACACTGATCGTGACGGGCACCGGCCGGGCGTTCTGCACCGGCGCCGACGTCGGCGAGATCCCCGAGGACGGCAGGGTCATCTACGAGCGGCCGTATCTGTCCAGCTACGAACAGTGGGAGGCTCCGCAGGAGGGCACTCCCCCGTTCCGGCGCATGGCCAAACCGGTCCTCACCGCCGTCAACGGATTGTGTTGCGGCGCAGGGCTGGACTGGATCACCACCGGTGACATCGCGATCGCCTCCGACAAGGCCACGTTCTTCGACCCGCACGTCAGCATCGGACTGGTCGCGGGCCGCGAAATGGTGCGCCTGGCCCGGATCCTGCCCCGCAACATCGCGTTGCGCATGGCATTGATGGGCAAACACGAGCGGATGAGTGCCGAGCGGGCCTACGAACTGGGCATGATCAGCGAGGTGGTGGAGCACGACCGACTGCTCGAGCGCGCCCACGAGATCGCCGACATCGTGAACTCCAACGCCCCGCTCGCGGTGCGCGGCACCCGGTTGGCCATCCACAAGACGCTCGATCTGCCGCTGCACGAGGCGGAGATCCTCGCCGAGACCTTCCGTGAGCGGGTGGTGCGCACCGACGACGCCGCCGAAGGCCCGAAAGCGTTCATGGAGAAGCGCGCCCCGAACTGGCAGTGCCGATGAACGCGTCGGCATTCGAGACCATCACCGTCGATGTGGACGCGGCCGACCACGTCGCGACCATCACGCTGAACCGTCCGGACTCGCTCAACGCGTTCAACCGCACGATGTGCGAGGAGATGTCGCAGGCCTGGAAGCTCGTCAAGGAGGATGACGCCGTCAACGCGGTGGTACTCCGCGGCGCGGGCGATCGCGCGTTCAGCGCCGGCCTGGACATCAAGACGCCCTACGGCCAGCCCGACAACGTATGGAACCACGAGGATCCCGGCGAGCACCTCAGCCCGAAGTGGCAGAAGATGTGGAAACCGGTCGTCTGCGCAGTGCAGGGCATGTGCACCGCGGGGGCGTTCTACTTCCTCAACGAGGCCGACGTGGTGATCTGTTCAGAGGACGCCACCTTCTTCGACTCCCATGTCAGCGCCGGCCTGGTGTGCGCACTGGAACCGATCGGGTTGATGCGACGGGTCGGGCTCGCGCAGGCACTGCGGATCGCGTTGATGGGCAACGACGAACGCGTGAGCGCCGCGACCGCGCTGCAGATGGGTCTGGTGACCGAGGTCGTGTCCGCCGACCGCCTGTGGGCGCGCGCGCACGATATCGCGGGCGGTATCGCCGCCAAACCGCCGTCGGCGACGCAGGGCACGGTCAAGGCGATCTGGGAGTCGTTGGAGAAGCCGTATCGCGCGGCGATGGAGCAGAACCTGATCTACACCCGGTTGGGTAATCCGCTCGGGCAGGCCGAACTGGCCGCCGCGCCGCCGACCGGTCGAACCGAGCCGAGGATCCGCTGATGGGTGATCACCCCCTCAGCCGTCGCATCAACCAGATCCTCGACCTCGACCCGAACGGGCCCGCCATCGAGTACGAGGGCGATTGGGTGACCTGGGGTCAGGTGGCCGCGCTGGCAACCCGGATTCGCGGAGCAGGCGTGACGGGCCGGCAGGTCGGAATGCTGTTGCGTAACAGGCCCGCCCACGTCGCGAGTTTCCTCGGGGTTCTGCTCGGGGGCGGCACCGTCGTGGTCGTCAACCCGTCGCGCGGTGACGACCGCATCAGGGCCGACCTCGAAGCGCTTGCCCTGCCCATCGTGATCGGCGAACAAGACGACCTGGCGCGGCTGGTGACCAGCCCCGGCACCGACCGGGTGGCGATCTCGACGGTGTCCGACCCCATCCGCCTGACCGCCGCGCGCGCACTGGTGCCCGAGGAGAACCGCGTCGGTGTCGCGGTGCGGATGTTGACCAGCGGCACCACCGGACCGCCCAAGCGGATCGACCTCACCTACGACATGCTGGCGCACAGCGTGATCGGCGAACGCTTCGCGGAGGCGCCGTCGCCGAAACAGCTGCGAAGCGGCGTCGCGATCGTCAACGCCCCGCTCGTTCACATCGGCGGCGTCTTCCGTGTCTTGCAATGTGTCTGCGAGGGCCGGTCATTCGCGCTTCTCGATCGCTTCGAACTCAACCGCTGGGCCGACGCGGTACGACGGCACCGTCCGCGCGCGGTGTCCCTCGTCCCCGCCGCGCTGCGCACCGTGCTGCATTCGGACCTGACCCGCGACGACTTGGCGAGCATCCGTGCCGTCACGTCGGGCACCGCGCCGCTGTCCGCCGAGGACGCCGACGCGTTCACCGAGAAGTTCGGCATACCGGTGCTGACATCCTATGCCGCAACCGAATTCGGCGGTGGCGTCGCAGGGTGGACCCTGCCCGATTACCAGGAGTACTGGCAGATAAAACGGGGCAGTGTGGGGCGGGCGAGCCTCGGCGCGCAACTGCGGGTCGTGGACGACGCCGGACAATCCGTCGGCGCCGATCAGCCCGGACTGCTCGAGGTCAAGCCCGGACAGCTGGGGCCGAACGCCGAATGGATGCGCACCACCGACATGGCGCGCATCGATGCCGACGGTTTCGTATGGATCCTGGGCCGCGCCGACCAGGCGATCATCCGCGGCGGGTTCAAGGTCATGCCCGACGACGTGCGAACCGCGCTCGAGAGCCATCCCGCCGTGCACAGTGCCGCCGTGGTCGGCCGACCGGATGATCGGCTCGGGGAGACGCCGGTGGCGATGGTGCAGCTGCGGGAGCCGGTCGACATCACGACGCTCGAAGAGTTCCTGCGGGATCGATTGGCCCGCTACGAGGTTCCGACCGAGATCGTGGTCGTCGAGCAGATGCCGTGCACTCCGTCCGGTAAGCCCGATTTGAGCGCGGTGCGGCAGCACTTCGCCGGCGTCGGCCATGGCTGACCGTACCGTCGGCGCGGTGCTGCGCACACAGGCCCGTGCGCGCGGCGATCATTCGCTGCTGATCTGCGACACCGACCGGTTGAGCTACATCGAGGCCGAGCGTCGGTCGGCGCGATTGGCCCGCGGACTCATCGCGCTGGGCGCGGGCAAGGGCACCCACGTCGGTGTGCTGCACCCCAACGGGTCGGCCTTCGTCGTCGCGATGCTGGCGGCCGCCCGAATCGGCGCCGTCGTCATCCCGGTCTCGACGATGGTGACCGCCCCGGAGTTGCGCGAGCAACTCGCTCACGCCGACATCGAGATTCTCGTGGCCGCAGGGTCATACCGCTCCCACGACTACCGGCAGCGCCTCGCCGAGATCGATGGCGTTCCGCTGCTGCGCCACGTCCTCATCGACACCGAACCGACCGAGTCGGCCCCTGCCGGCCTGCTCGCGGCGCTCGAGGACGACGTCGAGCCCTGCGACGAGCTGGCGATCGTCTACACGTCGGGGTCGACCAGCGCGCCGAAAGGCGTCGTCCACACGCATGCCGGGCTGCTCGACCACCAGGTGGTGCTCAACGAGATCCGCGGGCTCACCGCCGAGGTGAAGCTGTTCAGCAATTCGCCGTTCTTCTGGATCGGCGGGTTCGCCTACTCCGTGTTGGCCACGCTGCTCGCCGGCGCGACGCTGTTGTGTTCCAACGCCGCCGATCCCGGTGAGACCCTCGATTTCCTGGAGACCGAGAAGCCGACGATGACCAACGGATTCGTCGCCGGTATCGCGCATCTGGCACGCCACCCCAGCCTGAAGAATCGCGATCTGTCCTCGATCCGGCGAGGCAATCTCTACCCGATCATGGCGCCCGACGTCCGGCCCGCCGATCCCGAACTGCGCCACACCATGCTCGGCATGACCGAGTCCGGCAGCGTGATCCTGGCCTGCGCCGACGAATCTGATCAGCCCGAGCATCGGCGCGGCTCCTTCGGTAAGCCGGTCCCCGGATTCGACGTCAAGGTCATCGATCCCGACACCGGAGAACCGGTCGGCATCGAAACCGTCGGCGAACTCTGCGCGCGTGGGCCTTTCATGATGCAGCGTTACTACAAGCGCACCCGTGAAGAATGCTTCGACGACGACGGGTGGTTCCACACCGGTGACCTCGTCCGCACGGACGCCGACGGCTTCTTCTACTTCGTCGGCCGACGTGGCGCGATGATCAAGACGGCGGGCGCGAACGTCGCACCCGCGGAGGTCGAACGGGCCATCGCGAAGGTGAGCGGCGGTGCCGTTGCGCATGTGATCGGTCTGCCCGATGCCGAACGCGGCCAGATCGTCGGCGCGGTCGTCGCGCTGGAGGACGGCGCGTCGTTCGACGAAGCAGCCTGCCGCGAGCGACTGAAGGCCGAGTTGTCGGCGTACAAGATTCCGCGTCGCTTCGCGGCGGTACCCGCCGCCCGCATCCCCGTGCTGTCCAGCGGAAAGGTCGACTTGCCCCGATTGGCAGAGGTTTTCGATGTCTGACACCATCGACGCGCAGGTGCGACGACGGGCCGTCGAACACGGTGACAAGGCCGCGGTGATCGACCCGTCGGTCAAGGTCACCTACGCCGAGCTCGACGCCTCTACGCACGAGCTGGCCGCCGCCTTCGTGGCCGCCGGGGTGAGCAAGGGCAGCAGGGTCGCGTTGATCATGCCCAACTCCACCGAGTGGGTGCGGATCGCGCTCGCGCTGACCCGCGTCGGCGCCGTGCTGGTGCCGTTGAGCACGCTGCTGCAGCCGCCCGAGTTGGCCGCCCAATTACGCATGGCGGCCGTACAGTTCGTCGTGGCCGTCGAGGAGTTTCGCGGCCACCGCTACCTCGACGACATCCGCGCCGAGCGTGACCGTCTTCCGGCGCTGCGCGAGGTCTGGCGCGCCGACGAACTCCCCGGGGGCGGCGTCGCTCCCGTCGACGAGATCGCGGCCGCGGTCACCCCCAGCGACACGTTGGCGATCATGTTCACCTCGGGTAGCAGCGGCCCACCCAAGGGTGTGATCCATTCGCACGGCAACGCTTTGGGCGCGGTGCGATCCGGTCTGCCCGCACGTTGCATCAAAGCCGACACCCGGTTGTATCTGCCGATGCCGTTCTTCTGGGTGGGCGGGATGGCCGGCGGCCTGCTGTCTGCGTTACTGACCGGCGCGACACTGGTGACCGAGGAGAGCCCCCGCCCGGAGACCACGTTGCGGCTCATCGAAAGCGAGCGAGTGACGCTGTTTCGGGGCTGGCCCGACCAGGCCGCGGCGCTGGCTCGCGCGAACGCCGTTGTGGGAGCTGATCTGTCGGAATTGCGGCCCGGCAGCATGGAGGCGTTGCTGCCACCCGAGCAGCGCGCGGTTCCCGGCGCGCGGGCCAACCTGTTCGGTATGACCGAGTCGTTCGGACCGTACTGTGGCTACCCCGCCGACACCGACATGCCGCGCTCGGCGTGGGGCAGTTGCGGAAAACCGTTCGACGGTATGGAGGTTCGTATCGTCGACACCGATACCGGCGAGCCGGTGCCGACCGGGACCATCGGCATGATCCAGCTCCGCGGACCGCATATGATGCGCGGGATCTGCCGCCGGACCCGCGAAGACGTGTTCACCCCCGACGGCTACTACCCCACCGGCGACCTCGGACACCTCGATGACGGCGGGTTCATGTTCTACCACGGCCGCAGCGACGACATGTTCAAGGTCAGCGGTGCGACGGTCTACCCGAGCGAGGTGGAGCGCGCGCTGCGCAGCATCGACGGCGTGCACAACGCGGTCGTCACGGAGGTGGAGGGCGCCGTCGGCGCGGTGGTGGTTTCCGAGCGTTCCGCTGATGAGTTGCGCTCGGAGACCCGAAATTGGTTGAGCGCCTTCAAGGTTCCGACGGTGTGGCTCGTCACCGAAACCGACGATGACATCCCCCGCAAGGCGTCGGGCAAGGTCGACGTCCGCGCGCTGCGGGATATATTGCTCACCACCCACCGCGAGCAGTCGTAAAACTGCCCATTTTCGGCGGCGGTTTCTAGTGCTCTAAGCAACAGCTGTCGGTGTGGACGGGTTGGAGAGTAGTTCGTCGAGTGCTTCGGCGGGG
>NZ_LZSQ01000113.1 GCF_001665535.1 Mycobacterium sp. 852002-51961_SCH5331710
CCTACACCACCCACCCCGGCAGCCGCCTGCTGTTCCCCGACCTGTGCCAACCCACCGCAGCGGCCACCACCGACACCACCACCACCGACACCGACCTCGACACCGCGCGCACCCTGAAAATGCCGCGCCGCAAACGAACCCGCGCCCAAACCCGCGACAACCACATCACCGACGAACGCCGCCGCAACCAGCCCTACGCCGACGAACGCAACAAACCCCCACCCTTCTAAGGGCCGTCGGCTGTCAGAGCGACCTCCAACTTCTCGGCGTACGAGTCGATTTCGCCGATCGCGGATTCGGCCGCATGAACGCTGACGGCGATGGTGTCGCCGATGCCGTGGACGCCGTGCGTGAGTCCCATCATCGGAGACAACGCGGGGAAACCGGCCGTGATCACCACATGCGAATCTCCGAAGCGCAGATCTGCGGGTCCTCGGTTGACGCTCGAGACGACGGTGTTCCCGGTGACCGTCGGCGAGCGCAACGTCGTATCGAATTTGTCTACGCCCCAACGTAGTAACGCGGCGGGCACCGCAGCCGAGGCGCGGCTGGCCGCGATCATCGCGGGGTGCACGGCACGCCTTCGGCGTCGCTCCAGCTCATCGACGATCCGTTCGATACGCGCGTCAAACGGCATATCCGGATACAGGTTCACGCCCACGTTGCCGAAATGGTTGTGCGCGCGGCGCTCCCCCGCCTTCGCCATCGGCACCTCCGCGCCCAACAGCGACGGGTCATCACCCAACTCCCGCAGGTGCCCGGCCAATGCCGTCGACACCGCGGCCAGCACACCAACCGTCACCGTCGGCCCCCGAATCTCCGACCGCCGCCGGACCACCGTCCGGATGCTGCGCAGCCCCTCCGGCCGCGCATTGCTCCGCAAGGCTGGACGCGAATCCGCCTGGGGCGGAACCTGTCCGGCCTCGGTATCCCGGACGAGCCGCCCATGCGCTCGCGCCGCTGCAACACCCCGCCACGGCATCCGAAGCCCCCGGAACGGCTCCGGTGCCGCGATACCCGGTACCGCCGTCTGCCGCCCGAACAACCACGCCGCCAACGCCGATGACCGCATACCGTCCCCCAGCGCATGCGCCACCTGCAGCACCACGACCGCGCCGACGGCCGCGCCGGGAATCCCCTCGACACCCGGAAAGATGTGCAGTCGCCACGCCATGTCCCGCGGATCGAGTTGGTCCGCACTCAACCCCGCCACGGTCGCCAGGCATCCCGACCAGCTGCTGCCTTCGGCGTGCGTCACAAACTGATTCGGCGCGACATCCGCCGACACCCACTGCGGATACGTCAGCGCATTGCCGTCCCGCACCCTCATTCGCAACTCGCCACAGCCGCGCGCCCGGTCAACGACTCGCGCCACGGCCGCGTCGAGATCGCCAACGAGGCCCGCGAAACCATAGAGCAGGAACTGATCACTCGGGATTTTCGCCGACATCCAATACGTCTGCGCATCCACCGTGGCCAGCCGCCGGCTCATGTCCCCCAGGCTAAGCGCTCGCCGCGCCGATGAAGTCGATGATGTGTCCGGCCACCGCCTCGGGCTGTTCGAGCTGCAGGAAGTGTCCGGCCCGTTCGACCTTGGCGACAGCGCTACCCTCCGGCAGCACCCGCTGTACCCAGTGCGCGTAATCAGCTGAGGCACAACCATCGTCGGTGCCATGCAGATACAACGTCGGCAGCTGCGGCGCGGACAACCAATGCCGATGCAGTTCGGCGTACTGCGCGGGCGGCTTGCTGTTGCGCACGGTGGCCCGGTAGTACCCGAGCGCGGCGCGCCAGTTCTCGGGCGCGCCGATCGCGTCGAGCACGTGAGCGACATCCTCGGTCGCGTCGTAACCCGGCGACCACTGCCGCCACAACCGAGGCACCACCCACGACGCGGATCGCTCTGGCAGACCCGGCAATTGGAAATACATGATGTACCAGCTCCGCAGCAGCTGCCTGGGCAACTGCGCAGCGAGTTGCATCGCTTCCGGTGTCCGCCCGAGCGGCCGGAACGCCGCGGCCAGCGGCACCGACATGATCACGGCCTTCGAGAACGGGCTGTCGGGCATCGCCGCCAGCCCCGCCCCGGCGATCGCTCCCCAGTCATGTCCGACGAACACGTCGCGGCCCGTCGGACCGGCCGCGTCGAGCACCCGCAGCGCATCGTCCATCAGCGCCCCGACGTGATAGCTGCCGTCGGACGCCGTCGACGACGGTGCGTAACCCCGCATGAACGGCGCCACCACCCGCCAACCCGCGTCGACCAACAGCGGCGCCATCTTGCGCCAGCCATACGCGGTATCGGGAAAACCGTGCAGACACAACGCGATCGGTGCGCCGACGTCACCCCAACTCAGCGCGCGCAACCGCACGCCCGGCGCTTCGACGGCGATGATCTCGGGTTCGGCCGCCACGGCCTCTACACCGGGTCGAACTTCGAGATGAGCCAGCGGTCGTCGATCTTCTCCAGCGTCACCCGCACAGAGGAAGCCGTATCCGTCGGAGCATCCTGGCCGACGACCACGGTCTGGTTGACGAACACCAGCACGACGGCCTCGTTGGGATCGGCCGACACCGATGCCGCCGCCGGCACCGACGCCACCGCGGAGATCTGCTTCTGCTTCGCCCCGGGGATCACGATGTCGTTGATGAGCCCGGTGTAGGACTCCTCGAACTCACCGGTCAGCAGCGACCGTGCGTCGTTGAGTTGTTGTTCGACGGTGTCCGGTTTGTACGAGAGCATCGCCACCGTGCTGTCCTTAGCGACCTGTACCGTTTCGGCGCGCGCCACGTCTGAATTGCGCACCGAGTTGTCGATCCACTTCAGATAGCCCGCCCCGGCCGCCAACAGCAGCGCAAGCGCGGGCAGCACGCCGAACGCGACGACGCGGGCCCAGTTGACGCGCCGCTTGGGGGCGGCCTCCGCGGACTCGGTGGTCTCCTCCGCGGCGGTGGTCTCCTCAGCAGCCGTCGTCTCCGCGGACTCGGTGGTGTCCTCGGCGGCGGCGGTGCTCCCAGTGGTGGTCTCAGCAGTCGTCTCCGCCGCAGCGGGAGCCTCGGCCGTCTCCGCCGTCGACTCCGTCAACTCGACCGCCTCGGACGTCGACTCCGTGCCCTTCTCGGCGGACTCGTCGGTGGTGGCGCCGTCGGGGTTGCGCCTCGGAAGTCGGTGTCTCTTGCTCACGGTACGAACTCCACATTCGAGATCTTGGCCTCGTCCTCGCCGGTCTTCTGCACCGTGATCCTCATCCGCCAGGACCGCGGCTGTTGCTCGGGCGCCCCGGCATTGGTCGTGTTGACGGTGACGGCCACCAGCACCCGGGCCTCGTTGTCGTCGGACGACTCGATCCCCGCCTCAGAGATCTTGCCTTCAGACTTGGACTGCGCCTGTTTGACGACCTGGACGAACGGCTGCGAACGCGCCTGGAAGTCGTCGTAGAACGTGCCGGTCGACGAATCCAGGACGCGCTGCACGTCCTCCTCGGCGTGCTCATGGCTGATCGTGGTGAGGTTCAGCGCGCCCTGCCGCCCGACCTGCAGAAACAGGTTCTGAAGATCTTCGGCCTTATGCGACTCGTACGCCCGGTATCCGAGCCAACCGGTCAGCGCGGCCAGGGCCACCACGACCACCAGGCCGACGATGGTCGCCAGCTTTACGTGCGACATCGGCTGCTTGGGCGCTGCGGGCTCGGCGTCCTCTTCTGCACTCTGCGCGGCGTCGAAATCCTCGGCGTCGCCGGTGTCTTCGGCCGTTTCGGCAGCCGGCGTCGTCGACTCGGGACCTTCGGCGGCGGCATCGACGTCGGGGGTCGACCCGCTCACGTCCTCGCCGGGAGTGGTCTCGTCTGCCATCTACGTTCCTCTGCGGCCCGCGGGCCAAGTCGTGATCGGGTACACAGGTCGGCTACAACCTACGCGCAGGACACCATAGCGTCGGAACCTGGCCGTGGAGGGGCACCACGTCCGGATCGACTGAGATTAGGTGTCAGCTTCCCGGCGGGATGAGCATCGACTGCCAGGGCCTCTCGCCCGACGCGCCGTTCGCCAGGTTCGACTGCGTGTACACCTTGCCGTCCGGTCCGACGTAGGACCCCGACGCGGGATCGTATTCGGCGGCCGTGACAGCGGGCAGCGGCGGCGTACCCGGCGGCGGAGGCGTCAGCTCGGCGAGCGGCACATCCGGCGGCACATGCGGGATGGGCTGGCCCGACAGCGTCGCGTTCGGATCGCCCTTCCAGTTGTAGCCGTCGTTGAGCGGCACGTACTGCTCGTCGCTCTCGCACATCTGCCACGTCGGCGCCCGCTTACCCGGCACTGTGACACACGGCAGGTTGCGCGCGCCGCGGACGTTGAACGGGGCATCCTGCGGCGTCCGGCAGTACAGATCACCCTTCGGCCGGTCGGGATAGTCCTCGAACACCGGCACGCGCTGCTGCTGGGGCGGCAGGAACCCCGTCGTGCAGGGCGGCGGCAGGTTCTGCGGTGGCAGCGGCAGCGGCGCAGGGAGGGCCGGGAGGATCGCGTTCAGGTTGAAGATGAGCGCATCGCCCATGTAGTCCTGCTTGGTGTTGCGCTTGTGCACGCCCACCGCCTGAGTGACCGCGGTGCCCTGCGGCAGCAACACCAGGAACTGTTCGAGGCTCGGCTGGTACTTGAGGGCGACCTCGCCGACGCTGGCCAGGTTGGCCAGCACGATCGGCAGCGTGGGTTGCAACCGGTCGAACAGCGCACGCGCCTCTTCGGCTGCGCCGGGGGTCTTTTCGAGGACGCCCGCCAACGCCGGATCCTGGCTCTGCAGCTGACTGGTGATGTCGGCGAGGTTCGCCGCCCACGCCTGGATCGAATCCGACGTCTCGGTCTGGCTGTCCAGCACCGGCTTCGACTCGTCGATCAGCGTGAGCAGCGGATCGAGGTTCTTGCGGGCGTCGATGGCGAGCGTCGTACTGCCACTGACCAATCGCCGCAGTTCGGGTCCTAGGCCGCCCACCGCGACGTAGGCCTCGTCGACGACGGTCTTCAGGTTCTCCTGCGGAATGGCTTGCAGGCCGTGGGCCGTGTCGTTGAGCACCGTGTTGATGTCGGTAGGCACCCGAGCGCGGCTCGCGGGGATCACGTCGCCGTTTCTCAGCTCCGGGCCGTCCCCGCTGCGCGGAAGCAATTGGACGAACTGCTCGCCAACGGCCGACACGCTGTGCACCTCGGCCTCGAGGTCGGCGGGAATCCGGATGTCGGAGTTGAGCGACAACACCGCCTGGACGCCGGTGTCGGTGAGTTCGACGCTTTTCACCTCGCCGGCCTGCACGCCGCGATAGGTGACGTTGGCCCGCGGGTAGAGCCCGCCCGTTTCCGGCAGTTCGAGGGTGACGCGATACTGCCCCACGCCGAGCAGGTCCGGCAGCCGCATGTAGCCGAAGACCATGATCGCGAGCGCGACGGTGGCGATCATCGCGAAGATCGCGATCTGGATGAGGATCCGGCGGGTCATTCTCATGTCACGGCCCCTGATCCCAGCGATACGGCGCAACCAGCGGGTTGCCGCCCGGTGGCGGCACGTTGTGGTTGCACGGGCTGGGGAACTGTCCGATGGTGCGTCCCCACTGCAGCTCCAGCCACGTCAAGTTGCACTCGAACCGCGTCCCGGTGAAGAAGCCCGAGTCGATGCGGCTCAACGTCAGATCAAGTATCAACGTCAGGTTTGCGTAATCGCCGCGCATCCAGTTCAGCAGCGTTTCTTTCGGGAACGGGAAGGTGGGCAGGAAGCTCAGCGCGCGGGTGAGCGCAGGGCCGGCATTGGCCAGTTCCTGCAACACCACGCCCAGGTCCTTGAGCTCCTGCACGAGCGCTTCCTTGGTCTGGTTGACCGAGTCGGCGGCGAGCGCACTGAACCTGCCGAGCTGGGTCAGCGCCTCGGCGAGGTTCTCTCGCTGGTCCCGGAGTACGGCCAACGCATCGGGAATGGTCCGTAAAGCCTTGTCCACCACTGGCTTCTGCTCGGCGAACTGCCCGATCAGGTTGTTCAAACCCTCGGTGGCCTCGATGATGTCCTGCTTCTGATCGTCGAGATGGCCGATCGCGATGTCGAGCTGCTCGATCAGGCTGCGCAGGTCGTTCTCGCGGCCGGTGAAGGCGATGCTCAGCGCCTCGGTGATGTCGTGGATGTTGCCGATACCGCCGCCGTTGAGCAGCAGTGCGACCGAGGCCAAGGCCTGCTCGGTGCTGGGATACGCGCTCGACGACGACAGCGGGATCAGCGAGCCTTCCTTCAGCTTGCCTTGCGGCGCAACGTCTGTGGGCGGTGCCAGTTCGATGTGCAACGAACCCAGCAAGCTGGTCACGCCGAGCTTGGCGGTCGAATTTGCCGGCAGGTCGACGTTGCCGTTGAGCTCCATCGTCACCAACGCGTGCCAGTCCTGGCGTTGGATCTTGGTGACGTGACCGACGTTCACATCCGCGACGCGTACGCGAGAGTTCGGTTCGATGTTGTCGACGTCGGGCATCTGCGCCTGGATCGTGAACGCCCCCGGCCCAGTGCCTTCGACGCCCGGCAGCGGAACGGAGTTCAGCCCGCGCCAGTCCGAACAGCCGGACAACACCAGCGCCGACGCCGCGACGGCGACAGCTACGCGGATCAACCTGCGCCCCATCACGGCCCCATCCCAGGCGGCACCATCAGCCCGTGCAGACCGTCGGCCGGATTGGTCGTCACCGGCGCCTCCGCGGCGAGCGGCGGACCGGCCGGCGGCGGCGCGGGTTGCGCCATCGCCGACGGTGGCGGCGGAGCCTGCGCCGGAACAGGTTGCGGCGGAATGTAGTCGGGACGCAACCAGTCCTCGCTGTAGGTGAGCTCGTTCGGCCTCGTAGAGGCGCCCGAGAACACGTTCTGCATGATCGGCAGGAAGTTGTACTCGCGGTTCTTCAGGATCGGCGCCATGTACTGCACGCACAACTTCGCCGACTGTTCGGCGCCCAGCCGCGACGCCGCCTGGATCGCACCGCACAGGAAGGACAGCGGGTTGGCGAAGTTGTTGAGCATCGGCACGCTGCTGACCGCGCCCTGCGCGGGCTGCCAGATGTTCACATAATTCTGCAGCGTGTTGGGCGCGACGTGCAGGAACTGCTTGACGTCGGCCAGGCTGTCGGTCAACGCCTGGGTCACACCGGCCAACTTGTCCGACGTGGTGCCCAACGTCTCGCGGTTGTCCGCCACGAACGTCTGCACCTCGCCGACGACGTTGTTGAGATCGCGCACGGCGTTGGCGACTTCGTCGGGATTGTTGGCCAGCAGTCCCGTCACGGTCGCCAGGTTCTGGTTGAGCTGACGCATCACGTCGGTGCTGTCCTGCAACGCCGACACCAACAGCGCCAGATTCTTGACGGTGGAGAAGACGTCGGTGCTCTTGTCGCCCAGCGCCGTAACCGCCTGCGACAGTTTGATGACGGTGTCGCGGATGTTGGCGCCTTCTCCGCGCAGGTTGTCGGCGGTGGTGTTGATGAGCGATCCCAGCGGGCTCACTCCCCCGGGCTCTGTCGGCTGCAGTGTCTTGGCGAGCTTCTCCAACTGCTGCCGCACCTGGTCCCATTCGACGGGAACTGCGGTGCGGCTCTGCGGAATGACCGCGTCGTTCTTCAGCACCGGCCCTCCGGTGTAGGCGGGCGTGAGCTGGACGCTGCGCGCCGTCACGACGGAGGGCGACAGGATCGCGGCCTTCGCGTCGGCCGGGACCTTGTGCTTGCTGTCGTACCAGAACGAGATCTTGACGCGTTCGGGCTGCGGTTCGATCGACTCGATCTCGCCGACCCGCACGCCGATGATGCGGACCGCGTCGCCCGGATAGATGCCGTTGGCGTTCTCGAAGTAGGCGACGACATGTGTGCGGTTGACCCGTTCGGTGTTGCGGAACAACACGATTGCGCCGCCGGCCAGGATCACGACCAGCGCGGCGGCCAACAGGTTGCGGGCGGAGCGCGTCATTGTCCGCCCTCCGATGGTGCGAGATGGTCCACGGCGCCCGGTGCGGGCACCGCGACCGGGGACGGCGTCGGGTCAGGCGTCGACTGCAACCCGGGCGGCGCGATCGCGGGCGGTCCGGGCGGCGGTCCGCCAGGCGGCGGCGCCGGAATCGGTTCGCGGTACGGGTAGCAACCCGGACCGGGCAACGGCAGGCCCGGGAACCCACACGCACGGTCCTCGGGGTTGCCGGTGATGGCGTCGGGAACCGTCAGGCGCGGTTCGCCACCCTGACCCGTGCGCGGGAAGGGCACCGGCAGCGCGGGCGTCCCGGGCTGCCCGACCTGCGGGTCGGTGAGTTCGGAGGGCAACTTCACGTTCGGGTCCAGGCCCAGATCGGAGAACGCGGCGTCGATGAACGGCTGCAGGAACTGCCCCGGAAGCAGGTTGGCCACATAGGTTTTGAAGAACGGGCCACCGGACACCGACTCGCCGAGTGACATCGAATAGTCGGTGAGCAGCTCGAGCGACTTCTGCAGGCGTTCCTTGCGGTTGTCGATGATCGTCAGGACGCCGTTGAGCTTCTCGAGGGCCGGTTTCATGGTCTCGCGGTTCTCGGCGATGAAACCGCCCAACTGCCTGCTGAGTGCCGAGATGTTGCCCGAGACCTCATCCAGCGCCGCGCTCTGGCTCCTCAGCTCGGCCAGCAGTGCGTTGGTGTTGTTGACCAGGCTGACGATCTGGTTGCTGCGTTCGGCCAGCACCGTGGTGGCCTTGTTCGCGTTGCCCAGCAAGCCGCGAAGTTGCTCATCGCGCTGGTTCAGCGTGTCGGAGAACCGCGCCACGCCTTCGATCGCGACGCGCAGTTCTGGCGGCGTCTCGGAGAACGTGTCGGCCAAGACGCGCAGCGAATCGGACAACTGGTTGGTGTTCAGGCCGCTGATCGCCATCGCCAACTCGCCCAACGCATCCGGCAGTTCGTACGGCGCCGTCGTGCGGTCGAGGGGAATCGTGCCCTCCTGTCGCCCTTCACCGCGCGACGTGACCTCGAGGATCTTCGTGCCCAGCAGACCCTGGGTCTTGATCGCCGCCTCGGTGCGCTCACCGATTCGGATGTGCTTGGCGACGGTGAATTTCACCAGCGCGCGCGACCCGTCCAGCTCGATCGACTGGACCTGGCCCACCTCGAAACCGGAAACCTGAACGGCCTCACCGGGTTCCAGCCCGCCCACTTCGGAAAAATAGGCCGAGTACTCGTTGCCCTTCAGGAACGGCAGCCGCTGGTAGTTCAGCGACCCCAGCACGATGGCGATCGTCAACGCCAGACCGACGGCGCCGATGACCAATTGGTTGCGTTCGGAGAAAGGCCTCATCGCGGCGCACACCTCCCCGTGGACTGCCCGGCGACCTTCACGTATACCGGCTGACCGCCCTTACCGTTGAGCTTGAGCACGATGTCACAGAGATAGAACGTGAAGAAGTCACCGTAGATGCCTTGTCGCGCAAGCGCCTGATATGCATCCGGCAACGTGTTGAGCAGGTTGTCGAAGTACTCGTGGTCGGCCACCACGATTCCCGCGGCGCGGTCCGTCTCCTGGATCGTCTTTGAGAACGGCGGGCGGGCTTCGGCGAGAAGGTCGGTGATGGTCGCGGCCGCGGCGTTGGTGTACGCCAACCCGTTGCTGATGTCCTGTTTGCGCCCCTGCAGCGTCGCGACGAGTTCCGACAGCGCGTCGACGGCCTTTGCGAACTGGTCGCTCTGGTCGCCGAGCGATCCCAGCACGACGTTGAGGTTGACGAGGACCTCACCGATAAGCCGGTCACGGTCGGCCAGCGTTGTCGTCAGCGCCGCAGTCTGGGACAGGAACGAATTGATCGTCCCGCCTTGGCCCTGCAACGCCTGAATCAGCTGGCCGGACAACGCATTGACCTGATCGGGGTCCAGCGCCCGGAACAGCGGGCGGAACCCACCGATCAGGGCGTCGAGGTCGAGCGCTGGCGACGTGCGGGCCAGCGGGATCGTGCCGCCCGGCGCGAGCTTCTTGACTCCGCCTGCCCCCTCCTCGAGCGCGAGGTAACGGCCGCCGATCAGGTCGTCATAGCGGATGACCGCCCTGCTGCCCTCGGTCAGCACCACCGACTCGTCGGCGGTGAACTCCACCCGTGCCGTCGTATCCGGTTGTATCTCAACCTTTTTGACCCTGCCGACCTCGACACCGGCGATGCGGACGAAGTCACCGTTCTCCAGTCCCGTGACGTTGGTGAACTCGGCCACGTAGCTGTTGGTGACCTCCCCGAAGCGCATCTGCCCGAAGACCGCGAACAGCCCGAACACGCCGAGCACGCACACCCCCAGGAACGCGGCGAGACGCAGTGCGTCCCGTCGAACCCTGGCGTTCACGCTCGACATGGCGTCTTACCTCTCATCGCGTCGTGGATCATCCGAACGGGGGGCCCGGCCGGGCCGGGATGGGCAACGGTGTCGGCGGCAGCGGCGTGGGCTGCATCTGCGCCGGCGAATGGACGATGAACGGCTCCGATCCCGGGGTGGCGCCAGGATCGCGGGGCGCCATCGGCGGCGGCGCCGCGGGCAGACCCGGCCACAGCGGGGTGCCGTCGTCGGCGTACAGGTCCGCGCCGTAAGCGGGGGCGCCCGGATACGGGATCGGACCAGGCGCGGGTCCTCCGAACAGGTTGCGCACGCTCGGCGGTTCGGGTACGGCGCGGGTGACCGGGAGGTAGTTGGCATAGCCCGGGAACCCGATACCCGGGTTCGGGCGCCAGTCGAGTCCGGTGCCGAATCCGGTGTTGGTGACCAGGTTTCGCACCGGCCAGTTCTTTGCGACGTCGGGCAGCGAGCCGCAGCTGGGCTTGCCTCCCGGCCCGCCCTTGGCGCCGATCACCGGCAGGTGGTTGGGGTACTTGTACGAATCGTCACCCAGCGTCAGGCCCACGTCGAGCACCAAAGTCCGGCCGTTGCCACCCGGTGCGTCGTACCCGCCGGTGTCCAACAACGTCTTTGCGCCGGTCAGCAGGCAGGTGTACTCCGGGCTGTATTTGAACAGAAGGTTCGTCGTCGGCTCGAGAACGTTGATCGCCTTGATGAGGTTCTGCTGGTTCGGCGCCAGCAGGTTGATACCGCTGTTCGAGAACCCGATGGTGGCCAGCAGCAACGCATCCAGTTGGCTGGCGCGCGCGGTCACCGTGGCGCTGGTGGTGCTGGCCGCGTCGAGAGTGGTCACGAGGTCCTGGGCGGCAGCGCTGTAGGTGTTGTTGAAGTCCCGCAGTGCCCGCAAGTCCTGAGTGATCGTCTCGTTGCGCGGGTTGAGTTCCAGCAGAACCTGATTCGCATCCGTGGTGGCCTGGCCGATCCGCTCACCCTGTCCGCGCACGCCCTCGGCCAGCGCGTAGAGGGTGCTGTTGAGTTTGGCGGGGTCCACCTGCTCGAGCACGTCGACCACGTTCTGGAACACCGTGTTGGCCTCGACGGTGACGTTGCGTGACACGATCACCTGACCGGGTTCGAGCCGCTGCCTGCTGGGGTCGCTGGGATAGATCAGGTCGACGAACTTGGCGCCGAAGACCGTCGTCGCCCTGATCTGCGCCTCGACGTTGGCGGGAATGAATTCGAGTTTGTCCCTGTCGATCTCGAGCTTCAGCGCCACCGGTTCGGAGCCGCCCTCGATCGCGGCGACCCGGCCGACCTGCACGCCGCGCAACTTGACCTTCGCGTTGGTCTCCATCACCAGACCCGAGCGTTCGGAGGTCAACGTGACGGTCTCGGTCTTCCTGAACGAGCCGACGAACAGCGCGTATGTCAGCCACAGCGCCACCACGATCAATATCGCGAGGATCAATGTCCACCAGGCGGGGTGCAGGCCTTCTCGATCGTCCATCGTCACCCGGCCAGGTTGAAGTTGCCGGACTGGCCGTACACCGCGAGCGAGAGCATGACGAGGACGAAGGCGGCGACGATCAACGACGTACGCACCGCACGCCCCACGGCCTCCCCCACACCGGCGGGCCCGCCGCGCGCGGTGAACCCGTAATAGGTGTGCACGAGCATGATCACCACCGACAACGCAATGCATTGACCGAACGACCACATCAGGTCGGTGGGGTTGAGGAACGTCCGGAAGTAGTGGTCATACACGCCGGTCGACTGTCCGTAGATCACCGTGGTTCCGAACCGCGCCGCCCAGAACGCCATCAGCACGCCAACGCAGTACAGGGGGATCACGACGAGGAAGCCCGCGATGACACGGGTCGAGGCGAGGAACGCGATGCTGCGGATGCCCATCACCTCGAGGGCATCGATCTCCTCATTGATGCGCATGGCGCCGAGTTGCGCGGTGGCTCCGGCACCGATGGTGGCGGACAACGCGATCGCGGTGGTGGCCGGTGCGATCAAGCGCACGTTGAAGTAGGCCGAGACGAACCCCGTCAGGGCCTCGACGCCGAGTTCGGAAAAGTCGCTGTAGCCCTGCACGGCCACCAAAGCGCCAGTGGTCACCGTCAGGAAGCCGACGATGGCGACCGTGCCGCCGATGATGATGAGTGCGCCGGCGCCGAGCCCCATCTCGGCGATGATCCGAACCAGTTCCACCCGGTAGTGGAGCAGGACGTAATGCATGTTGCGCAGCGTGCGGCCGTAGAACTTGGTCTGCATGCCGATGCGGTTCCACGGATCCGCCACGCTGCGGAACCGGCTCTTGAGCCAGGGGAACTGAGAATGCGGCCGAGAGACGGTCATTGCGTGATTCTGATCGCCACGGCTGTTGCGACGATGTTGATCGCGAACAGCGCCATGAATGTGAACACCACGGTTTCGTTCACCGCGTTACCGACCCCGGCCGGTCCGCCGCGCACGGAAATCCCTTTGTAGCAGGCGATCAGGCCGGCCGAGAGGCCGAACAACGCCGCCTTCACCAGCGCGATGATCACGTCGGTGGCGCCGATGATCAGGGTGAGGCCGGCGGCGAACGCACCGGGCGAGACGTTCTGGATGTAAACCACGAAGAAATACGCGCCGGCCAAGCCGACCAGAATCACCGTGGCGGACAACGCCAACGACACGATGGTGGCGGCCAGCACCCGCGGAACCACAAGCGCCTGAATGGGATCGACGCCCATCACTCGCAAGGCATCGAGTTCCTCACGAATCGTGCGGGCGCCCAGATCGGCGCACATTGCGGTGGCGCCCGCTCCGGCTACCACCAGAACCGTCACGATGGGCCCGATCTGGCGCACCGTGCCCAGAGCGGCGCCCGTACCGGAGAAGTCCGCGGCACCGATCTCTCCGAGAAGGATCGTCTCGATGAACGTCAGCAACACCGTGTAGGGGATCGTCAGCAACAGCGTCGGCACGATCGAGACGCGTGCGACAAACCACGATTGACTGATCAGTTCGCGCCATGCGAAGGGCGGCTTGAAGATAGACACCAAAGTGTCGAGCGCCATCGAATAGAAGCCGCCGAAGGCGCGCACGGGCTTGGCAATTGCGGTGGAGGCGACCATCAGTCGGGCCTTGCCCGTGTGGGGTGACCTGCCATAGGTCGTCCAACCTTCCTCGACACCAACAACCCGCGCCCGTGATGGCTGTGGCGCAAGGGTACACACGGGCGGCCGCCGGGGAACCGTATATCGGGAATTTACGGTTGAGCAACCGCCAAAGGGGCTGAGGTGAGTTTCCCCACTACAGGGCCGAAGATATCCGGCCGCGCAGGCTTGCAGGACCGCCGTCGCGTACGGAGA
This sequence comes from Mycobacterium sp. 852002-51961_SCH5331710, assembly GCF_001665535.1. Lineage (GTDB taxonomy): Bacteria > Actinomycetota > Actinomycetes > Mycobacteriales > Mycobacteriaceae > Mycobacterium. Next base: position 13,703 of record NZ_LZSQ01000113.1, read on the forward strand.
TCATCTCCTTTCGGAGACATACTGGCCGGCCCCCAGAGCGCGCAGCGCGAAGTCGAGGACCCGGGCCTTGGCCCGTCGCAGACCGTCGTGGTCGTCGAACGTCTGGATGATCAACACGCGGCTGATGATCGCGTTGATCGCGACGGCGTCCTGCTCGGGATCGGTCAGCGGGAACGATCCGTCGCTTCGGCCGCGCCGCAGGATCTCCGCCAGCGAGCGCTCCCGGTCGGCGTGGGCCTCCTCGCGCGTCGCCCGGTAGCCCCTGGCGGCGCGCACCTCGTCGGAGTCGATCACGGTGAAATGCATCCGCATCTGGTCGTCGCGGATCAGCCCGAACATCCCCTCGATCCACGCTTCGAGCTGTTCGGCGGGGATGCCCGACTTGTCCTCGACGATCAGGTCGAGACGCCGAGCCAAAGCGCCGGTCTCCTCGCGGAGCATGGCCAGGAACAGCTCGTCCTTGGATTCGAAGTGACGGTAGAAGGCACGCGTCGACACCCCCGCACGCTGCAAAATCGCCGCGACGGGGACGGGGCCCGCGTGCGGTTGTGAGAGACAGGCATAGGCAGCCTCGATGATGCGCTCACGGTCCTGGTCGGCGAACTCCGGCTGCACGAGAGCAAAGTATATTGACGCTCTCATCAAGGACACCGGGATCGGCGGAATTTCCCGGTGGGTAACGTGAGCCACCGGGGCGAGAGGACGGCCGTGAGCGCGACTGACAGCGAACCGCAGACCGTGAAGTTCCGCGGGTCTGAGGACATCACCTTGGTGGCCGACGAGTGGAACCGCGGCGCGCACACCGAGCGTCCCTCCGTACTGCTCCTGCACGCGTACTGCTCCTGCACGGCGGTGGTCAGAACCGCTATTCGTGGAAGAAGACCGGCCACATCCTCGCCGGCCTCGGTCTGCACGTGGTCGCGCTGGATTCCCGGGGCCACGGAGACAGCGACCGAGCGCCGAACGCCAACTACACCGTCGACGCGTTGAGTGCGGACACGCTCGCGGTCGTCGAACAGATCCGCCGTCCAGTCGCTCTCATCGGCGCGAGCATGGGCGGGATGACGGGCATGCTGGCGGCGGCCGCTGCGGGACCGGAGAAGGTGACCAAGCTTGTGCTCGTGGACGTCGTGCCGCGATACGAAAAGGACGGCAGCGCGCGCATCCGCGAGTTCATGTCCAGCGGGATAGAGGGTTTCGAGTCGCTCGAGGAAGCGGCTGACGCGGTGGCCGCCTATCTGCCGTACCGGAAGCGCTCGCGCAACCCCGAAGGCCTGAAGAAGAACCTCCGATTCCGCGACGGACGATGGTTCTGGCACTGGGATCCGGCGTTTCTCACCGCGCCGATCGACGATCGATTCGTCCGCGAGGAGAAGCTCGAGCACGCGGTGATGAGCTTGACCATCCCGATTCTGCTCATCCGTGGGAAACTCTCGGATGTGGTCAGCACTGCGGGCGTGAAGGACTTCTTGGAGAAGGTGCCTCGCGCGGAGTTCGTCGAGCTCTCCGAGGCCGGCCACACCGCCGCCGGTGACGACAACGACGCGTTCTCCGAAGTCGTGGTGCAATTCGTCAGCCGGTGACCACAGAACGCCGCACCGTGCGCCGAAACTGAACCTTTGTGCCAATAAATCGTGAAACCTCGTGCAGAAATTCAGTTTCGGACACGGCAGCATCAGATCAGGCCAGCAGCGGCACCGCGGCGTGGCGGTCGTTGGTGAGGATCTCGAACATCGCCCGACGGTGGGCGACCAGTTCGGCACGCTCGAACGCCTTGCCCGCCACCTGAATTCGGCAGGTGGCGATCGCGGAGTTGTAGCAGTACTTCGCGGTGCCGTCGGTGTCGGTGTACGTCAGCCCGATCACGTCGGACGGTTCGGCCACGATCTCGCCCTCGATCATCTGCTCACCGATCCGCCCGCCGAACGTCCACGTGAAGGGGCGGTAGTGGCCGTGGGTCTGGAGGCTCCCGCGGATCGATCGCACCGCGAATTCCTGGCCGGCGTGCCGGAACACGAACAGCGTCACACCCGGTAGCAGCACCGGCCCGAGCGCGGCACGGGCGGTGACGATTTCGAGCGTCGTGTCGGGCGCGTTGTCGAATCCGCAGACCTGGCCGTACGCGTACGACGGTGTGTGCCGGGTGCCCCAGTTGTGGTTGACGCTGCCGCTCCACCCGTCTAGCACGAGGCGGACGTCGTCGAGTTCGAGCAGCCCGTCGAACCGGGCGAGGGGATGGCGCACCGTGGTCTTGGCGGTCGGAAACCGTGCCGCGTAGGCACGGTCACTGAGCAGCCGGACCTCCGGCTCGTCGCCCGGAGTGATCCGCAGGTCCCAGCGCGCCGAGCGATGCCCGCCGGTGACCACGCCTTCGGCCGACCGGTCGTCGAGCATGGTCGCACCGATCCGCGCGGTCCAAGTGTCGTAGTTGTAGTCGGCCGACCCGATCGGGTACGGCTCCTTGAGCGCGCGGTTGCCCGCTCCGTCGGGATCGAAGATCATCACCCACACATCGGCGACCGGCTCACCTGCGGTGGGAAGCAGCAGCGTCTCCCGCAACCACAGCGCCTGGGGCGACTCGGGGTGGTTGGCGCGGATGTAGCGGCTCTCGTAATACGGGGGCTCCGCGGGCGTCACAGAATCAGCATCCAATACTTGAGGGGTGACCGGAGCCCAGATCGCGGCCTACATTCTGGCGATAGCCGCGACGGCCGAAGCCATAGCGCTGGGCGTGCTGTGGATGCGGTACACCCGTCAGCGCGAGGAACTCGATGAGGCGCGCCGTCGCCTCGACACGAAGAACATGCTGCTCAGCGGCGGTCGCGAAGCGGTGAAGCAGGTGTGGCAGACCGCGAACATCCTGCGTAAGGACGGCCTCGGCGCGGCGGTGAGAACCTCGATCGAGGACCTCGCCGATTGGGCCGAGGTGGAGCGACCTGACCTGGCCCGGCTCGCACCGAGCGGCAAGATGGTGATCTTGTTCTCCGACATCGAGGACTCGACCGCGCTCAACGAACGCATCGGCGACCGCGCTTTCGTTCGGTTACTGGGGCGGCACGACAAGATGGTGCGACGCCACGTCAAGAAGCATTCGGGTTACGTGGTGAAGAGCCAGGGCGACGGATTCATGGTCGCGTTCGCGCAACCCGGCGAGGCGGTGCGATGCAGCATGGATGTGCAGCGGTCACTTCGTCGGCCGCCCAACGGTATTCGTGTCCGCATGGGAATCCACATGGGTAAGTCGGTGCGCCGCGGCGACGACCTGTTCGGACGCAACGTCGCGATGGCCGCGCGGGTGGCGAACGAAGCCAACGGCGGTGAGGTGCTGGTGAGCGAGGTGGTGCGCGACGCGCTGGCCGACGTCGACGACATCGCGTTCGACGACGGCCGCGACGCCCAGCTCAAGGGGTTCAGCGGGTCATACCGGCTCTACGCCGTCGAGTCCTGACCGCCGGCGTTGGCCTCGGCGACCCGCTGGTGCAGCCGCGCCCTGATGTCCTCGGGCGTGTAGGAGTTGCGGCGTCGTTGATCGCGCGCGACCAGCACGCCGCCCGCCACCACACCCGCGACGCTCGCCAGCCCGACCCACTTCCAGATACCGCGCATAGCGGTCAGTCTGCCTAAGCTGCGGTGGTGAAACCAACCACCGTGTCGTTGGAACAGGCCCTGGAGGCGACGCGCACCGGCGACCTGTGGCTGTTTCGCGGACGCTCCGGGCCCGACCGGGCGATCCAATCGTTGACCAACAGCCCGGTCAACCACGTCGGGATGACGATCGCGATCGAGGATCTGCCACCACTGATCTGGCACGCCGAACTCGGGGACAAGCTGACCGACATGTGGACCGGCCGCAACCAGCGCGGCGTGCAACTCAACGACGCCCGCCAGGTGGTGGAGCGGTGGATCAACAACTACCACCAGCGCTGCTGGCTGCGTCAGCTCACGCCGTACGCCAACCGCGAGCAGGAGGACCGGGCGCTGAAGGTGGTCGCCCGCATGGACGGCACACCGTTTCCGAGCACCGCGCGGCTGACCGGCCGCTGGTTTCGCGGGCGCCTCGCCGCCACCGACTTCACGCGCGGGATTCCGTTCGTGCACAGGAGGGTTCGCGATGCGACGGCGCGCAGGAAGCAGGAACAGCTCCAGGTGGGGATGCAGACCGCGTACTGCGCGGAGACCGTCGCCATCACCTACGAGGAGATGGGCCTGCTCACGTCGGAGAAGCACTACAACTGGTTCGACCCCGGCTCGTTCTGGAGCGGTGACACCCTGCCGCTCGCGCCCGGCTATCAACTGAGCCCCGAGATCGCCGTGACCCTGGACTGATCAGCCCCTTCGAGCGGCACCGAAAGCGGTCGGCGGAGCCATCACCACCGTCCCGCTGTGTAGTGCGTGGCGGCCGCACCCCTGCGTACGCTCGATGAGGTGCCGCTGTCCACCGCCCTACGCATCGCCTCGATACTGATCGTCGTCAAGGCCGTCCTGATCGGCGCGGTCTACTGGCGCCGCGCCGAGATCATGGGGCGCCCCGTGGACGCCGGTCTCGTCGCGTGGACCGTGCTGGCGGGCCTGGTGGCGGTGGCCGTGCTGCTCACCGTCATCGCGCTCGTCGCGCGGTATCTGCGTGATCGCGGCTAGAGGCGCGCGAAGCAGGGGTTGGCGTCCTCCTTGGGAATGGCGGCATCCCGGCTCGAGAACTTCCCGACTACGCCGGAGTCGGTGACCTCGACACTGTCGGCGTGGATCCCGAGCGGGTAGTTGTCGTTGAGTTTTTTGGTCAGGTCGTTGAGCGCCGTCTGCACCGCGTCCTTGGGCAGCGGGCCGGTGACATCGAGGACCTGCAAATTCAGGTCGCCGTCGGTGACGACGGGCTTGGCGGTGACGCTGTTGTCGCCGGCCTCCAAGATCACAGTCCCCGCCGCAGAATCGGTGCGCACCCCGGTGACCAGGTTGCCGACGCCGGGCAGGTTCGCCGCGACGGTGTCTTTGATACCGGCCGACTTCCAACTCAGGGTCGCGTCGAGTGATCCAATGGTGCCCTTGGAATCGCCCGTGTCCTGCAGCCGCACGTCGGCAAGGGTGACCTGCGCGGTCATGCCGTCGGCGCTCTGCACCCGCTTGCCGTCGGTGGTGACCGAGATGTTGGTGTAATGCCCGGTCATGTGTTGCCACAAGAACGGCGGGTTGACGCCGAACGAGATCTTGACGCCGTCCTCGGTCACGCACTCGGCGACCTCGGTCAGGATGCTGTCCGCGCGCTGCCGGGCATAGAGCTCACCGGCGGCGAGGCCACCGGCCAGTAGGGCGACCAGGATGACCGCGAGGAGCGCGATCGTCATCTTGTTGACGCCACGGCGGCGGCGCGGTTTCTCACCCCCGTCCGGAGCGGATCCGAAGGACGGCGGTGGCGGCGGAGCCGGCCGCTCGATCTGCTGGGTCGGCCGCACGTCGGCCGGAGACGGCGGACGCGGAATACGTTGCGTGGGACCCGCACTCGCGGGACCCTTGCGTGCGCGAAGCTGTTCGGTCGGCTGATCGTGGTGCGCCGGGGCCGGTTGAGTTGGTGGCTCCGGCGGCCGCGGCGGCGGTCGTCGCTGGCCCGGATGCGGGGGCGGCGCGCCGCGGCCCCGCCAGTCAGGCGGACCCGGGCGGTGCGGCGGCTGCGTCACGTGCGCGATTCTGCCCTATCGGTACTCGAGAAGCCCCCGCCAGGCTTTGTCACCTGGCGGGGGCCATAAATCGATCAGGAGCTACACGCGCGGAGGCGGGTTCGTGCCCGTGTTACGGACCCCCGGATAGTCGGCGTCCCTGCGCTTCTTCAGACCGAGGAGGCCCAACAGGCCGAGGAGCCCCGCGAGCCCCCACAGGCCCGTGTTGTCGCTCTCCTGCTCGTGCTCGACATCCTGCTGAGCGACCGTTGTGGTGGTCGTTGCGGGCACCATCAGGTCGGTCGCGTTCGCCACACCGGCGCCGCCGAACAGCAAGCTGAGCGTCATTGCGCCGACGGCCACTGTCTTCTGCATTTCTATTGCTCCTTTTGTGTCTGGAGCTATTCGACCCATGGGCACTTTGCCCACCCCCCTAGCTCGGGCACAGGTCTACCCAAAGGAAACTCGCCCAATCCCGTGCACGGGAAAATCGGCCAAATGCATCGTGCGTGCATCGCTTGACCGTCTTACTCGGCGCGAAACACGATCTGTCGCTTGGCGAGGTAGGCGGCCAGGTTGTCCAGTGAGGAGTTCATCCCGTCCGCATGGTGGGCCGCCGAGATCCCGAAAGGCACGTCGTCGGCGCGCAGTTCCACGCGCGTACCGCCGTCGACCCGCGTCACCGTCCACGTCATGGTCATCGTGCCGCCGAAAGACGCGTCGGCCGAGTCGAACTCGACGGTTTGGACGACTCGATCGTCGGGTTCTATCTCGACGAAGCGAGCCTCGACGACATCGGAGTCGGCGTCGCTCTTGGGCCCGTGCGCGGGCGAATCGACGTACGTCAGGATCATCCGGTACGAGCCGCCGGGGCGGGCGTCGAAGTGTTCGAACCGACCGGTCATTCCGGCCGGAGGCAGCCACTCGGCGAGCGCCTCGGGGTCGACGAGCGCTTCGAAGACACGGCTCAGCGGAGCCTTGACCACCTTCGACGCGGTATCTGTGCGTGCCATCGACAAACATTGAACCCGATTCCGCCGGCCACGTTTCTTGGGATCGGTAGCAGCTCTCGCCGCTTGTACTTGCCGCATCGGCGCCGCGACACAGCGCGACGCATTCGCGGAAGGAACGAGCGGGAATGACGAACTGGCTGAAGAAGACGATGGTCGGCGCGACGTTGGCGGGCACGGTGGCGCTCGCGGCGGGATTGGCTGCAGGACCTGCGGGCGCTACGCCGTCACCGCATCCGCAGTGGAGGATCGAGTACGCCGATCCCACGGTTCCCGGCGACGGCTGGGTGCACACCCCTTCGACGCGGTTGTGCGACGGTTCGGTGCGGGTCGCCGGCACGACCGCGCAGATGTGCGACGGCTCGGTGCGGGTGGCCATCCCTGCACCGTGACCGGTCGTCAACGAGACAACGTCCGCCTACCCTGCCAGGTGACTCCCGGAACGGTGTTCGCCAGATCCGGTCTGGCTTTCGCGAACACGCGCAGTGCGCGGTCGAACGACCAAACCTGGCGCGGGGTGGGCACTTTCGGCACCCACGCCAACTCCCAGTGGATGCCATTGATCGGGTCGTCGAAGAACACCGCGTAGTAGCCGGGCCAGTACTGCGGATACTCCCGCGGTGTGTCGGTGACCGGGATATCGCGCGGGATCAGAAACTCCCGATGGAGGCGGTCGACTTCTTTTCGGCTGCGTGCCCATAGGGCGATGTGGTTAATGCCGACGGCCTGGTCAGCGTGGGTCAACTTGGCCCCGGTGCGGGCGGGTTGGATTCCGATGTAACTGTGGGGGTTGACGTAGCGCGTCATGTAGTAGATCGACTGGTACTCCATGTTCAGCGACGAGAAGCTGCTGTACCCCAGCCAGCCGAACAGCGCGTCGTAGAACGCGATCGATTCGTCGTAGTCCAGGACCGCGAACTCGACATGACTGACCCCGCGCCACCGCATACTCCGCCTCCCGACATCCTTGTACTACAGAGTGTAGTACTCGTACGTCAAGACCGTCGTCGTTTCTCCGGATGGGGTCGCCTCGTTCCGGGGACCGCCCGTCTGTACGAAGCCGACGCTTTCCAGTACCCGACGAGATCCGACGTTCTCCGGGGCGGTTCGTGCGGTCAGCCGAGTGAGTCCCACCTCCGCGGCCAGGCCAGCGACCGCCGACAGGCCTTGACGAGCCGCGCCGCGACCGCGTCCCTGCGGAGCCAACCAGAACCCGACCTCCGCAGTGGACTCGTGGATGTCAAAAAGGACGATGCTGCCGAGGAAATCGTCGGACAACATGTCCGCGATGGCCAACACGGCGAGCGTGTCGTCGGCCAGCCCGCGAGCGATGACGCCGTCGATCTGGCCACGCACCACCTCTGCCGAGTATTCCCGCAGCGGTAGGTGCCCGAACCGTCGTACTGCGGCATCGTGGGTGCCCGCCGCGAATGCGTGCGCGTCGCCGTGCCGGAGCCGCCGGACCGACACGTTGCCTTCGCTGCGGGGTAACCGGTCGGCGATCCTCACTTGCGGCGCTTGGCCGCCTTGTTGCTGCGGTTGACCTCGACCGCCGTGTTGATAAGCGCCTTGAACTTCTCGGGATCCAGCTCGTCGTCTTCCTGCAGATCGATCGAGCGCCCCACCGGTGCGTGCAGGCTCGCGTTGAACAAGTTGTTCGGGTCGGCGATCGACGAGCCCTTGGCGAAGTTCACCTTCACCTTGCCCTTGTACATCTCGAGGGTGCAGATGAGCCCGTCCAGCGAGAACGCAGGCACACCATCGGGGTTCGACGGTTTACGCCATTTGATCTCCTCGACGACATCGGGTTCGGCTTGTTTGATCAACGACCGGATTTCGTCGACCCGATCTACGCGCCAGTCTTCGGACATGAAGTCGAATTTAGCCTCTCGCCGCTAGGCCTTTCGCAACATCTGCTCGCGAACGGCCTCCTTGTCGATCAACGACCACACCTCGACGATTCGCTGCGCTTCGAAGCGGTAGAACACGTGCTCTGCGAAAGAAACCGGCCTTCCGGTCGGCTCGATCCCGAGAAACGTGTGCCGCGGAGTGCAGCGGAAGGAGAGACGGCAGGCGACGAACCGGTCGTCGGCCAGGAGGATTTCGGGGTCGTACAGCAGATCCGGTGTCGCGGCGGTGTCCGCTTCCAGCAAAGCGCGGTAGTCGGCGAGCGTCATGCGTTTTCCGTTGTAGGACAGCCGATCTGCCACGAAGATGCCGAGGTCGGACCACCGCCGTTCGTTCAGGCATCCCAGGTAGTCGCGATAAACGGCCGACAGGTCACGCTCACTCATTCCGCGATGGGCCTCCGAGGCATGGTTTCACCCTATTCGGCGGGGTGCGGCCGAAACCAGCCCGAAGCGGCCCTGTGCGGAAGAATCGCTTGGAGTGACAAACGCCGAGCGCGGAGGGGAAACGATGGCCAATCGCTGGTCCGGACTGACGATCGATTGCGCTGATCCCGTTCGGATGTCGACATTTTGGGCGACGCTGCTCGACATCCCGGTGTCGAGCGAACACGGGGATGATCCGGACTGGGCAACTGTCGGTTCGCGTTCCGGACCGTTGCCGCGACTCACTTTTCAGCGCGTTCCCGAACCGAAGGCCACGAAGGTACGCATACACCTCGACGTGGAGGTGGACGACATCGCCGCGGCACGGGATCGGGTCGAGGCCCTCGGTGGACGATGGACCGGCGTCCGCCACGACTACGACGAGGGCGTGGTGCTGGTCATGCTCGATCCCGAGGACCACGAGTTCTGTCTGGTCCAGTACTACGTCGCGAGTTGAATTTGACCCGAGCTTCGGCGCTGACCGGGGTGAACGGATTGACGAGGTTGCCATCGGGATCGCGGTTCTCGCCAACGAGGCCAGCGCACCGACCGGCGTGGGCGAGACAAGCTTGATGCCCGTAGGCTGGATGCGCACACCGACAACTCGTGTCGACCCGTCACCGTCGGGCCGGGTTACTGCTGTCCTTCCAGCAGGTGGGCATACGGGTCCCCTTCGGAACCAACGGATTCCGGCATCGGATAGTAGGTCTTGATGAGAAGGTTGCCGTCATCGTCCCAGGCGAACGTTTCGATACTGTAGGCCGTCTGGACATTCGGTTCGGTGCCGAAATGATTTTCGCAGACCCATGCCATCTCGTTGCCGTTCACCTGGACGGTGATCATGTTGATCCTGAGAATCGGCTGGAACATGTCGAAGGCGTCGGTCGTAACCGCTGCAAATCCGCGCTTCTCCTCGGTCCCGACCGGGTCGAACATGCGGACCTCGCCGGGGCAGATCGTGCGCCACGACGCCACCCACTCGGCTTTCTTCCCCGAGTTCCACAACTCCGCATGCTTGGACGCGTGCGCCAAGCGGGCCTTCCGGCTCGGGACCTTGCTGGACATTCATCCAGCTTAATGGGCTCGTTGGTTCATCTCGTGGACGACGCCATGCAGACGTCTCATCGCGGGGCCGTAGCCTCGGGACATGAACGCCGCGTTGGAGAAGGGGCCGTTCTACCACGGGACGAAGGCCGACCTGAAGCCGGGCGACCTGCTCACCGCGGGCTTTCCGTCGAACTACCGGCCCGAGATCCTGATGAACCACATCTATTTCACGGCGCTACGCGACGGTGCGGGGTTGGCGGCCGAGCTCGCGGCAGGCGACGGCATGCCGCGGGTGTACCGCGTCGAACCGACCGGTGAATTCGAGGACGATCCGAACGTCACCGACAAGAAGTTCCCGGGCAATCCGACCCGCTCGTACCGCAGCCGCGAGCCACTGCGCGTGGTCGAGGAAGTCCACGACTGGAAGCGGCTGTCTCCCGAGGAACTCCAGGCGTGGCGCGAACGACTCGCGAAGATCCCCACCGACGAACGCGGGGAGATCATCAACTGAAGCGATCGACCTAGACGTTGAAGCGGAACTCGACCACGTCGCCGTCGGCCATGACGTAGTCCTTGCCCTCCATCCGCACCTTGCCCGCCGCCTTCGCCGCGGCCATGGACCCCGCCTCGATCAGGTCGTCGTAGGAGACGATCTCGGCCTTGATGAAGCCCTTTTCGAAATCGGTGTGGATGACGCCGGCCGCCTTCGGCGCGGTGTCGCCCTGGTGAATCGTCCACGCGCGGGACTCCTTCGGCCCCGCGGTGAGAAACGTCTGCAACTTCAGCGTGTGAAAACCCGCCCGCGCCAACGCATCCAGTCCACGTTCGGTCTGGCCGATCGACTCGAGCAGCTCGGCGGCCGACTCATCGTCGAGCTCCTGCAGCTCGGCCTCGATCTTCGCGTCCAGGAAGACGGCGTCGGCGGGCGCCACCAGCTCGCGCAGCTCGTTTTTGCGTGCCTCGTCGGTCAGCACCGCCTCATCGGCGTTGAACACGTACAGAAACGGTTTCGTCGTCAGCAGGTTCAGCTCCCGCAGCGGTGATGCGTCGACGCCCGCGGCGAACAGCGTCGTCCCGTTGTTGAGAACCTCCTGTGCGGCCACGGCGGCGTCGTGCGCCGGTCGGCGTTCCTTGTGCGTCCTGGCTTCCTTCTCCAGCCGCGGAAGCGCCTTTTCGAGCGTCTGCATGTCCGCGAGGATCAACTCCGTCTCGATGACCTCGATGTCGGACTTCGGGTCGATGCGGCCGTCGACGTGAGCTACGTCATCGTCGCTGAACACCCGCACCACTTGGCAGATCGCGTCGCTCTCGCGGATGTTGGCGAGGAATTTGTTGCCCAGCCCAGCGCCTTCCGAGGCGCCCTTGACGATCCCGGCGATATCAACGAAGGTGACCGGCGCATGAATGATCTTTTCCGAGCCGAACATCTTGGCGAGCTCCGCCAATCTCGGATCAGGCAGCGGCACGACACCTTCGTTGGGTTCGATCGTGGCGAACGGGTAGTTGGCCGCGAGGACGTCGTTCCGCGTCAACGCGTTAAACAGCGTCGATTTTCCGACGTTCGGCAGGCCGACGATTCCCAGGTTCAAGCTCACAGGGTCCAGAGTCTAGGAGACCGTGCCGGGCACGCCCGAACCGCGCTGACAGCCACACGGAGTGAAAGCCGGTACGGTCTACCTGTGTCAGCACAGCGCGCACGGTCGGCCGTCGTCGCCGACCACCGCTCCGCGCATCCCAACTTTCCCGGTGTACCCGGGTGGGGTGCTGTGCTGATCGCGGTCACCGCAACGACGATCGGGTTCGCGTTCGACGCCGGATCGGGCAGCAAGGAACTCAGCACGGTGTTCGCCGCCTGCTACGTCCTGGGCTGCCTCGCTGCCGTACTGGCGGTCCGACAGCAGGCGGTGTTCACCGCGGTCATTCAGCCGCCCCTGCTCCTGTTCGTGACCGTGCCGGGCTCCTACTTCCTGTTCACCGGCGGCCAGTTCACCGGGCTCAAGGATCTGGCGATCAACTGCGGCTATCCGCTCATCGAACGCTTCCCGCTGATGTTCTTCACCTCGGCTGCCGTGCTGCTGATCGGCATGTGCCGCTGGTACATCGGGATGTCGGCCCGTCGCGCGTCCCCCGCCGCCGCCGAGGACTCCGAGGCGCCGAAACCTGCGCTCGCCACGGCGGCGGCCACCGCGGCGACGGCGATTGTGACGAAGGTCAAATCGCTGATCGCCTCGCGGCGCCGTGACGAGGACGACGAGGTCGCCGCCCCACCGCGCCGCAGGCGTCCCCAGGGCGCAGGCCGGACCGCCAGGACCGACAGGGCGGCATCGCGCGCCGGCAGGCCCGCCGCGGATCGCACCGGCCGGCCGAGGCGCACGACGACGTCGCGGTCCCGCCATGTCCGGCCGCCCGAGGTCGAGCCGATCGACCCGCTCGTCGAGCGTCCGCGGCGCGCTCGCTCCGGCCGACACGCCGAGCCGTCCGGCGCGCCCGAACCTCGTCGCCGGCCTCGCACACCCAACCCGCGTCAGCCCGGTCCTCCCCCGTCCGAACGCCGCGCGGGCTACGACCGCAGGGGTTTCGACCGAGCCGCCGACCGCCCCGAGCGTCGTCGCCGCTTCGACAACTACGAGCCTCGTGAGCCGCACGGCCGCAACGGCGCCACGAACGGCAACGGGACCCATCACCCGATCTCCCGTGTGCGTTACCGCGGCGAGGAGGCCGGCGACCGCGCGGAGTACCGCACCCGCCGCAGCGCACCCCGCGGCTACGAGGCCGACTCCTGGGAGTACGACATCTAGCCTCCGGCACGCAGGAAGCGGCCCGCGGCGTCCACCGCCGGAGCGGAGCTGCCGGCGTCGCTGATGAACACCGCCAGCGCCAGATCGCCGTCGATGCCGACGAACCAGCCGTGAGCGTGGGTGTCGTCGATGTACTCGGCGGTGCCGGTTTTGCCGAGCATGCCGGGGATGTCCTGCAGCTGCTGGGCGGTCCCGCCGGTGACGGTTTCGCGCATCATCGACCGGACCTGCTCGGCGACAGCCGCAGGCACCGGATCGGGCGTGCGGTCGGGCTTGCCGGGCTGCCCCTCGACGATCGCCGGCGCCGGTGCCGAACCCCGCGCAAGAGCGGCGGCCACCAGCGCCATTCCGAACGGCGACGCGGTGACCTGGCCCTGGCCGATCCCCTCCTCCACACGCAGCGCCGCCGTGTCGGCCTCCGGCACCGAGCCGGTGACGGTCGTCATCCCGGGGGCGGTGTAGTCGATGCCGAGGCCGAGTTGCGCGGCCGCCTTGGTCAGCGCGTCCGGCGGCAGGTTCACCGCCAGCCGGCCCATGGTGGTGTTGCAGGAACGGGCGAACGCGGTGTGCAGCGGCACGTCGCCGAGGTCGAAGTTGTCGTCGTTGGGGATCTGCCTGCCCTCGATGTTCTCGGTCGCGGGACAAGCGACGATGCTGTCGGGGGTGACCTGGCCGGCCTGCAGCGCGGCCGACACGGTCACCGTCTTGAACGTCGAACCGGGCGGATAGAGGCCTGTCAGCGCGATCGGCCCCTGCGCGTCGGCGGCCGCGTTCTGCGCGACGGCCAGCAGGTTTCCGGTGGACGGCTGGATCGCCACCAGCGCCGCCGGCGGGGGCAACGGCGCGAGCGCTTCTTCGGCGGCCCTCAGCATCGCGATGTCGAGTGTGCTGGCGATGTCGCCGACGGGCTTGGCGTCCTGGCCGCCCACCCTCCGCGGTCCCGTACGCGTCTGCGCGCTGACCGCCCATCCGGCGGCCTGATCGGTGCGCTGTTGCCACAGTTCGGTCAGCCCGGCCAGGGTCGGCGACGTGAGCGTCTTGTCGGTCGCCAGCAGCCGCGTCTGCGGCGCGAGCGTGACGTTCGGCAGCGCGGACAGCTGGGCTTCGATCGGCGCGAGGTCTTCCTGGCGCAGCGTGACCGCGGTGACCGGTTTACCGCCCGCCACGTCGAGGTCCGCGCGCAGCGACTCGCCGGTGATCCCCGGCGCGATCGGATTGACAAGCGCGGCAACGGCATTCACGTCCGCACCGGGCGAAAGGTTGACCAACGTGACGATGTGCTGGGTCAACAACTCGGCGCCGGTGCGGTCGAGGACCCGTGCGGCCGGTTCGGGGGTGAGCGTGCTGTAGGACAGCGGCCCCTCGTCGAGACCGGGAGCGACGGTCGCCGGGGACCAGTCGATCTTGACGTCGTCGCCCGAGGCGGTTGCGGTGCCGTTCGTCGTGTAGGCCCACTCGCTCGCTCCGTCGCGGAACTTCCAGGTGGTGTCGAGGCCGAAGGTCGACGGCCCGTCGTCGTTGTGCTGCACCGACGCCACCTTGACCTGCACATCGGTGCCGAGGCTTTCGAAGAGCTTGGTCAGCGTCTCCGCCGCGGCGGCGGAATCGGTCGTCACGGCCGCGGCGGCGGTGGCGTCGCCCTTCGACAACGCATCGGCGAACGCCCGCAGCGCGGTGTTCAGGCGGTCTTCGGCGTTCGAGCAACCGGCGGCGGCCAGGATCAGCGCCACCACCAGCAGCGCGCGTGCGGATACTGCGAGATTTACCAACGATTTTCGCGGTGAGTGCACGCTCGATGACGTTACGCGCGCGCGGGGCGGATCTCCCTCGGCAACGCGAACACGAGCGTCTCGTTGGCCGTCGTCACCGGCTGTACGGTCTCGTAGCCGTAGTCGGCAAGCCGCTCCAACACGCCGCGCACCAGGATCTCGGGCACCGAGGCGCCGGAGGTGACGCCGACGGTCGTCACGCCGTCGAGCCATGCGGGGTCGATGTCGTCGGCGTAGTCGACCAGGTGGGCCGCGTCGGACCCGGCGCCCAGCGCGACCTCGACCAGGCGCACGGAGTTCGACGAGTTGCGCGAACCGACGACGATCACCAGCTCGCATTCTGGGGCCATCGCCTTGACCGCGACCTGGCGGTTCTGGGTGGCGTAACAGATGTCGTCGCTCGGCGGGTCCTGCAGCGTCGGGAACTTCTCCCGCAGCCGGCGCACCGTCTCCATGGTCTCGTCGACGCTCAGCGTGGTCTGCGACAGCCAGATCACCTTGCTCTCGTCGCGCACGGTGACGTTGTCGACGGAGTCCGGCCCGTCGACGAGCTGCACGTGGTCGGGGGCCTCACCGGCGGTGCCGACGACCTCCTCGTGGCCCTCGTGGCCGATCAACAGGATGTCGTAATCGTCCCTGGCGAACCGCTTGGCCTCGTTGTGGACCTTTGTGACCAGCGGGCACGTCGCGTCGATGACCTTGAGGTCGCGCTCCTTAGCGGTCTGGTGCACGGTCGGGGCGACGCCGTGGGCGGAGAACACCACGATCGCGCCCTCGGGCACCTCCTCGGTCTCGTCGACGAAGACGGCTCCCGCCTTGGCCAGCGTCTCGACGACGTGCCGGTTGTGCACGATCTCGTGACGCACGTAGACCGGGGCGCCGTGCTTCTCCAGCGCGCGCTCAACGGTCTCGACGGCGCGATCCACCCCAGCGCAGTACCCCCGCGGTTCGGCCAGCAGCACGCGTTTACCGGTCACGCCACCGGCGACCGAGCTCGAGGCGCCCGGAATCCCCATGTTGATAGTCGGCGGCATGACAACCAGGGTACGCACAGAGTCGTTCCAAGGCCCTTCGTCCCAGCCGAGAAGTCGCCCGTAGGCTGTGGCCATGGCAACCGCACCGTATGGGGTCCGTCTGCTGGTTGGCGCGGCGGTAACCGCCATCGAGGAAACCCGCAAGCTGCCCCAGACCATCCTGATGTACCCGATGACGGTCGTCAGTTCGCTCGCGCACCTGGTGATGAAGGTGCAGCAGGACGTCGCCGACCTGGTGAACAAGGGTGACGAGACGCTCGAGTCGATCTTCCCGCCCAAGGACGAGCAGCCCGAGTGGGCCACCTTCGACGAGGACCTCGACGACTCCGGGACCGACAGCGAAGCAGCCGGCGACGGCGAGCGGATGACCGAGGGCCGGTTCGCGCTGTTCAGCAACGCTGACCCGCAGGCGGCCGCCGAGCGCAACGGCGAGGACGATTCCCTGGCGATCGGCGAGGCCCCCGAGATCGTCAACGAGCTCGACTACGAGTCGCTGACGCTGGCCCAGCTGCGGGCGCGGCTGAACACGCTGCGCGTGGCCGACCTCGAGGCACTGCTGGCCTATGAGGAGGCCACCAAGGGCCGCGCGCCGTTCCAGACGCTGCTCGCCAACAGGATCACCCGCGCATCCGCGAAGTGACGACCCCAGCGGGGCTGGGAATATGACCGACGCCGAGCAGGGCCAGTCACCGGAGAATCCGTTTCCGGTCCGCTCCGTCTCGATGAAGATCAAGGACTGGATCGAGCGGCTGGGAACGGTCTGGGTCGAGGGGCAGGTCGCCCAGCTGTCGACGCGCCCCAACTCCGGCACCGCCTACATCACGCTGCGCGATCCGTCGGTCGACATGTCGTTGTCGATCACTTGCCCGCGCGAGCTGGTGCTCAACGCGCCGGTGAAGCTCACCGAAGGCACCCGCGTCGTCATGCTGGGACGGCCGAACTTCTTCGTCGGCAGAGGGTCGTTCTCGTTGCGGGTCAACCAGATTCGCGCGGTCGGTGTCGGCGAGCTGCTGGCACGCATCGAGCGCCTGCGTCAGCTGCTGCACGCCGAGGGGCTTTTCGACCCGCGCCTCAAGAGGCCGATCCCGTTCCTGCCGCACACCGTCGGGCTCATCACCAGCCGTAGCAGTCACGCCGAACACGACGTGATCTCGGTGGCCACCAATCGCTGGCCCGCGGTGCGTTTCGCGGTGCGCAACACCGCCGTGCAGGGCCCCAACACGGTGCCCCAGGTCGTCGAGGCGTTGCGCGGGCTCGACGCCGATCCCGACGTCGACGTGATCGTCATCGCCCGCGGCGGCGGCAGCGTCGAGGACCTGCTGCCCTTCTACGACGAGACGCTGTGCCGCGAGATCGCCAAATGCACCACACCGGTGGTCAGCGCGATCGGCCACGAACCCGACAATCCGCTGTGCGACCTGGTCGCCGACATGCGCGCCGCCACGCCGACCGACGCGGCCAAGCGCATCGTCCCCGACGCCGCCGCCGAGCAGGCGTACATCACCGACCTGTGCCGGCGAGGTGGCAACGCGCTGCGCAACTGGGTCACCCGCGAACAGCGGGCCCTGGATCAGTTGCGCAGCAGACCCGTGCTGGCGCAGCCGATGGCCGCGGTCACCGCCCGCGCCGACGAGGTCGACCGCCTGCGCGTCACCGCCCGCCGGGACGTCACCCGGCTGGTGGCCACCGAAACCGATCGCATCGAACATCTGTCGGCGCGGCTGAGCACACTGGGTCCGGCGGCGACGCTGGCGCGCGGCTACGCGGTCGTGCAGACGATGCCGGACGCCCAGGTGCTGCGCACCACCGCCGACGCCACGAAAGGTGTGCGGTTGCGCGTGCGGGTGGCCGACGGGGCGATCACTGCGATCAGTGAAGGGCCGGAAGGGGCAGGAAAATGAAGCCCATTAGTGAACTGGGATATGAGGAAGCGCGCGAGGAACTCGTCGCGGTGGTGCAGCAGCTCGAACAGGGCGGTCTCGATCTCGACGCGTCGCTGAAGCTGTGGGAACGAGGCGAAGAACTGGCTAAACGCTGTGAAGAGCATTTAGCTGGGGCCCGCAAGCGCATCGAGGATGCACTGGCGGCCAAAGACACCGAGGAAAGTTGACACCGCAACCAATAATCACTCGAGGGGTCGAAACTGTAACACGTTTCAGTTACTCTGCTCGCCATGGGTGACTCAACGCTGACCACCGAACTGGGCCGAGTGCTCGTCACCGGCGGGTCCGGATTCGTCGGCGCCAACCTGGTGACCGAACTGCTGAACCGCGGCCACGAGGTCCGCTCCTTCGACCGGGCCCCCTCGCCGCTGCCTGCGCACCCCGGACTCGAGGCCGTCGAAGGCGACATCTGCGACCCCGAACAAGTGGCGGCCGCGGTCGCCGGAATCGACACCGTCTTCCACACCGCCGCGATCATCGACCTGATGGGCGGGGCGTCCGTCACCGATGAGTACCGCAAGCGAAGTTTCGCGATCAACGTCACCGGGACCGAGAACCTGGTGCGCGCCGCGCGCGCCGCCGGTGTCAAACGGTTCGTCTACACGGCGTCCAACAGCGTCGTGATGGGCGGCAAGCGCATCTCCGGCGGCGACGAAACCCTGCCGTACACCGAGCGGTTCAACGACCTGTACACCGAGACCAAGGTGGCCGCGGAGAAGTTCGTGCTGGCCGCCAACGGGGTCGACGGTCTGCTCACCTGCTCCATCCGCCCGAGCGGCATCTGGGGCCGCGGCGACCAGACGATGTTCCGAAAGGTGTTCGAGAGCGTGCTGGCCGGGCACGTCAAGGTTCTCGTCGGGAGCAAGAACGTCAAACTCGACAACTCCTACGTGCACAACCTGATTCACGGTTTCATCCTCGCCGCCCAGCATCTCGTCCCGGGCGGCAGCGCGCCGGGGCAGGCGTACTTCATCAACGACGGCGAACCGATCAACATGTTCGAGTTCTCCAGGCCCGTCGTCGAGGCATGCGGTAGGCGCTACCCGAAGATCCGGGTCCCCGGTCGCCTGGTGTGGCTGGCAATGACCGTCTGGCAGTGGCTGCACTTCCGGGTCGGGATCCCCAAACCGATGATCGAACCCCTTGGCGTAGAACGGCTTTACCTCGACAACTACTTCTCGATCGCCAAGGCCGAACGCGACCTGGGCTACCGGCCGTTGTTCACCACCGACCAGGCGATGGCCGAATGCCTGCCGTACTACGTCGATCTGTTCGACCAGATGAAGAACGCGTCGAAGGAACCGGCGGTCAGCGTCGCGGCGGCCGCATCACCCGAGGGCTGAGCCGAACCGTCAGCGGACCAGGTGGACCGGTTGTTGCGTGTTCTGCTCGATCTGCGACGACGCGCGCTGTAGCAGTTCGGCGCCGAGCGCGATCAGTCCCCGTGCCGCGGCGATCTCCTCGCCGACCAGTGGCTGCGCGGAGTCGCGGGGGTTGCGGTAGGCGTCGCCCTGAGCGGTCACCGTCTCGCCGTCGTCGCGGGTGGCCCGCACGGTCGCGTGGGTGTGGGTGTCGTCCTCGTTGAACTCGATGTCGATGCGCCAGGCGTTGTCTTGGACTTTGTCGTACATAGCAATCACCTTCCGGATACCAGCGTGCTCCTCCGATCGGCGATTCGCACGCGTTTGAACCGCGCCACGAGGGGCGACCAGGCAAGGTGGTGGTGATGGTCGAGTCACGATTCACAACCAACGCGGGTGCGCGGCTGCACTACCTGGATTCCGGCGGGCCCGACCGCGGGGCGCCGGTGGTCTTCGTTCCCGGCTTCACCGACGTCGCCGACGACTACCTGGCGGTGCTGCCGTTGTTCGGCCGACGGGCGGTGGTGGTCGACCTTCGCGGGCACGGCCGTAGTAGCGCGCCTGAAAGCGGTTATGACTCAGGGGTTCTCGGCGGTGATGTCGCCGCAGTGGTCGACGCGGTGACCGACGGCCCGGTCCACCTGATGACGTTCTCCCGCGGTACTCCCTACGCGCTGACATGGGCTCTGGCGAATCGTGAGCGCGTCCGCTCGGTCTCGATCGGCGACTACGTGCCCGAGGAGATCACGCTCCCGGAGGAGGTCTCGGAGTTCCTGCTGGACGGGCGGTGGCGCGGCACCCCGGTGCACGAGCGGGTGAACCGCGCCGCAGGGGAGGCGATCTTCCGCGCCGCCCGCAGACAGTCGTTCTGGGAACCGATGGCGCAGTGGCAACCTCCGCTGCTGGTGGTGCGCAGCCCGAATAGCCCGTTGATCTCCGACGCCGCCTGGGCGCGTTACCGGGCGTTGTTCCCGTCGGCCTCGCTGCACGTGTTCGCCGACTCTCCGCACGACATCTTTCGCCCCGACCGCGAGCGCTATCCGGCGTTGGTGCGTGCCCACATCGACGCGGTCGACGGCTAGGGCAATGTCACCAACGGCGTGACTTCGCCTGTGCCGCTGTTGATCAGCGCCGCATTGTCCAAACGTGCGCGCAACGGCAGGACGTCCATCACGGTGCCCGCGAGGGTCGGCAGCTGATCGAGCGTCGCGCGCGGCGCCAGCGAGCAGTGCGGTACCCAGACTCCCGGCCGGTAATGCTTGTGCAGGTCGGCGCCGCTCTCCACGAGGGCCTCGGCGATCCGCTGCTGGCGGGCCACCAGCTCCGTGCTGACTCCCGCGACCAGCCACACCCGCCCCCGCCGAAACAGACCGATCCCGTCGAAGGTCAGCTCGACGGGGTCACCCGGGTCCAGTGCGGCGAGTGCGTCGGCGACGGCGGCGTCGTCCCATTGGCGCAGCACCGCGTACGACAGGTGCGGCAGGTGCCTGCCGTGGGTGTGCGAGCGCAGGCTTGGCACGCCGATCTCCTCGAGCCGATCCCACAGGCCTTTTAAGGCCCGTTCGGCGCGGCGGTCGAAGAGCAGGCAGACGGCGAGGGCCACGTCACGGATATTGCCATCCGAGGCGGGCCCGCTGCGTCACCCGCGATGGGGTCGCTGCACCGATTTCTGCCGCAGGGTCGTGAAATCGCCGCGCGGACAACCCTGCTGCAGAAGTCGATGCACTCACCAGGGCGCAAAGGGTCAGCCGGATTCGGCGGCCTTCTTGATCGCCGCCAGCGTCGCGGGGATGCCGGTGCGCGCCGCCTCGCGACGTTCGGCGATCTGGGCGTCGGCCTGATCGCCGTAGCGTTCGCGAAAGCCGTCGATGCCCTTGGGCCGCAGCTCCCAGTGTTCGGTCAGCGTGGTGCCGCCGTCGGCCGGTTCGAAGGTGTAACCCCAGTAGACCCAGCCGTTGTTGACCTCCCAAGCGAACTCGCGCCCGGGATCGGCGGCGACCACCTGCGAGCGCGTCTCCCAGGTGCGCGAGGGTGTTTCGTTGCGGCCGGTGAACCACGCGCCGACCCGCGGGCCGTCGCCCTCGTCCCACCAGCACGCCCGGCAGATCGGGCTCCACTCGCCCATCCGGGTCACGTCGGAAACCATCGCGTACAACTCGTCGGGGTCCGCGGCCACGTGAATCGACTCGCTCATCTTCAGATCGCTCACCGGTCGAGTGTGTCAAAGCGCTAAGTTGAAACGCGTTCTACTCCGTCGAAGGGGCAACTGTATGAGCAACGGGCCGTCCGCCAGGGAAGCGGTGGTCATCGGCGCGGCATCGGGAATCGGTTGGGCGACGGCGCGCGCGCTGACCGCGCAGGGAGACCGCGTCACGCTCGCCGACCGCAACGTCGACGGGGCCCGCGAGCGCGCCGCCGAACTCGGAGACCCGCACACCGCCGCCCACGTCGAGGTCACCGACGAGGCCTCTGTGCAGGCGCTGTTCGAGCAGACCGGACCGCTCGACGTCGTGGTCAACTGCGCGGGGTTCAGCACCGTCGGGATGATCACCGACCTCGCCGTCGAGGACTTCCGCTCGGTCGTCGACGTCTGCCTCAACGGCGCGTTCATCGTCGCCAAGCACGCCGGCCGCACGCTGCGCGAAGGCGGTGCGCTGGTGTCGATCAGCTCGCTCAACGGCCGCCAGCCCGCCGCCGGAATGAGCGCCTACTGCGCCGCCAAGGCGGGGTTGTCGATGCTCACCCAGGTCGCCGCGCTGGAGTGGGGACACCGCGGCATCCGCGCCAACGCCGTGGCACCGGGCTTCGTGCACACCCCGCTGACCGCGCCGGCCGCGGCGGTTCCCGGCGTCGTCGAGGAGTACGTCGAGAACACCGCGCTCGGCCGCGCGGGCACGCCGGAGGACATCGCCGAGGCGGTGCTGTACCTGTGCTCGCCGAAGGCGTCGTGGCTGACCGGCGAGGTGCTGGACCTCAACGGCGGCGCCCACATGAAGCGCTACCCCGACGTGATGGGGCACGTCATGAAACTGGCGGGATCGCAGTGATGAGCGCTCGCGCGAAGAACAGACGGCTATGAGTTTCACCGGAAAGCAGGCCCTCGTCACGGGCGGCGGCTCGGGCATCGGCGCCGCCTTGTGCCGGGCACTCGTTTCCGCGGGCGCCGATGTCGTGTGCACCGACGTCGACGGCGAGGCGGCCCAGCGGACGGCGGCCGGTCTGGGCACCAAGGCCCGGGCGGCTCGCCTCGACGTGACCGACGCCGCGGCGGTGCAGGCGGCCGTCGACGACGTCGTGAACCGCTCCGGGCGACTCGACCTGATGTTCAACAACGCCGGAATCGTCTGGGGCGGCGACACCGAACTGCTGACGCTGGACCAGTGGAACGCGATCATCGACGTCAACATCCGCGGAGTGGTGCACGGTGTGGCGGCCGCGTACCCGTTGATGGTGCGTCAGGGCCACGGCCACATCGTCAACACCGCGTCGATGGCCGGGCTGACCGCCGCCGGACAGGTCACCAGCTACGTGATGACCAAACACGCGGTCGTCGGGCTCAGCATGGCGTTGCGCTCGGAGGCCGCCGCGCGCGGTGTCGGGGTGCTCGCCGTGTGCCCCGCCGCGGTCGAGACGCCGATCCTGGACAAGGGCTCGGTCGGCGGTTTCGTCGGCCGCGACTACTTCCTGCAGGCCCAGGGCGGCAAACCTTACGACGCCGACCGCCTCGCGAGCGACGTGCTGCGCGCGATCGAGAAGAACAAGCCGATTCTGGTCAAACCTCGCATCGCCCACGCGCAGTGGATGTTCGCGCGACTCGCGCCCGCGCTGATGAACCGGGTCTCGATGCGGTTCATCGCCGACCAACGCGCCAAACAAGCGCAAGCGAGGTCCCGCACGCTGTAGACATAGCGGCAATGAGTACCGAGTTCTCGCTGTCTCAACGCCGCGCGCTGGCCATCGCGACCGTCATCGCGATCGCGTTCGGCGCCTACTTCCTGCGCGGGTACTTCATCCTCATCGTGGTGGCCGCGGTGGCGGCCTACTTGTTCTCACCGCTGTACGCGCGGCTCAACAAGCGTATGGGCAGCGGGTTGTCGGTGACGCTGACCCTGCTGGCGGCGTTCGCGGCGGTGATCGTGCCGCTGAGCCTGTTCGTGGCGCTCGCCGTCGTCCAGATCACGACCATGGTCGAGCGGGTGGCCGAGTGGGTCGCCCGGACCGACCTGTCCGCGCTTGGCGACCGCGCGCTGCAGTTCGTCAACGATCTGCTCCGCCGCGTGCCCTACATCGACACGACGGTCACGCCCGAATCGCTGCGCAGTTCGATGGCGCGGGTCGCCCAGGAGGCCGGCCAATGGCTGCTCGGCCTGCTGCAGGGCGCGGCGGGCGGCCTGTTCGGCGGGATCACCGCGGCGATCCTGTTCGTGTACGTCTTCGTGTCGCTGCTGACGAACCGCGACCGGGTGGTGGCGATGATCCGCCAACTCAACCCGCTCGGCGAGGACATCACCGACGTCTACATGGCGAAGATGGGCGCGATGGTGAAGGGCACCGTCATGGGGCAGTTCGTCATCGCGGTGTGCCAGGGCGTTGCGGGTGCCGCGTCGATCTACCTCGCGGGGTTCCATCAGGGCTTCTTCCTGTTCGCCGTGCTGTTGTCGGCGCTGTCGGTCATCCCGCTCGGCAGCGGCATCGTGACGATCCCGTTCGGTATCGGAATGATCCTGTTCGGCAACGTCTTCGGCGGCGTCTTCGTGGTCCTGTTCCACCTGATCGTGGTGACCAACATCGACAACTTCCTGCGCCCGATCCTGGTGCCGCGCGAGGCGCGGTTGGACGCCGCGCTGATGCTGCTCGCCGTTTTCGCCGGCATCAGCATGTTCGGCGCGTGGGGAATCGTGATCGGCCCGGTGTTGATGATCGTCATCGTCACCACGATCAGCGTCTATCTCGAGGAGTACAAAGGCGTGCCGATGCGGCGGCCCGACAGCGACGACGAGAAACCCAAGCGCCGAAACCCGTTGTGGTGGTTGGGCCGTCGCATCAGAGAGGCTCGGGGCAAATCGAAGGAGCCGAAACCTAAACCAGTCGCTCCCTGAGGAACGCCACGACGCGTTTGAGCGCCGCGTCGGTCGGATGCCCTTCCCGCTGGCGCAGTTCCAGCGTCAGCACCGAATGCGCCGCCGGGCCGAATCCGTGCTCGTTGCCCTTGCCCGAATCGATCTCGATCACCTCGAACGCGTCGCCGAGCCGCTCCTTGAGCGTCTTGAAGCGCTCCGAGGGCACCAGCCGGTCACCGCTGAAGCGCAGCCCCAGCGCGCACAAGCCCTCATCTGCGGTGCGG
Organism: Mycobacterium sp. 852002-51961_SCH5331710; assembly: GCF_001665535.1. GTDB lineage: Bacteria > Actinomycetota > Actinomycetes > Mycobacteriales > Mycobacteriaceae > Mycobacterium. Next base: position 37,990 of record NZ_LZSQ01000113.1, read on the forward strand.
CGCTCGATGACCCGCAGCTCCGCCTCGGACAGTCCGGGGTCGCGGCGCTGCTTCGGCGTCAGTGGCAACGGCAGCGACGGTTGGCTCATCACCGGGGCGAGCACGCTGTCGTCGACCGCCGCGGCCAACGCGAAGCCACCGGTGAAGCACTGCCCGATGACGCCGACCCCTTTGCCGGGGGTCTGCTCGTTGAGATCGCGGGCCAGCGCCCGCAGGAAGTGCGCGACGGGGCGGTCGGCGTTGGTGGCGAACGCGGCGAACTCCTTGGCCACGCACCCGCGCACCATCACCGGCACCATGCCCGGCCGCATCGGCGGCGCGCCCGGGGTGCCGAACAGCGAGGGAATGGCAACGGTGAACCCCGCGTCGACTAGGTGGTTGCCGAGGGCCAGCACCCCGGGATGGGCACCGGGCATCTCGGGGATGAGCACAACGCCGGGCCCTTCACCCTTGCGGTAGACGTCGTGGGTGTAGCCGGCCGCGGTGAAGGGCGCGACGGCCCATCCGGTGAGGTCGGCTTCCGGAGCGGCATCGGCGGCGGTCATGAGCTCCCCGTGGTCTAGGGCAGGGGCGCCGCGGACTGCGTCGCCGCCGCCAGCGTACGAAAGTCGCCGGTGTTCGCGGCGCCGGTCAGCGCGATCTGTGCCGGTCCCGTCGGACCGGTCAGCCGCGCGGTCCACACCGGTTCGGCTGGCTTGCCGTCGCTGTCGCTGCCCTCGTAGACCACCCACTTGACCCCGTCGACGTCCTGGACCCCGGTGGGCACGACGTCGGAGTCCAGCGATCCGACCAGCTTCTCCTCGTCGGCATTGCTCTGGGTCAGGCTCACGTAGAGCCCGCTCGGCGCGAGATACCCGACGGTGGAGCTGACGGCGCGCACCGGCTGCCCCGTCGCGGGATCGGTGCGTCCGGCTTCGATGCCGCCGCGGCTACCCGAGTTCGACTGCCAACCGTCCGGCAGCGCCGGGATCCGGATCGGGATCCTCAGCGCGGCGGCGTCGGCACGAAGAGCCGCGGGCGCGTCGTAGGACGGGACCGGGCCCTGGCCGGGACCGCCGGCCTGAAACGAGCACATCCCGAGCAACCCCGCCAGCACGATGCAGGCCACCACCAGCGGCGCCATCGACCAGAACATGTCCCGGCCGTCATGCAGCAGCCGCGACTTGGCGGCCCGGGCCGGTCGGCCGGCCTCATTCGGCCGGCGTGGCGCAGGAGCCGGTTGCGTGGTCACCCTGCCAGTATCCCAGCTCCCGAACGCGGACCGGCTAATGGGACAATCTGGGCCATGAGTCCGACCCGTGGTGAAGCCCCAGATCGAAATCTCGCGCTCGAGCTCGTCCGAGTGACCGAGGCAGGCGCCATGGCCGCGGGCCGCTGGGTCGGCCGCGGCGACAAGGAGGGCGGCGACGGTGCGGCCGTCGACGCGATGCGTGAGCTGGTGAATTCGGTGTCGATGCGCGGCGTCGTGGTGATCGGCGAGGGTGAGAAGGACAACGCGCCGATGCTCTACAACGGCGAGGAGGTCGGCAACGGCGACGGACCGGAGTGTGATTTCGCCGTCGATCCGATCGACGGCACCACGCTGATGAGCAAAGGCCTGTCCAATGCCATCTCGGTGCTCGCGGTCTCCGAGCGCGGGACCATGTTCGACCCTTCCGCGGTGTTCTACATGAGCAAGATCGCCGTCGGACCGGAGGCGGTCGACGCGATCGACATCACCGCCCCGATCGGGGAGAACATCCGCCGGGTGGCCAAGGCCAAGAACGTATCGGTCTCCGATCTGACGGTCTGCATCCTGGACCGGCCCCGCCACCAGCAGTTGATCGCCGACGTGCGGGAGGCGGGGGCGCGGTGCCGGCTGATCACTGACGGCGACGTCGCGGGAGCGATCTCGGCGTGCCGGCCGAACACCAGCACCGACATGTTGGCCGGGATCGGCGGGACGCCCGAGGGCATCATCGCCGCGGCCGCGATCCGCTGCATGGGCGGCGCCATCCAGGGTCAGTTGGCACCCAAGGACGACGAGGAACGCCAGAAGGCGCTCGACCGCGGCTACGACCTGGACCGCGTGCTGACGACCGAGGATCTGGTCTCCGGCGACAACGTCTTCTTCTGCGCGACCGGCGTCACCGACGGCGACCTGCTCAAGGGCGTGCACTTCTACAGCGGCGGCTGCACCACGCAGTCGATCGTCATGCGGTCCAAGTCGGGCACCGTGCGAATGATCGAGGCCTACCACCGCCTGTCCAAGCTCAGCGAGTACTCCGCGATCGACTTCACCGGCGACAGCAACGCCGTCTATCCGCTGCCGTAAATCACTGACAAGTAAGGACATTCATGAGCGTCGAGTCAGACAGCGCAACCGAGACCGAGTACCGCATCGAGCACGACACCATGGGCGAGGTCCGGGTGCCGGTCAACGCGCTGTGGCGCGCGCAGACCCAGCGGGCGGTCGAGAACTTCCCGATCTCCGGGCGCGGGCTCGAGCGCACCCAGATCCGGGCTCTCGGCCTGTTGAAGGGCGCGTGCGCACAGGTCAACAAGGACCTGGGTCTGCTGGCACCGGAGAAGGCCGATGCGATCATCGCCGCCGCGAGTGAGATCGCCGACGGCCTGCATGACGACCAGTTCCCGATCGACGTGTTCCAGACCGGCTCGGGCACCAGCTCGAACATGAACACCAACGAGGTCATCGCCGGTATCGCGGCGCGCAACGGCGTGACCGTGCACCCCAACGACGACGTCAACATGTCGCAGTCGTCGAATGACACCTTCCCCACTGCGACGCACATCGCCGCAACGGAAGCGGCTGTGCGCCATCTGATCCCCGCACTCGAGGTGCTGCACGAATCGCTGACGTCCAAGGCGCGGCAGTGGCGCACCGTGGTGAAGTCGGGGCGCACTCACCTGATGGACGCCGTTCCGGTGACGCTGGGCCAGGAGTTCAGCGGCTATGCCCGCCAGGTCGAGGCCGGCATCGAACGGGTGAAGGCCACACTCCCCCGGCTCGGCGAACTGGCCATCGGCGGCACCGCGGTCGGTACCGGGCTCAACGCGCCCGACGACTTCGACGAGCGTGTCGTCGCCGTGCTGCGCGAGCAGACCGGGCTGGCCGAATTGCAGGTTGCCGCCAACCATTTCGAGGCCCAAGCCGCCCGCGACGGGCTGGTGGAGGCGTCGGGTGCGCTGCGCACGATCGCGGTATCGCTGACCAAGATCGCCAACGACATCCGATGGATGGGCTCGGGCCCGTTGACCGGTCTCGGCGAGCTGCAGCTGCCGGATCTGCAGCCGGGCAGCTCGATCATGCCGGGCAAGGTGAACCCGGTGATCCCCGAGGCGGTCACGCAGGTGGCCGCACAGGTGATCGGCAACGACGCCGCGATCGCGTGGGGCGGCGGCAACGGTGCGTTCGAGCTGAACGTCTACATCCCGATGATGGCCCGCAACATCCTCGAGTCGTTCAAGATCCTGACGAACTCCTCGAAGTTGTTTGCCGAGCGGTGCATCGACGGCCTGGTGGCCAACGAGGACCGGCTTCGCGAGCTGGCCGAGTCGTCACCCTCGATCGTCACACCGCTCAACTCCGCGATCGGCTACGAGGAGGCCGCCGCGGTGGCCAAGCAGGCGCTCAAGGAGAAGAAGACCATCCGTCAGACCGTCATCGATCGAGGCCTGATCGGCGACAAGCTGTCCGAGGAGGAACTGGACAAGCGCCTCGATGTGTTGGCGATGGCCAAGGTGAAAGACGACGAGCGCTAAGGACATTCGCTCTCCCTCCCTGGCTGATCGCCCGGTGGAGGAGAAAGCGGTAGCGGACTTCCTCGACTCCGCATCGCAATCGCCCTCGGCCCTGCTGATCGAGGGCGAGGCCGGCATCGGCAAGACCACGCTGTGGCAGGCGGCGCTCGAACGCGCCGGCCGGCGCGGTTTCCGCGTGCTGTCGGCCCGCAACGCCGGCGCCCAGTCGGTGCTCGCCTACGCCACGTTGACCGCGCTGCTCGCCGACGTCGATACCGCCGAGTTCGGTGATCTGCCGCTCGCCCAACGTGGCGCCGTCGAACGGATCCGGCGGGCCGACCGCGCCGACGGCGCAGCCACCGACCAACGCGCTGTCGCGGCGGCGTTCCTGTCGATCGTCGAGAAGCTGGCCGCTCGACAGCCGCTGGTGCTGGCCATCGACGACGTGCAGTGGGTCGATCCGTCCAGCTCGCATGTGTTGTCGTACACGGCACGTCGGCTCACCGGGCCGGTCGGCGTGCTCGGCACTCTGCGCACCGACGGCGAAACCGCCGACGACGCCTGGTTACAACTGCGGCGGCCCGATGCCACCCAACGAATCCCCCTGCGACCGTTGACGTCGCGTGCGCTTCAAGCCGTCGTCACCCAGCATCTCGAGCGCCCGCTGTCGCGGGCGAAGATGACCCGCATCTACCAGATCTCGGGCGGAAACCCCTTCTACGCAATCGAACTGGCCAAGGTGGCCGATCGCGAGGCCGATGGTCCGCTGCCGAATACCCTGGCCGCGGTGGTCGAGGCGCGACTCAGCGGGCTGACCGCCGAGACCATGCGTGCACTGCTGGCTGCCGCCTCCGCCGCCGAACCGACCGTCGGCCTGGTGGCCGCCGCGATCGACGTCGAACACGAGCAGGCGGTCGAACTGCTCGAGGGTGCCGAGCAATACGGCGTCGTCCTCATCGACGGCAGCCGGATCCGCTTTTCGCATCCCCTGTTGGCCACCGGCGTGTACACCGGTGTCTCCGCCGACGAGCGCAGGCGTATGCACAGCAAGCTGGCCGCGGTGGTCGACGAGCCCGAACTGCAGGCACGCTATCTCGCCCTCGCCGCCACCACCGAGGACTCCGGCGGTCATCGCGAAGCGGTCGCCGCGCTAGAGCGAGCGGCCGCGACCGCCCATGCGCGCGGCGCCCCCGCCGCCGCAGCGGAGCTGATCGAACTCGCCATCTCGCTCGGCGGTGACACCCCCGAACGGCGGATGCGATTGGCGGCGTACTGCTTTGACGGCGGAGATCCGCCAAGGGCGCGCGCCCTGCTGGAGGGCGTCGTCGCCGATCTCGCTCCGGGACCGCTGCGCGCGGAGGCGCGGCACATGCTGGCGGTGGTCCGGTTCATCGACGACGGCTACACCCAAGCGGTCGAACTGCTGGCGACCGCGCTCGGCGAGGACCATCCGGACGGCCCGCCGAAGGCGATCATGCTCACCACGCTTGCGTACGGGTTGTTCATGACCGGCGACCCGATCGCCGGCCGGCGCCGGGCCGAGGAGTCCGTCGCGTGCGCCGAAGAGCTCGGCATCCCTGGCCTGCTCAGCCTGGCCCTCGGGGTGCGGGCGACGATGCGGTTCCTTCTCGGCGGCGGGTTGGACGAGGAGAGCATCCGCCGCGCCCTCGAACTCGAAGACACCGAGACCTTCGCCCCGATCATGTTGCGGCCCAGCGTCGAACACGCGCTGATGTTGGCTTGCATCGGGGATCTCGACACCGCGTACGAGCGCATGAAGGAGATCTCGCGCCGTTGCACCGAGAGAGGTGCTGAGGGCGAGGTGGTCTTTGTCGACTTCTACGTCGCGTTGACCCGGATCTGGCGTGCCGACCTCGCCGAGGCCAACCGGGTGGCCCGCGAAATCGCCGATCTGGCACGGCAACTCGGCGGGGAGTTCCCGGCAATGCTGAACCTGGTGCTGCAGGCGTGGCTGGCCGCATACGAAGGCGCCGAGAACCGGGCCAGGCTGTCCGCGGCGGACGCGATCGATGCCTGCCGGCGCAGCGGCACCGCATGGCACGAGGATTGGACGCTGACGGCGCTCGGCTTCCTGGAGGTCTCGCTCGGAAATTACGGAGCGGCGATGGATTTCCTCGAACCGCTGGTGTCGCGCCTCTCGCCGGAGTGCACCGAGATCCAGGCCGCGGCGTTCGTACCGGACGCGGTCGAGGCGCTGGTGGAGCTGGGCCGCGCGACCGAGGCCGAACCGCTTGTGGCCGTGTTGGAAAGCAATGGCCGTCGCCTCGACAGGGCGTGGATGCTGTCGGTCGGCGGCCGCTGCCGGGCGATGCTGCACGCCGCCGCGGGCGATCTCCGCGAGGCTGTGGGCTGCGCGCGCCGGGCATTGGACGATCACGCACGGTTGGCGATGCCGTTCGAAGGCGCGCGGACTCAACTGCTGCTCGGGCAGTTGCAGGCCCGGTTGCGTGAGCCGGACGCCGCGGCGACCCTGAACGAAGCGCTGGCCACCTTCGAGGCCCTGGGCACCCCGGTGTGGGCGGAGCGCGCCAGGACCTCCCGCGATGAGCTCCGGTCCGCCACGTCGGCGCCGGCCGCCCTGACCGCGGCCGAGCTGCGCATCGCCGAACTCGCGGCCGCCGGCCTGACGAACCGCGACGTGGCCGGCGAGTTGTTTCTCAGTGCAAAGACCGTCGAGGCCACCCTCGCGCGGGTGTACCGCAAGCTCGGCATTCACTCCCGCGCCGAGCTGACCCGCGCGATGGGTCAGCCGGGCCGCCAAGGGGTATAGACGGGTCGACCGTTTACGGCTCAGCTGCAATTGTGAGTAGGTGCCAGGGGACACGGGACACACTGTGATCGGCCAGTCGACACATCAGCGCGCCATCGCGACCTTCCTGGACTCGATTGCGCTCGGCCCCTCGGCGTTACTGATCGACGGGGAAGCCGGAATCGGGAAGACGACACTGTGGCTGGCCGCCGTCGAGCAGGCCCAGCTGCGCGGTTTCCATGTGCTCTCGACGCGGCCGGCGGCCGCCGAGTCGGTGCTCGCCTACACCGCGCTGGCCGACCTTCTCGAGGAAGCCGACCCGCGCACGTGGGCCGACCTGCCGACACCGCAACTCCTCGCGGTGGACCAGGTGCTCCTGCGGGCCGACAACGATGCGGTGACCGACCAGCGCGCGGTTGCCGCCGCGTTCCTCTCGGTGGTGGAACGACTCAGCGAGGACCGTCCTGTGCTGCTGGCCATCGACGACTTGCAGTGGCTCGACCCGTCGAGCAGGCACGTCATCGCGTTCGCGGTGCGGCGGCTCACCGGCCGCATCGGGGTGCTGGCCAGCCTGCGCGCCGAGGCCGGCGACGGCGCGGGCGACGACTGGCTCGAGTTGTCCCGGCCCGATGCCGTTCGCCGAATCCGATTGAGCCCGCTGAATGTTCAAGACCTGCATCGCGCCGTCTCCGCACGGTTGCGGCGGCCCTTCTCGCGTCCGACCATCGGCCGGATCCATCAGGTTTCGGGCGGAAACCCGTTCTACGCCATCGAATTGGCGCGTTCACTCGACGAACGGGCACCGGGAATCGACGCGTCGCTGCCTCGCACCCTCACCGACGTCGTGCGAACCCGCTTGGGCAGTCTCGACACCGACGTCCACGACGCGCTGCTGGCCGCATCGTGCCTCGCCGTCCCGACGGTCGAGGTGGTGGCGAACGCGACGACCGGCGACGAGGACCGGTTGGTCGAGCTTCTCGAGATCGCCGAGAGCAAGGGCATCATCGCGATCGACGGCAACCGGATCCGGTTCTCCCATCCGCTGTTGGCCAGCGGTGTCTACTCCCAGGCGTCGCCGGGCCGTCGCCGTGCGATGCACCGCCGGCTCGCCGAGATCGTCGACGAACCCGAGTTGCGGGCAAGGCATCTGGCGCTTGCTACGACCAAGGGCGACGAGGTCACCCTTGCCGCACTCGACACCGCGGCGGAATCGGCGAGGGTGCGTGGCGCGCCCGCCGCCGCCGCCGAACTGGTGGACCTGGCGATCGGCCTCGGTGGCGACACCGCGGAACGGCGATTGCGTTCGGCGCTGCACCATTTCGACGCCGGCGATCAGGAGCGGGCGGCGGCCGTGCTGGAGGAGGCCATCGACCAGCTGCCGACCGGCGCGCTGCGCGCGGAAGCGTTGAGCAGGCTGGCGGTGGTTCGGCTGTACGGGGCCGGCTTCATCGAGAGCGCACGGCTCCTGCGTGAGGCGCTCGACGAGGTACACGACAATCATGCGCTGCGCGTGCAGATCCTGATCACGTTGGCCTACACGCTGTTTCACGCCAATCAGCTGCAACAGGGCCTGGAAACCGCAGTGGAGGCCGTCGCGAGTGCCGAGCGCCTCGCGCACCCGCACCTGCTCAGCATGTCGCTCGGGATGCTGGTCATCCTGCGCTTCGCCGCCGGGCAGGGCTACGACGAGGAGACGTTGCAGCGAGCGCTGCGGTTGGAAGATTTCGAGGCCTACGCACCGTTGGTGTTCCGGCCCACCATGCAGCACGCCCTGCTGCTGGAGTGGACCGGCAGGCTCGACGAAGCGCGCGCAGTCGTGGAGAAGATCCGCTCGCGGTGCCTGGAGAAGGGCGAGGAGGGTGAGCATGTGTTCGTCTCCCAGCACGTCGTGACGAACGCGATCGCGCGCGGCGACTTCGTCACGGCCAATCTGGTCGCCGAGGATGCCCTCGAAAAGGCCCGCCAACTCGGCGGCAACACCGCGATGTTCTTGACCCAGAGCCTGCGCGCACAGTTGACCGCGTTCGCCGGGCAGGAGGCCGCCGCCCGCCAGGCGATCGAAGATGCGCTCGAATGCGCAAGGGCCACCGGCACATACCGCATGGCCGAGCGGGTCCGGGCCACCCTTGCGTTCCTCGAGGTGTCGCTCGGCAACTACGAGGCCGCGGCGGCCGCGCTGCAGCCGATGCTCTCGGAATTCGACCCCGACCACACACCGACCGAACTGCCCAATGCCGGCTATCTGCCGGATGCAATCGAAGCACTGATACATCTGGACCGCATCGCCGACGCCGAGCGGCTGACCGCGGCGCTGGAGAGCAACGGTCGCCGGGTGAACCGGGACTGGATGCTCGCGGTGGCCGCGCGGTCACGCGCGATGCTGCTCGAAGTGCTCGGCGACCTCGACGGTGCCCGCGAGGCGGCGCAGCGGGCGATCGCGGTACACCGTGAGCTGCCGATGCCGTTCGAGTGGGGACGAACGCTGTTGGTCCTCGGCCAGATCGAACGCCGTCAGCGCAAGAAGGAATCGGCGTCGGCCCACCTTCAGGAGGCGTTGGAGCTCTTCGAACGCCTCAACATCCCGTTGTGGGCGGCCCGGGCCCGTGCCGAGCTCTCCCGCGCGAACGTCGGGCCGCAACGCACCGGCGAGTTGACGCCCTCCGAGCAGCGGGTCGCGGAGCTCGTCGCATCCGGAATGAAGAACCGCGACGTCGCGGCGGAGCTGTACATCAGCCCGAAGACCGTCGAGGCCAACCTCGCGCGCATCTACCGCAAGCTGGGGATCAAATCCCGAGCCGAGCTGGGCCGACACATCGGGCGCCCGAGCGGGCCGGCTACAGGGGACCACGCGTAGGGAAACACCCTATTCCCTGCGTCCGGTCGCAGGACCTACCGTCGAGATCGCTGTCCCGCCACCCGCCATCGACTGGAGAACCGGTGCGTCTCGACGAAGCTCCCGCGACCCTGACCGACCACGGCACCGCCCTGGTCACGACGGCCACCAGCCAGCCCGCTGTGAGCACCGGATTCGCGGTGCTGGGCCTGGTTTCGCTGCTGGACCTGCCACGCGACCGCACCGACCGGGTGGTGGCACTCGGTGGTGCTGCTGCCGCCGGTTGGTACCTGGTCCGCAGCAACCGTCGTCGCTAGCCGTCAGGGCAGTGCGCCGGGGCTGATCTCCTCGAGCATCTCGGTCACCAGCGCCGCGATCGGTGAGCGCTCGCTGCGCAGCAGCGTGATGTGGGCGAACAACGGGTGGCCCTTGAGCTTCTCGATCACCGCCGCCACACCGTCGTGCCTGCCGACGCGCAGGTTGTCGCGCTGGGCGACATCGTGGGTGAGCACGACGCGTGAGCCGGCGCCCAACCGCGACAGCACGGTGAGCAGCACATTGCGTTCCAGCGACTGGGCCTCGTCGACGATCACGAACGAGTCGTGCAGCGAGCGGCCGCGGATGTGGGTCAGCGGCAGCACCTCGAGCATTCCGCGCGAGAGCACCTCCTCGAGCACCGCCGGGCTGGCCAGTCCTTCCAGGGTGTCGAAGACCGCCTGCGCCCATGGCCCCATCTTGTCGCTCTCGCTGCCGGGCAGATAGCCGAGATCCTGCCCGCCGACCGCGTACAGAGGCCGGAACACCACGACCTTGCGTTGGGTGCGGCGCTCGAGCACCGCCTCCAGTCCCGCGCACAGCGCCAGCGCCGACTTGCCGGTGCCCGCCTTGCCGCCGAGCGAGACGATGCCGACGGACTCGTCGAGCAGCAGGTCCAGCGCGACGCGCTGTTCGGCCGAGCGGCCGCGCAACCCGAACGCCTCCCGGTCGCCGCGCACCAACTGCACCCGCTTCTCCGGCGTCACCCGACCCAGCGCGTGCGATGTGCCGCCGAGCAGCCGAATACCGGTGTGGCAAGGTAGGTTTCGAGCCGCCTCGAGATCGATCTCACCCTCGGCGAACAACGCGTCGATGTCGTCGGCCACGACCTCCACCTCGGTCATGCCCGTCCACCCGGACGTGATGACGTCCTGGGCGTGGTACTCGTCGGCCGACAACCCGACGGCACCGGCCTTGACGCGCAACGGAATGTCCTTGCTGACCAGCGTGACATGCTTGCCCTCGGCGGCGAGATTGGCCGCGACGGTGAGGATCCGCGCGTCGTTGCTGTCGTTGCGGAACCCGGCGGGAAGCACCGACGGGTCGCTGTGGTTCAGCTCGACGTGCAGCGAACCTCCTTGTGTCCCAACGGGAATCGGCTGATCCAGCCGACCGTGTTCGAGCCGCAGGTCGTCGAACAGCCGCAGGGCCTGACGCGCAAACCAGCCGAGCTCATGATGGTGCCGCTTGGCTTCGAGTTCGCTGATCACCACCAGCGGAACCACGACCTCATGCTCGGCAAAGCGCGTGCAGGCCCAGGGATCTGACAACAGCACGGAGGTGTCGAGCACGTAGGTCCGGAGAGGCGAATCGATCACGTAGCGCTCCTGCTATCCGCGGGTCCCCCGCGAACCGTCGGCGGACACTGCGGCACCAGGGCCGGGGCCGGCCCTCTCGTGATCGCAACGATCGGGTACCGCCCGGACAGCAAAGCACGTCGCTAGCCATCGCAAATGACGCTACTCCCGTTGCGGCACATGCGCCGTGCAGGCGCGCCGTAGTGTCGCCGCTGCTCGCCTTAGGCGATGAGCGCCCTGTTAAGCGGAGGTGAAATCGCGCAGCTTCGGCTCGTCGGCCAGACCCCACGCGGCGATCCGGTCGGCGGTCACCCGTCGCAACTCCTCCGGCCCGAAGATCCCGGCCTCGGCGACGTGTTGCACCTTGTCCGCATACGCGTCGATGTCACCGCCGACGACGTCGAGTTCGGCTGCGCGGCGCGCGATGGCGTCGATCGTTTCGTCGCGGCTGGAGGACAGTAGATGCGAGACGAGGTTGGCGAAGAACTCCTCATGGCGCTCTTCGTCGCGCGCGATGCGCCCGACGAGGTTCTTCAGCACCGGCTCGGTGACCTTGGCCTCGAGGTTGCGGCAGAACACGGCGTGCGCGCGTTCGAAGAAGGCCATGAACACCAACCGCTCGACCTGGCTGTAGGTGTCGGCGCGGTAGCCCTTCATCACGTGCTCGACGCGCACGTCCTCGTTGGCGGCCGGGTCGATCTCCCGGGTGACGACGAGGTAGTTGCGCAGCGCGATCGCGTGCAGGTGCTCCTCGGCGGTCCACCGGCCGATCCAGCGGCCCCACTTCTCCTCGAGGATGAAGCTGAAGACGAACTCGCGGTGGAAGCTGGCGAGGTTGTCCTTGGTGATGAGCAGGATCTCGAGCGCATCGGTGACGTCCTTGGGCAGGGTCACCTGCGACGGATCCCAGTCCTTACCGCCCAGGAACGCGAAGTTCTCGCCTTGGTCGAAGGGGACGTAGTCGTGCGCGTACCAGACGTCCTCGGTGTCGATGTGACGACGCAGCTCCTGCTGCACGACCGGCTCGAGTTCGAGGATCAGCGCATTCGGTACAGGTTTCTGTGCCATGCGGTTACAGTAACCCAATTCTGTGGGAATCGTAAAATTCCCGCCCAGCGTGCCGCGTGAGCTAGAGCGTCAGCCCCGGATACAGGGGGTTCGCGTCCAGCAGCTCGGCCGAGGCGGTGTGCACGCGCTCGGCGGTGCCGTCGGCCAGCGTGTACTTGGCCTTCGACGTGCCCTGAGGTTGAGTGTTCGACAGCACGTCGACGATGAGTTCGGCCACGCGGTCGAAGTCGTCCGCGCCGAATCCCCGGGTGGTCAGCGCGGGGGTGCCCAGCCGGATCCCGCTGGTGTACCAGGCCCCGTTCGGGTCCGCGGGCACCGAGTTGCGGTTGGTGACGATGCCCGCGTCGAGCAGGGCCGACTCGGCCTGGCGGCCGGTCAGGCCGAACGAGGTGACGTCGAGCAACACGATGTGGTTGTCGGTGCCACCGGTGACCAGACCGGCGTCGCGCTTGAGGAACCCGTCGGCCAGGGCCTGGGCGTTGTCGGCGACGCGCTGCGCGTAGGCCTGGAAGGCGGGCTGGCGGGCCTCGGCGAGCGCGACGGCCTTGGCGGCCATGACGTGCGACAGCGGTCCGCCCAGCACCATGGGGCAGCCCTTGTCCACGGCGTCGGAGTACTCGGGCTGGGCGAGCACCATCCCGCCGCGCGGCCCGCGCAGCGACTTGTGGGTCGTCGTGGTGGTGACGTGGGCGTGCGGCACCGGGTCCTCGTCGCCGGTGAACACCTTGCCCGCGACCAGGCCCGCGAAGTGCGCCATGTCGACCATCAGCGTCGCGCCGACCTCGTCGGCGATCTCGCGCATCGTGGCGAAGTTGACCCGTCGCGGGTAGGCCGAGTAGCCGGCCACGATGATCAGCGGCTTGAACTCGCGGGCGGCCTGGGCCACGGCCTTGTAGTCGAGGAACCCGGTGTTCGGGTCGGTGCCGTAGCTGCGCTGGTGGAACATCTTGCCGGAGATGTTGGGCCGGAAGCCGTGGGTGAGGTGGCCGCCCGCGTCCAGCGACATCCCCAGCAGCCGCTGGTTGCCGAGCTTGTTGCGCAGCTTCTCCCAGTCGGTCTCGGACAGGTCGTTGACGTGCTTGAGGCCGGCCTCGGCCAGTTCCGGAGCCTCCACGCGGGTGGCCAGGATCGCCCAGAAGGCGACCAGGTTGGCGTCGATGCCGGAGTGCGGCTGCACGTAGGCGTACGGCGCCCCGAACAGCTCGCGGGCGTGTTCGGCGGCGATGCTCTCGACCGTGTCGACGTTCTGGCAGCCCGCGTAGAACCGGTGTCCGATCGTCCCCTCGGCGTACTTGTCGGAGAACCAGGTGCCCATCGTCAGTAGCACCGCGGGCGAGGCGTAGTTCTCGCTGGCGATCAACTTGAGCGAATCCCGTTGATCGGCAAGCTCTTTGCGCGTGGCGGCCGCGATACGCGGCTCGACCGACTCGATCACCTGCAACGCGGCCCGGTAGGCGGCGCTCGCGGTCTCGGCGTACGCCGCGCCAGGAGCGGCACCGTTGGAGGTCACGGGTTCTGCAGTCATGGGGTTCAGCCTAGTCGGGCGCCTCAGGCCGCCCGCAGGACCGACGGGATCAACGGTTCGTCGAGGAGGGTGCCGAACCGCTGGGTCAGGCCGACGTCGGAGGGCCTGGCGTCCAGCCAGCCCCGCAGCAAGCGGTAGCCCTCGACGTAGGTGCTGGTGTAGGCGCGCCACAGCGGCGACGATAGGAACCGCAGCATCTGGCGGGCGCGCTGGTCGTTCACCAGCAGCCACCGCTTGAGGAACGCGACGACGTCGTCGACGTCGCGATGCTCGTCGTGCAGCATCAGCGCCGCGTCTTGACGCACCTCGGCCAGCGCAGCCGTCGCCTCTGACACCGCCTGAGCCCGTTCGCCGTCGAACCGCAGTCCCAGGTCGGCGTAGATCTCGCTCGCCCATGCGCCCCAGTCCGCGCCGACCGCCGCGTAGAGCGCCAAGTCGGCAAGGCCCTCGGCCATCAGGCATTGCGGGGTGTTGACCAGAAAGATGGTCTGCTCGGCCTGTCCCCTGCCCTCGACCAGGCCGACCTCCTTGCGGCAGTGCTCGGTGTGATGGCCCGGATACGACTCGTGCGCGACCAGCCGCGGCAGGTTCGACATCTGCTGTTTGAGGTCGGCGTTGACGGCGACGGTCGACTTGCAGTCCCCGTGGTAGTAGTTGAACCCCGACCACGGCTTGTCGGTGACCACCTCGTAGGTGATGGTCTCCGCGTCGGGCAGCGGGTACTCGGCGCGCACCCGGTCACGCAGCGCGCTGGAGAACGCGTGAATGCATTCCTCGAGGCGCGCAGGCGGAATCTCCTCAGCCGCGCGGTACGCCTGCATCCGGTCGGCGAGCGGACCGGACCCTTCCAGCACCTCGTCGAGCCGGCGATGGGCCTGGCGGTAGCGCTCCGGGTCGCCCTTGCCGATGTGCACGTCGAAGTACGCCTCGACCTCGTCGACGAAACCGACCTGGTCACCGGCGAACTTCCGGCCCGCGCACGCCAGCGCCCGCAGGTGCGCGCCGATGTAGTCCTTGCGCGGCTGCTCCAGCCCGTCGACCGAGGTCACCTCGCCCAGCAGCCGCTCGGCCTGCCGGGCCAATTCCGCGGGATCGGGCTGCGGTTCGGCGGCGACGGCGCGGCGCAGCGCCGGATCACCGGTGAACGAGTCGACGTAGCCCTCCTCCACCCGGTCGAAGCGCAGACCGAGCAGCAGATACTCGCGAACCAACGAATCTGAGGTGCTGGCGTCCATGTTCACAACCGTAGATGCAACACTGGGCGCATGGCGCGGCTGAGCGAACCCAGCCCATACGTGGAGTTCGACCGGAGTCAGTGGCGGAATCTCCGCATGTCGACCCCGCTCAAACTGACCGAGGACGAGCTGAAGAAGCTGCGCGGCATCGGCGAGAAGATCGACCTGCTCGAAGTCGAGGAGGTGTATCTGCCGCTGGCCCGGCTGATCCACCTACAGGTCGCCGCGCGCCAACGGTTGTTCGCGACCACCGCCGAGTTCCTGGGCGGTGACGGCAACGGCGAGTCGGCGCAGAACCCCGACCGGCCGGTGCCGTTCGTGATCGGCGTGGCGGGCAGCGTCGCGGTCGGCAAGTCCACGACCGCCCGTGTGCTGCAGGCACTTCTGGCGCGCTGGGAGCACCACCCGCGCGTCGACCTGGTGACCACGGACGGGTTCCTCTACCCGAACGCCGAGCTGGTTCGCCGGAACCTGATGGGCCGCAAAGGTTTCCCCGAGAGTTACGACCGCCGCGCGCTGATGCGGTTCGTCACGACGGTGAAATCAGGTGCGGAATACGCGTGTGCGCCGGTGTACTCGCATCTGCTCTACGACATCGTGCCCGGCGAGAAGCAGATCGTGCGGCATCCGGACATCCTGATCCTCGAGGGCCTCAACGTGCTGCAGACCGGGCCCACGTTGATGGTCTCTGACCTCTTCGACTTCTCGGTCTACGTCGACGCCCGCATCGACGACATCGAGCAGTGGTACATCGATCGCTTCCTCGGCTTGCGCACCACGGCGTTCGCCGACCCGGCCTCGCATTTTCACCACTACGCCACGCTCACCGACGAGCAGGCCGTGTTCGCCGCCCGCGACATCTGGCATTCGATCAACCGGCCCAACCTGATCGAGAACATCCTGCCGACGCGGCCGCGGGCGACGCTGGTCCTGCGCAAGGACGCCGACCACTCGATCAACCGGTTGCGCCTGCGCAAGCTGTAGCCGTCACCGGTTGATGCGGCGGATTCCCTGGTATTGCAGTTCGGCCATCACCAACGTGTAGACGCCGGTCGCCAGGGTCAGCACGACTCCGGTGCTCGTCAGCGGGAAGACGTCGGCCAAGACGAACACGACGGTGGCGACGGTGTACGCCACGTTTCCGACCGCGATCACGATGCCGGTGGCTTTCACCGACGGCATGGCGGCGAATGCGAACACACCGATCGCGAACGCGATGAAAACAGCGCCCACCGCGTACTCGAATGCGACCGACGTCCCTGAGATCTCGGCCAGCCACCCCGCCAGCAAGACACCGGCCAGGCCCATCAGCCCGCTGGCGATCGCGTCGGCCCGCAATGCGAAACGCAGGAACGAGTCGTTGGACTCGCGCAGTCTTGGCGTGGAGATAGCGGTCATCGTATTTCCTTTCTGGTGGGGTGAGGGGACCGTTCCGGAGCCGACGCCGCAACCTCTGACGACGGCGGCTCCGGACCAGTCATGTGGGGATCACGTCAGCCGACGGATCCCGAGGTACTGGGCCCACGCGAACGCGACGGTCGCGACGGTGAACGCCGCGATGCCCACGACGCCGAATTCGGTCAGCGGCAGCAGGCCGGCCACCAGCACCGCGCTCACGACGACCGCGAACGCGACGTTGCCGGCGAGCACGCCGACGCCGAGGCGCCGAACATCGGGCACCGCGGCGCCCAGGAACAGCGCGAGGCCGTAGGCGACGAGCGCTGCGCCGGCGATCCACTCGCTGGTGGCCGACAGACCGCTCACTCGGGAGAGCGGATCGGCGGCCATCACGATGATCAGCCCGAGGCCGCCGCACAGGGTCGCATCGGCGCGCAATGCGAAGCGCAGGAGGGAGTCGGTCCCGACATCGCCGTCGTCGTCGGCGGTGTCGCGGATCGGGCGGGTTGCTGTGGTCATGGCACCGACACTGCTCAGATCCCGCTGCCAGATCGACGCAGAACGCTGCCAGCTACTGCCAACCGCAGGTCACGGGTTCAGGCGTCGCTTCGCGCGGCGACCAGGTTGCCGCGCAGGTCGGCGGCGATCAGCCGCGCCGCCGCGTTCTGCCAGTTGTGCAGCGACCGTTGCGGCACCTCGGTGACGAACCACTGCCAGGCCAGGCGGGCGACGGGATCGAGCCCGGCGGCGGTGGCGTTCTGCGCATAGGCCCGCACCCCGACGACGTACGGGAAGTACAGCGAGTTGTAGTGGCGCCACTCCTCGGTGGTGCCGAACTCGCCACCGTCGCGCGGCTTGAGCCGGGCGATGCGCTCGGCCAGCAGCGCCTTGAGTTCGGTCGCGCGTTCCAGCGGCTGATCGGGTGCACCGCGCGCCGCCAACCGCTCGTCGATGATCGGCAATCGGGTCAGCGGGCTGGCGATCAGCTTCGAGAGATCGCCGTAGTGGCCCAGCGCGCGGCGGGTCAGCCGGGCGAACGCCTCCTCGTCGACGCCGTCGAGCGGGTTGTCCTTGCGCAGCGGCAGCGCCGCCTCGGTACTGCGCAGCGCGGCGCGGTCGGCGCGGAGGGTCGGCGACCGCGAGAACGCCAACCTGTCGAGCGCGCCGGCCAACGGGTCGGCCAGCACGTTGATCGCGATCGCGACCGCCAGGCTGGTGAACAGCAGTACGGTCAGCGCGGTGTCGTGGCCGGTCACGGCCAACCCGACCAGAGCCTGCCCGCCGAACAACACCGCCACCACCGTCGTCGCCGCGAAAGAGCGCAACATGTCGGCGCGCAGCGCCTGTCCCTCGTCGAACGCGTCGCCGATCGCGACCGCCACACCCAGCAGCGCCACGTCGAACCCCGTCGACGCCAACGCCAACCAGCTCGGCACCAAACCCAGCGGGATCACCAGGATCGCGTTGCCCAGCGCGAAGAACAGCGTCGCGATCACCACGAACCCGACGACCCGGCGCGGCTGCGACCGGCGAATCACCGCGTGCGCCAGAGCTCCCAACGACGACAGCGACACCGCCGCGAACATCACCCAGTGGCCGGTCCGCAGTGGACCGTCGACGCTTGAAGCCATCGCGGCGCCGACGAACGCCGCCGCGGCGACCGCCGCCACCAAACCGAGCTCACCCGCGCGGCTGCGCCAGGTGTCGCGCGGCCGGGACATCTCGAGGAGCACCGCGAACCATGCGATGCCGGGAACGGCGACGAGGTAGACCTCGATGCGGCCGAGCACGTCGGCGCCGCTGATCGTGCGCACGGCGTCCAGCGCCACCACCGCCGCGAAGCTCGTCAACCCGATCGCGGCCAGAACCAGCACAGGTTTTCGGGGGTCGCGGGCCAAAAGATAGAGCCCCAACCACCAGCTGAGCGCGAAGACCACCGCCGACAGCGCAGCCATGTTCTCAGTGTGGCATCACATTCCGTACCGGCGATGGCGGCCGGTGTAATCGCGCAGCGCGCGCAGGAAGTCGACCCGTCGGAACGCGGGCCAGTACGCCTCGGTGAACCACATCTCCGAATAGGCGCTCTGCCACAACAGGAAGCCCGACAGCCGCTGCTCCCCCGACGTCCGGATGACCAGGTCGGGATCGGGTTGGCCGGAGGTGTAGAGGTTCTCCGAGATCGCGTCGATGGTGACGGCCTCGATGAGCTGTTCACCGGTGCTGCCGTTGGCCAGCTCCTTGGACAGCAGTTGGCGCACCGCGTCGACGATCTCCTGGCGGCCGCCGTAACCCACGGCGAGGTTGACATGGAAAGTGTGGGTAGGAGCCTCCGACTGCGTCGACCCGACCGCATCGCGCAGCCGGCGCGCCGGCTCCTCACCGATCAGCTCCAGATCGCCGACCGTGCGCACACTCCAGTGGTTGGCCGGCGCGCAGATCTCCTCGACGACGTCGGTGATGATCTCGATCAGCGGGGACAGCTCGTCGGGGGCGCGCTGCAGATTCTCCGTCGACAGCAGATACACCGTCGCCATCTCGATGCCGATCTCCTGGCACCAGCGCAGCATCTCGGCGATCTTCTTGGCGCCCATCCGGTATCCCACGCTGACGTCGTCGTGGCCAAGGTCACGCGCCCACCGGCGGTTACCGTCACACAAAACGGCAATATGGCGTGGCAGTTGGGATTTGGCCCGCGCCAGCTCCTGGCGAAGCCGCAACTCGTACAGCCGGTAGGCCGGCTCTTTGAGGCGCGGGGGAATGAGCTCCACGAAGATCCAGACTACTGTGAGGTTCGATAACCCCCATGGCATTAGTGGAGGTGAGATGACGCGATCCATCGACGAGACCGATTCCGACAAGGCGCGCGACCCGCAGAGCAGCCCGGAGGACTTCCCGGAAGCCGTCGTCGACGGTGTCGCCAGCTTCATCAACAAACCGCGTGCCCGAGGCTGGATCCACGTCTACGCGGCGGTGATCGCCGCCATCTGCGGCGCCACGCTGGTGTCGGTCTCCTGGTCGGTGCAGTCCACGCGCGCGGGCATCGCGACCCTGATCTACACGCTCACCATCGTGGCGATGTTCAGCGTCAGCGGCGCCTACCACCGGGTCAACTGGAAGTCCCCGACCGCCCGCAAGTGGATGAAGCGACTCGACCACTCGATGATCTTCGTGTTCATCGCGGGCAGCTACACGCCGTTCGCCCTGTTGGCCCTGCCGGAGACCGACGGCATGGTGCTGTTCTGGATCGTCTGGGCCGGGGCGATCGCGGGCGTGCTGCTCAAGTGCTTCTGGCCGTCGGCGCCGCGGTGGGTGGGCGTGCCGCTCTACATCCTGCTGGGCTGGGTGGCGGCCTGGTTCGTCGGACCGATCACCCACGGCGCGGGGGTCGCCGCGCTGGTGTTGTTGATCGTCGGCGGCGCGCTCTACAGCATCGGCGGCGTGCTCTACGCGCTCAAGTGGCCCAACCCGTGGCCGACGGTGTTCGGCCACCACGAGTTCTTCCACGCGTGCACCGCGGTGGCGGCCATCTGCCACTACATCGCGATGTGGTTCGCCGTCTTCTAGGGCGTTCCCTAGAGCTGGGTGACGTTCTCCGGGGTCCAGTAGGCCTTCATCGAGGCGATCTTGCCCTCCTCGTTGAAGGTCATGACGCTGATGATCTCGATGCGCATCTTGTTCTCGCCGAGGTCGATGGTCAGCGACCAGAAGAACGCCACCTCGTTCCCGAGCGCGCGCAGCGTGACGACGTCGGCCTGGGCGCCCATCGTGGGCAGCGCGTCGTAGAACCCACGGATCGCCTTGCGGCCGATGTGCACCTCACCGCCGACCGGATCCTCGACAGTGGCGTCGTCGGCGTACAACTCGGCGATGTCGTCGGCCTTGCCGTGGGCGGCCAACTCGAGGTAGCGGGTGACGGTCTTGGCGTTGTCTTCCGGCGTCGGCATGCGCCGAACGCTACACGGACGCGCCCAGTGCGGCAGCGAGTTCCGGTGCGGTGGTGACCGGCAGGTCGCACGTTCGGCCGCGGCACACATAGGCGGCGTCGGCACCGTCGACGCGGTCGCGGTCGGTCAGCAGCTCGGACGAATTCACCGCACCACCGACGACGACAGCCCCGCCCGGCGCGAGCCGCCGCGCGGCCGACAACAGCTCCGACCGCGCCGGGTCGCACGCCACCGCGATCTGGATGGGCCCGCGCACCGCCGCCTCCGCGACCGCGAGCCAGTGACCTCCGGAACGCGGCAGCCGGGTCAGGATCGGTGTGGCCGCCGCCAGCGTGGCGTCGGCCGCCGCGGCGTAGCGGTCGGCCCGTTCGGCCGGTACCAGGTGCGCCGCGGTGAGCAGTGCCTCGGCGATCAGCGACGCTCCCGAGGGCGTCGCCCCGTCGAGCGGGTCGGCCGGGCGGACCATCAACGCCTCGGCGTCGTCGGCGGTGTCGAACCACCGGCCGGGGCGCTGCGGGTCGGCGAAGTGGTCGAGCGCGATGTCGAGCAGCGTCGTCGCCGCTTCCAGCCACTGCAGATCGCCGGTCATCTGGTGAACGGTCAGCAGACCGGTGGCCAGCGCGCCGTGGTCCTCGAGGATTCCGGTGCTGTCGCCCACCACCCCGCCGAGGCTGGCCCGACGGAGCCTGCCGTCCACCATGTGCAGGTCCCAGATCGCCTGCGCGCATCGCGTTGCGGCGTCGAGGAATTCGGGCCGGTCGAGTGCGACGGCGGCTTCTGCCAGCGCGGTGATGACCAGGCCATTCCACGCGGTGACGATCTTGTCGTCGCGGCCCGGTTGGGGCCGGGTGAGCCGAGAAGCCAGCAACGCCGCCCGCACCCTGGTGAACCGTTCCGGCTCGTCGGGGTCGCGCGGCAACTGCAGCACCGACGCGCCGCGCTCGAAGGTGCCCTCGTCGGTCACCTCGAAAAGCTCTGCCGCCCAACGTCCGTCGTTGCCGCCCAGGACCTCGCGCAGCTGCGCAGGGGTGAACACATAGGTCAGCCCCTCCACCCCGTCCGCGTCGGCGTCCAATGATGAGGTGAACATGCCGCCGGCGCCGAGCTCGTCGATCATGAACGTGGCGGTCTCGGCGGCGACCCTGTGCGCCAACGGATTTCCTGTCCGCCGCGCCCAGTGCGCGTACACCCGCAACAGCAGGGCGTTGTCGTACAGCATCTTCTCGAAGTGTGGGACCACCCAGGCCGCGTCGACGCTGTAGCGCGCGAAACCCCCGGCCAACTGGTCGTAGATGCCGCCGCGGGCCATCGCCGTGCAGGTGCGCTCGACGGTCTCTGACGGCATGACGTCGCCGGTGCGCTCATGGTTGCGCAACAGTCCCTCGAGCAACGCCGACGGCGGAAACTTCGGAGCGCCCGCCGGATTCGTGGCGAACCCGCCGCGGGCCACGTCCTCGTCCTGCAGCGCCGCGGCAACGGCGTGGTCGCACAGGGCCGGTTGCAGCGGCGGCCCCCCGCCGGGCAGCCCGGCCGCCATCGACCGCAGCTCCTCGGTGATCCGGTCGGACGCCTCCTCCACTTCACCGCGGCGGTTGCGCCAGGTGTCGGTCACCGCGGCCAGCAACTGGAGGAAGGTCGGCTTCGGGTAGTAGGTGCCGCAGAAGAACGGCCTGCCGTCCGGGGTGAGGAAGCAGGTCATCGGCCAGCCGCCCTGGCCCGTCAGCGCGACCGTCGCGTTCATGTACACCGCGTCGAGGTCGGGCCGCTCCTCGCGGTCGACCTTGATGCAGACGAACGCGTCATTCATCGCCGCGGCCACCTCGTCGTCGTCGAACGACTCGTGGGCCATGACGTGGCACCAATGGCAGGCCGCGTAGCCGATCGACAGCAGGATCGGTACGTCACGAGCGGCCGCCTCGGCCAGCGCCTCGGGCGTCCATTCGCGCCAGTGCACCGGATTCCCGGCGTGCTGGCGCAGATACGGGCTGGTTGCCCGCGCGAGGGTGTTAGCCCCCGGGCTCACGCTTCGTCCCGTCGGGCGGCGCCTCCGATTCACTCGGCGCCTGCGCCCCGTCGGACGGCTCGGCGATCTGCTCCGCCTCCGGCGCCTGCACGTCGAACGACTTCGGCACCTTGCGCAGCTGCCGGTTCATCGACCACACCAGCAGGAACGTCCCGATCAGGAGCAGCACGACGACCAGAAGGCCGATCGGGCTGGCCTTTCCGAAGTCGGGTCCGGTGTCCCGTGGCGGGTCCTGGGCCAGCATGCCTACGGCGAGCAGCAGGTTCATCGGTCCTCGATCCCGGCGAAGAGGTCGTCCTCGGGCAGCGACACCGGCACCCGGGAGCGGGCCAGCTCGAACTCCTCGGTGGGCCAGAGCCGTTGCTGCCACTCGATCGGGGCGCGGAAGAAGTCCCCGTTGGGGTCGATCTGGGTGGCATGCGCGCGCAACGCGTCGTCGCGCACGGCGAAGTACTTGGCGCACTCGATGCGGGTGGTCACCCGCTTGGCGAAGATGTCGTGATCGGGGTCCCAGTGCTTGAGCCACTTGTCGAAGGGCCCGACCTCGCCGTGTTTGGCGAACTCGTCCTGCAGCAGTTGCATGCGCTGCCGCAGGAAGCCGTGGGTGTAGTACAGCTTCTGGACGTTCCACGGCTCGCCGGCGTCGGGGAACAAGCGGTGGTCGCCGGCCGCCTCGTAGGCAGCCATCGACACCTGGTGGCACCGGATGTGGTCCGGGTGCGGATAGCCGCCGTTCTCGTCGTAAGTGGTCATCACGTGCGGCCGGAACTCGCGCACGACGCGGACCAGCGCCTCTGCCGGTTGCTCGAGCGGAACCACGCCGAGGCAACCTTCCGGCAGCGGTGGCGGCGGGTCGCCTTCGGGCAGGCCGGAGTCGACGAAGCCGAGCCAGTGGTGTTCGACACCGAGGATCTCGGCGGCCTTGGCCATCTCGTCGCGGCGGATCTCGGCCATCCGTCCGTGGACCTCGGGCAGGTCCATGGCGGGATTGAGGATGTCGCCGCGCTCGCCGCCGGTGAGCGTCACGACGAGCACGCGGACGCCCTCGTCCACGTACCGAGCCATCGTGGCGGCGCCCTTGCTGGACTCGTCGTCCGGGTGGGCGTGCACCGCCATCAACCGCAGTTCGCTCAACCTGCTCTGCCTTACCATCGCGCTGTCGTCTCCGGCCATATCAACCCGCGGAGACTTTTCAGTAGTCCCTATAGTTCCAGTTCTGTAGATCTATCCGACCGACGGGCATAGAAAACTAGATGATCGATCGCCCCGCCGCACGCTATGGGCGTCAGCGGCTGTCCCGTGGCCGCCGCCGCTGGATCGTCGTCGGCTTGACCCTGCTCGCCCTCGCCGTGGGTGTGGCGATCGCCGTCGTCGCGTTCGACCGGTTCGAAGGCGAGCCGGTCAAGGGTGAGCTGAGCGCCTACGAGCTGATCGACGACCAGACGGTGTCGGTGACGATCAGCGTCACGCGAGAAGACCCGTCCCAACCGGCCGTCTGCATCGTTCGGGCACGATCCATCGACGGCGCCGAGACCGGTCGGCGCGAGGTGCTCATCCCGCCGTCGACGCAACAAACCGTCCAAGTGACCGCGCCCGTCAAGGCCACCCGCCAGCCCGTGATCGGCGACATCTACGGCTGCGGAGCCGACGTGCCGCCCTATCTCGTGGCGCCTTGAGATCACGGTGATTCGTCGGCCCAGCAAACGGCGAACTGCGAATTTGTGAAAACCGGTTGACCCTTCGGTGCTACCATGGGCGAGTACACGGTTCCTGCTGGAGCCGTGTATTGCTGCATTTGGTGCTGTGATCGAACGCGCCGACGCGGCAATACACGTCAAGCCCCGGCGCCGTACCACCAGACTTCTTACGCGAGAAGAGCGCGAGAACACGCAATAGACAGGAGCGCGACGACATGACCGATACGCAGGTCACCTGGCTCACGCAGGAGGCATTCGACCGGTTGAAGGCGGAGCTCGACCAGCTGATCGCCAACCGGCCCGTCATCGCCGCTGAAATCAACGACCGTCGCGAAGAGGGCGACCTCCGCGAGAACGGCGGATACCACGCCGCCCGCGAGGAGCAGGGCCAACAGGAGGCCCGGATTCGTCAGCTGCAGGAACTGCTCAACAACGCCAAGGTCGGCGAGGCGCCCAAGCAATCCGGTGTCGCGCTGCCCGGCTCGGTGGTCAAGGTGCAGTACGGCGACGACGAGAGCGACACCGAGACCTTCCTGATCGCCACCCGCCAGGAGGGCATCAGCGACGGCAAGCTCGAGGTGTACTCGCCGAAGTCCCCGCTGGGCGAGGCGCTCATCGACGCGAAGGTCGGCGACGTGCGCACCTACACGGTGCCCAGCGGCAGCACGGTCAAGGTGAAGCTGCTCGAGGCCGAGCCCTACCACGCCTGACGAAGGCCTCCGGCTGAATTCGGGTCCGGGGGTGGGTGCGGTTTAGCATCCGCTCATGGCGCAGATCGCCGAGGACCTGTTCCTGCTGCTGCTCGACAACGCGTCCGCGCAGCCCGTTCTCGATCGTGTGCGACGTGAGCGGGTCCTGGCCGCGGCGGTGCTGCTCGATCTGGCCCTGGCCTGCCGGGTGCGGCCCTCGGTCGACGGCGAGCCGGTCGAACCGGGCCGCCTGATTGCGTTGTCGGTGCCGGGCCCGCCGGATCCGGTGACCCAGCCGGCGTTCGAGCTGTTGCAACGCCGCCCGCTGCGGCCGCGGACCGCGGTCAAGCGGCTGGCCAAGCACACCGAAGGGCAACTCGCCGGCCACCTGGAGCGCACCGGGCAGATCCGCCGTGTCCCGTTGCCGGACAAGCGGTTCGGGCACGACTTCGCCTGGCCGCTGACCAATCGAAACCGGGCGGGACAGGCCCGTTCGGCGCTGTTGTCGGCGCTGTTCGATCGCACCGCGCCGACGCCGTCCACGGCGGCGATCATCTCGCTGCTGCACGCGGTCGACGGTCTGGGCGCACTACTGAGCCTCAACGACCGCGGGTGGCGGTGGGTGCACGCGCGCGCCGGCGAAATCGCGCTCGGCAGTTGGGTCGACGAGTCCCCGACGGCGCTGCCCGAGATGAACCTCGCGGTCACGGCCTCGGCGCTGCGTCCGGCGCTGCGCAGCGGCTAACTCAACGCCTGTTCGAGGTCGGCGAGCAGATCAGCGACGTCCTCGATGCCGACCGACAACCGCACCAGATCGTCGGGGACCTCCAGTTGGGAACCGGCCGTCGAAGCATGGGTCATCGCGCCGGGGTGCTCGATCAGTGACTCGACACCACCCAGCGACTCGGCGAGGATGAAAACCTCTGTGCGCGAACAGAACTTGCGCGCGGCCTCCGCCCCCCCGCGCAGCCGCACGGAGATCATGCCGCCGAACCCGGTCATCTGCCTGGCCGCGACCTCGTGGCCGGGATGGCCGGGCAGGCCGGGATAGAGGACGGTCTCGATCGCGGGATGCCCGTCGAGGAACTCGGCGATGACGGCCGCGTTGTCGCTGTGCCGCTGCATCCGGACCACCAGGGTCTTCAGGCCGCGCAGCGTGAGGTAGGCGTCGAACGGTCCCGGCACCGCACCCGCGCCGTTCTGCAGGAATGCGAATGCGGCGTCGAGCTCCTCGTCGTTGGTGAGCAGGGCCCCACCCACCACGTCGGAGTGCCCGCCGATGTACTTGGTCGTGGAGTGCAACACGATGTCGGCGCCCAGCAGCAGCGGCTGCTGCAACGCGGGCGAGGCGAACGTGTTGTCCACCAACACTTTGACGTTCGAGTCCGCCCCGATCCGGGCGATCGCGCTGATGTCGGCGATCGAGAGCAGGGGGTTGGTGGGCGTCTCCACCAGGATCAGCCGGGTGTTCGGCGTGACCGCGGCGCGCACCGCGTCGAGATCGGCGAGCGAGACGGCCGTGTAGTCGATGCCCCAATTGGTGAAAACCTTGTCGATCAGCCGGAATGTCCCGCCGTACGCGTCATCGGGCATCACGACGTGATCGCCGGGCCGCAGGATCGCCCGCAGCGCGCAGTCGGTGGCGGCCATGCCCGACGAGAACGCCCGACCGTAGGCGGCCGACTCCACCGCGGCGAGGGAGGCCTCCAGCGCCCCCCGGGTGGGGTTGCCGGTCCTGGCGTACTCGTAGCCGCCGCGCAGCCCACCGACCCCGTCCTGCGCGAACGTCGAACTGGCGTAGATCGGGGCGTTGACGGCGCCGGTGGCCAGGTCGGGGCGGACGGCGTGGATGGCCGTCGTGGAAAGGCCGCGAGTGGACAGACCGTGCGTTTGCTTCTCAGACATCACCGCTCAGCCTAGCCACGACTGTGAGCCGCGCCGACCGGGTAGACATGTCCCATGAGCTCTGCGACCCGCCTCGAGGACATGCTCGAGCTGGATTCCCTGCTGTCACCCGAAGACATCGAACTGCGCCAGACCGTGCGCCGGTTCGGCGAGCAACGGTTGAGGCCGTTCATCGCCGAATGGTTCGAGACCGGTCAGGTCCCGGTGCGCGAACTGGCCGCCGATTTCGGCAAGCTCGGCCTGCTCGGCATGCACCTGACCGGTTACGGCTGCGGCGGGTCGACCGCGACGGCCTACGGCCTGGTGTGCCAGGAACTCGAGGCCGTCGACAGCGGGCTGCGCAGCCTGGTCTCGGTGCAGGGCTCGCTGGCGATGTTCGCGATCCACCGCTGGGGCAGCGACGAGCAGCGCAACCAGTGGCTGCCCGCGATGGCCGCCGGCGAGGCGATCGGATGCTTCGGGCTGACCGAACCCGACTTCGGGTCGAACCCGGGTGGCATGCGCACGAACGCCAAGCGCGACGGGTCCGACTGGATCCTCAACGGTTCGAAGATGTGGATCACCAACGGCTCGGTCGCCGACGTGGCGGTCGTGTGGGCCCAGACCGACGACGGAGTGGCCGGCTTCCTGGTGCCCGCCGGCACGCCCGGTTTCGAGGCCACCGACATGACGCACAAGCTGTCGCTGCGGGCCTCGGTGACCTCAGAGCTGCACCTCGACGATGTCCGGCTGCCCGACGACGCGAAACTGCCCGAGGCCCGCGGGTTGTCCGGGCCGCTCAGCTGCCTGTCGGAGGCCCGGTTCGGGATCGTGTTCGGCAGCGTCGGCGCGGCCAGGGACTGCCTGCAGGCCGCACTGGACTATGTCGGCAGCCGCGAGGTGTTCGACAAACCGCTGTCGGCCTATCAGCTGACCCAGGCCAAAATCGCCGACATGGCAGTCGAACTCGGGAAGGCTCAACTTCTCGCGCTTCACCTGGGCAGACTCAAGGACGAGGGGCGCATCAAGCCCGAACAGGTCAGCTTCGGCAAGCTCAACAACGTCCGCGAGGCCATCCAGATCGCCCGGCAGTGCCGAACCCTGTTGGGCGCCAACGGAATCACCCTGGAGTACCCGGTCATCCGGCACGCGAACAACCTGGAGTCGGTGCTGACCTACGAGGGCACCTCGGAGGTGCACCAGTTGGTCATCGGAGAGGCGCTGACCGGTGTCAGCGCCTTCCGATGAACCGTTCTACTGCTGCGGAACCTGCGGCGGCGGGCCCGGCGGCAGAGGTTGCGGGTTCAGTTCGGCGACCTGACCACCGCTGAGCTTGCGGTACGCGTAGACCTCGATCAGCGCGCTCAGCGGAAGCGCGACGAGCAGGCCCACACCGCAGAGCAACGCACCGACGAGCGTGACCGCGACGACCACGAGGAAGGTCAGCAGCACCTGACCGAAGTTGTTCTTCGCGATGTCGAAGCTGGTCTTGATGGCATCGATCGGCGACAGGTTTCGGTCCAGCAGGGCGATGACGGTGAACATCGTGAAGATGGCCACGATGAACCCAGGGATGAAGCACAGCGCGAAGCCGATCGAGGTCAACACTCCGACGATCACGCTCGCGATGATGACGGCACCGACGTTGCGCGGCTTGAAGAACGACCCGATGGTCACCCGTTCGCCGTTGGCGACGCTCAATATGCCGTTGTAGTAGGCGGATTGAATGATTCCGCCGACCACCAGGGCCACGATCCAGCCGAGGATGGTGATCGCGATACCCGCCGGTCCGGAGACGTTGTACGAGAAGCTGAATCCGTCGCCGTCGGACGAGTAACTCGTCGACTCCGGGTCGACCACGGCCGACAGAGTGCCGAAAATGGCCTGCAACACGACGATGATCAGGCCGTAGACCAGCGTCGGGACGATCAGCGCCGCGGCGTTGGAGGTGAACTTGCCCCACGCCCACGAGAACGCGTCGCCGACGCTGTACTGCTGTGCCCCTGGGAATCCCGGCCCACCCGGCGGCGGGTAGCCACCGGGAGGCGGGTAACCGCCAGGCGCGGGCGGCGGATAACCGCCCGGTGGCGGGTAACCGCCCTGCTGCGGAGGTGGCGGGTAACCGCCCGGAGGCGGTGGCGGCGGCTAGCCCCCCGGCGGAGGCGGAGGTGGATAACCACCGGGCGGAGGTGGCGGGTTGTTTCCCGGCGGAGGGGGCGGTTGATCAGTCATGTGACCTTTCCCGGTTGACTACAACGGTAAGCAGACGGTGCTGATGAGTTTATCCGCAATGGTCTGCCGTTTGGCGTCCCACAGCGGGAACAGATATCCGATGTAACAGATCGCGGCGTCGATGATGTGTGCCAGTTGACGAACCACCGACATACCGAAACCGATTGGCTGGCCGGTCTTTTCGCCCACAACCTTGAACTTCAGCATGGACTTGCCGATGCTCGACCCGGTGGTGCCCTGGCGGTAGCCGTAATTCCAGATCACGTACGCCAGAACGAGTATCGACGTGATCGTGACCGCGAGCTGGCCGACCGTGGACGCACCCGTCGCACAGAACTCGCCGAGTTCGTACTCGGAAATGTCGGTGATGCAAGCGGTTTCCTGGGTTCCGAGCAGCAACGCGTAACCGATACCCCACAGGATGAAAATCGGGATCGAGTCGACCAGCCAGGCCAGCACGCGGGTGAACCACGACGTGTAAGCCTCTTTCGGCAGCGCTTGAACCGGTTGTGCCGGAGGTGGATAACCCGTCGCCGTCGGCGGGGTGCCGTCACCTTCTGGCGGTGGCGGATAACCACCAGGCGGTGGGGGCGGATAGTCTCCGGGGGGTTGCGGCTGATCGGTCATCGGACGACTCCAGTCTGCTTCTTAGCTGGGATCAAGCGTGCTTACATTACCGGAGATGCGCCCCTGTGCAGGGATTTCTGCGCGGAATGCAGACGTCCGAAGCGAGTGCTAGCGAACCCGGCGCTTACTGCCTTCCGACAGGAAACCGAGCAGGTCGTGACGGGTCAGCACGCCGACCGGCTTGCCTTCCTCGACAACCATCACGGCGTCGCACTCGCGAAGTTCTTTCGCCGCGGCACTGACGGTTTCGCCCGCCCCGATCAGCGGTAGCGGCGGGCTCATGTGGTCGGCCACCGCGTCGGCGAGCTTGGCGCGACCTTCGAACACGGCCGAAAGCAGTTCGCGCTCGGACACGCTGCCCGCGACCTCTCCCGCCATCACCGGCGGTTCGGCACCGACTACGGGCATCTGCGAGACGCCGTATTCGCGAAGGATTCCGATCGCGTCGCGCACCGTTTCCGACGGGTGCGTATGCACCAGGTCGGGCAACGCCCCCGACTTTCCGCGCAGCACGTCGCCGACCGTCGACTCCTCCACCGAACCGTCGAGCCGGCTGCGCAGGAACCCGTAAGAGGACATCCAGTCGTCGTCGAAAATCTTTGACAGATAACCTCTTCCGCCGTCGGGCAGAAGAACGACGACGAGCGCGTCGGGCCCGGCTTGCTCGGCCACCTTGATGGCCGCGACCACGGCCATGCCGCAGGACCCGCCGACGAGCAACGCCTCCTCGCGGGCCAGCCGACGCGTCATCTCGAAGGAATCGGCGTCCGAGACCGCGATGATCTCGTCGGGTACCGCGGGGTCGTAGGCCTTGGGCCAGAAGTCCTCGCCGACGCCCTCGACGAGGTACGGCCTGCCGGAGCCGCCCGAGTACACCGATCCCTCCGGATCGGCGCCGATGATGCGGACCTTGCCTCCGGAGACTTCCTTCAGGTAGCGACCGGCGCCGGTGATGGTGCCGCCGGTGCCCACACCCGCGACGAAATGGGTGACCTTGCCGTCGGTGTCGGCCCAGATCTCGGGGCCGGTCGTCTCGTAGTGCGACTCCGGGCCCATCGGATTGGAGTACTGATCGGGCTTCCACGCCCCGTCGATCTCGCCCACCAGCCGGTCGGACACGCTGTAGTAGCTGTCGGGATGGTCGGGCGGCACCGCCGTTGGGCAGACGACCACGTCGGCGCCGTAGGCGCGCAGCACGTTCCGCTTGTCCTCGCTGACCTTGTCGGGGCAGACGAATATGCACTTGTATCCGCGCTGCTGGGCGACGAGAGCCAACCCGACGCCGGTGTTCCCCGACGTCGGTTCGACGATCGTGCCGCCGGGCCGCAGCTCACCGCTGGCCTCCGCGGCGTCGATCATCTTGATCGCGATGCGGTCCTTGGAGCTGCCGCCCGGGTTGAGGTACTCGATCTTCGCCGCGACCGTGCCCGCTCCCTGGGGGACAACGGAGTTCAGCTGTACCAGGGGGGTGTTGCCGATGAGCTCACTGACGTGCCGGGCGATCCGCATGACTCCATCGTGTCAGGCGGCTTTCCCCGTCACCAGCTGGGTTACCAGGTGGCCTCTCGGATGTAGTCGCCGATCTGACGCAGTGAGCGTTTGGCCTCGGGCACGATCGGCGCCGCGATCTGGAAGACGTGCATCTGCCCTGGCCAGACGCGGACCTCGACCGGTACGCCGGCGGCGGCCAGCCGCCGCGCGGCCTTGCGGGCGTCACTGACCAGCACCTCGGACCCCGAGACGTGGATCAGCGTCCGGGGCAACCCGGGCTCGATGTGGTCGAGCGGCTCGTAGACCTCTTCGGCCGGGCCGTCCTTGCTGCTCCGCTTCGCGGCCTCTTCGATCAGGTCGACCAGCGCGTAGAACGCCCGCGGCGGGAACATCGCGTCGGTGCGGATGTTCGGGTGGTTCGCGCGGGCCTCGTTGTCGATCTCGAACAGTGGGGACATCGTCACCATCGCGGCGGGCACCTCGCCCTCGAGGCCTTCGCGCTGCAGGCGTTCGGCCAGCGCAAGCGCCAGGTAGCCGCCCGCCGAGTCGCCGGCCAGCACGACCTGCTCGGGCTCGTAACCCTGCATTCGCAGCCATTGGTAGGCGTCGTAGCAGTCGTCGATGGCCATGCCGACGGAGTGCTTCGGGATCATCCGATAGTTGACCACCAGCACCGGGCAGTCGGCGTAACCCGACAGCGCCTGGACCAGTCGGCCGTGCGAGTTGACGCCGCAGGTCAGGAAGGCCCCGCCGTGCATGTAGAGGATGACGCCGCGTTTGCCGTCCACGGGCAGCACGCCGGGCGCCCGGACAAGTTGCGCGGTGCAGTTCGGCAAAGAAATCGTGGCGCGCACGGTGCCGGGTGCGGGCCGCGCAATACGCGAGACGAAATCGACCAGGCCCCAGGGCCACGGCAGTCGCGGCGCGTAGCTGCCGATAGCTAGCGTGGGCCTCACAGTTAGCAGAGCCGCGAGGGATGCCAGGCGGCCACCGAGGCTTGGACCGTCTTCGACAACCTCTACCGGCGCGCCGTCGCTGACCGGGAATTTGCGCGGTTTACGCGCGTGAACAGGCGATACTCCTGGCCGGCGAACATGGCCGACCTTGCTTGGTGCGGTCATGACAACCACCCCCTCCGACGTTTCAAGCCGCCGTAGTGCTGAGTACGCCTAATTTTCTGGACGTGACTCGCGTCTTAGCTTGACACCATACGTTCATTTCAACAATCAGCGAGTCATATTCGATACCGGAGTTGATACCGCAATGTGACCCCCTAAGGCTTCTCGCCACGCGGGTAGCCCGAGAAAACCCACTTAAACTTGCCTGCGTGGGCACACCGCGACGGACGACCACCATCGCGTTTGCGGCCGCGGCCACCATCGGGTCCGCTTACGTCGGTGCGCGCAACCTGCTGATCGGGCAGGCCGATCAGGCGCGACGCGTCATCCCGCAGGCGTGGGACATCCCGCCGCGGGCCGACGGCGTGTACTCCCCCGGCGGCGGTTCCGTCGAGCGGTGGCATCGTGACGTGCCGTTCGACCTGCATCTGATGGTGTTCGGCGACTCCACCGCCACCGGTTACGGCGCCACCACCGCCGAAGAGGTGCCCGGGGTCCTGCTTGCACGGGGACTGGCCGAGGTCTCCGGGAAGCGGATCCGGCTGAGCACCAAGGCGATCGTCGGGGCGACGTCGAAGGGACTGGCCGGCCAAATCGACGCGATGTTCGTGGCGGGGCCACCGCCCGATGCGGCCGCGATCATGATCGGCGCCAACGACATCACCCGGCCGAACGGCATCCGACCGTCGGCGCACCGGTTGGGAAAGGCAGTGCGGCGGTTACGCGCCGCGGGCGCCGTCGTGGTGGTCGGGACGTGCCCCGACTTCGGCGTCATCACCGCGATACCGCAACCGCTGCGCGCGATCGCCCGCAGCCGCGGCCTGCGGCTGGCCCGCGCCCAGACGGCCGCCGTGCGGGCCGAGGGCGGCGTTCCCGTGCCCCTGGCCGATCTGCTGGCGCCGCACTTCCGGTCCACCCCCGACGTGCTGTTCTCGCCGGACATGTTCCATCCGTCTGGCGCGGGATATGCGCTCGCCGCGCAGCAACTGCTGCCCGCGCTCTGTAATGCGTTGAGCGACTGGCTCGGTGGTGTGGCGCCGGAGTTGCCGTGGCGGACGCGCTCGGGCGAGGGCTTCGCGCTGCTGGCCCGGGTCGGCGGGCTGAGCAGGCTGTGGCGGCGCTCGACTGGGGTCCCCGCACCCATCGTGGCGTCCGCGAGCTAGGTTCTCCTCATAGCCACCGATGCGAGGAGACACCATGCCTGAAGCCGTCATTGTCGCGACCGCGCGGTCGCCGATCGGCCGCGCCGCGAAAGGTTCACTTGTCGACATCCGGCCCGACGACCTGGCCGCGCAGATGGTGCGCGCGGTGCTGGACAAGGTGCCCGCGCTGGATCCGCGCGAGATCGACGACCTGATCATGGGCTGCGGGCAGCCCGCGGGCGAGGCCGGGTTCAACATCGGCAGGGCGGTCGCCGTCCAGCTCGGTTACGACTTCCTGCCCGGGACGACGGTGAACCGCTACTGCTCGTCGTCGCTGCAGACCACCCGGATGGCGTTCCACGCGATCAAGGCCGGCGAGGGACATGCGTTCATTTCGGCTGGCGTGGAGACGGTTTCGCGTTTCCCGAAGGGTACGGCGGACGGTTGGCCGGACAGCAAGAACCCGTTGTTCGCCGACGCCATGGCCCGCTCGGACCAGGCGGCCGCGGGCGCCGAGGAGTGGCACGACCCGCGTGAGGACGGCGTGCTGCCCGACGTGTACATCGCGATGGGCCAGACCGCGGAGAACGTCGCGCTGCACACCGGCATCAGCCGCGAGGATCAGGACCACTGGGGTGTCCGGTCGCAGAACCGCGCCGAGGAGGCCATCAAGAACGGCTTCTTCGAGCGCGAGATCGTCCCGGTGACGCTGCCCGACGGCACCGTGGTGTCCAAGGACGACGGTCCGCGCGCGGGCACCACCTACGAGAAGATCAGCCAACTCAAGCCGGTGTTCCGGCCGAACGGCACCATCACCGCGGGCAACGCGTGCCCGTTGAACGACGGCGCCGCGGCGGTGGTGATCATGTCCGACACCAAGGCTCGCGAGCTGGGCCTCACGCCGCTGGCGCGTGTGGTCTCGACGGGCGTGAGCGGGTTGTCGCCGGAGATCATGGGACTGGGCCCGATCGAAGCGACGAAGAAGGCGCTCGCCAACGCCGGGATGTCGATCGGCGATATCGACCTCTACGAGATCAACGAGGCGTTCGCCGTCCAGGTGCTCGGCTCGGCGCGCGAACTCGGGATGGACGAGGACAAGCTCAACGTCTCGGGCGGCGCGATCGCGCTGGGCCATCCGTTCGGCATGACCGGCGCGCGGATCACCGCCACGCTGCTCAACAACCTGACGACCTACGACAAGACGTTCGGCCTGGAGACGATGTGCGTCGGCGGCGGCCAGGGCATGGCGATGGTGCTCGAGCGGCTCTCCTAGCTCTTCGCGTTGACTCTGCGCTCACGGCGCTTATCCGTGCGAAAATCGCGCCGTGGACGCAGAGTCAAGGTGTAGCTGACCGTCCAGTCGCTCTGTTCCAGGCCCTCCGCAACCGCGCCAGTACGTCGACCGGATGGTGCCCCTTCGTCACGCGTATCACGTTCCAGCCCGAATCCTGTATGTATTCGGCGCGTTTGAGGTCGTAGGCGACACGGATCGGATCGTTCCAGTGCTGACCACCGTCGTACTCGAGCGCGAGACGGAGATCCTCCCACCCCATGTCGAGGTAGAACATCGTCCATCCATCCGGCCCAGCGACGGGTATTTGGGTACGCGGACGGGGGTAGCCGCCACGAATAACCAACAGCCGCAACCATGTTTCCTTCGGAGATTCCGCTCCGGCGTCCATCAGTGCAAGTGCCCTCTCGAGACGACGCAGGCCGCGGGTGTGCCGGTGCGCTCGGGCGAGCTCTTCGACCGCGGACGTCTTGAACCTGGTGGCAGCAGCGAGTGCATCGAGGCGAGCGACCGCACTACTCAGCGAACCACGGCGGCCCAGGTCGAATGCTGTGCGCTCCGCAGTGGTGACGGGGATACCATCGACTCGCTCGAACTCGTTGGACAGCAACAGGTCGTGGCGAGTCACTACACCGCTCGGAGAACGCGCGTTACGCCAGATCAACTCGACAGGCACGTCGTCGTCGATCCATTTCGCGCCCAGCATCGCCGATGCCGCTGCCCCGGCAATAACCGCTTCGCGGTGTGACCACAGCCAAGCGGCAACGGTGCGCTGCCGTAGGGTCGGCTCGATTTCTCTGTCCAAGTAGACATTCGGCATCAGCGGCCGGTAGTACCGGCGCAGCTGATACCGGTTCAGCACACCCTCTGCGAGCGCTTCCGTGCCGACGAACGGCAATCGTCGGAGCGCAGGCCTGCTATCCCCCATGCCGCCAGCGTGCTGATCGCAACCGACCAATTGACATTCACTTTGCGTTCATGGCGCGAAATTGTGGATAAATCGCGCCATGGACGCAGAGTCGACGCGCGAAAAAGGCCCGGCACGTTTCGTGCCGGGCCTTTTCGTGAGTCTGCTAGTCGCTGTTGAAGTACGCCAGCAAGCGCAGGATCTCGATGTACAGCCAGACCAGCGTCACGGTCAGGCCGAGCGCGATGCCCCACGCCGCCTTCTCCGGCGCACCGGCGCGGATCATCTGGTCGGCCGCGTCGAAGTCGATCAGGAAGCTGAACGCAGCCAGGCCGATGCAGATCAGCGAGAAGACGATGGCGAGCGGGCCGCCGCTGCGCAGGCCGAGGCCCTCACCGCCGCCGACACCGAACATCGCGAGCACCAGGTTGCCCAGCATCAACACGACGACGCCGAACAGGCTGGCCACGATGAAGCGGGTGAACTTCGGCGTCACGCGGATCGCCCCGGTCTTGTAGACCACGAGCATGCCGGCGAACACGCCGATGGTGCCCAGAACGGCCTGGCTGATCAGCGCTCCGGCGCTGACGCCCGACACCATCAGGTTGGCCACCACGAACGAGAACGCACCCAGGAAAAGGCCCTCGAGCGCCGCGTAGCTCAACACGATGCCCGGGTTATCCTGCTTGCGTCCGAACGTCGCGATCAGCACCAGGACCAAGCCGCCGAGCGCGCCCACCAAGGTGAACGGCATGGCGAGGCCGATGTTCTGCGCGACCAGGAAGTACGAGACGACCGCGACGGCCGACAGCACGGCGAGCGTGACACCCGTCTTGGTGACGACGTCATCGATGGTCAGCGGCCGCGCAACACCCGCCTGCCGCTGCTCCGGGTACTGCGACACATAGGGGTCGGCGTGTACCGCCTGCGTACCGTAGCCGGCGGCCCCGGTACCGAATTGCGCATATCCGCCCTGCGTCCTTGGCAGGGTGCGAAATACGGGGTTGCTGGATTCCCGCACCGTCGGTTCCTCTCGTGTGAAGTCGATCGTCAATCGGCGAACACACCGTCAACGATCCGTGTCCCTGGTTCGGTTCCCGGCAACGCCGTCGAACTTTCCCAGCTTGTTCCCAGGAAACCCTACCCAAAGCAATCGCAGGTCGGGCGACGTTCTACATTGCATACCCGTGGGCGAAAACGAGGATGTCCTAGTAACAGTTGACCGCGGCGTCGGCCTGATCACCCTCAACCGGCCCAAGGCCATCAACTCGCTGAACCACTCCATGGTCGCGACCATGGCGCGCGTGCTCACCGACTGGGAGGGCGACGATGCCGTCACCGCCGTCGTGGTCGACGGCGCCGGCGAACGCGGCCTGTGCGCGGGCGGCGACATCGTCGCGCTCTACCACAGCGCGCGAGCCGAAGGCTCCGAGAAGGGCCGCGAAGCGCGAGCGTTCTGGTACGACGAATACCTGCTCAACGCACAGATCGGCCGGTTCGCCAAACCGTATGTCGCCCTGATGGACGGCATCGTCATGGGCGGCGGCGTCGGGGTCAGCGCACACGGCAACGTTCGGGTGGTCACCGACACCACCAAGATGGCGATGCCCGAGGTCGGCATCGGCTTCGTTCCCGACGTCGGGGGCCAACTGATTCTCTCGCGCGCCCCCGGCCGGCTCGGCTATCACGCCGCGCTCACGGGTGCGAACTTCGACGGCGCCGACGCCATCGCGATGGGCTTCGCCGACCATTACGTCCCCCACGACAGGCTCGCCGATTTCAAGGCCGCGATCGTCGCGGACGGCATCGACGCCGCACTCGCCGCCCATGCCACCGAGCCACCGCCGAGCAACCTTGTGCGCCAACGCGAATGGATCGACGAGTGCTACGCGGGCGAATCCGCGCTCGACATCGTCGCCGCCCTGCGCGGCCGTGGCGACGCCGCCGCCGAGGCGGCCGACCTCATCGAGACCCGCTCACCCGTCTCGGTTTCCGTCACGCTGGAAGCCCTGCGCCGCGCCGCCGAGCTCGCCACACTCGAAGACGTGCTGCGGCAGGAGTACCGGACGTCGTGCGGGGCCCTGCGCTCCCACGACTTCGTCGAGGGCATCCGCGCCCAGGTCGTCGACAAGGACCGCAACCCGAAATGGTCGCCCGCCTCGCTGGCGGCGGTCACCACCGCCGACGTCGAGGAGTACTTCACGCCGGCCGATCGCGAACTGGAGTTCTCATGACCGATTACGAGACCATTCTCGTCACGCGCGACGACCGCGTCGCGACCATCACCCTGAACCGGCCCAAGGCGCTCAACGCGCTCAACAGCCAGGTGATGCACGAAGTCACCTCCGCCGCAGCCGAATTGGACAATGACCCGGCGATCGGCGCAATCATCATCACCGGCAACGAGAAGGCCTTCGCCGCCGGCGCGGACATCAAGGAGATGGCCAGCCTGTCGTTCGCCGACGTCTTCTCCAGCGACTTCTTCGCCGCCTGGGGCAAGTTCGCGGCCACCCGCACCCCGACGATCGCGGCCGTCGCCGGATACGCGCTCGGCGGCGGATGCGAATTGGCGATGATGTGCGATCTGCTGATCGCCGCCGACACCGCCAAATTCGGCCAGCCCGAGATCAAACTCGGCGTGCTGCCCGGTATGGGCGGTTCGCAGCGGCTCACCCGCGCCATCGGTAAGGCCAAGGCGATGGACCTGATCCTCACCGGTCGCAACATGGACGCCGAGGAGGCCGAGCGGGCGGGCCTGGTGTCGCGGGTGGTGCCCGCCGACACGCTGCTCGACGAGGCCAACGCCGTCGCCAAGACCATCGCCGGGATGTCGCTGTCGGCCTCGCGGATGGCGAAGGAGGCCGTCAACCGCGCCTTCGAATCCACGCTGGCCGAGGGACTTCTGTACGAGCGCCGGCTGTTCCACTCGGCGTTCGCGACCGAGGACCAGACCGAGGGCATGAACGCGTTCACCGAGAAACGCCCACCGAACTTCCGCCACCGTTAATCTTCGGGGGTGACAGACGCCCGCGACGACACCACCGATACGACGGTCGACGAACCGCCGCGGGAGGAACAGGCCGACAAGCCGAAAGACACCGCGTGGTGGGTGCGGCGCTACACCTTCACGGGCACCGCGCTCGGGCTGATCTTCATCTGGCTCTCGCTGACGCCGTCGTTGCTGCCCCGCGGGCCCTTGTTCCAGGGTCTTGTCAGCGGCGCCGCAGGCGCTTTCGGATACATGCTCGGCGTGTTCGTGGTGTGGCTGGTGCGCTACATGCTGTCCAGGGACACCACCCCGCCGGCACCGCGGCAGGCGTGGATCGCGCTGGCGGTCATCGGCGTCATCGGCCAGGTGTTGATGATCGTTTACTTCCACATCTGGCAGGACGAGGTGCGCGACCTCAACGGCGTAGCACGCATGGGCTTCTGGGAGCACCCGCTGACCGCGGTGCTGTCGATCGTGACGCTGTTCGTGCTCGTCGAGATCGGGCAGTTGATCGGCAAGCTCGTCCGGTTCCTGGTACGCCAGCTCGAACGCGTTGCGCCACCGAGGGTCTCGGCGGTAGTCGTCGTGGTACTGCTGCTCGCGCTCACGATCGCCCTGCTGAACGGCGTCGTCGTGCGCTTCGCGATGAGCACCATCAACCGCACGTTCGCCGCGGTCAACGACGAAACCGATCCCGACTTCCCCGCGCCCACTTCGCCGTTGCGCTCCGGCGGCCCCGGATCACTGGCCAGCTGGGAGTCGCTCGGCCACCAAGGCAGGGTGTTCGTGGCTGCGGGGCCGACGGTCGAGGAGTTGACGGCGTTCAACGGCCGGCCGGCCGTCGAGCCCATCCGCGCCTACGCCGGACTGCATTCCGCGGACGGCATCAAGGCCACCGCCGAGTTGGCCGCCCGCGAACTCCAGCGCACCGGCGGGCTGGACCGTGACGTCGTCGCGGTGGCCACCACCACCGGCACTGGGTGGATCAACGAGGCCGAGGCCTCGGCGCTGGAATACATGTACAACGGCGACACCGCGATCGTGTCGATGCAGTATTCGTTCCTGCCGAGCTGGTTGTCGTTCCTCGTGGATAAGGAGAACGCGCGCCAGGCGGGCCAGGCGTTGTTCGAGGCCGTCGACGCGCTGATCCGCGAGATGCCAGAAGGACAGCGACCGCGCCTGGTCGTCTTCGGCGAGAGCCTCGGATCGTTCGGCGGCGAAGCGCCGTTCCTCGCGCTCAACAATCTCGTCGCCCGCACCGACGGCGCCCTGTTCAGCGGTCCGACGTTCAACAACACGATCTGGACGCAGCTGACCCGCGACCGCGACCCCGGCTCGCCGATGTGGCTGCCGATCTACGACGACGGCGAGAATGTGCATTTCGCCGCGCGCGCCGAGAATCTGGCCCGCCCCGACGCACCGTGGGACAACCCGCGGGTGGTGTACCTGCAGCACGCCTCGGACCCGATCGCGTGGTTCAACCCGGATCTGCTGTTCGCCGAACCGGATTGGCTCAAGGAACCGCGTGGATACGACGTCTCCGGTCGGATGCAGTGGATCCCGGTGGTGACGTTCCTCCAGGTGTCGGCGGACATGGCGGTGGCGGTCGACGTGCCCGACGGTCACGGTCACGTCTACGTCAAGGATGTGGCCAACGCGTGGGCGGCGATTCTGCAGCCGCCGGGATGGACTCCGGAGAAGACCGAGCGCCTCCGACCGCTGCTGTCGAACGACGAGAACGCTTAAGCCAGCACGGTCTTCAACGCGTGGTATCCGCCGATGACATCGGTCGCGCGGTGCAGCCCGAGGTCGAGCAGCGACGCCGCGGCCAGGCTCGAGGTGTAACCCTCCGAGCAGAGCACCACCCATTCGACGTCGTCGTCGACGGCCTGCGGCAACCGGGCGTCGCTGGTCGGATCGCAGCGCCACTCGAGCACATTGCGCTCGATCACCAGCGCTTGATCCACCTCACCCTCGCGGGCGCGCTGGGCCTGAGGCCGGATGTCGACCAGGATCGCGCCGCGGTCCAACGCCACGGGCACCTCGGATGCCGGCATCCGGCGCAGCCGGGCGCGGGCATCGTCCAGAATTCGGTCGATACGACTCGTCACGATCATCCCTCCGGCGCGTCGGTCAACTCGGTCCGGTTGCGGCGCAACGTATTCCGATCTGTGACCTCGTAGTACGACATCGCGGTCAACGGCGGCGAGTAGGCGTGCACGCTCAACGTCGGCGTGATGGGGGCCGACGTGTCGCGATCGGGCGCCCACACCACGTCGTGCACCCATCCCAGCGGGAAGGCCGCCTGATCCCCGGCGCGCAGCCGACGATGCCGCAACGCCCCGCCGTCCCAACGGGTTTCCCGCAGCGCACCCGAAACTACGGTCAGCGCGCCGAGCGAGCCGCCATGGTCGTGCATCTCGGTCGACCGGTCGGGCACCCAGCTGATCAACCAAATGTCGAGCTCGTCATCGCCGTGAAGGCGCGTGAACCACCGCTCGTCGCGGGGTGGGCCGCCGGCCGGCAGCAGGTGGTCGTAGCGGCCGCTGAGCACATTGTCGGCGCCACGGTCGGTGGCGAGCAGAAGATCGGGCAGACGCAGCCTGGTCGGCGCGGAGACTGCGGGGACGGCAGGGGGCAGGACTGCAGGGGAGACCATGAAAGCTCCAAGGAAACCGGAAACGGGCAGGGCGGGGCGCTAAGCCCAACAACACTCCTGGCGTCCGGTCGTCATGGCCGCAAGTCTGGCACGGGTCACCCGCCACTTCCCGGACCGTGGCCGTCCCTCCCGGACGGGTGAGGCATCGCCGCAGGCCAGGCGCATGATTGCGGCGTCGGAGAATAGATTCACCGTGAGCCCAACCCCGACGATCCGTCCAGCCGGTGTTCGCCGCCGGCCGGCCATTGCCTAGATTGACCGACATGCGCATGCGTCACGGCGTCGCGGCGGCCGCAGCGATGATCGCTGTCGTCGCGGGATGTTCATCGGACACCGAAGGCACCTCCGAGGAGGCCTCGTCGCCGACCGAGTCGGCCTCCGCCGCTCCTGATTCGGAAACACCCACGGCGGCACCGGGATCCGTCGCGGTCTCCCCCGGCGGCGTCACCACGGCGGTCGGCGCCCCTGCCGACTCGACCGAGGAGGAGTACGCCAAGGC
Source organism: Mycobacterium sp. 852002-51961_SCH5331710 (assembly GCF_001665535.1). Classification (GTDB taxonomy): domain Bacteria; phylum Actinomycetota; class Actinomycetes; order Mycobacteriales; family Mycobacteriaceae; genus Mycobacterium. The sequence continues at coordinate 79,365 of NZ_LZSQ01000113.1, forward strand.
CTGTGAAGCGGCATGGCAGTTCATGGCCGAACGCGGCGGCGACCCGAAGGACCACATCGAGCCCTACCTCGGCATGCTCCAATCCACGGATTCGGCGGGGCCCGGCACGTACGGCACCCCCTGGTCGCAGTTGCCGCCACCGCGTCAGGCCGCGGTGATCGTCGCCGTGCAGGCCGCCGCCGACCACCTCTGCGACACAAACGGCTGACCCGCACCCGTCCGGGCGCGGGACAATGGTGGCATGGCTAAGCGGGTCGCACTGGCGCTGGGTAGTGGCGGCGCCCGCGGCTACGCCCACATCGGGGTGATCGAGGAACTGCAGGAGCGCGGCTACGAGATTGTCGGCGTCGCCGGATCGTCCATGGGCGCCCTCGTCGGTGGGCTGCACGCCGCGGGAAAGCTCGACGAGTTCTCCGAATGGGCCAAGTCGCTCACCCAGGGCGCCGTGCTGAGGCTGCTCGACCCCTCGATCACCGCGGCGGGCGTGCTGCGCGCTACGAAGATCCTCGACGCGGTCCGCGACATCCTCGGTGACGTTCGCATCGAGGACCTGCCGATTCCCTACACCGCGGTCTCGACGGATCTCATCGCCGGCAAGTCGGTATGGCTGCAGCGCGGCCCGGTGGACGCCGCGATCCGGGCGTCGATCGCGATACCGGGGGTGATCGCGCCGCATGTGCTCGACGGCCGCCTGCTCGCCGACGGCGGCATCCTCGAACCGCTTCCGATGGCGCCGATCGCGGCCGTCAACGCCGACCTCACCATCGCGGTGTCCCTGGCAGGCAGCGAGGCCGGCGGCGCCGAGGAGCCGGCCCCGCACGGCTCGCGCGCGAGCACCGAATGGCTGACCCGGGTGTGGCGCAGCACCACGTCGCTGTTCGAGTCCAATGCGGTGCTGAATCGTTTCGGCACCGCGCAGGAAGGCGATCCCGCGGAAGGGGACAGCGAGGAAGAACTCGTCGACGCCACCAAGGAGGCGTCGGCGGTGGTGCCCAAGCTCGGCAGCTTCGAGGTGATGAACCGCACGATCGACATCGCCCAGGCCGCGCTCGCGCGGCATCAGCTCGCCGGGTACCCGCCCGACATGCTCATCGAGGTGCCGCGTTCGGCCTGCCGCAGCCTCGAGTTCCACCGGGCCGCCGAGGTGATCGACATCGGGATCGAGTTGACCGCCGCCGCACTGGACGCGTTCGACTCCGCACCCGAAAGCGGCACCGCTACCGGGGATTAGAGGCCGAGGTGGTCGGCGATCTGGGCTGCGACTGTGCGGCCCTGCCGGCGTCCGGCGTGCGCCGACGGCGCCCGGCATGCGGGATCGAGCGGGTTGTCTCCGAACCCCGCGAGCGACTCGTCGTCGGCGAACACAGCGAAGGCGCCGTGTGCTTTGGCCTCGTCCCTGGCCGCGGTCCCGAACGGCGACGGTGACGACAGACCCTGCGGAATCAACGCGACCAGAACATCGCAGTCGTCGGCGAGCGCCAGGTTGACGGTGCTGCCGACGCCGCCGTCCATGAACCGGCGCGGCCCGATCGTGACGGGCGGCCACACCCCGGGCACCGCGCAACTCGCCGCGACCGCGTCGACGAGCGAGACGCCCGAGGAGCGGTCGAAGGCCACCAATTCACCGGTGACGGCGTCGATCGCGGGGATGCGCAGATCGCGGTCCGGCCAGTCGTGCGACGGCAGCCGCTGCTCGATGACCCTCCGGCGCACCTCTTCTGTGACGGTGTCGGCGGAGAGCGCGACGGCACCGATGCGCTGCAGTTTCTCGGTTTTCGAGCCGGGCGTGGTCATCGCCTTGAGGAACATCTCGGTGATGCCCTCGATGCCTGCACCAGGGTGAATCTCCGACGACGTCGCCGCGATCTGCCGCTCGAACAACGCCTCCAACCCGAGTCCGCTGACGAGTTGCGCGGCGACCGTGGATCCGGCGGATGTACCGACAAGGACATCGGAGGCCAGCAACGCCTCGGCGGTGGCGGGTGATTCGTCGGCGATACCCGCCAGGATGCCGGTCTCCCATGCGATCCCCGCCAGGCCGCCGCCGGCCAGTACCAGTGCGCGTCTCGTCACAGCCCGTGAGTGTGCCAGGCGACGGGCGTCCGTCGACGCGGCCCCCGGAGCTAGGCGAGTCCCTGGGCGGCCTTGCCGCTGATCAGCGGCAGATCCAGATACGTTGCGATACCAGGTTCGGCGGCGCACACGGCAGGCACCGAGTTCACGCAGTGCGCGGCGGTGCCGACGATGCCGTACTCCGGCCCCTCCCCTCCGACCGCCGACTGGAAACCCTTGACGACGATGTTGACATCAGGATTGCCGCGGACCTCCATCTCGTACCGCTGACCTTCCGGGCCGAATGTCCAAGCGGGGTCGAGGTTTTCCTCACCCATCAACCAGTTCACGGTGACCCGCACCACCGGCTCCTCGTCGACAAGGGCCTCCCAGTGGAATTTTCGCCCGGCAACCTGACCCGGTTCGATAACGCCGATCGGGGATTCGATGGGTGCCGTCGCGACCGCGATCTCCTGCGAAGAACGAACTTTCGAGTCGGCGCGGAAACCCATCTTGTCGACGATCATCTTGACCGCCTGGATGAAACCCCCGTCGAGCAGCTTCTGCATCGGACCGCTGAGCGCTTTGTCGGGCACCTCGCCGAAACCCATCACATGGCGCACGACGTCGGGCGCCTCATAGGTGCGCAGGTCCGAGAATTCCTCGGCCCGAACGAAAGTCACGCCCGTCGAGAAGGCGGAGAACAGAAGCGGAAACTTCTCGCTGATCCCACCGGGCGCGATGCCGGTGCCGTGCAGAGTGGCCTTTCCCGCGATCGCGGCCTCACGCAGCGGTGCGCCCTGCCGGTCGCTGGGATACACCCATCCGACGGGTGTGACGACGTTCTTACCGGAGCGCAGCAACGCGGCCACCTCGTCGGGATCGGGCAGCAGCGGGGAGTAGATCACGGCGTCGGCGTCGAGGGCCAAGATGTCGTCGACGCTGTTGGTCGCGGTCACGCCCAGCGGCTCGGTGCCGATGATCTCGCCGACGTCCTTGCCCGCCTTCTGCGGCGAGTGCACCCAGCATCCGACCAGTTCGAGGTCGGGGTGTTCGAGAACGCCCTTGATCGCCGCGACGCCCACGCCACCGGTCGCCCACTGCACCACCCGCAGGCCCATACCGACTCCTTCACCGAGAAACTAGAACACGTTCTACTCTTGCAGGTCTACACCACAACCCCACCCGTGCGGGTCACAATGACCGCGATGGCCGCGATCAAGATCGGGTTCGGTGTGCTGGGGCCGCTGGAGATGACGGTCGACGGCGCCCCGGTTGCGTTGGGCACCCCCAAACAACGGGCGGTGCTGGCGGTGCTCGTGATGAACCGCAATCGGCCGGTCTCCACCGACGCGTTGATCACCGCGGCGTGGGAACAGTGGCCCCCGGCCGAAGCCAGGGCCAGCCTGCACTCCTACATCTCGAATCTGCGAAAGCTGCTCGGCACCGTGGGCGCCGATCCCAAGTCGGCGTTGGTGAATGCCGCACCGGGATATCGGCTCAACGTCGATGACGCCGCATGCGACCTCGGCCGCTTCGTCGTCGAGAAGGCCGCGGGGGTGCAAGCCGCTGCGGCCGGTCAGTTCGAGCAGGCGAGCCGGCATCTGCGCAACGCGCTGAACGAGTGGCGCGGACCCGTGCTCGACGACCTGCGTGACTTTCAGTTCGTCGACGCATACGCCACCGCGCTCACCGAGGACAAGGTGATCGCCCACACCGCCCACGCCGAGGCCGAGATCGCTTGCGGGCGTGCGTACTCCGTCATCACCGAACTCGAGAGCCTGGTGGGCGAACATCCTTACCGCGAGCCGCTCTGGACGCAGCTGATCACCGCCTACTACCTCGCCGAGCGGCAGTCCGATGCGCTCGATGCGTATCAGCGGCTCAAGACCACGCTCGCCGAGGACCTCGGCATCGACCCGGGTCCGACCATTCGCGCACTGCACGAGCGGATCCTGCGCCAGCAGCCGCTCGATGTTCGAAAGGCCGCGCAGACCACCGCCGTCCACACCGTCGGCGACATCGCGGCGCGGACCGCGATCGCCCCGTCCTCCGCCGTGGCGGCTCTGCACTCGGCCACCGGACAGATCCATCCACTGACGGCGACTGCGACCAGGATCGGGCGGTTGGCCGACAACGACATCGTGCTCACCGGCGCCAGCGTGAGCCGCCACCACGCCGTGATCATCGACACCGGGACCAGCTTCGTCGTCTCGGACCTGCGGTCGGCGAACGGTGTCGAAGTGCGCGGCGAGCGCATCCGCGGGACGGCGATGCTCGGCGACGGCGACCGCATCCGCATCTGCGACCACGAGTTCACGTTTCGGATAGACCCGCATCCGGCCTGATGCCGGTTTAGTGTGTTTTCGTCGGCCAGCCAACCGCCCCGAGGAGCTCCGATGACCGACCCCGAGCCGGGGGAATCTCGTGTGGGTTCCCAGATCGGCCCGTATCGGCTGCGTCGGCTGCTGGGCAAGGGCGGCATGGGCGAGGTGTACGAAGCCGAGGACACCGTCAAGGACCGGATCGTCGCGCTGAAGCTGTTGCCCGAGGCCGCTTCCAACGACCCCGTCTTCCGCAAGCGGCTACGGCGCGAGGCGCACTCGGCGGGGCGACTACAGGAACCGCATGTGGTGCCGATTCACGACTACGGCGAGATCGACGGCCTGCTGTACGTCGACATGCGCATGATCGACGGCACCGATCTGCGCAAGGTGCTCAAGAACTACGGCCCGATGACGCCCGCGCGGGCGGTGGCCATCATCAGACAGGTCGCCTCGGCTCTGGACGCCGCACACGAGAGCGGCATCATGCACCGTGATGTCAAGCCCGAGAACATCATTCTGACGCGCGACGACTTCGCCTATCTCGTCGACTTCGGCATCGCCAACGCCGCCACCGACGAGAAACTGACCGAACTGGGCACCGCGGTCGGCACCTACGCGTACATGGCGCCGGAACGCTTCACCAACGACGAGGTGACCTACCGCGCCGACGTTTATGCGCTGACTTGCGTTCTGCACGAATGCCTCACGGGCTCACAGCCGTTCCCTGGCGACAGCGTGAGCGTCGTCATCACCGCGCACCTGATGCAGCCGGTGCCCAAACCCAGTCGGCAGCGGCCGGGCATTCCGACGGCTCTCGACGCGGTGATCGCCCGCGGCATGGCCAAGAAGCCCGAGGATCGGTACGCCAGCGCGGGCGACCTCGCCGCAGCGGCGAACGACGCTCTGACACAACGCGATCAGGATCAGGCAGCCACCATCCTGCAACGCAGCGAGGCAGCGGGGGTGGCAACTCCCCCACCGCAGGCGTGGTACCGGACGCCCCCGCCGACACCACCGCCGACACCGCCACCGAGTGCGCACCCCGCGTTTCACACACCGCCCGGCGGCGGTCCGCCGAGCGGCCCGATGTGGGCCACCCCTTCACCATCGGGACCGCACCCACCCGGACCGCCGCGCAAGGGCACCCCGTGGCTGCCGATCGCCGCGGCGATCGCGGTCTTCGTGTTGGTGCTGGGGGCCGTCGGGATCTGGTTCGCGGTGAAGCCCGACGACACGCCGTCGGCGTCGACCACGACGACGGCCACGTCGACACCGACCACCGAGCGCACCACCCGCAGGCCACCGCGCACCACGACGCCCGCACCGAATCCGGACTCGTTCGACGCCAAACTGCTCGGGATGCTGCCGCGCGGCTACAACGACGGCGTGTGCCAGCCGGTGAGCCCACCGGCCACGGGGGCACTGGCGACCGTGGACTGCGGACCGGCCTCTCCGCAGGGCGGACCGGCGAACGCGCGGTACTCGCTGTTCGCCGACCAACCGGCGCTCGACAAGGCCTTCGACGACTCCGTCGCGGCCAATCAGGACCTCGTGCCGTGCCCGAACAGCGACGCCGACTCGCCGACCACCTGGCACTACACCGAGACTCCCGACCAGGTCGAGGGCCGCATCGCCTGCGGCGTCTTCAACGGCAACCAGGACATCGCCTGGACCATCAACGAGAACCTCCTGCTCGGTGACGCGCAGGGCGGCAACCTCGCCGACCTGCACAACTGGTGGCTGAAGTACGCCTGACGGTCCGCCAAGACTGCTTCAAGAATCCTTCAAGCGCGCCATCCGACCCTGATGTCAGCCCGGGAACCACCGGGAACCGACACCCACAGGAGTCACGATGTTCGCTTCGCACCGCCTCGCCACGATCGGCACCGCGCTCGCGATGGCCGCGCTCGGATTGGGCGCCGTCACCGGAGCCGGCACCGCCGCCGCGCTCAGCTCGGAAGACGACACCTTCCTGTCCGAGATCAGCGCCGAGGGCATCGCATACGACAGCCCCAGGGCCGCCATCGGCACCGCGCACGACGTCTGCACAAGGCTCGACGACGGCACCGACCCCGTCGCGCTCGGCATGGAGATCCTCGAGAACACCGATCTGACCACCGAACAGGTCGCGACGTTTGTCATCGCATCGGTCGACCATTACTGCCCCGGCAACTCCGTGCTTTTCGGCTGACCCTCGAACTCGCGGGGCCCTGCTGCGAGGGGTGGGGCCCCGCCTTCGCCGGTTGCTGTCCGGGCCGCTAGACACGTCGCGCGCTGTATGTTTGTCGTCAATCGCAGCGCAGCGAAAGGATGAGGGTATGTCGAGCGCCAGAAGCAACAGGGTTTTCGTCGTCGGCGTCGGGATGACGAAGTTCGAGAAGCCGGGCCGCCGCGAGGGCTGGGACTACCCCCAGATGGCCAAGGAATCGGGCACCAAGGCGCTCGATGACGCCGGCATCGATTACTCCGAAGTCGAGCAGGGATTCGTCGGTTACGTTGCCGGCGACTCGACCTCGGGCAACCGGGCGCTCTACGAACTCGGTTTGACCGGCATTCCGATCGCCAACGTCAACAACAACTGCTCGACGGGTTCCACAGCGCTCTTCCTTGCCGCACAGACGATCCGCGGCGGACTCGCCGACTGCGTGATCGCGCTCGGTTTCGAAAAGATGCAGCCGGGCTCCCTGCAGGGCGGCCACGACGATCGTGAATCACCGATGGCCAAGCATGTCGCGGCGATGGCCGAGATCGACGAGTTCGGTTTCCCCGTGGCGCCGTGGATGTTCGGCGCCGCGGGCCGTGAGCACATGCGCCAGCATGGAAGCACCGCAGAGCATTTCGCGAAAATCGGATACAAGAACCACAAGCATTCGGTGAACAATCCGTATGCGCAGTTCCAGGAGGAGTACACCCTCGACGACATCCTGGGCGCGAAGATGATCTCCGACCCGCTGACCAAGCTCCAGTGCTCGCCGACCTCGGACGGCTCCGGTGCGGCGATCGTGGCCAGCGAGGAATTCGTCGACAAGCACGGACTGGCGGGCCAGGCGGTGGAGATCGTCGGCCAGGCGATGACCACCGATTTCCAGTCCAGCTTCGACGGCAGCGCCAAGAACCTGATCGGCTACGACATGAATGTTCAAGCTGCGCAGCGCGTTTACGATCAGTCCGGGCTCGGTCCCACCGACTTCCAGGTGATCGAACTGCACGACTGCTTCTCTGCCAACGAGTTGCTGCTGTATGAGGCCCTCGGCCTGTGCGGCGAAGGTGAGGCGCCCAAGCTCATCGACAACAACGACACCACGTACGGCGGGCGTTGGGTCGTCAACCCCTCCGGCGGGCTGATCTCGAAAGGCCATCCCCTCGGTGCGACCGGCCTCGCGCAGTGCGCGGAGCTGACGTGGCAGTTGCGCGGCACGGCGGACAAGCGGCAGGTCGAGGGTGTCACCGCGGCGCTTCAGCACAACATCGGGCTCGGTGGCGCGGCCGTTGTGACCGCTTACCAGCGCGCCGAGCGCTGATAGGGAATCATGGACCGCATGCGGACCACATGGATCCTCGCCGGAGCCGCAGCCCTCGTGGGTGCGACAGTCGCCGCACCCGCGGGCCTCGCGTCGGCCGACGACCAGGAATCGGCGCAAGAGGTCATCTCCAAGCTACAGGACCAGGGGTACAACGTGACGATCGACAAGATCGGCACCGCCCCGATGTCCGAATGCGTGGTCACCAGCGTGCGCAATCCCCAGCAATTCACCCAGCTGGTGCCGCTCCTGGGCGGCAACCAGGACGGGGTGTTGTTCCCGGTGACCATCAGCAAACCGATCTCGGTATCGCTGGACTGCAGCGGTCGTTAGGAATTCGCCTCACCGGCGCGAGCAGTCCGCGGTGACCGTGATCGTGCGCTGGGCGACCACTTGGATCAGGTCGTCGCCGCGCCGCACCAATTCCGTTCGCTCGCGGGCGTTTCGCACATCAGTGACGACACACTTGTCGAGTGGCGCGCTCCCGATCCGGTTGACCTTGACATCGAAGCCCTGCGCCTCGAGCGTGGCGATGGTCAGCTGGGCCGATTCGGCGGCCGAAGCGATCGCGGGGGGCGTGAGGATCGCCCCGCACGCCGCCGCGGCGAGCCCGGTCATTGTCAACAGTATTGCGCGCATGGCGCGCTCCCTTCGTGTCGTGAAGGCCCCTGCGGCCTTTCAGGGGGTACGACGGGTTAGCGGCGCCAAAGGTTCAACACCACTTGCCGGAGGGATGGCGTGACGGCGGAAGTGACGACGCGCGACGGCCGTCGACTCGCCTACGAAGAGGTCGGTGATCCGAACGGACCGCTCGTCATCCACAATCACGGCGGGCCCAGCAGCCGCCTTGAGGTTCGCCTTCTGGCCGATTCCGCGACGAGCAACGGCATCCGACTCGTCGGGGTCGACCGCCCGGGCATCGGACGCTCCAGCGTTCAGAAGGCCCGGTCCTACGGCGGCTGGGCGGAGGATCTGACGGCCGTTGCGGATGCACTCGGTCACCGCGAGTTCGGCGTGACCGGATGGTCGGAGGGTGGCCCGTGGGCACTGGCTGCGGCCGCTTACATCGATCCGCAGCGGTTACGTCACGTCAGCAGCATCGCGCCCGGCAGTTACGGCGCGTTCGGCGACAACTCGGCAGCACCGTACCTGTCGAAGGTCGACGCCATGGGTGGTCGGTTGGCGCTCCGGTTCCCTGCGGGATTCAAGCTCATGTACGCCGCGCTGGGCTTGTCCGCCAAGCACATGCGCAACGGATTCCTGAAGACCCTTCGCGGCTCGGTCAACGAGTACGACCAAGAGATCCTCAGCCGGTCCGAGGTCGCGGACGACTTCATGAACGCGGTGGCCGAATGCTTCGCCCCCGGATCGGTCGGCTTGGTACGAGACGCCGAACTGCTCTATCGGCGTTGGGATTTCGATGTCTCGCGGATCGACCGACCCGTGCATCTGTGGCAGGGACTCGACGACCGGCTCGTGCCGGACCCGATCAACAAGGCGGTGTCCGATGCGATGCCGGGCGCGGTCTGGCACCCCGTCGAGGGCGCCGGTCACTTCGTCGCGATCGGCTCAGGCGACGAGATATTCGCCGTCGCGGCAGCCGAACTCCAGACGCCGCGACGTCCTACGCGGTGAGCGTCTCCAATTCGCGCATCGCGGGCGTCGCTATGGGGTCGGTCGCGACGAACTCCGAATAGAGCATCGGCATCGTCGCATCGACGGCGAACATCGTCACACCGCCCGCGTAGTCGGCCACGTAGAGGCGACCACCGCGCGAATCGACCGTCACACAGGACGGGCGGGCTTCGAGGGTGATCGTGTCGATGATCTGCAAGGTGAGCGTGCACAGCACCGCGACATGGTCGTAGTCGACGATGTATGCCCTGCTCTTGTCCTCACCCATCGCAAGTTGGGTTGGGGCACCACCGATCTCGATGATGTCGGTGATGCGCCCCGTTGTCGTGAGGTCCACCACGTGCACCACGCCACCGCGAGCCCGGTCCGAGCTGAGGACGAACGCCGTGTCGTCCGCGAGCGCGATATCGCGAATCGGGGAACCGATCCGCACCGCGCCGCCGACGCGCCCGGTCTCGAGTTCGACTGTGACGACCGCGCTGCCACGCGCATCGGTGGTGGCGACGTAGAGCTTGGTTCCGGTCGGGTCGACGGCGAGTGCGTCGATTCCGATGCCGGCGCCGGTCGCGACGTCGATGGTGCCCACACGGTCGGCGGGGATGTCGATCACCGCGATGTCGATGCGCCCGTCACCGGTGCGCCCGGCGTAGACCCGCTTACCGTCGGGGCTGACCGCGAGCGCCGTCACGTTGTCCGCCAGCGGATACGACGCGATCACCGACCTGGTCGCCGTATCCAGCACGGTGACCTCGTCCTTGTGGCTCCACGAGGAGGTGCTCACGTAGGCGCGGTCGTCGTGGATCGCGACCGCGAACGGTTCACCGTGAACGGCGACGATCGCCTCCGCCGCCAGGGTCCGGGCATTGAGCACGGCGACGCTGTCGTCACCGGGGTGGGTGACCAGCGTGGTACCCGCGCCGGTCGCGGCGATGTCGCCGATCGGCCCTCGACTCAACTCGACGGCACCCAGCGCGGTGGGCCCATGTTCGGGCATCAAAAAGTCAGCCATTGTCTTTCGGTACCTCCGCCGGATGCGTGTACCGGCCCTAGATTCCAAGTCGTATCGCGCCGTTTCGGCGCGGTCTGCAACGAGTCTAGCGACGAATTCGGACATCCCCGGGCGACGCGATAGGCGGGCACCGAGCGTCCCTGTGAACCTCTCAGACACCGCTTAGAAAAGCGCCCGTTACCCGATTGTTACCTCTTGGTGCCTTCGAATAAACGGTTAATGACCTGTGTAAACGGTGGTGCCGCAAGGCGTTCCGAAGAATGTGGCCGACGGCACGTATTACGAATTCTTAGCTTTACGGCCCAAAGTGAGCCGTAGATCACAGGGCGACACGCCAGCAAATCGGCAACAGGCGCCACGACCGTCACACAGACCGCAGAGCGACTACCGCACCAGACGCAGCCTCGGCCTTTGCGGCGGCGACGGCGGCTGCACATTCACCATCGGAATCAGCTCCTCGGGGTCGCACAGCGCCAGCACCCGCGACGCCGCGACGCCTGGGACCACGCACCACGACACGCCCACCCGCAGCAGTCGGGCGTTGAGCGCGTGAAGTGCGGTCACCCCGTCGATCGCGAAGAAGTCCAGACCGGACAGGTCGAGGGTGACACGCGCGGCGTCGGTGACCGCGTCGAGGACGATCGCCGCGAAGTCCTTGACGTTTGCGGCATCGATTTCACCCGTCACCGACACGACGATGTGGTCTGGCCCACCGACGGCGCAGGTGGTGGAGACGACGGACAGCACCCGCCTGGGCTGCGATGGCGGGCGGTGGACCGCGACGACGGACATTTCTCGGTACCCGACCGCGTCCGGTTACCGGGTTCCGCGCTTGGCGCAGGTACCGGATTCAGGACGGTCGACGCCCCGGGGTTCATTACCCATACATGCGCTCGCTTTCTGCGATGGAAGTCAGCGAAGCGCCTTTACCCGCGTCGGCCGCGGACCAAACACACGTCAGGCGGATGTGGCGAACGGCTCATCCGAGGCGAGCCGGCAGTCGTCGAACTCGAGCTGAACGCGGGTGCCTGACGCCGACCCGTCGACAGTCGCGCGGTCGGACAGGGCCCGCATCAACTGGATGCCGCGACCGCGGGTGCTCGCCGCGTCCGGCTCTTTCTCCAACCAGGCGCCCTGGTCGGTGACGATCGCGGTCAGTCGACGCTCCTGGGCGTCATAACGGGCCGTCACGGACATCGTCCCGGCCTGCTCGGAGTCCACGTAAGCGAACTCGGCGGCGTTGGTCAGGGCCTCATTCACCGCGAGCAATAGGTCGCTGAGGCGGTCGGCGTCGAGCGCGAAGTTCGACTTCAACCACTGTGCGAACGCATTGCGGAACTCGGCAACGGTCTGCGCATCAGCAGGACCGTTACTCGAAAAGCCAAGTTCCGTCGGAGCGTTCATGTCGTTTCTGATTACCCCGTCCGGCCGCGGCTCAAGCTGTGATGTTGTCGAGCGCGACGTCGAGCGAGGAAAACAGGTCGATCAAATCGGCGATCCCCGTGATCTTCAGTGGCCGGCTGGTGGCGGAACCCTCCGCGACGACCGCGAAGCGGGTCTCGGTGCCGTCGGTCTGGTTGTGGGTCTCCATCAACACCTGCATGCCCGCGGATCCCAGGAACTCCACGCTGGTCAGGTCGACGATCAGACCGACCGGATCCTTACCCAACGCCGCCTGCACGGCTTCCCGCAGCTGCGGTGCCGTGAGCATGTCGAGGTCACCGGAGGCGGCGACGACAGCGACGCGTCCCACCCAGTTCTCGGTACAAAGTTGTCCGTCCAAGCCTCACCTCTTGTTTGGCAACCACCGTAGCGGTCATGGCCGTTCACGCGAGGCTGCAGTCTTAACCCGCGCAATAGGGTAGCGACTTCACGGTACCGATGCATAAACGGGGACCCATTCGCGCCGGTCAGGGCCCACATGGTCGATGAGTGGTGGGTGGTGCGCCGGCCAAGGGGCAGCGGCGGCTACGCGGGCGAATGCGGCCGGCTGACCAGTTGCACAGCGATCAAATGCAGGGGCGTGTTCTTCTCCTGGGAGAGCTTCACCAGCAGGTTGAACGCGTCAGCGGCGTCGAGATCGAACCGCTCCATGATCATGCCCTTGGCCTGACCGATGATGTCGCGCGATGCCAGCGCGGTCCGGAACTGATCGTCGCGGCGCGCGCTCGCCAATCCGATCGCGGCGTGTGCCGCCACCGCCAACCCCAGGTCCTCGAGTTGCGCGGTGAACGCGTGCGCACGCTCCGAGTACAGGCTCAGCGCCCCGATCTCCGACTCATGGGTATAGAGCTGGATGGACAAGCTGGAGCGCACCGGCGTGACTTCGAGTGCACGCTGCATGAACTGCGACCATCGGTTCTCTGATTCGTAGTCGTCGACGCGCACCGTCACCCGATCGTGGATGGTGTCGACGCAGGGTCCCTGCTGAAGGCTCTCCTGCAGGTTGTCGAGTTCTTTGGGCACCGGACCCGTGGCCGCAACGGAGCGGACCCGCCGACTCTTGGGGTCCACCAGCGAAATGCCCGCATGGTCGACACCCGGCAGGATGCGGACCGCCGTCGCAGTGACCTCGTCGACAAGATTGTCGACGCTCATGTCTGCGCCCTTTTGGCTGTGCAGGCTGCGCGCCAGCCGCGCGATCTCGTCATGAAGACCGCCGGAGTCATCGGTCATGTCCACCCCTGGATCGATTTCCCGGCCCATCGTACGACCGCAAGCCGTCAGGGTTGGGCGGCCCCGAGAATGCGCACGAGATCGGGCTTCATCGCCTGCAGCTGCGAACCCCAATACGCCCAGGTGTGCGTACCGTCTGGCGGGAAGTTGAACACCGCGTTGCGTCCGCCGGACGCGAGGTACTTGCGCTGGAATTCCTTGTTCGTCGACAGGGTGATGTTCTCGAGGAACTGCGCGCTGTACTGCGCCCCGAAGTTTGCGCCGTCGTCGAGTTCGGAGGTCGCGCCGTTGCCGCAGTAGATCCACAGCGCGGTGTTGTTGGCGACCAGCGTGTTGATGTTGGCCATCGGATCATTGCGGCGCCATGCCGGATCCGACGACGGGCCCCACATATCGGTCGCGTTGTAGCCGCCCGCATCCTTCATCGAGAAGCCGATCAACGTGGGCCACAGCCCGCTCGACGGGTTGAGATATCCCGACAGTGAACCGGCGAAGATGAACTGCCTCGGATGCCAGACGGCGAGGGTCAGCGCCGCACTGCCCGACATCGACAGCCCCACAACGGCATTGCCGAGCGGGTCCTGGCCCCGGTTGGCTGCAAGCCAGGCGGGCAGTTCCTGGGTGAGGAATGTCTCCCACTTGTAGGTCACGGTGCCTGCGCTTCCCGCCGCCGGGCGGTACCAGTCGGTGTAAAAGCTGGCCTGGCCGCCAACGGGCATGACGACCGAGATGCCGGATTGGTAGAACCACTCGAACGCACCGGTGTTGATGTCCCAGCCGTTGGCGTCCTCCTGTGCGCGCAGCCCGTCGAGCAGATAGACCGAATGCGGACCGCCGCCCTGGAACTGCACGCGGATGTTGCGGCCCATCGACGGCGATGGCACGTCGAGGGTTTCCACAGGGAGCCCATCCCGCGAATATGCAGCCGCCGTGGGGATTTCGATCCCCACGCACACGAGCACCATCGCGATCAGAGCGACCAAGAGTCTGCCGGCAGACGAATTCACGCGGGGAAGCTAGCAATCCGCGTCCCTGCGAAGAACGCGCCACGCACCGCTTGACCCGCTTGTTACCAAAAGTCAGCCGCGACGTCGCCGGCACGCGGTCAGCAGCCGAGTTCGACTACCGCGAGGCTGACGATGTCGCCGGCGGCGGCGGTCGAGATTCCGAGGTCGTCGCGGATCTTCATCACCGTCTCCGCGGCCGGCACGCCACGTGCCGCCTCCGCGCATACGAAGTTGCCCGCGGAGATCAGCTGATCCGCGCCGAGGAACACGTACTGTTCCTGAAGCTGGCGCACGAACTGGGCATGGTCGGCTGCAGCGGGCGCGGCTAACGCGACCGCGGTGGCAGCGGCAGCGATCAGCAATCCGATGATGCGTCGCACGAAAAATCTCCTTCGATACCTCATTGATGTCGCGCGCTCATCGGCATTGACCGCGCACGAGAAAAGCGCCGGAGCGGGACCCCCGAACACTCCATTTGTCAGTCCAGGCAGATTGACGGCTGCGTCACAAACTACCCGTCGTTAGCCGATCAAAACATTGACGGGTCCGCTAGATAACGTTTTGATAACGCTTGATCACGTGACGGGTGTCTCAAGTATCGGCATCCGCGCAGGTGATTCGCCGCTGCGTCGCGCACCAAGCGGGCGTGCGCGAGGGGTCGAAACTTGCCTGTCATTTTTTGCTGGCATACGGTCATAACGCCGATGACGTAACTGATGTGACTCGATAATTTTGTTCGGTGGTGACAACGCAAGTGACCATTCGCGACCCGGGCTTGGCTCCGGATGAGCGGAATGCTGGTTCGAAAGCGCCAGCAGTACAGCCAATTTCATGGACCAATCATCTTCGGTCGCCCAATGAGGGCGATGCCGTCGCGATGCATCGCCTGGTGGCCGAGACCGAAGTACTCGATCTGAATTCCACATACACCTATCTGTTGATGGCCACGGACTTTGCCAGTACTTCGATTGTGGCGGAGAAAGACGGCCAGATCTGCGGGTTGATCACCGGCTACCACCCGCCCGCGCGACCCGAAGTGCTCTTCGTCTGGCAGGTGGCAGTCGCGGCGACCGCCCGAGGAACCGGACTGGCCAGCGCAATGCTCGACGACCTCGTCCATCGCGTCCGCGCCGAGCGTCGGGGCCACCCCGTCACCGTGGAAGCCACGGTGGCGCCGAGCAACTCAGCGTCCCGTGCGTTCTTCGGTGCGTTCGCTCGGCGAAACGGGGTGCCCCTCATCGAAGAGCCCCGCTTCAGCGCCGCGCACCTGGCCGCCGACCAGTCCCACGAGGACGAGCCGACGGTCCGAATTGGACCCATCACCACACCTTTGGCCGACTAGACACCTCAGAAAGGACACATGTCTACGCCAGCAACACTCCCCCGTCCCGACGAATCCGACCTCCCCGAGGTGTACTCCTCGGTCGAGTCCGAGGTCCGCAGCTACTGCCGGGGCTGGCCGGCCACCATGGCCGTCGCCCAGGGCTCGTGGGTGACCGACACCTCCGGTCGGCGCTACCTCGACTTCTTCGCGGGAGCCGGCGCGCTGAACTACGGCCACAACAACCCCGAGTTGAAGCGGCCGTTGATCGAGTACCTGACCAACGACAACATCGTGCACTCGCTCGATATGGCGACCGCGGCCAAGACGGAGTTCCTGCAGAACTTCGAGCAACTGATCCTCAAACCGCGCGGTCTCGATTACAAGGTGCAGTTCCCGGGGCCTACCGGCGCGAACGCCGTCGAGGCGGCCCTCAAGCTTGCGCGCAAGGTCACCGGTCGTGAATCGATCATCAACTTCACCAACGCGTTTCACGGAATGACGCTCGGTGCACTGTCGGTCACGGGTAACTCGATGAAACGGGCCGGCGCAGGCATCCCGCTGGTGCACGCCACGCCGATGCCATACGACAACTACTTCGGCGGCGCCACCGAGGACTTCCACTGGTTCGAGCGGGTGCTCGATGATTCGGGCGGCGGACTCAACCATCCTGCCGCGGTGATCGTCGAAACCGTCCAGGGTGAGGGCGGCCTCAACGTCGCGCGAATGGAATGGCTGCAGGCGCTCGCCGAACTGTGCAGCCGCCGCGAGATCCTGCTGATCGTCGATGACGTGCAGATGGGCTGCGGGCGCACCGGTCGCTTCTTCAGCTTCGAGGAGGCCGGCATCGTTCCCGACATCGTCACGCTGTCCAAGTCGATCAGCGGATACGGTCTGCCGATGGCGCTGACCCTGTTCCGCAGGGACCTCGACGTGTGGACCCCCGGGGAGCACAACGGAACGTTCCGCGGCCACAACCCGGCGTTCGTGACTGCCAGCAAGGCGCTTGAAATCTATTGGCAGACCGAGACGTTCAGCGACGACACCATCTCCAAGGGTGAGCAGATCCGCGCTCGCCTGGAGAGCATTGCCGCGCAGCATCCGGGCATCAGCGCGCGCGGACGAGGAATGGCACAGGGCCTCAAGTTCGAAGACGCGCCGATGGCCTCGGCGGTGTGCCGCGCGGGGTTCGATCGCGGCGTGCTCATGGAGACCAGCGGCCCCTCCGACGAGGTCGTCAAACTGCTTCCGCCGTTGACCACCTCCGAGGCGGACCTCGACGCGGGCATCGACGTGCTCGCCGAGTCCGTCGCCGCGGCGCTTTCCTGACCACATTCACTTGAAAGGAGCACGACATGATCGTGCGTACCACCGACGAGATCACCGGCACCGATCGCGATGTGTCGGCGAAGGACTGGAGATCCAAGCGCATCATCCTCGCGGGCGACGGGGTCGGCTTCTCCTTCCACGAGACCACCATCAACGCGAACTCCGTCAGCGAGTTCCACTACCGCCACCACGTCGAGGCGGTGTGGGTGGTCGAGGGCACCGGCACCCTGACCAACCACGAGACCGGTGAAGAGCACCCCCTGCGCCCGGGCACCATGTATCTGCTGGACGGGCATGAACGTCACCGCGTCACGTGTGATACTCAGCTTCGGATGCTGTGTGTGTTCAATCCTCCAGTGACCGGCCAAGAGGTCCACGACGAAACCGGTACCTATCCACCCCCGGCGGTGCAAGCAAGTTGAGCGAAACCCGATTCACTGACTCCGTAGACAGATATCCGACGCGCCTCGCGGAACCGTCCGACCCCATCCCCCGCGCCGAGCCAACGGTCTGGGGAAGCGAATCGGACGGCCCACTGGGCGACGCCGACCTCCAGTCGATCGACGCCAACGGTTACCTGCTGCAGCGTGAGGCGGTGGGCGACAACTGGATCTCGACGTTGCGCGGCGAGCTGGACAACATCGACGCCAAGGCCGATCGGGAAGATCCGCGGATCATCCGCGAACCCGGCGGCAGCATCCGGTCGGTGTTCCAACCCCACCTGTTCAGCGATGTCATCTCCGAGGTGATCACCCTCGACACCGTGTTGCCCGTGGCCCGCCAGCTGCTGGGCAGCGACGTCTACCTGCACCAGGCGCGGATCAACCTGATGCCCGGGTTCACCGGGACCGGCTTCTACTGGCACTCCGACTTCGAGACGTGGCACGCCGAGGACGGCATGCCTGCGATGCGGGCGGTGTCCTGCTCGATCTGGCTGACCGAGAACTTCCCCTACAACGGGTCGCTGATGGTGATGCCGGGTTCGCACAAGACGTTCTATCCGTGCGTCGGTGCAACGCCGAAGAACAACCACACGTCGTCACTGGTGAAACAGGAGATCGGCGTCCCGAGCCACGCCACGCTCACCGAGGCCGCCGCCCGCCACGGCATCGACCAGGTCACCGGACCGGCCGGCACGGCCCTCTGGTTCGACTCGAACATCATGCACGGGTCGGGGTCGAACATCACTCCGTATCCGCGGTCGAACGTCTTCCTGGTGTTCAACTCCGTCGAGAACCAACTCGTCTCGCCCTACGCCGCCGAGACCCCGCGGCCGGAGTACCTGGCCGCCAGGGACGGCCAGCCGTTCAACATTCCGTCGCTGGTGCAGTAGTCACGGTGGACGGCCGCGACGGGCGTCCACCGCAACTCGATTGACAGCGACGATCCTCGCCGGCTGATTTGCTCCATATGCCGAGCAGGCCGAGCCCTCCCGGCGATCCGACGCGCTGACATGCGCTTTGGCAGCTACCCGCGGTGCTCCGCTTCGCAAATTGGACAGACGTGGTCGCGCTGCAGACCGAGCGGCTCACCTGGCCCCTGGCGCCTTGACCCTCTCCGCAGGACCGTCACGCGCACAGCAACCTATCGCTCTACAAGTCATGTTTGCCACAGGTATTCCAAGATCGTTCCGTACCGAACGGCACGCGCCTCGACAGCGAAGAGCTCTTGCGGTGCTCATGATCGACCCTGACGACTAATTCGGCGTTTAGCAAGTTCAGAGGCCCATATCTGATGCGGGCACGACGATGGGCGGCACCCGACAGCAATCATCCAACGGAAAACCTGCTGTGAGACTTGCCATGAATATCAACGCTGGCGTAGGTTGCTGACAGCTCGACGCGCAACAAACCAGGGGAGGGGCTATGAAAGCCAGCGCCAAGAAATGCATGACCGCCGGGGTGGCACTTGTGGGGGCAGGTGTCATCGCCGCAGGTCCGGTCGCACCGGCACCAGCGAACATCGCAGATGACAGCCGGTCGTATGAGGTGGCGCTGACCGCCGCCGCGCAGAAGACCGAGATCGACAACCAAATCGAAGCCACGCGGACTTTGCTGGAGGACCTCGCGTCCGGCGGCCTGCTCGAGGACTTCATCACGGGCACCCTCGAGGCGTACAACCGCTCGGGCGCCGACGCCGTGAACAACCCGCGCCCGGTCACCGGGCTCGACGCGGTCGGCCGCATCGGCCAGGGAGTCGCCGCATCAGGTCTGCGGCTGGGCGCCACCGCGCTCGCCCCGCTTCGCCTGATCGAACTCGCCCAAGCCATCAGCGACGGTAAAGGCGAAGAGGGTTTCCGAGCACTGGTGACGAACATCGTCGATGCACCGCTGTGGGTGGTCGACCCCGCGTTGTTCGCGTTGCGTGACGCGTTGCCCGCGCCGCTCGGCGGCAAGGACGGGCTCGTCATGGCCATCCGCGATCAGTTGTACCGGCTCACCGCCGAGATCAACGACGGGTTGGCGCATCCGGGTGCGATGGTGCAGCGCTTCGTCGACGGGACGATCGAAGCGTTCGAAGCAAAGGGCCCGGTCGAGTACGTAGCGGTCAAGGGACCGATCGACGCGTTCTCGCGTGTCACCCAAGGCACCATCGCGAGCGCGCTGAGGCTCGCCGCCGCTGCCGTCCTCGGCCCGGTGGGCGTGATCCAGGTGGCTGCCGCGGTCGCCCAGGGCAATACCGAAGATGCGCTCAAGGCCGTGGAGAACATCGTCGACGGACCGCTGTGGGTGGCCGACCCGGCCCTCTACGGCCTGCGCGATGCGCTGCCCGCGCCGCTCGGCGGACCGAAGAACCTGGTCGAGAACTTCCGCAACGGCCTGTGGAGCGCGACCGAGCGGATCAACGGCGCAATTCACGACGCCGTCGAGGGGTCGGCGCCCGAGGCGGTTGAAGAGAAGAAGACTCTCCTCGCCGGCGACAAGAACCCGGTGGCAGCAACTTTCTCGGCTCGGTCTGCGCAGGACGAGCTGAAGGACGAGAACAGCGATCCCGAAGTGAAGCTCAGTTCGGAGCAGCCGAAGACCACGCAACAGGTGAAGCGGACTCTGCGGGACCTGCTGCCGAAGAAGCCGGCCGTCAACGTGTTCAAGCCGTCGCCGAACTTCTCGACGAACAGCGTGTCGAGCGGTGAGCAACCCAAGGTTGACGCCGCCGGCGACGACGTGACCACCAACGCGCCGGCCGATAAGGGCGCACCGGTTGCCAGCGGTTCAACGGGCGGCACCAACGCCAACAACGACCGGGGTTCGTTCAACAACCGCCGGGGCGCCTTCAACGGCCACCGCAGGGGCAACGATCGCGGCGGAGCGAACGCCACCAACAACGGCGGCGGCGCCGGTGGCGCCAACGGCGAAGGCGGGCAGTCGGGTAACACCGGCAACTAGTTCTTCACCCAATCGGCAGCCCCGGGGCGATTGCGCGCCGGGGCTGTCGACCGTTTTCATCGAACCAACAGAAACGCCGGTTCCGCTCAATTACTTTGGCTCATGTGGAACCACCCCACAGCTTCTTACGGGAGTCATCCGCTTCGGTGGTGCACCACGGGGACTACCTCAACCGGGATCTCCACCGGGCGCTCTGCGGTCTCGTGCTCACCAGCCCGACCACGCACGACGAGGCCGCGAACGACCTGGCCGTCTGCCCCGACTGTGAAGTGAGGCTGGCGGAGTACCACGCCGCATGGTGGCGCGAACGAGCCTTGGCCGCCGAGACGGAGCTCGGAGAACTCCGCGCGGAATACCGCCGGCTGACCGAGCACGATGAGAGTCAGCGCGAACCCGACGTTGTCATCGCCCACGACAGCCCCGGCACCGAGGATGAGCCGACGTCGTTGCTCGGGCACGCGCGGGTCGAGCTCGTGAGTCTGTGCCGCCAGTGCGACGGGGCCGTGCCCTACTGGCGTTTGAAGACAGCCATGCAGGCGTTCAGCGACAAGCTCAGTCCCGACGATCGAGTGCTTCTCGCCCAGGAGATCGGTGCCGACGGAAATCTGATGCGGTGGTCCACGACGGAAGTCGTCAGGCTCGGATGGGAGATCACCAACAGCCCCGTCCGGGAGGAGTCCGAGGCCATGTGGGACGCCTGGACACATGACGCGTACCAGACCCCCAAGAAGAACAAGTGGCGGCTGGGCCGGTCGCGGTCGCGGGACGCCAGTTGACGGCCAATTCCCCGGGCCGCTTGCAACCGCTCTATCTCCTGGCCGACAGCCAGCTGTTGTTCTGGAAGCGCGGCGACCACCTGCTTCTCGAGTCGGCGATCGGTGATCTGGCCGACAACCTGCCGGTCAGCGCCGCCTACATCGGCGCCTCGAACGGCGATCGTCCCGAGTTCTACGAGATCTTCGAAGCGGCCGTGGAGGCCGTCGGGATCACCGACCGACGCATGGTCGATTCGTCTTTCGGCGCGGGCGATCGGGACTTTCTCGGGCGGGCCGGGGTGATCCTCCTCGCGGGTGGCGATGTGCGGCGAGGCTGGAACGTCCTCGAGAGAACCGGGATGGCAGACGTGATCCGGACGCGCTACGCGCACGGCGCGCTGCTGATCGGGATCTCGGCGGGCGCGGTCCAGCTCGGGCTCTACGGCATCGTCGAGAAAGCGCAATCCTCGTCAACCGAGTTGATCAACGTGTTCAAGTTCGTTCCCGCCATTGTCGACACGCACGACGAGCGCTCCGAGTGGGCGCGGCTGGCGGGCGCCATCCAGAGGATGGAGGGAGCCGCGGCGGGACTCGGCATCCCCTCCGGCGGCGGGCTCATCGTCCACGACGACGGAACCGTCGAGCCTTTGCGACTTCCCGTAGACGAATTCCGTTATGAGGCAGCCGGTGTCGTGCACTCTCTGCTCTACCCGCCAAAGGACTGACCGCTACTTGAAATACGGGTCGAGCAATGTCGACCAGGCTTTGTCGAGTTGTTCCCACTCCTCTGGGCATCCAGATGCTCGGTCCTCGGGCAGCTCACCGCTGGATACGAGATCGGCATTGGCCTTGGGGTCCGATCCATAGATCCAGCACTCCAGGTTGTACATCCGGGTCTCGTCCAAGGAGTGTTCATCGGCGAATTCGTCCGCGCTGATCACCGTGTTTTGAGCACCGGAGGCGCCGAACGCACGCGCGAAGTCCTTGACCGCCTGGACAGATTCGGGATCGGCTCGACCGTCTTCGCCGGGGGCCAGCAGGATGTATGCGGCGAGCTGGTCGGCCACGTCCTCCTCGCGTCCGGTCGCGGGCAGGTCGTAGATGCTGATCGTCATGTGCCCCACCTCGTGGTAGAACGTCGCGTACTCGGAGTTCAACGCCGACTCGGTGGGATCGGGATCGCCCGCCTCTCTGAACACTCGCTGCGCCCAGTCCGCATCCTCGTAACAGAGGGTGATGGTGTTGTCGTTGGCACTCCAGAACGCGTTCGGTTGTCCGCACTCCGACCCGCGTAACGAGATGTCGTGCGGCAGCTTGAGCGTCTCGTTGATATCGGCGGCGAGGCTTTCGAGCAGTTGATCGTTCTGCATGATGTCGCGCCCGTTGGCCGCTTCCGGCGTCGTGGCCGCGTCGTAGAAGATGACCATCTCGCCGTCGGCGGGCGCATTGGGGTCCGGAGATGGATCGGGATTCTCTGCGGCCGGAGACTGTTGCGAGTCACGCGATTTCGACTTGGTGGTTGCGTCCGAGGACTCCCCTCCGGAAGCACCACAACCCACCATCAACACCGCGGCCGCCACCACGGGCAGAATCCGAGACGGCCTCACCCGGCGCACACACTCTCCCGTTGATTCAACTGTCACAGGCTGTGTTCCTTTCTCGGTCCGCCGAACGCGCGAATGCTGCGCCGATCCTGGGGCAGGCGCGCACGCGACGGGGCATTGCCGATCAGCGGGATCAGCCTCCGGTGACCTTGTCTTCGTATTCGGGGCAGAACGCCGCCGTTGCCGCGCCGATGAGCACGCCTGCATCGTGTGGATCGAGATGCTCAGCGAGACCGGCGATTTCGCTGTCGAGGGTCGCGCCGTTGGCCCAGTCCGTGCACACACCCTTGCCTGCCTCGACCATGTTGTCAGGGGTGGCGCCCGGCCAGGTGACTCCCGCATCTTCGAGAACGTTGACGAAGACGTCTTCGGGACCGGCCGCCGCCAGCGGTGCACACATGAAGGCGGACGCGGTTAAGCCGCCCAAAATCGCGGCCACGAGATTTGGCTTCATGCTGGTTCTTTCTGCCGTTGACCGAACTCGCCGAATCGTGGCACGACGGAAAGGTTCACGGACGAATTTCGCAAAATGGCTAGCCGAAATTCGAATTGGCTGGCGGGGGCTATTTTCGGCCGCGAAGCTCTCAACTCGACGAATGCGCCGCTGCGGCGAACGGACCATACCGGATGGAATGCAACGACCCGTCATAGTGCCGAAATAAGCGTGCAATAACGCCATTCTTCTGACGCGCGTACCATTCCGAAATATCGAACGGCAGAGTCCCCTACTTCGTGATCGGCTCGAGGCACTCACGTCAGATGAGTCAGGGCTTCATCGATCGGCATATCGCCGTTGTTGAACTCGATGGTGCGCCCAACGGTGGTGTCGTTCGCCAGGCAGGCGGCGGCAACCGCAGCGACGTCTTCGCGCGACACCTGGCCACCGGCGGCGTCGGGTCCGATCGCAATGCGACCGGTCCCCGGCTCGAGCGTCAGACCGCCAGGACCCAACACCGTCCAACGCAGACCGCTCTCCCTCAGATGCGCATCAGCTGCGGCCTTCGATTCGGCGTAGTGAAAGAACGAGTTGTCCTTCGGAACACCGTGATCCAGCTTCGCGCCGAAATACGAGACCATGATGAACCTGTCCACGCCCGCCTGCTCGGCGGCATCGATGACGCGGATCGCGGCGTCACGGTCCACCGCGTAGGTCCGCGTCGGGTTGCCGCCGCCCGCACCCGCAGAGAACACCACGGCGTCGTGCCCCTTCACGATGTCGGCGAGCGCTTCGGTGTCGAGGTTCTCGATATCCGCCACCAGCGGCTGCGCTCCGGTCACCATGACCTCTTCGGAGTGATCCGGGTTGCGGAACACCGAGGTCACCTCGTCACCACGTTCACTGAGGATCCCGGACAAGTGCAGTGCCACCTTGCCGTGGCCACCGATGATCAGAATGCGTGCCATACATCCACGGTAGCTCGGCCTGACATATTCCTTGACAGGAATATGTCCTCGGTCGTACCGTCGTACCGTGCAGTCGACGGTCTTCGGAGCTCTGGCCGAGCCAAGCCGTCTGAAGATCGTCGAATTGCTACGCACAGGGCCACTTTCGGTCGGTGAGATCGCCGAAGCGCTGGACATCCGGCAGCCGCAGGTCAGCAAACACCTTCGGGTGTTGGGTGATTCGGGCATCGTCGCCGGCGAAGCGCTGGCCCGGCGACGGATCTACCACCTCGAGTCCGCACCGTTCGAGGAAATCGGCCGCTGGGCCGAATCGTTCGCACAACTGTGGGAGGCCCGTCTCGACTCCTTGGGCCGTTATCTCGAATCGATCAGCGAAAGGACCGAAGGCCACGCCCAAGACTGACCGCTCCCCCGCCAAATCCCACCGATCGCTACAGGAGAATCCGCCATGTTGATGCAGATGTTCAAGAAGACCAAGGAGTTGAATCTCGAACGCTCGTACCCCGCGCCGATCGAAACCGTATGGCAGGCATGGACAAATCCCGACATGGTGCGGCAGTGGTGGGGCCCCGAGAAAACCTTCGTGCCGGAGTGCGAGATCGACCTGGTGGTCGGCGGCAGGATTGACATCGTCATGGAGGCCGGCGAGGCCATGGGCAAGTACCAGGGCACACGCTGGCCGATGAGCGGGACGTTCACCCGCATCGAACAACATTCGCGACTGACGTATGACGCGCGGTCGTGGACCGAGGGTGAAGAGGACGGTTCGACCATCGAGCACACCAACGACGTCGTCCTCACCGAGCGCGACGGTAAGACCGTTGTCACGCTGCACGTCACGATCACCAACATCGGCACCAAGGCCAAGATGGCGGCGTTCGGGATGAAGTGGGGTTACAAGGCTTCGCTCAACAAACTCGAGAAGTACCTGTCGTCGCGCTGACGCGCCGCCGGTCGTCCAGAGTCACGCCGCGAAGTGCGTCTTGTAGATCTGGCCGTGCACACCCACCGCGCGGTCGACGACCTGTGACACCACGAAATCGGATGCGGCCGAGAGGTATGCGTAGGCCGTGGCGCGGTCCATCCCCCGATCGTTCTGCAGGAAGTCGAGGGCATTGACCACTGCGCGCCGCATCGCAATGTTCAGATCGCTGCTGTTGCCTCCTATCGCGCCGTCGGGATCGGACAATCCTATTGGCACCCACGCAGATTCGGTCTCGGCGAACGGATAGCGATAAGCGACGGAAGGCGCGTCACCGGATCCCGGCTTACAGACCGTCAGGCGATAGGTGCCGCGCAGCGATCCCTCCATCGCGGTCAGCGCCACCTCGCCGTCGCCCATCGCCATGTGGGGATCGCCGACATAGAACAACGCTCCCTCGGCGAACACGGGGAGATAGAACGTGGAGCCCTCCCCCAATAGCCGGATGTCGATGTTGCCGCCCCCGATGGTCGGTGGGATCGAGTTCGCGGTCGCCGCGGTGGGGTCGCGATCCTGAGAGAAGGCGACACCCATGATTCCCATGAAGGGCGACAACGGGAATCGAACACGGGCGTCACCGTAGGACATGACGCCGTGACCGTCTTCGACGGCGGTGAAGGTGGACACGTTGCCGTACTCGGTGGGGTCGGCGTTGGGTCTGTGGTCGGTGGCCACGGGCGGCATCACCTCTTCGATGCTGATGCCGTCCGGCGCCGAGCCGTCGGACTTGCGGGCAAGCGCACCTTTTCCGTGGCGACTCGAGACCACGCCGTAGGGAACGCGCGGAATAGCCTGAAGCGTCTCGATTTTCAGCACGTCACCGGGCTCGGCGCCGTCGACGAACACTGGGCCGGTCACCACGTGCGGACCGTCCTTGTCGAAGTTGCGTGGCGTGCGGTTGTACTCGGCCGCGACGGCGATCGCGTCCTGCAGCACATCCGACTCGCTGACTCCCTTGCCGCCGAAGTACTCGACCGGATTGCGGCCCTGGTCCTCGAGGATCCCTTCGTGGGACACCGTGTCCACGGTGATCGTCTGTCCCGAGCGCATCGTCTTCACCGGTGTGGCGTGCACGGTCGGGACATAGCCCCACAGCACCTGATCGGGTACGGATTGCAGGTAATGGTCGCCCGCGATGTCACCGTGGTCGGGTTGGAGGACCTCGAAGCGGCCGGTGCCGGCCCCGGTTGCCGCGGGGGTGTCGCCCGTCGTGCAGGCGGCCGCGACGGCACCGATGCCCGCGCCCGCCCCCACCGCTGCCACCGCGCGAACGAAATCGCGCCTTCCGATCCCTCTGGTGATGGTTTCGGCGGCAGCTTGTGCGAACGACTCATTCATCTAGGTGACCTCCGGGTTGTCGGTCGTCCCGAAGCTACCCACGCGGTGTTGCGTCGATGTTGCCGTCAGGTTCGAGACCGTTGACGTCGGGCACGGCCGAATCGAGCCGAAACGAACGCGGAACGTCTAGCGTCAGGTAGAGACTCAGGCTCACGCGGGAGGTGTCGAGATGCGCGGTCAGCGATTCATCGTGTCGGTGGCGAGCGCAGCGGCCGCTGCGATCATCGCGGCGTCAGGCGTCGCGCACGCCATGCCGCCCCCGCCGACGCCGGATCTGGCCAGTGCGGAGTGGACCGTGACCGACGGCTATCTGACTAAGCAGATCGGATGTACGCCGGACACACCGGGTGACCCGGTTTCAATCACGTGGGACCCGCCGGGCTTCATACCCGGCGTGGGTGGTACGGGAATGATCCACGACGCCAATCCCGCTCTCGGCGGGCAGTTCTCGGCAAATTGGGTGCCCCACCCCGGCTTCTGGAACGTCGAGTACCAGTTCTGCTGAGCCATCTCGTAGGCTCGGTGTTTCACGTTTCAATCAGTGCGGTTACGGGCACCCGTTCGGACGACGCGACCGCATCGTGCGCCCGACGCGCAGATGTGAGCTCGAACCGCTCAAACTGCAGCGCCTGTCTGCACGACATAGGGGGATCAGCGGCATGCCGCCGGACGACGGGGAGCGTTCGACATCGGTCGTCGTCGTCGGCAATCAACGCGTGGTGTACGCGGGCATCGAGGCGTGGTTGAGGCGCAGCCGCCCGCGCACGACGGTCGTCGATCATTTCACCAGCCCGGTGGAGTTCGCTGCGGCACACCGTGTCGGCTCCCCGGGGCTCGTCGTGTTGTTCGACCTTGCCTGCGACGGCGGCAGACCGGATCTCGACGCGCTCCGACAGATCTGCGACGCGGGCCACCGTGTCGTCGTCCTCACCTGTTCGCTCGACGACGATGTCGCGTCTGCCGTCGGGGACGCCGGCGCCGTCAGCTGTATCGCCAAGCACGAGCCCGAGCATGTGCTGGCGGCGGCGATCGACGCCGCCGCTCGCAACGAACAGCCGCGAACGGTCCCGCAGATGACCCCGGCCTCTCACAACCGCGGCCTTGAGGCTCGACCGCAGCTGACGCACCGCGAGCGTCAGGTACTCATCGCCTGGTTCCAGACCGAGAACAAGAACGCGGTCGCGCAGCGGTTGTACATCGAGCCCTCGACCGTCGCGACCCATCTCCAGAGGGTGCGGGCGAAGTACGCGGCGGTCGGCAGGCCGGCCCCCACCAAGGCCGCTCTGGTCGCCAGAGCCATCCAGGACGACATCCTCGACGTCGACGATCTGTGAGCCTGTGCCACTGACCAGTGTCATCTGAACAGATGAACTAACTAACGTTTGCCTCTCACGCTGATAACGGTTGCGTTAATACTTTCAAGCCCGCATACAGCGGTGGTCGGTCCCATCTATGAGAGGCACGAGCATGAAGAGAACGATCGCCGCGGGAACGCTGGCGCTGGGAGGGCTGCTCGCCCTCGGTGTCGGTGTGGCGCACGCGGACGAGGTCCAAGTGGAGGGCGCCTACTCGACGCTCGATGCCTGCCAGGTCGACGGTCCGAACGTCGAGATCGCGCAGGGCGATGCGAACTACGGGCACTGGGATTGCCGTCAGGGCGGCGACGGGCTCTGGTACGTCTGGCTGAGCAGCTGATGAGTCATTCGGTGAGCGGTCGGGCGGAGGTATCGGACCGGCGATGAATTCTGCCAAGGTTGCACTGCGGGTCGCTGCGCTGCGGGTCGGGGCCGTCGCTTTCTCGCTCGGGGTAGCGGGGTTGGTCGGCACCGCAGGTATGGGGACGGCGTTCGCCGATGGAGGACAGTCGTCCTCGAGCTCATCGTCGGATTCCTCGAGTTCATCGGCGGGGTCGGCGTCGAGTTCGGCAAGCTCGTCGGTCGGCTCAACGGAAAGCTCATCGACCGCACACACGGATTCGGACTCGACGGGCGGATCCACCGCGTCGGGTACCAGGCCGCGGACGACGTTCGGCTCGGGCCGGTCGACGACGAAACCCGACCGCGACTTGTCGGAGACTCGTTCCACCCGGAGTTCGTCGTCCGAGCGGACATCGCGGAGGACCAAAGTAGATTCTTCCGCGGAATCGTCGGCGAAGGACACCGCAACGGAGTCGGCGTCTTCGTCAAGCACCGGTTCGGCCACGTCGGCGCCGGTTACGAAGACGGTCGAAGACGTCGCCAAGAGCCAGACGAACACTCCTCCTGAGCTGGTCGACTCCGCTCCGATCGTCGCCGAGGTGACGACTGAGCGAGAGTCGAGAAAGAACCGATCGGACCGCGTCGCCGCCGAGTCGCCGCCGTCTCACAGAGCCACCGCAGCCGTTATCGGAAGCACGTCGCAAGCGAACAACGACACCGGTGATCGATCGCTCGCGCGCGTAACCGATTCCGGCGCAACCGACGTCACTGCGTCGCGCACGGCCACCAACGTCGAGACCGTCGCCGAGACGCCGACGACCGCCGTGGAAATCGATGCGCCGCTGATGTTGTCGGAGAATGTCGGCGCGGACAATCACGGCACGATCGCCCAGTCGGGCGATCCCGCCCCGTCCACCGCGCCGATCGGCGTTGTGTCGGGTCTGCTCTCGGCAGTCGGCCTCGGCTCGCCGTTGTCGACCGTCGACGGGCCGGTGGACCCGTTGCCGGGCGTGTTTCTCGTGGGCTCGCTGGATCTGGTCCGCCGTGACCTCGAACAACTGAACGACAGTCAATCCGCTGACGACACCCAGCCGGTCACGAACACTCTGATCACCGAAACACCCTCGGAAGAACTGCTTCCCGTCGGCACCACCGCGGCAGCGGATTCCAACTCGGAACCGCCCCCCGTGTGGACGGTCCCCGATGAGCTGACCGTCGAACCGACGTCGGCCGAACGTACCGCGGCTTACATGAAGGCGCAGGCCGAGCGGATCGAGGCGTTCAACGAGGCGCAGGCCGCTCGGAAAGAAGCGTTCGACAAACAGCTGGCCGCGTACGCGGACAACCCGCTGGGGGCGCTCGTCGGCAGCGTTGGCTACGTCGTGTCCGAACTCGTGAACACCGCGGCAGTCGTAGTGACGGAATTCGTCAACTACATCTCGTTCGCGGTCACGGAGTTCATCCACGGGCTGACGGACTGGTTCACCGCGCCGGCCGTCTTCTCCGGCCTGTACGGCGACCCGGACGGAAGCGCGCAGTACTGGCGAGCGCAATCGGCCGAGAACTGCGTCTTGCAATCGGCGGCGATGATCGTCGGCCAACTCACGGGAACCACGCCCGAAGAAGCCGAAATCGCCGACAAGGCAATGGCGCTCGACAGTGTGGTCGACCCGACCCGGAAGATGTATCTGGGCTTGGATACCAAAGACCGCGTCGCCGATAAAGACGCTATCGCTCTGCTGGATCGTGAGTACGGCATCAAGGCCACCATGACGACATACGACAAGACGGAGGGCAACCTCGCGCTGCGAGCCCTGGCGGCCGCACTGGACGACAACACGAAGGCCGTGTCGGTCGGCGTCCAGGGCGCAACCATCTGGAATGCCGTCGAGGGCGAACCGCTGCCCGGCATCTCGTCGGCGGACCATCAGGTGGTCGTGACGGGCATCGACTTCACCGAGCGGGTCGTGTACCTCAACGACAGCGGGTTCCCCGAGCAGGGGAAGAAGATGAAGGTCCCGCTGGACGCCTTCATGAGGGCGTGGCACACCGACAACTACGAGACGTGGGTCGCGGAGCTCAAGCAGCCGAGGAGCTCAACGGCCGATGTCGCATCCGCCCGCATCTCCCACGATGGGCTGCTGCTGGAGGTGGCGTAGGCATCTCCTGCGCCGCGCCTGCGGCGTCGCGGCTACCAGCGGTAGTCGAGGAACTTCCCGTCGAACGTGACCACGACACGATCGCCGTCGGGATCCTCGCGGCGCCGGACGTCGACCTTGAAGTTGATCGCACTCATGATGCCGTCGCCGAACTCCTCGTGGATGAGTTCTTTGATCGCAGGCCCGTAGACGGCGAGCGCCTCCTGGAACCGGTAGATGGTCGGATCCGACAACAACTTCGGGTCGATGCCGCGAGCGGGTTGAAGCTGCAGGCTCTCCCCTACCGCGGCGTCCAGGTCGAGCACGGCGCAGGCGCGTTCGGCCTGTGCTTCCGACATCGGGTGTTGACCCAGCAGCGCGGCAACGCACCAGACTCGGGGCGCATCCAGGGCGTCGGCGATGTCGGCCCAGCTCAGACCCTTTCGGGTCTTCGCGGCGATCACGAGTGCGGCTGCATCGGTCTTGGGCATGATCGGGTTCATGCGCTGACCTTATTCACCTCGGCGCCGGCCGAGGGGGTGAGGGTCGGCAGCTCGAACCTGGGCGCCCCGGTACGGGCATGGGTTGCGAACAACGTGAGTCCGACGAACGTTATCCCTCCCACGAGATTGCCTACCACCGTGGGAAATTCGTTCCAGATGAAGTAGTCCGCGATCGAGAAGTCACCGCCGAGCATGAGGCCGGACGGGAACAGGAACATGTTCACCACCGAATGTTCGAAACCCATGTAGAAGAACAGCATGATCGGCATCCACATCGCGATGACCTTGCCCGACACGCTCGTGGACATCATCGCGGCCACCACGCCGGTCGACACCATCCAATTACAGAGGACCCCGCGGACGAACAACGTCAGCATGCCGGGGGCGCCGTGCTCGGCGTAGCCGACGGTGCGGCTGTGCCCGATCTCGCCGAGCCGCTGCCCGACCTCATTCGGGTCGACGCTGAACCCGTAGGTGAAGACGATGGCCATCAAGAAGGCGACGGTGAGCGCGCCGGCGAAGTTGCCGACGAAAACCCAGCCCCAATTGCGCAGCATCGTGCGCACGTTGACACCGCGGCGCTTGTCCAGCAGCGCGAGTGGCACGAGCGTGAACACGCCGGTGAGCAGGTCGAAGCCGAGAAGGTAGAGCAGGCAGAACCCGACCGGGAACAGCACCGCGCCCAGCAGTGCGTTGCCCGTCTGCACCGTGATCGTGACGGCGAAGGCGGCGGCCATCGCGAGGATCGCGCCGGCCATGTAGGCACGGATCAGCGTGTCGCGCGTCGACATGTGGGCCTTCGACTCGCCGGCGTCGATCATCTTTCCGACGAACTCGGACGGACTGACGTAGGACATCGCTACGAACCCTTCTGGTGGACGGTTGCCGTCAACGCTTTCGCACCGCGGTTGCAGAACAGCGACCTCGCTTATGCATCCGTGTTGCCGAATCCGCACAGGGGCAGATCTGCGGCTGTGAGATCCGGGCGTCGTCACGACCGGGTGCGCTTCGCCAGAGCGCGGCCGGGGAATACCGTTGCGGTGATGAGCTCGCAACGGCCCAGGGTCCTGATCATCGGTGGCGGATTCGGGGGTTTGTTCTGTGCTCGCCGACTGGCGAAAACGGATGTCGACGTGACTCTGCTCGACCGCTCCGCCGGCCACCTGTTTCAGCCGCTGCTGTACCAGTGCGCGACGGGGAAGCTCAGCATCGGCCACATCAGCCGTCCGTTGCGCGAGGAATTCGCTCGCTACGACAACATCAGGACCCTGCTGGGCGAGGCGATCGCGATCGACCCGTCCGCGCGAACGGTCACCGCGCTGCGCCCGGACGAAACCCGCTTCGCCGTCGACTACGACGTCCTCGTCCTGGCAGCAGGTATGAGGCAGTCATACCTGGGCAACGAAGCGTTTGCACACTGGGCACCGGGTATGAAGACGCTCGATGACGCGCTGGAGATCAGGCAGCGCATCTTCACCGCATTCGAGATCGCCGAGACCTTGCCGCCCGGCGCCGAGCGGGCGAGCTGGCTCACCTTCGCGGTCGCCGGAGGTGGCCCGACCGGAGTGGAACTGGCCGGCCAGATCCGGGAAATGGCCACTCGCACCCTGGCGAACGAGTTTCACAGCATTGAGCCCGAGGAGGCGCGGGTGCTGCTCTTTGACGGTGGCACGCAGATCCTGAAGAGCTTCGCGCCCGACCTCGCCACGAAAGCGGCTCAGAAGCTGACGGATCTCGGCGTCGAGATGCACCTCGGCGTGCATGTGACCGATGTGCGCCGTGACGGCGTCACCGTGACCCCCAAGAAAGACGGCCCCGACAGACATTTCGCGACGCGGACCGTCCTGTGGACCGCGGGTGTCGAGGCTGTCCCGTTCGCCCGGCACGCCGCCGAAGTCCTCGATGCACCGACCGATCGCGCCGGCCGGATCCAGGTCGAACCGGACCTGAGCGTCGCAGGGCACCCAGAGATCTTCGTCATCGGTGACCTCGCCGGCCGCGACAAGCTGCCTGGTGTAGCCGAGAATGCCATGCAGGGCGGCCTTCACGCAGCGGCTTGCATTCGACGGGACCTCTCGGGCCGGCCCCGCCGCCGATACCGTTACCGCGATCTCGGATCCGCGGCCTACATCAGCCACGGCAATGCGCTGCTTGAAGTGGGCCCGGTCCGGGTCTCCGGCTACCTTGGCTGGCTCGCTTGGGGCCTGATTCATATCGCGTTTCTCACCGGCGTGAGCAACCGCATCAGCACCGTCTCGACCTGGCTGGCCTCCATCGCGCGCGCCGGCCGCTACCACCGCGCTTTCATGCTCGGCGGGGCGGACCGTCCCGAACAGCGCTACACATACTCGACGTGGGATCTCCCGGAACCGCCGCCACCGGTACACCGCTCTTCTCGACCATGACCTCGCCCGGCATCCGCCGACGACTCCTATGGTCAGGTCATGGCGGCGGGATCTGCCGGGAGACGTTGTCGCCGTCCCGATTTGACTGATCGCAACTGCCGCACATAGTTGTCGTATCTGCTGTCGAACGGTGGTCTCTACGGACGGCTGGCTCTGTCGGTTGCCGTGGTGCTGTGGCTCTACCGTCTTTTCAAGCACCGCTCCACGCCTGACCCATCCAGCGCGATCGGCAGGCATTCTTCCGTGACAGACGGGTGCGGTGACTAGCATCGGCCATCGTGGGTGGCGAACCTCCGGTCCCCGTGACGCGGACGCATCGGGCTGCGCAGAGGTTGTCCCGGTTGAATTTCGCGCAGATCAGACGTATCGCGCTTCTGCTGGTTCTGGCCGCCACCGCCGCGTTCGGCGGCCTCGACACCGTCGACAAGCGTGTCACCCCGTTCAGCGTCGCGCAGAAGTTCAGCGACGGGCAGTTCACGATCACCGTTGAGCGAGCGCGGTTCCTTCGTGAACTCAAGGGCGGCATGGCGACCATCGGCACCGCCCAACCGGGCAAGGTCTACCTCGGCGTGGTGGCGAACGTCGACAACACCGGCACCGTGCCCGGACGCCTGCGCAATCTCTTCGACCTGCAGGATCTGCCCGGCAAGGAATTCTTCGGAACGTTCCGGTTCCGCGACGGTTCATCGCTTCAAACCCTCGGTCCGGGACTCACCGAACAGTTGGTGTTCACATGGCTGCTACCCGAGTCGAGCGCGCAGTCGGTGCAGGCGGTGACGATCCGGGTGTGGAAAAAGCAGTACACGCAGCTGCTGGTCACCTACGGCGGCAAAGAATGGATCGATACCGACGACTACGGCCAGATCGTCGTTCCGGTCCAGGGGCTGACATGAGTCCGCGCATGCGCCGGGTGCTGGTCGTGATCGGGACTGTCATCACGATCGCGGCGGCCGCCGTGGTGTGGCAGAACCTCCCAACCCCGCCGGACGTCACGGGGCCGTTCGACGTGTATGGCCAAGCCGGGCAACGCACCGCCGGACGTGACGTCGCGGCAACCGTCACCGACGTCCGAGCCGCTGCCCTGGTGAATTCCGTTGCTCCTGCCGGTATTTGGGTGGTGGTCGATGCCACGCTGGAGGCCCCGGTCAGCACGGAGCTGCCCCGCAGTGACCTCATCGTCGGGCCGAACACCTACACCCCCACCGACCGGTTCTTCCTCAAGACCCTGCGCGATGACGTCAGCCCCGGATTCGAGCAACGGGGATCGTGGGTGTTCGACGTCGCACCGGCATTGATCGAGCCCGGGTCGTCCGAGCCGGTGACGCTGCGGGTGTGGACGGGCTACGACGAACAACTCGATTCCCGGCTCATCATCGATATTCCGCGTGCCGACATCGACCGGGTGCGCGCCGTGACGCTGGAACCTCCCGTGGAGAGTGCGTCATGAGAAGGTGGCTGTCGAGGCTGTGGGTACGCAACCTGATCGGGGCCGTCGTTGCAGCGGGGGCACTCGTCGTCGTCATCGCAACCACGCTGGGCGATCAGTGGGCGACGTACCGCCAGACGACGGTGCCCGAAGTCGTTGTGGCTAAAGGCCAGTCGGGAACGGCCGATGGCTTCACGTGGCGGGTCGAATCGATCAAACACTTGAACCGTAACCCCCTGCGGTTCGGGCCCGACCTGCCGGAGGGGGCCGTGTTGACGGTCGTGACCGTGGACAGGTCGGGTCCGGCCCGCGAGAATCCGGCGACCTGCACCGGTGTCATCACCGACGGCCAGCGACGGTGGTCGTCCGAGAAGGCGGGTGGAATGGCGCCTATCGCACCCGACGGTGTCTCGCTGCGATGCGAAAAGCCCGGCCTACAGCAGTTCGCGTTCGTGTTGCCTCATCAAGTGGTGCCCACCGCGCTCGACGTCACGACCTCTGAGGGTCGACTTCTGCTGCGGATGCTGCTGTAGCCTCTTCCTTTTCGAGCTGCTCGAGGCAGTACGCCACCGTGGATGCGATCAGGCAGACCCGCAACGGCTCGATGATCAGGTGGGAGGCGACGGCGATCGTCTCGGCGAAGCCGTACCAGAAGTTCAACGGATGCGGTCCGAGAAGCCATGCCACGAAACGGAACAGATACCCGTTTCCCACCTCGGGGCGATAGAAGGCGCCCGACATGTCGAGCCACGCCAACCCGAGGTAGCCGAGTATGTACAACGACAGCGCGAACACGCCGCCGTGAAGGATGAGGCGCGCCGAGTCGACGATCGTGCGGTAGTTGCCAAGCTTGGACAGCAGCCAGGAGCGCACCTTCTCGCCGAATGTTTCGGGCACGTCCCATCCGCGCTCTTTGAGCCTCTTTCGGCTCGCCGCCGCGCGATCGATCACCACATCGGCGCGCCTGCCTACGACGCGGCGGGCCGCGCGACGCCAGTCCGGCATGGACACGCCGTAGACGATGCCGGCGACGGCGAGCCACAGAAGTGGGATCGTGGCTCCACCGAACACCGTCCGCAGCACCGCCATCGCCGCGTCCCACAGGGCCTCCAGACCCGCGAAGTGCGAGAACAACTCGGCGCGTGTGTCGTTGAACCACACGACGATCCGTCGCTCACCGATCCAGCCCATCGGGTTGATCACCCAGCCGACACCCTCGCTGGCGGCGAAGCTCAAGGTGAGGAAGACCCAGAGAGCGTCGACGTAGACACGGACGGCGATCATCCAGCCGGGCAGCTTGTCTTTCAACTTGCTCAGCACATAACGCAGGACCAATGCCGAAACGATGATGATCCATGTGGTCGTGCTGATCGGCAGCTGGTCCGGATGAAGCTCGGTGGGAGGTTCGTTCGATGTGAGAGCCGCGGTCACCGAATCGTTGATGCGATAGTCGAGCGCCACCGTCTCGAACTCCAGCCAGTCCTCGGCGAACAGCTTCCACGCCAGATAGATCGCAAAGAACGGCACGATGATGTTGGCGAAGACGTCGACGCTGCGGGCCGTCCGCCGGGGCAGCGCCGCGAGCGCGGGAATCGCCGAACGCAGCACCAGGAACATCGCCACGTATGAACCGAGCCGAGCCATACCGGCGAACGGCATGATCAGCGAAGCCCAGACGTCGTTGTCCCAGCCCACCAAGGCCGCGAGCTCGATGGCGCCCTTGCGGCCGAGCCAGCCCAACAGATACAGCGCCGCCAGTTGCGGGAAGTAGCGCCACCACAGGTGCAGCGGCCGCAACACGTAGCGCACGACCACATCCTAGGGCGGCTGCGGTCGCGGTCGCGGGCTGACGAGCCAATCCGCTGCTCGGGACCCGACGCCGCCCGCGGCACACGCACCCCACGTGCGCACTGCGAATTGCGCTGTTACGCAAACACTTCCCGCCGCGCGGCCGTCCACTTCGCGCTGCCGGGGCCATCCGGAATCCCGGGGGCCCCACCCCCTTGACCGTGACGCCGATCACAGTAATATGACCAGTGGTCATCCCTGGGAGGTGCCGATGCCGACGGTGACATGGGCCCGCGTCGATCCGGGCCGTCGCGCGGCTGTGATCGAGGCAGCGGAGGCGGAGTTCGGCGCGCACGGCTACTCGCAGGGCAGCCTGAACGTCATCGCGCGCCGCGCGGGGGTCGCCAAAGGCAGCCTTTTCCAGTACTTCGCCGACAAGCGCGACCTCTACGCATACATCGCCGACCTGGGCAGCCAGCGCGTGCGCTCCTACATCGAAGATCGGATCAGGGAGCTCGATCCCGGCAGGCCCTTCTTCGAATTCCTCACCGATCTGCTCGACACCTGGGTGGCGTATTTCGCCGACCACCCGCAGGACCGCGCCCTGCATGCCGCGTCGAGCTTCGAAATCGACACCGATGCCAGGGTTTCCGTGCGCACGGTGATCCACCGCCATTACCTGGAGGTCTTGCGACCGCTGGTGCGCGATGCGCATGCGCGCGGCGACCTGCGCGCCGACTGCGACACCGACGCGCTGTTGTCGTTGCTGTTGATGATCTTCCCGCACATGGCGCTGGCGCCGTACGTGCGCGGAATGGACCCGATCCTCGGGCTCGACGACCCGACTCCCGACCAGCCGGCGCTCGCGGTGCGCAGGCTCGTATCCGTCCTCGCGGACGCTTTCTCTTCCACCAGCACAGCCCGGAAGACGACCAAGGAGGTCAGCAGATGACACGCAAGAACTCAGCCTCACTCGACGCGGGCGGACTCAACTGGGACAGCCTCCCGTTGAAGCTGTTCGCCGGGGGCAATGCGAAATTCTGGAATCCGGCCGACATCGACTTCTCGCGCGACCGGGAGGACTGGGAGTCGCTGACCGAACTCGAACGGGACTGGGCCGCCCAGCTGTGTGCGGAGTTCATCGCGGGCGAGGAGGCGGTCACCCAGGACATCCAGCCGTTCATGGCGGCGATGCGCGCCGAGGGACGTCTCGGCGACGAGATGTATTTGACCCAGTTCGCCTTCGAGGAAGCCAAGCACACTCAGGTGTTTCGCATGTGGCTCGACGCCGTCGGGCTGACCGAGGACCTGCACCACTACCTCGACGGCCTTCCGGCCTACCGCCAGATGTTCTATGAAGAACTGCCGAGTTCACTGGAGGCGTTGGCCGCCGATCCGTCCCCCGCCGCGCAGGTGCGGGCTTCGGTGACGTACAACCACGTCATCGAAGGCATGATGGCGCTGACGGGATATTATGCGTGGCACCGTATTTGCGTGGACCGCGGCATTCTGCCCGGCATGCAGGAGTTGGTGCGGCGCATCGGCGACGACGAACGGCGCCACATGGCGTGGGGCACGTTCACCTGCCGGCGCCACGTCGCCGCCGACGACTCGAACTGGAGGGTGTTCGAGGAGCGAATGAATGAGCTGATCCCGTTGGCGCTGAAGAACACCGAAGACGGGTTCGCGTTGTACGACGAAGTGCCGTTCAATCTCCAGATGGACGAGTTCCAGCAGTACGCGAGCGACAAGGGTATGCGCCGCTTCGGCACGATCAGCAGCGCCCGCGGCCGTCCGGTCGGCGAAATCGACCTGGACTACTCGCCATTGACGCTCGAGGACACCTTCGCCGACGAAGACAAGAAGGCGCTGGCCGCCTCGGCCTAGGCCGTAAGAGGCTCCCGGAGCGACGCGCCTCACTGACGCGTCACGAAGTAATGCACGCTGTGATAGACCTCGCGCAGCAGCATCGGGACCCGCGTGTGGAGAGTCTGGAACCGGCTGGTCGGCGTCGGGGACGGGTGAGCATCGAGGCCTACGTCCGCGGCGATACGGGTGGCACGGCGCATGTGCAGCGGATCGCTGACGATCAGGACCCGATGAATACCGTGGTCGGCGAGCAGCGGTTGCGCGAACGCGAGATTCTGTCTGGTGGTGCGCGATTGCGTCTCGATGAGCAAATGGTCTGCCGGAATCCCCTCCGCGATCAGCCAATTGCGGCCTGCCTCGGCTTCGGGGAGTGAATCACCCTGTCCGATCCCGCCCGTCAGGATGATCCAGTCGACCTGCCCGGAATCAAACAGCGATGCCGCGTGCCGCAGCCGTTCCTCGAACACCGGTGACGGCGTATCCCCGTCGAC
The DNA here is from genome assembly GCF_001665535.1 of Mycobacterium sp. 852002-51961_SCH5331710. GTDB lineage: Bacteria > Actinomycetota > Actinomycetes > Mycobacteriales > Mycobacteriaceae > Mycobacterium. Next base: position 118,028 of record NZ_LZSQ01000113.1, read on the forward strand.
GGCTGCCCCGAGGACGATCGCTGCATCGGCCTGCGCGTGGTCGGAGCGCCCGCTGAAGGTGTCGATATCGACGGCAAGGGTGAGGACGCCTATCAGGAAGAGGGCCGGGGCGATTGCGATTCGTCGCAGTTGCCTGACGAGTCGTACGGGTCGGGTCCGTCCAGCGATCCGCACCACCGTCACGATACTGGTCACCGCGCTGATACCTTCGCGGCTTCGGCGGTTTGCCGACCGCGATCACCCGCCCAGGCCCTCGACAAGTCGGTGGACGGCCGCGGCGATCTGCTCGGGTTGGTCTTCGGGAACGAAGTGCTTGGCGGGCAGCAGCGTGGCGGTGTCGAGGCCCGCGGCGCGCTGAGCCTCGAGACCCTGTCGCCGCCATGGCAGCATCGTGTCGCGCTCGCCCCAGACGATCTGTACGGGATAGGACCGCTGCCCGACAGCGGAGCGGTAAAGGCTCTGTTTGTCGGCAGTGAGCTCAAATCCCCGCATGATCTTCAGAAAGGCCCGACCACCGTCGTCGCCCAACAGAAGCGGTCGCCAACAGAGGATTTCGTTCGTCGGCACCTGGCGGGTGACGCCAACCAGGCGCATGACTGTCACGAAGCTTCCGGGGATCCGCAGCGACTGCAGCCAGGCTTCGCCGATGCCGCGGTGCGCGAACGGTTCCATCGGCCAAGGCCGATGGAAGGTCGCGACGTCGATGAGGGTGTTGAGCAACGTCAGAGATTGCACCCTGTCGGAGATCGCGCTGGCGACTTCGAAGCCGATGGGTCCGCCGATGTCGTGTACGACGAGATGAAAGCGCTCGATTTCCAGGGCGTCGATCGCCGCCGTCATCCACTGCCCCAGTCCGGTCCAGGTGTAGTCGGCGTCGACCGGCCGTTCGGCAAGCCCGAGGCCGGGCAGATCGACGGCGATTCCGCGCAGACCGTGTCTCGCCAACGCGGGCAGCGTCTTGCGGAACAGGAACGACGACGCGGGGACGCCGTGGATGCACACCACCGGTGGCGCGTCGCGCGGCCCGTCGTCCAAGACGAATGATTGGATGCCGGCGGCACTGAAGTAGCGGCCGCTGGACCGGTGGCGCGCCAGAAGCGCCTCGACTGCGGTGGATGCCATCACGATCTCCTCGCCTGGATCCGATCCAGTATCCGCGGCCAAGCTTGCCGAACGATTAGAAAACCCTGACGCCAGGGATGGTGACTCTCGCCGGCCGGCCATTACCAGTCGCGTCGTGGACGGTGACCATCTTTCTATGACTACACACACCAACACCCACCGCACCATCCACTGGCTCGTCGCCGCCGCCGCAGCGGCGACCGTCGGTGCGGCACTTTTCACCGGCAGCGCGGCGGCGTTCACGGGCGACGGCGTTTCGAACACCGATCAACAGAGCGGCGGCACCGTTGTCGTCGCACCACCGACGGCCGCCGAGCAGTCGGGCTCGTCGGGCGTCATGAAGAAGTACAACGACACCGCGAAGACAATCGTGAGGCACATCCGGGGCTGACCGCCGACCCCCACGAACAATCCGTACTCGGTCACTCCTCGACCGCGGCTTCGACCGCTTCGACGCCCGCGGGACCGTCCGGTGTGCTGGCGACCAGCAGCCAGACCAGCGTCGCCAGCCCGGTGAAGATGGCCTGCACCGTCAGCAGGAATGCGATGTACTCATGCCAGCGGGACAGCACGTCGCCGCATCCCTGGCCGTCCCAGGGAAGAGTCGACAGCGTTGCGACCAGGGCGGCGGCCAGCACCGTCACCGTCGCCGCGGTCGCCGCACGCTGGCCGGCGTCGGTCAGCGTCCGCCGGAAGTAGTTGAACTCGACGCCGAGCGCCAGCAGCAGGACGGGTATCACCTCCGCGACCAGTTGGAAGAACACCGGGCTGATCGCACCGGTACAGAGTTGCGAGAGCACCGACATCTGTTCTGACGCCGAGAGATTCGCGATCTCGGATTCGAGTGCCGGGTCGAGTGTCCGGACGGTGTCGACGTCGAACAGGTCGACGTAGGCCGTCGCGGCCAGGTAGCAGAACCAGGTTCCGATGACGAGCGGGACGATTGCGCGCACCCGGGACCAGTCGACGGGCAACCTCAGCCGACGCTCGCTGTTGATCAGGGTGAGGGGGTCGGCGTTCAGCGACGCGACGATGGTCAGGCCCATTGCCGCGGCGTAGACAGTCGCGGTCACGAGGTCCACGCCGATCGAGTCCAGCGATATCAGTCGGAACACGTCGATACCGATCAGGACGGCGACGCCTGCGGACCACCAACCCCACAATCGCGGTGCATCACCGTCTGCCCGTGTTATCGCGCGTTTCATCAATCCGGCCGCTGTGAGCACCAGGGCGTCGACGACGATCACCGCGATCCGCCATGCCATCTCTTCGCCGGATGCGTTGGAAGGAAACAGTTGTGAGACGACCTGCTCGCTGTAGGAGAACGCGAAAACTATGAGGAAGACGACGCCGAAGACCGCGCGGTCCGCGCGCGGAGGTGCGGTGGCTTCAGACACTCTCGGCCCTCTCGATGTTGCGTCGGTCTGGGTCGCTCACCACGAGAACCCACACGAGTGTCGCCAGCCCCGTGGCGACGCCCTGCACGGCGATCACGAATGTCAGGTATTCATGCCAATAGCCCAGGACTTCACCGCAACCGCTGCCGTCCCAGGGCAGCGTCACGACTGCGAGAGCCAGTCCGACCGACATCACGGTCACGGTGGCAGCGGCGGCGGCACGTTGGACGGGCTCGGCAAGAGTTCGTCGGAAATAGTTGAACTCCACGCCAAGAGTGAGCAGCAGCAACGGGATCACTTTGACGACTTGCTGGAAGAACGCCGGGCTGACGGCTCCCTCGCAGAGGGTCGCATTGGCGCCGAGCTGCTGCTCCAGCGGCAAGGCCGCGACCTCTGCCGCCATCTCCGGATCGAGGATGCGCACGGTGTCGAGGTCGAAGAAGTCGTCGAAGGCGGTGGAGGCGAGGTAGAGGACGAAGGTCCCGATGACGAGCGGGACCACCGACCGAACGCGCGCCCAATCCGCCGGCGCCGCCGCGCGGCGCTCCTTGCTGAACAACGTCAGCGGGGAGGCGTTGAGCGACAACGCCATCAGGACTCCCATGAGGCAGGCCATGACGACGGACATCGAGACGTCGACCCACAATGGGTGAGAATCCGGAAGGAGAATCAACAGCACGTCGATGACGACGACGGCGGCGAACGCGATCCACCATGGGCGCCATAGTCGTTGGGCGTCGTCGTCGGCTTGGGCTATCCGGAACTTCAGCGCACCCACCGCCGCGAGCACGGCCACGTCGAGGCCGACCAGCCCGAGGATCCAGCCGAATACGTGGTCGTTGCCGGTCACATCGAGCACCGCGAACACGATGTCTTCGCTGTAGGAGAAGACGAAGAGAAGAAGGAAGACCACTGCCAGCACGGCGCGGTCGCGGTTGTGGCGCGTCAGCCTCGCGCGGTAGACGGTGTCAGCTTGGACCACCACCGCCCTCCTCGTGCTACGGCCCTCGCGCCTCGCTCAGCAGGATCAGGCTAAACCGCGGGGCCCGCGCGCGGGGGTTAACGGAGTCCGGCCGGGCTTCCCGGGGTTGAGGTCTGGTGCGGTACAGAGGTCAGCCCGCAGAGCCCACATTCGTCAGCAGCAGGGCGGCCTCGTTATACGGAAACGCTCGGTAGAGAAGCCGAGAACGCGGTACGACGAGCGCCGCGGCCTCGGCCTTGCTCACCACCCGTGGGTTGCCGAGCGCGACAGCCCGTCCACGCTTGCGCAGCACCGCCGGGCCACCGGCCAGAACGTTCTTCAACCAGTCCGTCTGTGGGCCGTAGCCGATGAGGATGGCGTAGCCATCATGGGTGCTGAAAACCAGGAGAGGCGTTCGGTATCGCTTACCCGACTTCCGCCCGACGTGCTCGAGCGTCCCGAGGTTTGGAAGCCACGGCGTGATCGAGCGAGCGGCCGGATTGGTGACTCGCTTGTTGAACTCTGCGATTCGGCGAGGAACGCGCATTCTCGGAGTCTAGGTATCGGTTGAGGTTCCTCGCTGACGCGGTGGGGGCGAACGCGGTGAGCGGCTCGCCGGTATACCGAGCTGGCTCAGGAGTCATCCGCCAGCACAGCCGGGCAGGGCGTTGGACACATGAAGCCGAGCGGAAGCCGCGGTTCGAGCCGCGGCACCTCTGGGTATGCGGTGCGCAGGTGTGTCGATCCGATGGGAGGCGTGCGATGGTGGGGCTGGGTGTGGCGTTGCTGGTTTTGGCGGCGGTTGCGATCCTGACCGGGCTGGTGTTCTACGGCAATGGCGCGGGAACGGTTCCCGACCGCCCCATGCGCGATACGACTGCCACGCGGCGGGGACTGTCGCGCATCGACTGGTCAGCTCTCTTCAGCACGATGAAGACTTCGGTCAAGGGAGCCACCGACGGCGACGCCGATCGACGCCAGCGGATGGCATCGCTAGGTGCATTCTTCGTACTCGCAGGCTTGATCCTAGTGGTCCTCGCCATCTTGGCGTTCATCGTCGCCATGGTTTGATCCGCAGGTAGCCGCTCTATCCTGCAGTCCGCCAAGGCGGGGACCGCTACAAACTCGGTGCCCCCAGTCGGACTCGAACCGACACTGTGCGGATTTTAAGTCCGCTGCCTCTGCCAATTGGGCTATGGGGGCCGCCGCTGTCAGCGCGCCGATGAGCACGCTACCGCGCGCGATCGTCGCGCAAACCGACCTGGCGCACCTCAGGCAAGATCAAGATAATGTCGACGTGCAGGTCGTTCCACTAGGAAAGGCACGAGAATGTCAGCGGTGACGAGGTTGCGTATCGGTCGACGGCTCACGATCGCCGGTGGATTCGCGCTCGCTGCGGTGGCGCCGATATTCGCCGCCGTCGTCGCTACCTCACCCAGCGTCCCCACCCAGCTGGCGGCCTGCCCGGCAGGCGAGGACAGCGACCTCTACAGCGGGACGTGCGTGCCATACCTGGTGCCCAACACCGCCTCCCCAGTCAACAACGCCTGCCCGCCAGGCGTCAGCGGCGCCGAGTGCACAGGCTCGACCGGCAATCTGGTGCCGCCTCATCCAGCACCCGGGCCCTCCCCCGAGTTGCAGGAATTGGAAGACGTCGTCACGCCGGGCTACTAGCACTCATCTGCGAACGTCCAGCAGGTCGTGATCGCGAACCGCGTCGACGTCCAGAGTCCGGTACCCGTAGAGGTCGAACAGCACGGTGATCCGGTCCGCGTCTCCGCCGAGCACGGTGCCCGCGCCCCATTCTTTGTGTTCGACCGCCGTCCCCATGGCAATGGCCGGCTCACCGTGGTCGACGGCGGTGTGCTCGCGGCAGCGATCGCAGTTGCCGCACGGCTCCGGCAGATAATCGCCGAAGTAAGCCAGCAGGAACTGCCTGCGACAGTCCGGCGTCTCGGCATACGACCGCATCATCTCGACGCGCGTGCGGTCGACGCGCTCCCCGATCTCCGCCATGTCCACCGCCCTGCGGATCGCCGCTTCGACCGGCATCCCCGTGCTGGTGAATCCTGACTTCGACGATTCGACCGCGCCTGCCTGCTCGAGCAGGTTGATCGAGGCGGTGAGCCGACGGCCACGCTCGTCGACCTCGCCGCGGAGTTGCTTGAGCCGCTTCGGCTTCCGGTTGTCCATCGCGGTGTAGACGCGGGTGAGCAGCTCCTCGTCCGGGTTGCGGGTGGCGAAGAAGTTTCCGAGCGTCAAGTCCTCGGCGCGGTAGAACAGGATCGCGTCCGCAGGCCCGCCGTCTCGGCCGGCGCGTCCCACCTGCTGGTAGTACGCGTCGACAGAGTCCGGCACCGACGTGTGCACTACGAACCGGACGTTCGCTTTGTCGATCCCCATGCCGAATGCCGAGGTCGCGACGACGACACCAACCTCGTCATCCCGAAAGCGGTCATGAACCTCGTTGCGCTGCTTGGTGTTTAGCCCGGCGTGATAACTGACCGCGGCCACACCGCGCCGCGTGAGCTCCTCGGCATAGAACTCGGTGTATTTACGGGTTGCGCAGTACAACAGCCCCGGGTGTGCGAGCTGCTGCACCACATCGAGGATATCCGCGCGCTTGCGCGCCTCCTCCGTGTGATGCCGGAGGTCGAGCGAGATGTTCGGCCGGTCGAATCCGCCCGAGATCACGGTCGGCTCACGCAGACCCAAGAACTCGACGATCTCACGGCGGACCACCGCCGACGCCGTTGCGGTCAACGCTGCGACCGGCGGCCAACCCAAGCGTTCGATCGCGTCACCGACCCGAAGGTACGTCGGGCGGAACTCGTGCCCCCACGCCGAAACGCAGTGTGCCTCGTCGACCACGACCAACGACGGCTTCACACCGGCCAGCCGCTTCATCACGTCGTCCTTCATGAGCTGTTCGGGCCCCAGGAACACGTACCGGGCCTCACCATCCTCGATGGCCGCCCACGCCCGGTCGACGGACTTCGCGCTCTGCCGCGAGTTGATCGCCACGGCTGCGGGAGCGTCCGACTCCTCGAGCGCGGCAATCTGGTCGTGCTGCAACGCAATCAAGGGAGAAATCACGATGACCGCTCGCGGCAACAACACCGCCGGAACCTGGTAGATCGCCGACTTGCCCGAACCAGTCGGCATCACCGCCAGCACGTCCCGTCCGGCAAGAATCGCGGTCATCGCCTCGAGTTGTTCTGGGCGCAGCGTCTGCCATCCGAATACCTTCTCGGCGACGTCGCGCAACCGGTCAGAGTCGTTCACCGCGTCATCAACGACAGGATCGCGCGGTTCAGCTTCCGCCGTGGCCAGCCCAGCCGCCCTTCGCCGGCCAATGCGGCACGTGCCGCATTGCGGCCGCAAACACCGTGCACTCCCCCGCCCGGAGACGCGCCTGCGCTGCCGAGATAGACGTTCTCGACCGGCGTCTCGGCGCCACCGAAGCCCGGGAACGGCCGAAAGATCAACTGCTGGAACAGCTGTGACGTTCCGCCGTTCACCGCGCCTGCATGCAGGTTGGCATCACTGGCCTCGAGGTCGGACGGGCGCTGGATCGACTTGCCGACGATGTGATCGCTGAACCCCGGCGCGTGCTTCTCCAACACCATGTCCACCGCCGCCGACAGCTGGTCTGCGGAGGCATCATCGGCGACACCTCGCGGCAGATGCGTGTAGGCCCATGCGCTTTCGGTGCCCTCGGGTGAGCGACTCGGATCGGAGGTCGTCATCTGACCGAACAGCAGGAACGGGTGCAGCGGCACCGTCTCGGTGTTGAGGTCGGCCATCCACCGGATGAGGCCGTTGTGGTCGGCGCCGAGGTGGACGGTTCCCGCGTCGTTCAGGCTCTTGGAGCGCCACGGGATGGGCGCGTCGAGCGCATAGTTGATCTTCAACACCGGGGTGTCCCAGACGAATCGGTCGAGGCTCTGCAGCACCGAACCGGGTAGCGCGTCAGCCGGCAGCAGTTCGCGGTAGAGCAGCGGAGCCGAGGTGTCGGCGATGACGGCGCGGCGCACCCGAACGGTCTCGCCGCCGGCGGTGTGGACGGCAACTGCGCGGCCACCTCGGACGTCGATCCGCTCGACTTGCTGTCGACACTTGATCTGGGCGCCCGCTGATGTGACGCGGTTGACCAGCGCCGCGGCGAGTTGTCCCGCGCCGCCGATTGGAACCGGGAAGCCGCCGTCCTGGGCCATCATGATGAGCATGTAGCCCATGACGCCGCTGCCCGGCGCGTCGATCGGGACGTCGGCGTGCATCGCGTTGCCCAACAACAAGAGTCGTGCGGCCTCGCCGTCGAACAGGTGCTCGGCCATCACCCCCGCGGGGAGCAGGAGTAGGTGCGCCAGTTGGAGGGCTTCGGCGGTACCCAGCTCACGCAGCAGTCCCACCGCCCCGCGCATCGGAGGGAACGGCGAGAACAGCGTCTCGAGCAGCGGTTCCTTGATGCGTTGCCATTGGGAGAACAAGTCGCGCCAGCGCGATCCGTCTCCTGCAGTGCGACGTTCGAGATCGTCTACGGTGCGGTCGAGTTCGCGCCAGATCAGCGGGGCGTCGTCGTCATCGGCGGAGCTTGCATGGCCGACGACCGCCGGTGAGTGCGACCAGCGCAGCCCGTGCTCCTCGAGGTGCAGTGCCTTGAGAGCCGGTGAGGTGACCGACAGTGGGTAGAAGGCGCTGTAGAGATCGCTGACGTAGCCGGGAAACAGTTCGGCGCTCTTCACGGCGCCGCCAGGTTGATCCTGCGCTTCCAGAACCAGCACGTCCCAGCCCGCGTCGGCGAGCATCGCCGCGGCGACCAAACCGTTGTGGCCGGCGCCGATCACCACAGCATCGGCTGAAGCCGGCACAGTCACCTCGAGATCAGCCTGTTCGACGCCGCTTTGACCGAGTCGGGAAGGAACCGGTTTACCAGGCCCATGCCCTTCGAAAGTGGCGATGACGCAACGATTTTCTTCCTTCCCTGCATCAGCGCGTCGTATCCCTGTTTTGCCACCTTGCCGGCGTCGTCCTTCGGCATTTTGCCGACCAGGGTGTCGAGCATGTTGACGCGTCGGAAGAAGTTGGTGTCGGTGGGACCGGGCATCAGCGCGGTGATGGTGACGTCGGTATCGCGCAATTCGTCTTGGAGCGCTTCGGCGAACGACTGCACGAACGACTTGGACGCGTTGTAGATCGTCTGATACGAGCCGGGCATCATCGCCACGATCGACGACGTGAAGAGCAGCTTGCCCGAGTTGGCGCTGACCATGTCGCCGAGGATCAGCTTGGCCAGTTGCACCGTCCCTCGGACGTTCAGGTCGATGACGTTGAAGTCCTCTTCGAGGCCGCGGTCGACGAAGCGGTTGCCGCCGCCTCCGGTGCCGGCGTTGAGGGCGGCGGCGTCCATCCGTCTGCCGTCTTCGGTGGCGCTGCTGTAGAGGCGATCGACTTCGGCCTCTTTGCGCAGATCGACCTGAACCGCGCGCACCTCGGTGCCGCTGGCGGCGAGTTTGTCGGCGCTGGCGTGGATGCCGTCGTCGTCGGCGGCGACGATGAGGTCGTATCCGTCGTCGGCAAACAGCTTCGCCAGTTCGAATCCGATCCCGCTCGAAGCGCCTGTCACAAGCGCGAGTGGTCGTCCTTGAGCCATGGTGGCGGGCTACCCGACGGGGCTCCCGTCAAACGCGCGGAGCATGCCGCCGACGTCAGCCGGTGTTGTGGTTGTCGTCGCTTGGAAAGCCAGCCGTCAGCTTGCGTCGCGATCATTGCCGTGGTCATCCCCGCCGTCGTCAGGACCCGCTCCGCTGACTTCGTCATCGCCCTCGTCGGGTATCAGGTAGCGGTTTGGGTGGTGATAGTTGTTGACGCGGGCTTGGCCGGTATCGAGCTGCGGCGGAGGAAGCCATGAGGTGCGCCCGTCTTTGCGTTTGCGGGTGCGCCAGCCGCCGGGTTTGACCCGCCGATTGTCGGGCCCACACGCGAGGGTCAGCTCGTCGATGTTGGTCTGACCCTCAGCGGCCCAATCGTTGACCGCGTGGTGAACCTGGCACTGATAGGCCGGGGCGGTACAGCCGGGCCTGGTGCAGCCCCGATCCTTCGCGAAGAGCACCAGCCGTTGGGCTTTGGACGCCAAACGTCGGCCGCGCCCGAGGTAGAGGGGTTCTTCGGTGGCCTTGTCGAAAATCGCCAGATACGGATGCGCCGCCGCGGCTTCTTTGATGACCTCGCTCATCGGCAGCAGTGAACCGCCGCCGGTGACCGCCTGCCCGGTGCCGGACTCCAACTCCTGCAAGGTGGTGGTGATCAGCAGCGTGGCCGGCAGCCCGTTGTGCGAACCCAGTTCGCCCGATGCGAGCAGGGCCCGGCACATCGCCCCCAACGCGTCGTGGTTGCGCTGCCCCACCGAGCGGGTATCCGAAGCCACCGCCTCGGGCGACGGCTCACCATCCGGGCAGGTGTTCTTGCCGTCGGGGTGGTCGCCGTCGGGGTTGTTCCTGCCGGGCGCGGCTTCGGTGGCTAACACGGCTTCCAATGCGGCCCGCGTCGCGGGGTCGAGCAGCCCCCGTAGCTCACTCATCCCGTCGAGGCGTTGACGACCCAACCGCAACCACCGCTGCGCCGCGCGCAATTCATCGGAGAAGTCCCCGTCGGGGTTCAGATAGGCCGCCAACCGCTGCGCGGCCGCACGCAACTCCTCGGGAGTGTGCTTCGCCGCAAGGCCAGCGAGTTGGGCTTCGGCGGCCTCACGCACGTCAAACGGTGTCGAGGCGGGGATCTCCTTGGCCAAGAACCGCCGAATCACCCGCACATGCTCGGCCCCCACCAGGCCCTTTGCCACCGCGGCGGCCGTGTGCGCCAACTCCGGTTGCAGTGTTTCGCCGGTCATCGCCCGCCGCGGCGCCAACTCCGCCGCTTCAGCCACCCGCCGACTCGCCTCAGCCTTGGAGATCCGCAACAACACCGTCAACGCGCCGGCCGCACTGTGCTCCCCCAGCTCCGCCAACGGCGCGCCCTGCAGCCCAGCGACCAGCCGATGCCCCACCATCGCTTGGCGGCGCGTGAAGGCCTCCCATTGGGCGGTCAACGCCAACTGCTCAGCGGTGCTCAAGGTGTCGAACGACTCGGCGACCATCGCGGACAGCTCGCGGTCCATCGCCGCGATCCGTTGGCTGATCTGCTCCGCCGCCATACTCGAACAATAGTTCGACCTACTGACAGCCAGGCCCCATTTGTGACCACTGAAACCAAAGAGACACAAGTGAATTGAGAGAAGACGGCCGGGCGTGGAGCCGGCCCGCTGGCCAAATCAATCCGCAAGACGTTTGAGCCGCAAGCGGTCCAGCAGGAATGATGTACGGATGGGAATACTGGGACGCAAGACCGGGGACCTGCGCGTCTACCTCGGCGCCGCGCCCGGTGTCGGCAAGACCTACTCCATGCTGGCCGAGGCGCACCGTCGTCTCGAACGCGGAACCGATGTGGTCGCCGCCATCGTCGACACGCACGGTCGCCGCAAGGTCGGCCAGCAGGTGGCGGGTATCGAAGTGGTGCCTCCCCGCACGACGGAGCACGGCGACCACGAGATCGACGTGGCCGCGATCATCCAGCGTCGGCCGAAGGTCGTGCTCGTCGACGACTTCGCCCACTCGAACGCACCGGGCTGCAAGAACAAGAAGCGTTGGCAGGACGTCGAAGAACTGCTCAACGCCGGCATCACCGTGATCACCACAGTCAACATCCAGAACCTGGAAAGCGTGTCCGACCTGGCCGCCCAGATCACCGGAGTCGAGGAATCCGACCGCATCCCCGACGAGGTGGTGCGCGCCGCCGACCAGATCGAGTTGGTCGACATCACACCGGAAGCGTTGCGGCGCAGGCTGGCTCACGGCAACGTCTACCCGCCCGAACGCGTCGACGCCGCACTGTCGAATTACTTCCGTCCCGAGAACCTCACTGCACTACGGCAATTGACCCTGCTCTGGCTGGCCGATCAGGTCGACGCCGCCCTCGCCAAGTACCGCTCCGACAAGAAGATCAGCGACCGGTGGGCGCCTCGCGAACGCGTGGTTGTCGGGGTCACCGGAGGCCCCGAGTCCGAGGTGCTGGTGCGACGCGCGTCGCGAATCGCCTCCCGTACGGGCGCCGACCTCAGGGTTGTCCACGTCGTGGACGGCGGTGGCCTGACCGCCATCTCGGACCAGCAGAAGAAGGCCGTGCGCGAACTGGCGGCAAGCCTGGGCGCCACCATGCACACCGTCGTCGGCGACGACGTCGCCACCTCGCTCATCGACTACGCGCACGACGTCAACGCGACCCAACTGGTCGTCGGGACCTCACGTCGTTCGCGGCTGTCGCGCATGTTCGACGAAGGCATCAGCGAGGCCGTCGTACAACAGTCGGGCAACCTCGACGTCCACATGGTCACCCACGACCAAGCCAGCACCGGCATCTCGTGGTCCCGCCTCTCGACTCGCCAGCGTCGGCTCACGTCATGGCTTGGCGCCGTGGCGATTCCGGTCGCGGTCTGTGCTCTGACGCTGGTGTTGCCGGACCGGTTCCGTCACATCGGCGGTCCCGGCGCACTGTTCTTCGTCGGCGTACTCGGCACCGCCGTGCTCGGCGGCCTCGCTCCGGCGATCACCGCCGCGGTGCTCTCGGGAGTGTTGATCACTTTCTTCCTCGTGGCTCCGGAGAACACGTTCTCCGTCCACGACACCGACACAGCGATCGCGACGCTGATACTGCTGCTCTTCGCCGTCACGGTCGCCACGTTCGTCGTTCGCGCGGCGCGGCGAGTGCGAGAAGCGCGGCGGGCCAACCAGGAAGCCGCGCTGCTGGCACTCTTCGCCGACGGTGTGTTGCACGACGCGGACCTGGACGGTCTGTTGGAACATCTCCGCGAAACGTACTCGCAGCGCGGTGTGAGCCTCGTCCGCAGCCAAACCGGTGAGATCCTCGCCTCCGTCGGCACCGATCCCTGCGCGGATGTCGACGACGCGGACACCTCCGTCGAAATCGGCGACGACGAGTACTGGATGCTGTTGAGCGGCCCGGCGTTGACCGCGCGCGACCGCCGCGTCCTCGGTGGCGTCGGCAAGCAGGCCGTCAACCTGCTCAGGCAACGAGAGAGGGCCGAGGCGAACAAGGCCGAAGCCGTAGGGCAGGCGGACAAACTGCGCCATGCACTCCTCACCGCCGTCAGCGACGACCTGCGCACCCCGCTAGCGGCCGCCAAGGCGGCGACGTCTCGAATCCGCAACGGCGACGTCGACATCTCCGCCGACAACACCGCCGAACTCCTCGCCACCGTCGAGGACTCCGTCGACCAGCTGACCGCGTTGGTGGCCAACCTGCTTGACTCGGCACGCCTGGCCGCAGGAGCGGTTCGCCCCGAGATGGTGCGCGTCGAACTCGAGCACGTGGTTCAGCGCGCGTTGCTTGGAATTCGCGCCGACACAAGCGGTTTCACTCGCCCGGGCAGCGAGCGGGTTAAGGTGGAGATCGACTCCGACGCGGTCCTGGCCGACAGTGAACTGCTCGAACGCGTGCTGGCCAACCTGATCGACAACTCGCTGCGCTACGCCGAGGGCAGCCTGGTGCGGGTGACCGCGGGGCAGGTCGGCGACCGGGTGCTCATCGCCGTCGTCGACGAGGGTCCTGGGATCCCGCGCGGCAGCGAGCAGCAGGCGTTCGCCCCGTTCCAGCGGCTCGGCGACGACGACACGATCGGAATCGGGCTCGGGCTGTCCGTCGCCTCCGGATTCGTCGAGGCGATGGGCGGAACCATCTCGGCGTCCGACACCCCCGGCGGAGGCCTGACGGTCGAGATCGACCTGCCCGCCGCACCGAACTAGGCCGTCTCCTCCGCCAGCGCGACCAGCGCCGCGCGCACCAGATCGGGTCGCTCGTCGACGATGAAGTGGCTGGCATCGACCGTCTGCAACCGGTAATCGTCCGCATTGGCGTTCTCGGCCGCAACCCACGATGGATGCACCACCGCATCGCCCAGTCCGAACAGCGCGCGAATCGGCACCGTCGCCCGTCGCGTCTCAGGACTACGCGCGCTGCCCAGGAGCTCCTTCGTGAGGAAGGTCCGGTACGTATCGCGCGCGGCCCGGGCGCACACCGGGTCGCGGAACCGGTCCGAAAAGACCCGGACGTCGGCGTCGGACATCTTCGAGCCGATGCCGAAGATCATCTTCTCGAGGAATGGTGTGCGGCGCTGCACCAGCACTCCGGCCGTCGCGATCGGTATCTGGTACGCGAAGCGCCATAGCCGGTGCAGAACATCGCGCGTCGACAACCACGGATAGGCCATATTGCAGGCCAGGTAACCGTCGAATCGCTCCGGCGCTCGCAGGATCATCAGGTATCCGACGAAGGCGCCCCAGTCGTGAGCCAACAGCAGTACGCGATCGAGGCCCAGAGCATCCAGAAGGGCGAGAACGTCAGTGGCGACGTCTTCCTTGGCCCACCGGTGCGGTGGCGGACCGGACCATCCATAACCAGGCAGGTCAGGTGCGATGATCCGGAGCCCCGCCGGGGGATCGGCAAGCAGATCCCGGTATTCCCAATGGTGTTGCGGCCAGCCGTGCAGCGCCACGACCGGACGCCCGTCGGCGGGGCCGGCCTCGGTCACGTGGAAGCGCACGCCGCGGGCGGTGACATGCGACCGTCGCACCCCTTCGATCGGCGGAGGAGCAGAGGTCATAACGCGACTATAGGAACTGCCGTCGCGCTAACGTGCGGTATGGCCGGATACCGAGCGCTGTTCGACGCCAGCATCGCTGATCCAGAAGGATTCTGGGCCGATGCCGCACGCGCGGTGACGTGGACGCGCGAGCCCACGCAGATCCTCGACGATTCGAACCCGCCGTTCTACCGCTGGTACCCCGACGGTGAGATGAACACCTGCGCCAATGCGCTCGACCGGCACGTCGACGACGGCCGCGGCGAGCAGCCGGCATTGATCTACGACTCACCCGTCACCGAGACGAAAGAGACCTACACCTACCGCGAATTGCGGGACGCCACTGCGAAGTTCGCCGGCGGCCTACGCGGCCTCGGCGTCACCAAGGGTGACCGGGTCGTCATCTACATGCCGATGATCCCCGAGGCGGTGATCGCCATGCTGGCGTGCGCGCGGTTGGGGGCGATCCACTCGGTGGTGTTCGGCGGGTTCGCCGCGCACGAACTCGCGACGCGCATCGACGACGCCCAACCGACGGTGATCGTCTCCGCGTCGTGCGGCATCGAACCGTCGCGCACCGTCGCCTACAAGCCGATGCTCGATGCCGCACTGGAGATGTCGGAGCATCCGCCCCGCAATTGCGTCATCGTTCAGCGCGACCATGAGCGCTGCGAGTTGTCGCCAGACCGCGACCTCGACTGGGAGGACGTCGTGGCCGCGGCGGCCGTCGACCCGGTGCCGGTGGCGGCGACGGATCCGCTGTACGTGCTCTACACGTCCGGGACCACGGGCAAGCCGAAGGGCATCGTTCGCGACAACGGCGGGCACGCGGTCGCGCTGCTGTGGAGCATGCGCAACATCTACGACATCGCGCCCGGTGACATCTTCTGGGCCGCCTCCGACGTCGGCTGGGTCGTCGGCCACTCGTACATCGTGTACGGCCCGCTGCTGCTCGGCGCCACGACGGTGCTCTACGAGGGCAAGCCGATCGGGACGCCGGACCCGGGGGCGTTCTGGCGGGTCGCCTCCGAATACGGGGTGAAGGCGCTGTTCACCGCGCCGACGGCCGTACGCGCGATCCGCAAGGAGGACCCCGAGGGCGAGCACATCGGCCGCTATGACCTGTCGAAGATGAAGTACCTGTTCCAGGCCGGCGAGCGACTCGACCCGGACACCTACGAGTGGGCCGCACAGAAGCTGAACATTCCCGTCGTCGACCACTGGTGGCAGACGGAGACCGGTTGGGCGATCGCCGCCAACCCCATGGGCCTGGAGCCCATGCCGATCAAGCCCGGATCTCCGACGGTTCCGATGCCCGGTTACGACGTCAAGATCCTGCATGTCGACGGCTCCGTCCGCGATGCCAACGAGGAAGGCGACATCTGCATCCGGCTGCCGCTTCCGCCGGGCACGTTGCCCACGCTGTGGGGTGACGACGACCGTTACCAGGCGTCGTACCTCTCCGAGCATCCCGGCTACTACCTCACGGGCGACGGTGGCTACCTCGACGAGGACGGCTACCTCTTCGTGATGGGCCGCATCGACGATGTCATCAATGTCGCGGGCCACCGGTTGTCGACCGGATCGATCGAGGCCGTGCTGGCCACCCACCCGGCGGTCGCGGAATGCGCGGTGATCGGGGTCCGCGACGAAATCAAGGGACAGGTGCCGCGCGGCTTCGTGGTGCTCAAGTCCGGCGCCTCGGCCGACGGGCTCGCCGAGGATCTCATCCGGTTGGTCCGTGAAGACATCGGCGCCGTAGCGTGTTTCAAGCTCGTCGACGTCGTACCCGCGCTGCCGAAGACCCGGTCGGGGAAGATTCTGCGCAAGACGATGCGGGGCATCGCGCACGGCCGGGACGAACCGCTGCCCTCGACGATCGAAGACCCCGCGGTGATCGAGGCACTCAAGCCGATCTTGAAGGGCTGAGCCCGCTCCACGCGCCCGATCGGCCTATATTCGGTGGCAGGCCCGCTCGGTCGTCGCCGGCGGGCTCACAACAAAGGAGTTGATTCGCGATGCGTACGTCTGCGGTCAAGGCCAAGAGCGGCTGTACCTGCAACTGTCACAAGTGCGATCAAGGTCATCACTGCGGAAATCCACCCAACTGCTACATCAAGAAGTAGCTCGGCGCGTGAGGGAGTCGGGCCAGGCCGTTCGCAGACCTGAGCCGCGAGCCTCGCCGCGCCATCAAAATTCCGGGTTTGTATCGACTCTCCCTGGGTAGTTGTCGCTGACCTCGACGGAAAGGAACGACGATGGTCAGCAGCCAACCGTCCGGCCCCACGGCCGCAACCCGCTACGGAGCGCCCGTGCAGAAGGCAGCGCTTGCTGTCGGCGCGGTGTTCTTGCTGGTCGGCATCCTGGGCTTCATCCCGGGCATCACGACGAACTACGACACCATGACATTCGCCGGCCACCACTCGGAGGCCCAGCTTCTCGGCGTCTTCAACGTCTCGGTCCTGCACAACCTCGTGCATCTGCTGTTCGGTGTGGCCGGTGTGGCCATGGCGCGCAGCTTCGGCAACGCCCGCAATTACCTGATCGGCGGCGGTGTCATCTACCTGCTGTTGTTCCTGTACGGCCTGGTCATCGATCACGACAGCTCCGCGAACTTCGTGCCGCTCAACACCGCCGACAACTGGCTGCACCTGGTGCTCGCCGTCGGCATGATCGCGCTCGGTGTGCTGCTGTCGCGGCGCGTCATCGAGGCGAACACCCCGTTGAACCGCAACACCCGTTAGGCGGCGGGCCGGTTAGCGTCCGCACCCGCAGGGTATTACCTGCCAGTCCGTCAATAACGGTTCCGGACGGAGGCAAGGGATGGCGACGAGACCGAAATACATGGCCGTGCAGGGAGCGGCGGTGATCGTGGGTGCCGTTCTGCTCCTCATCGGCGCCCTCGGCTTCGTCCCCGGCCTCACCCACGATTACGACCAGCTGGCATGGGCGGACCACCGATCCGGGGCCAGCCTGTTCGGCATGATCGCGGTGTCCGGACTGGGCAACGTGGTCAACCTGGTGCTCGGCGCCCTCGGCCTGGTCATGGCCCGGACATATGCCGCCGCGCGGTGGTACTTCTTGGGCGCTGGACTGGTGTACTTCGCCTTGTGCGCCTACGGATTCGCCGTTGCCGACGCGTTCGGCTGGATGTGGTTCGGCATGGGCCTCGTCATGGTGATCCTGGGCCTCACGCTCGCCGGTCAGCACGACCCGACCAAGCGTCGCAGGAGGATTCGCGCCTAGGCTGATGCGATGCTCACCGCACTGCTCTGGGGCGGCGTTGCGGCATCGTCGTTGGTCATCGGCGCGCTCGCCGGGGTGCTACGCGACTGGAACGCCCGGCTGATCGGGTTGGTGCTCGGCTTCGGCGCCGGAGCACTGGTGGCCAGCATCTCCTTCGAACTGGCCGAAGAGGGTTTCCACGTCGGCGGGGCGATTCCGGTAGCCGCAGGTCTGGCCATCGGCGGCCTCATGTTCTTCCTCGCCGACAAAGGCGTCGCGCGGATCGGCGGCAGGGGCACCGGCGCCGCCGGTCTGCCGCTCGCACTGGGTGCGCTGCTCGACGGCATTCCCGAGCAGGCGGTACTGGGCATCGGGATCGCCGGCGGCGGCGCAGTGAGCGTGTCCTTACTCGTGGCGATCTTCGTGTCCAACCTTCCCGAGGCGATCGGTTCGGCCAGCGACCTGAAGGCGGCAGGCACGCCGCGGGGGCGGATCGTGCTCGGCTGGATCGCCGTTGCGCTGCTGTGCACCCTGGCCACGCTCGCGGGATTTCAGTTCCAGGAGGCGGCGGGCCGCCAATTACAAGGCGGAATAGACGGTTTCGCCGCGGGCGCCCTGCTGGTCATGCTGGTGACGTCGATGATCCCCGAAGCCACCGAGAAGGCTCGCGATCAGGCGGGGCTGGCGGCGGTGCTCGGGTTCGCCGTCGCCGCCGGCCTGTCCCTGAGTAGCTAGGCCGTCTGTACTTCGTTGCGGCGCAGCGCTTCATCCGAAAGCCACGCGGACTCTCATGACACGTGGTTGTCTGGGTGAGTGAACACGGCGGTCGCGCCGGACACTGGCGCTCGACGCACACTGAACTTGGCGCTGGCCACGTGGGTCTCCGCCATCAACTTCTGGGCTTGGAACATGATCGGCCCGCTGTCGACCACATACGCGGGCGACTTGTCGCTCAGCAGCTCCGAGGCCTCGATGCTGGTGGCCACCCCGATCCTGGTGGGCGCGCTCGGACGGATCGTCGTGGGTTCGCTGACCGACCGGTTCGGCGGCCGCGTGCTGTTCATCGCGATCTCGCTCATCTCGATCGTGCCCGTGCTCGCGGTGGGCGCCGCGGGTTCGGCCGGGTCCTACCCCCTGCTGCTGGTGTGCGGCTTCTTCCTGGGCATCGCGGGCACCATCTTCGCCGTCGGCATCCCGTTCGCGAACAACTGGTATGAGCCGTCGCGCCGCGGCTTCGCCACCGGCGTGTTCGGCATGGGCATGGTGGGCACCGCGCTCTCGGCGTTCTTCACCCCCAGATTCGTCAAATGGTTCGGGCTGCTGCCCACGCACGTCATCGTCGCGGCCGCGTTGGCGGTCACCGCGGCGCTGTGCGTGTTCTTCATGCGCGACTCACCGACTTTCGCGCCCAACACCGATCGCGTGCTGCCGAAGCTGAAGGCGGCGGCCAAACTCCGCGTCACGTGGGAGATGTCGTTCCTCTACGCGATCGTGTTCGGCGGCTTCGTGGCGTTCAGCAACTACCTGCCCACCTACATCAAGACGATCTACCACTTCTCGGCCGTCGACGCGGGCGCGCGCACCGCGGGATTCGCACTGGCGGCCGTGCTGGCCCGGCCCGTCGGCGGAGCATTGGCCGACCGAATCGCACCGAAGTACGTCGTGCTCGGCTCCTTCGGCGGCACAGCGCTGATGGCGCTGATCGCCATGCTGCAGCCGCCGCCGGATGTGTGGTCGGCGACCACCTTCATCGCACTGGCGGTGTTCCTCGGCATCGGCACCGGCGGTGTGTTCGCGTGGGTGGCCCGTCGGTCACCGGCGCAGTCTGTCGGGTCGATCACCGGAATCGTCTCGGCCGCAGGCGGTTTGGGCGGCTACTTCCCACCCCTGGTGATGGGCTCGACCTATGACGCGGTCGAGAACGACTACTCCGTCGGCCTGATCCTGCTCGTCGCGACCGCGCTGATCGCGTTCGCCTACACCGCACTGCGGCTGCACAGCCACGAGCCGCAACCGAAGGAGGCAACCCAGTGACGACCACCGAGCCCCACATCGGCGGCCGGGTCGAAGAACTGCTCGAGCGCAGCGGCCGATTCTTCACTCCCGGTGAGGCTTCCAGGGACGGTCGGACCATCCACCGCCGTGGCGGCCGCGAGGGCGACATCTTCTACCGCGACCGGTGGAGTCACGACAAAGTGGTCCGCTCCACGCACGGCGTCAACTGCACGGGGTCGTGCTCGTGGAAGATCTACGTCAAGGACGGCATCATCACCTGGGAGACGCAGGAGACCGACTACCCGTCGGTGGGGCCGGATCGGCCGGAGTACGAGCCGCGCGGTTGCCCTCGGGGTGCGGCGTTCTCCTGGTACACCTATTCCCCGACGCGGGTGCGCTATCCATATGCGCGCGGCGAACTCGTCCGCATGTACCGCGAGGCCAAGTCGCGGCTGTCCGATCCGGTGTTCGCGTGGGCCGACATTCAGAGCGACCCCGAACGCCGCCGACGCTACCAACAGGCAAGGGGCAAAGGCGGTCTGGTGCGGATCAGCTGGGCCGAGGCGACCGAGATGATCGCGGCCGCTCACATCCACGCGATCAAGCGGTATGGACCGGATCGGATTGCCGGGTTCTCCCCCATCCCTGCGATGTCGATGGTGTCCTTCGCCGCCGGGTCACGGTTCATCGAACTGCTCGGTGGCGTGATGACGTCGTTCTACGACTGGTACGCCGACCTTCCCGTCGCCTCCCCGCAGGTGTTCGGTGATCAGACCGATGTGCCGGAGTCCGGCGACTGGTGGGACGCGTCGTACCTGATGATGTGGGGCTCGAACGTGCCGGTCACCCGCACGCCGGATGCACACTGGATGACCGAAGTGCGTTACCGCGGCACGAAAGTCGTCAGCATCAGCCCCGATTACGCCGACAACACCAAGTTCGCCGACGAGTGGATGCCGTGCGCGGCGGGCACCGACGGCGCGTTGGCCATGGCGATGGGCCACGTGGTGCTCTCGGAATTCTTTGTCAAACACAAGGTTCCGTTCTTCGTCGACTACGTCCGCAAATTCACCGACCTGCCGTTCCTGGTCAAGCTCGAGGAGCGTGACGGCAGGTTGGTCCCGGGCAAGAACCTGACCGCGGCCGACCTCGGCGGTGAGGTGGCGGCGCAGGAGAACGCGGCGTTCAAACCGGTCCTGCTGGATGCCGCGACCGACACCGTCGTCGTGCCGCAGGGGTCGTTGGGTTTCCGCTTCGGCGACGACGGCGTCACGAAATGGAACCTGGAACTCGGCGACCTGGTGCCGGCACTGACGGTGCTCTTCACGGAAGCCGGTGAGACGGCGGAGGTGGCGTTACCCCGGTTCGACACTTTCGATGGGCACGGTGAGACGTTGACCCGCGGGGTGCCGGTGCGGCGGGTGGGCGAGCACCTGGTCTGCACCGTGTTCGATCTGATGCTGGCGCAGTACGGGGTGGCGCGTCCCGGACTACCCGGAGACTGGCCGGCCGGTTACGACGATCCAAAGCCGTACACCCCGGCCTGGCAGGAGTCGATCACCGGAGTCGCTGCGTCCCAGGCGATCCGGATCGCCACCGAGTTCGCGCACAACGCCGAGGAATCCGGTGGCCGGTCGATGATCATCATGGGCGCGGGGATCTGCCAGTGGTTCCACGGCGACGCCACCTACAGGGCGGTGCTGGCGCTGGTGTTGCTCACCGGCGCGATGGGCCGCAACGGCGGTGGCTGGGCCCACTACGTCGGACAGGAGAAGTGCCGCCCGGTGACGGGCTGGTCCGCGCTGGCGATGGGTACCGACTGGTCGCGACCGCCGCGGCAGATGCCGGGCACGTCGTACTGGTACGTCCACACCGACCAATGGCGTTACGACGGTTACCGCGCCGACGCGCTGGCCAGTCCTCTGGGCCGTGGCCGGTTCCGCGATCGGCACACCATGGACGTGCTCGCCGCGTCGACCGCGATGGGTTGGAGCCCGTTCTATCCACAGTTCGACCGCTCGAGCCTCGACGTCGCCGACGAGGCCCGCGCCGCGGGCCAGGACATCTCCACCTACGTCACCGAACAACTCGCAGAGGGCACGCTCAAACTCGCCGTCACCGACCCGGACAACCCGGCGAACTGGCCGAGGGTCCTTTCGGTTTGGCGGGCCAACCTGCTGGGTTCCTCGAGTAAGGGCAACGAGTACTTCCTTCGCCACCTGCTCGGCACCGACTCGAACCTGCAGGCCGAGCCGACACCGGAAGCGCTGCGGCCCAACGACATCGCGTGGACCGATGACATTCCCGAGGGCAAGCTCGACATGTTGATGTCGATCGACTTCCGGATGACCTCGACGACGTTGCTCTCCGACGTCGTGCTGCCCGCCGCCACCTGGTACGAGAAGCACGATCTGTCCAGCACCGACATGCACCCGTACGTGCACGCGTTCAACCCGGCCGTCGACCCGCCGTGGGAAGCCCACTCCGACTTCGATGCGTTCGGCGCCATCGCCCGCGTGTTCAGCGCACTGGCCGCAAAGCATCTGGGTGTGCGCTCCGACGTGGTGCTCGGCGCCATGCAGCATGACACGCCAGGCGCGATGGCCTATCCCGGTGGTGTCGAGAAGGATTGGCGCGCCGACGGGAGCATCCCGGTGCCGGGTAAGACCATGGCGCCGATGGCGGTGGTGGAGCGCGACTATCCCGCGGTCGCCGAGAAATGGGCGGCGCTGGGACCGCTCGTCGAGAAGCTCGGGTTGACCACCAAGGGGGTCACCGTCCGCCCCGACAAGGAGGTCGGCGAGCTGGCGGCCAAATTCGGCGTGATGGATTCCGGTCGCGCACAGGGGCGTCCGGCCATCAACACGGCCGAACGGATGGCGGAGGCGATCCTCGCGCTGTCCGGCACCAGCAACGGGCGCCTGGCCGTCGAGGGTTTCCGTGAGCTGGAGCGCCGGACCGGACGCCGCCTGGTGCATCTGGCCGGCGGCAGCGAGGAGCGCCGCATCACGTTCGCGGACACGCAGGCGCGGCCGGTCCCGGTGATCACCAGCCCGGAGTGGTCGGGCAGCGAGACCGGTGGGCGTCGCTACGCGCCGTTCACCGTCAACATCGAGGAACTCAAGCCGTTTCACACGCTGACCGGCAGGATGCACTTCTACCTCGACCACGACTGGCTCGAGGAACTCGGCGAACAGCTGCCGATCTACCGGCCTCCGCTGGACATGTCGCGGTTGTTCGGTGATTCCGCGGTGGGTCATCACGACGGTGTGGGGCTGACGGTCCGGTATCTGACACCGCACTCGAAGTGGTCGATCCACTCCGAATATCAGGACAATCTGTTCATGCTGTCGCTGTCACGCGGCGGGCCGACGATGTGGATGAGCCCGGACGATGCGGCGAAAATCTCGGTGCGCGACAACGATTGGGTCGAGGCGGTGAATCGCAACGGCGTGCTGGTCTGCCGGGCGATCGTCTCGCACCGTATGCCCGAGGGCGTGGTGTTCGTCTACCACGTGCAGGAGCGGGTGATCGACGTGCCCCTGAGCGAGACCACGGGGAAACGCGGGGGCATTCACAATTCGTTGACCCGGCTGCTGATCAAGCCGAGCCATCTGGCCGGTGGATACGCCCAGACGGCGTTCGCGTTCAACTATCTCGGGCCGACCGGAAACCAGCGCGACGAGGTGACCGTCGTCCGGCGGCGCAGCCAGGAGGTGGTCTACCAGTGAAAGTCATGGCGCAGATGGCGATGGTGATGAACCTCGACAAGTGCATCGGCTGCCATACCTGCTCGGTGACCTGCAAGCAGGCCTGGACCAACCGGCCCGGCACCGAGTACGTCTGGTTCAATAACGTCGAAACCCGTCCCGGCCAAGGCTATCCGCGAACCTACGAAGACCAGGAGCGGTGGCGC
The DNA here is from genome assembly GCF_001665535.1 of Mycobacterium sp. 852002-51961_SCH5331710. Lineage (GTDB taxonomy): Bacteria > Actinomycetota > Actinomycetes > Mycobacteriales > Mycobacteriaceae > Mycobacterium. The sequence goes on from NZ_LZSQ01000113.1 coordinate 141,337, forward strand.
GGCGGATGGATACGCGACCGGAGGGGTCGGCTTAAGCTGCGCGACGGCGGCCGGCTGAGCAAGCTGCTGCGGATCTTCGCCAACCCCAAGATGCCCAGCATCGCCGACTACTACGAGCCGTGGACCTACGACTACGAGAACCTGACCAACGCGCCGTTGGGTGAGCACATGCCGGTGGCGCCGCCGCGGAGCCTGATCAGCGGCGATCCGATGAAGGTTCAGTGGTCGGCGAACTGGGACGACAACCTCGGCGGGTCACCGGAGATCGTGTCCGGGGATCCCGTGCTGCGCAGGGTGAACGAGCAGGTCCGTCTCGAACTCGAGCAGACGTTCATGTTCTACCTTCCGCGGATCTGCGAGCATTGCCTGAACCCGTCGTGTGTCGCGTCGTGCCCGTCGGGGGCGATGTACAAGCGCTCCGAGGACGGCATCGTGCTCGTCGATCAGGACCGCTGCCGGGGCTGGCGGATGTGTGTCTCGGGATGTCCCTACAAGAAGGTGTATTTCAACCACAAGACCGGCAAGGCCGAGAAGTGCACATTCTGCTACCCCCGCGTCGAGGTCGGGCTGCCGACGGTGTGCTCGGAGACCTGCGTCGGCCGGCTGCGGTATCTCGGCCTGGTGTTCTACGACGTCGACCGCGTGCTCGAAGCGGCGGCGACGGAGAACGAGACCGACCTGTACGAGGCTCAGAAGTCGATCATCCTGAACCCGCACGACCCCGAGGTCATCGCCGGGGCCCGCGCGGAGGGCATCTCGGAGGAGTGGATCGAGGCGGCCCAGCGTTCACCGGTGTACGCATTGATCCACCGCTATCAGGTCGCGCTCCCCCTGCATCCCGAATACCGGACGATGCCGATGGTCTGGTACATCCCGCCGCTTTCGCCGGTGGTCGACGCGGTAGCGCGCGACGGTCACGACGGTGAGGAGATCGGCAACCTGTTCGGGGCGCTCGAGGCGCTGCGCATTCCGCTCGAGTACCTGGCCGGGCTCTTCACCGCCGGCGACACCGCGGTGGTGGAGGGCGTACTGCGGCGGTTGGCCGCGATGCGCTCGTACATGCGCGACATCAACCTCGGGCGCGAGACCCAGCCGCACATCCCACAAGCGGTCGGCATGACCGAGGAGCAGATCTACGAGATGTACCGCCTGCTTGCACTCGCGAAATACGAAGAGCGCTACGTCATTCCGACGGCATACGTCGCCGACGCCCATGCGCTGGAGGCGCAATCGCTCGAGGAGCCGGGCTGCTCGCTGTCGTTCGAGGGCGGCCCCGGAATGTACGAGTCGGGGCCGTTCGGCGAGGCCAGCGGCGCTCCGGTGCCCGTCGCGGTGGAGAGCTTCCATGCGCTGCACAACCGGCAGACCAGCGAGGGCATCGCGGTGACCGAGTCCCGCCCGTCACGGGTCAACCTGCTCAACTGGGACGGTCGCGGCGAACCCAGCGGGATCTTCCCGGAACGGAGCGCGGATCGATGAAGCTCCTTCGCAGCAAGCGGGACCCGACCCTCGAGCATCGACTCGTATGGCAGGCGGCCGCACTGCTGCTCGCGTATCCGGACGACCGACAGGGCGAACGGTTGACCACCGTCGAGGAGATGCTGACCCACCTTCGCGACGAGACCGCAAACCTGCTCGGCGCCACCGTCACCGCGCTCCGCGCAACGGGTCCGATGCAGGCGCAGATCGACTACGTCGACACCTTCGACATGCGGCGCCGCACCACGATGTACCTCACGTACTGGACCGCCGGGGACACGCGAAACCGCGGCAACCACATGCTGGCGTTCGCAAACACCTACCGCGAAGCCGGCGTGCGCCCACCGAAACACGAGGCGCCCGACTACCTGCCGGTGGTGCTCGAGTTCGCCGCGACCGTCGACGCCGAGGCGGGGCGGCGTCTGCTCGCCGAACACCGGGCGCCGATCGACCTGCTGCGCGCGGCTTTGGACGAGTCGGCATCGCCGTACGCACCTGCCGTGGCCGCGGTCTGCCAGACCCTTCCGCCCCGCACCGAGCAGGACGCGCAACGGGCCCAGCGGCTGGCGGCCGCCGGACCGCCAACCGAAACCGTTGGCTTGCAACCGTTCACGCTGACCGTACCGCCGCGACGCGCGCAAGGAGTATGACATGTCGGGCTGGGAGATCTTCTGGGACGTGATCCCCTACGTGACGCTGGCCGTTGTCGCGGTCGGGATCTGGTGGCGGTACCGCTACGACAAGTTCGGGTGGACCACGCGGTCGTCGCAGCTGTACGAATCGCGTCTGTTGCGCATCGGCAGCCCGATGTTCCACTTCGGCATCCTGGTGGTGATCGTGGGGCACATCATCGGGTTGGTCATCCCCGAATCATGGACCGATGCAATGGGACTCAGCGACCACGCCTATCACGTGCAGGCGCTGATCCTCGGGGGGATCGCCGGTGTCACCACGCTGTGCGGCATCGCGTTGTTGGTCTTCCGCCGTCGCACCACGGGCCCGGTCTTCCTCGCCACCACCGCCAATGACAAGGTGATGTACCTGGTGCTGGTGCTCGCCATCGTGGCCGGACTCTCGTGCACGCTGATCGGTGCGACGCCCGTTGGCGCCGAGCACGACTACCGCCTGACGGTGGCGCCCTGGTTCCGGTCCATCTGGGTCCTGCAGCCGCGCGGCGACCTGATGGCACAGGCGCCGTTGTGGTTTCACATCCACGTGATGATCGCGTTGGTGCTGTTCTGCCTGTGGCCGTTCACCCGGCTGGTGCACGTCTTCAGCGCACCCATCGGCTATCTGTTCCGGCCCTACATCGTCTATCGCAGCCGAGACGTCGTCGACCAGGGCGAGCTGGTCGGTTCACGCCCGCACCGCCGCGGCTGGTGATCAGCGGGTCAACACGAGGCGCTGTGCACCAGGACGCAACACCGGCCTTGGCTCGGGCTCAGCTCCGCGCGCGCGCCGGGCATCGCACTGCCGTCGAGCACGCCCTCGACCAGCTGAAGGTTCAGTCCGCAGACAACCTCCAGATGGTCCTTCGCCACCGAGTGAAACGGGCAGTTGCGCAGCGTGACACAGCCTTCGGCGTCCGCTTGGGGTAGATATCCGCAGTCGCGCAGCGCCGTCACGACATCACCGCCGGCGTCGACCGCGGCCTGGCGCCCCGTCTCTCGGGCGGCAGTGTTCAGTGCCGACCGCACCGTCCCCGCGGCGTCCTGTTCGATCGAGGTGACCAGCAGCCGGGCGAGCAGAAGGTAGTCGCGCGGCGGCACGCTGACGACGATCTCCTCCGCGCTTCGGGTGTAGAGCTTGGCCGGACGTCCAGCGCCGGGCCCGCCGCGACCGGCGGGGCGCTGATAGCTGACGGCCAACAGCCCCGCCTCGGCGAGTTTGTCGAGGTGATACGCGGCGAGGGTGCGGCCGATGCCCGCGGCCGCGGCGGCCGCTTCACGCGAGACCGGCTCGTCCCGCTCGACGACGAACTCGTGCAGTCGACGGCGGATCGGATCATCCAAGCTGGTCAGGGCCGTCAACGACGAGGGATCGGCGAACTGCGAAGCCACCGCGCAATTCTATCACTAAAGACTCTTGACAAAATGGGCGGGCGGGTGTGGTCTAAAAGACATAGAAGTTGATTCTAGAAGGGACGGCGTCATGACCACTTCGAACACCCCCGTACACGACCACTCGACGAGCCCGCTGCTGCGCGCTCGCACCGATCCCGTCTACGGCGCTTACCTGATCCTGCGGATCGGATTCACGGTGCTGCCGATCGTGATGGGTCTGGACAAGTTCACCAATGTGCTGACCGACTGGGAGGGCTACCTCGCGCCGTGGATCGTCGACCTCAGCCCGTTCACCGCGCACCAGACGATGTTGATCGTCGGCGTGATCGAGATCGTGGCCGGCATCGCGGTCGCGCTCAAACCGCGATACGCCGCGTATGTCGTCGCCCTCTGGCTCGCGGGCATCATCGTCAACCTGCTGACCTATTCCGGGTTCTACGACATCGCCCTGCGCGATTTCGGTCTGCTGTTGGGCGCGTTGACGCTGGGCCGGCTGGCCGCGGTGTACGACGCACCGTTGCACCCCCGCGCCTCACGATGAGCTAGGCGCCGACCGCCGCCGAAGAGAAGAACGCCCGATCGTCGCGGCGGAAGGTGCGCGTCTCGCCGGTGACGGAGATCGTGGCACGGGCTCGGATGTCCGCCGAGCTCGTGCCCACGCTCAACTCCACCGGACCCGGCTCCATGACCAGATCACCCGAGATACCCGTGTAGGCAAGAACACTCATCGGCAGCGCGAAGGTGATCGACATGGACGCACCCGGGTCCAGCTCGACGCGGGCAAACCCGACGAGCTGCTGCGCGGCCAGCGTGACGCCGATGGCGGTGTCGGCGGCGTACAACTGCACGACCTCGGACCCGTGGCGTTTTCCGGAATTGGTGACGACGACGGACGCCGTCACCGTGCCGCCCGCGTCGACCGTGTCGCTCGCGAGCTCCAGCGGGCCATACGCGAACGTGGTGTAGCTCAGGCCGTGACCGAAGGCGAACAGCGGCGTGGCCGCCATGTCGAGATAGCCGCTGTGCGGGTCGGCGTCGGTGCGCCGGTAACCACTGCCGGTCTTCTGGCCGTGATGAATCGGCACCTGCCCGACATGCCGCGGCATCGTGAGTGGAAGCCTCCCAGCGGGATTCGTGATGCCGAAGATCGCGTCAACGACGGCGGTCGCCTGATACGGGCCGGCGTAATAGGCGGTCAGCACCGCGGGCAACTGGTCGATGACGCCGCCGAGCGCGTACGGCCTACCCATCGAGAGGACCGTGACGGTCGGCTTGCCCACCGCACTCACCGCCTCGATCAACTCCACTTGCTGAGCGGGCAGTGCGATGTCGGCGGTGTCTGACCCCTCCCCCTCGGTACGCGCCCCCGACCACGACGACCGTCCTCCGGCCGCCAGGATCACGGCGTCGGCGTCCCGGGCCGCCGCGACGGCGGCGGCAATGTCGACCGGTTCGGCCGGCGTCACACCCGTGCCGGCGACGGCGTCCATCTCCGCACCGGGCAACAGCCGCCGAACGGCGTCTGTCAGCGACACAGCCGCGTAGTTGGACTCGATGTAGGCGCGCCGGTCGGTCGCGAACACCGGTCCGAGCTCGCCCGCGATCGCCATGAGCGCTTCCTGGGGCACCTCGCCCCCGAGTTCGATTCCCGCCATGGCCATTTCGCCACCGGTGGCCCGAGCTTCGAACATCTTAATCGCATCGGCGAAAGAATAGGTCGAGAACCCCGCTGCCACGTCGTCGGCGTGCGGACCGATGACCGCGATCCGCCGGAGGTCTCGGCGCAGCGGCAGGAGGTCGCCGTCGTTCTTGAGAAGCGTCACCGCACGCGCGGCCATGCGCGCCGACAGATCGGCACCCTCGCCCGCGACCGCTTCGATGACGATCGCATCCTCGGGAACATAGGGGTCGTCGAAGAGGCCGAGCGCGAACTTCTGGCACAGCACCCGTTGCACCGACCGGTCCAGCACCGGCTCGGAGATCCTGCCTTTGCGCACGGCGGCGGCCAACACCTCGCCGTAGCCGAAGACTTCCGGCAGCTCGACATCCATGCCGGCCATGAGCGCCAGAACACCGGCGTCCTCGGGGGTTTCGGCCACCCGCTGCCGCGTCTGCAGGAATTGAATCGCCACATAGTCGGATACGGTCGTCCCGGTGAAGCCCAGTTGGTCGCGGAGCAAGGTCGTCAACACAGTGTGCGATCCGGAGACCGGGACGCCGTCGAGTTCGCTGTAGCTGGGCATCACACTCGCCAGTCCCGCCAACCGGATCGCGGCCTCGAACGGCCGCGCGAGGACGTCGCGGAGTTCGCGGGGCCCGACCGCGGTCGCCGCCATGTTCTGACCGCCCTCGGTCACCGCGTAGCCGATGAAGTGCTTACCGGTGGCCGACACGCCCTGCGCCAGATCGTCGGACTGCAGGCCGCGCGTGTACGCGACGCTCATCGCGCTGGTGAGATAGGCGTCCTCACCGAATGTCTCGCCGATCCTGCCCCAACGGGCGTCGCGGGCGATGTCCATCACCGGACCCAGCGCCTGGCGCAGCCCAACCGCCCGCAATTGGCGGCGAACGAGGTCTGTCATCTCCTCGACCGCCGCGGTGTCCCACGTTGCGGCCATCGCGATCGGGGTCGGGAACGCCGTGAAGCCCGGCGCGACCACACCGCTCATCGCTTCGTTGTGGAAGATCGCGGGTATCTTGAGCCGGGTCTCGGTCATCAGGTGGCGCTGAATCGCGTTGACCGCCTTCGCCAGAGCGACGGGAGCCTTGTGGCCGATCATCCCGAGAGCGCAGACGTGTCCGATCCCGCTCCCGAGGAGCGCATCGAGCTTGCCCGGGTTGGTGCCCTCGGGCGTGAAGAGCGCCAGCGGGAACACCGAAGACAACTGCATCGCCTTCTCGTCGACGGTCATCTGGCACAACAGGTCTTGGGCACGAATCATCGGATCTGCCGTCACAATGCTGATTCACTCCTTGAACGGGGTCGCGCGCCTGGCTCCCCGCAGCGCGGCAAAGGGGACGATGAAGTACACCGCGATCACCAGGTAGCCGAAGATCGCGACGATCGGGAAGAACAGCCCGGCCGCGATGAACACGGCGTATCCGGCCAGCCCTGGGGTGAGCCTCTTGGTGATGAGCCTGACATCCGAATCGGCCGCTGCGCTTCGAATCAAGCGCTGCCACACCGTATAACGCCATATGAGAGATACCACTGCCGACACCAGGAGCAGGTTGATGCCATAGATGGTGACCGCCACCCGTTGGGCATCGCTTTCGCCGATGTAGTCGCCCAACAGCCGCGTGGGAAACGGAAGGAACGAAACAAGCATCAAGAGCAGCAAGTTCAGTCGGATGAGCGCGGGTGTGACCCGATCCAGGAATTCGGTGATCACGGTGTGTTCGAGCCACACCGCGCCGACCGTCGAGAAGCTCACCAGGTAGGTCAGATACGACGGCCATTGGCGGACCACGGCGCCCAGCAGGTCAGCTTCCGAGCCGTCGGGTACACCGATCTCGAGCACCAACAGTGTGATCGCGCGAACACGCCATCGCTGAACGCTTCCATTCGGGTCGTCCGGTATCCGGAGCGAGCACCGTAAGCCGGCTCAGCCGCCACAGTGCATCAGTATCCCTCCACCAACGTGCCGATGAAGCGGTTCTGCCACGCCGCCGCAAGGACCTTGGTCCTCGATTCCGTGGGCCTTCGGCCCACGACGAGGGCGCACCGCGATTTCTACACTGCGGCCATGACCTACGTGATCAGCAGTGCGTGTGTGGACGTGATGCACAAGTCGTGTGTGCCGGAGTGCCCGGTCGACTGCATCTACGAAGGTGCGAGATCGCTGTACATCAATCCCGACGAATGCGTGGACTGCGGAGCGTGCAGGATCGCCTGCGAAGAGGACGCGATCTACTTCGAGACCGACCTGCCCGACGACGAGCAACGCCACCTCGCCGACAACGCCGCGTTCTTCTCCGAGGTGCTGCCGGGCCGCGACGCTCCCCTCGGTACACCCGGCGGTGCCGCCAAGCTCGGCCGCATCGGCGCGGACACGCCTCTGGTCGCGGCGATGCCGCCGAAGTAGGGACCTAGGCCTCTAGCTCAGACGGCCGGAATGGCGCACAGTGGAGACCGACTTCGTGCAAGGAGGTTGACCGGGATGCCCAGAGGACAGAGCCTAGAAGAGCTCAATCGCAGGCGTTGTCTCGATCTCCTGCAACGGGTACGGGTGGGCCGGCTGGTGTTCACAGACGAGGGAGTGCCCGCGGTGCATCCGGTGAACTTTCGGCTCTGGCGCGACGACGTCGTGGTCAGGGTCGCTGAGGGTCCGAAGTTGATCGCGGCCACGAGCAATCAGCTCGTCGCGTTCGAGGCCGACGAGTTGGATCCCGACCTGCGGACCGGATGGAGCGTGGTCGTCGTCGGACGTGCCGAGGAGCTCACCGATGTCCAAGATCTTGTCGAGGTCTCGGGCACGTTCGTGCAGCCGTGGGTCGAAGGGCGCCGAGACCACTTCGTTCGTATCCGCTCGGAGAAGATCACCGGTCGGCAGTTCCAGGAGCGGGGGGTTCCGCGGTACCACGCGGTCAGCCAGGATGGGGTCCCGAAGTAGGCCTGACCCCCCCAACGGGGTCGGCAGCCTTGACGACGTGGAGAAGAAGCCTCCAAGCGACGCTCGCCGGCAATCGCTGCTGGACCGAATGTTGGTGCTACTCACAGTGGGTGCGCTCTCGGTCGGCGGCATCCTGTGGCTGCTTGGGAAACGAGAGCCAGCCGACATCTGCTGGATTCTGGCCACCCTGGTCGCGGTACTGCCCGCGGTGCTTTGGGTGATCTCGGGGTTGCGACAGGGCCGCCTCGGTGTCGACGTGATCGCGGTCCTCTCCCTCGCGGGCACCCTCGTCGTCGGCGAATACCTCGCCGGTGCGCTGATCGCGGTGATGCTCACCGGCGGGCACGCCCTCGAAGCCACCGCCGAGCGTCGCGCCTCCCATGACCTACGCGCGCTGCTCGAACATGCCCCACGGTTCGCCCGCCGCCGGGTCGGGGCGGAGGTCCGGGTCATCCCGATTGCCGACGTCGCGGTCGGTGACCTACTGGTGGTGGGTTCCGGTGAAACCGTGCCGGTAGACGGACGCATCGCCGACTCGGTGGCGGTGTTGGACGAATCGGTCCTCACCGGCGAAGCCATGCAGGTGGAACACCGGTCCGGTGAAACGGTCCGCAGCGGTGTGGTGAACGCGGGCAGTTCTTTTGAACTCCGCGCCACCGCCACCGCGAGGGACAGCACCTACGCAGGCATCGTGCGCCTGGCCGAAGACGCGCGAGCCGAAAGCGCGCCGATCGTCCGGTTGGCCGACCGGTACGCCGCGTGGTTCCTGCCCTTGACGCTCCTCGTCGCAGGTGCAGCCTGGCTGGCTTCTGGGTCAGCGGTGCGGGCAGTCGCCGTCCTGGTGGTGGCCACGCCGTGTCCACTGCTGCTCGCTGCGCCCGTCGCTATCGTCTCCGGTCTCTCGCGCGCTTCCCGCCACGGGGTGGTGATCCGCAGCGGCGGCGCGCTCGAGGCGCTGGGGAGCGCAACCACCCTGGTCATGGACAAGACGGGCACATTGACGATGGGCCGGCCCGGGGTTGTTGGCGTGCTGACCGGCCCCGGGCAAGACGCCGCCGAGGTCCTTCGGCTAGCGGCGTCGGTGGACCAGATGTCACCGCATGTGCTGGCCGAGGCGATCGTCACCGAGGCGCTGACCCGCGGGCTGAAGCCGTCGCTCCCGTGCGACGTGACCGAGCAGGCCGGACGCGGCGTCACGGGCACCGTCGACGGTCACCGCATCGAAGTGGGAAAATTCGCCGGCGACATAGACGACGTCGATTGGGCACGGGCAGCAGTGAATCGGGCGAGCCTGGATTCGTCGGCCATCGCCTGGGTGCGCGTCGACGGGGACACGGTCGGTGCGGTGTTGCTGCGAGATCCGTTGCGACGGCACGCCCCTCGCACAGTGCGCCGCCTGCGATCCGCTGGCCTGAACAGACTGGTCATGCTGACCGGCGACCGAGCGGAACCCGCACGCGAAGTCGCCACCGTGCTCGGCCTGGACGAGGTGTACGCCCAGCAGACCCCGGCCGACAAGGTCGCCGCCGTGGAAGACGAAAAGCGACGCGACGTGACCGTAATGGTCGGGGACGGCGTCAACGACGCGCCTGCACTCGCGGCGGCGACGGTGGGTGTCGCAATGGGCGCGCGCGGTGCGACCGCGTCCTCGGAAGCGGCCGACATCGTTTTGACCACCGACCGCCTGGACCGCCTGGCCGACGCCATGGACATCGCCAGATGGTCACGCCGAATCGCCGTGCAGAGCGCCGTGGCCGGGATGACACTGTCGTTGGCGGCCATGGTGATTGCCGCCCTCGGCTGGTTGCCTCCCGTCGCGGGCGCGCTGCTGCAGGAGGGCATCGATGTAGCCGTCATCCTCAACGCGCTCCGCGCACTGCGCGGAAACCCCGCCCTCGAGGTCGAGTTGTCCGCCGACACCGAGAACATGCTCCGGCAGTTCTCCGCCGAGCACGACGAACTCCGCGATACCGTCGATCTTCTTCGCGAGGCGGCCGACCGATTGGCCACGGGCGCGGATGCGGTGGCGCTGGAGTCGGTGAGCCGCGCGAACACCTTCCTCGTGAACCGGATTCTGCCGCACGAACAGGCCGAGGAGTCGCACCTCTATCCGGCGCTCGCCCGTCCGCTCGGGAGCGGGGAGGCCACGGCCACCATGAGCAGGACGCATGCCGAGATTCGCCGACTGTCCGATCGGATCGCCGCCCACATCGAACTCGCCAGGGCGAGCGGCGGCATACAACCCGATCAACGCGACGACCTCCTCGCGTGCCTGTACGGACTCCACGCGGTTCTGCGGCTGCACTTCCTTCAGGAGGAGGAGAACTACTTCACTCTTGCCGAGGACGACCCGCCGTCGGGTTAGCCGATGAAAGTGGCGAGGCGCCGGTAGCGCGTCAGCCCCTTCCACTCGTGTGCCCCCTCGCCGACAGCTCACGCCGTTGCGCCGGATCGAAAGGGCCACATGCCACTTCGACCGAAGTTGTTGACCATCGGCCCTACTCATCGACGTCTCAGGCGCGGATTGTGGACACAAGTCGCACAACGGCGACTAAGCGAGGTGAAAACAAGATGACTGAGCAATCCGATTCAGCAACCAACGCAACCCCGATCGTCGCGACCGGGCACCGTCCGGTGAACCAGATCCTGGCCTGGGCCGGCGTCGCCGCCGCTGTCGTCTTCATCCTTGCGGTGGTCTTCTTCTCCGGATTCGTCATCGGCCGCGGCATCGACGGCGGCGATCATCAGCGGCATTGGGAGCAAATGCACGGCAACGGCATGATGGCCCCGGGCATGATGACCCCCGGCATGATGACCCCCGGCATGACACCGCCTCGCAGGCCAGCGCCGGGCAACTGAGCCCCAGGTGATGGGGGCGCAGGAACGGCGCTGGACACCCGGCCATCAATCGCGCCGATTGCGACGTCGCTAGCGGGATGCTCGGTTAGCTTTCAGTCGTCCATCGAAGCAAGGAGCGCCATGACCGTGATCGCGGGCCTGCCGGCTCATGTCTTGTTCGTTCACTTCATGGTGGTTCTCGCGCCCCTGACTGCGGTGCTCGAAATTCTCTGTGCAGTCTGGCCAGCAGCTCGGCGGCGATTGGTCTGGCTGGTGCTGGCGCTGGCCACCGTCACGCTGGTTCTGACACCGCTGACGATTGAAGCGGGCGAGTGGTTGTTCGACCGCGAGCAGAATCCCGGAGATGCCCTGCAGGTCCATGCTGAGCGCGGCGAATGGATGATCTACTTTTCGGTGGCGATGGCACTCGTCGCCGTCGCACTGACCGTCCTGCATTGGCTCGACGGACGATCGGACCGGCGCCGGACGCTGGCCATTGTCGGGGTCGCGTTGACCGCCTCCATCGTCGGAATCTCATCGATCGTGGCGGTGGTCCGGATCGGCGATTCCGGCGCACGGGCGGTCTGGGGCGGTGAGCTGACCGAGGCCGACTGACTCGACGCTCGCCTCCCACTTGGAGGCCCTTCGGCCCTACGAGACGGCCGCGCCCGCATCCAGAATCGCGATATGACCACCTCTTACGGAACGGGGCCCGCGTCGGGCCAGTACGACGAAGACGACGAAGACCAGCTGTCGTCCGAGGACACCCTTATCGATCGTGGCACGGACGACCTACTCGACGAGGGCTATTCACCACCAGAGCGGCTCTGGGCGCGCGGCGCTTTCGGTCCGTCCGAGGGCATGGAGGAACTCCTCGCGGAGGAAGAAACCGACCCCGCGGCGCGATTGAATGTTTTGCTGGACAACAGCGAACAGCAACGCTCCGACGATGCGGAGCGTGAGGCCGAATTCCCCGAGCACCTGGAGGTCGGCCGCGCCCGTGCAGGCCGCCTGGTCGCACCGGACATGGGATTCGGTGAGGACGACGAGGCAGAGTTGGTCGCAGCCGATGTCGGAATCAGCGGCGGCGCAGCCTCAGCGGAAGAGGCCGCGATGCACATCGTCGAAGACGAGGATGACGAGCTGCGAAGCGACGATTGAGCTCAGGGAAGCGGTGCGCACCACTTCAGTTTGGTGCCACCCTCGAGCACGACGCCGACTGAGAATTCGCCGCCGACAGCGTCGGCACGCCGGCGGAGATTCGTCAATCCGCTTCCCGTGATGTCCTCGCTGATGCCGCACCCGTCGTCGACTACCTCGATGCACAGATCGTCTCCGACAACCACATTCACCGTCAGTGTCGAAGCTTTGGCGTGGCGAACGGCGTTGCTGACAGCCTCGCGCACGACCGCTTCTGCGTGATCTGCAAGGTTCGCATCGACGACCGACAGCGGGCCGGAAAATTGCACCGTCGTCCGCATGTCCGGCTGCGCGAACTGCGCTACGGCCTCGTCGAGCCGTTGGCGGAGACGGGTGATGCCCGCGTCACCACCATGCAGGTCGAAGATCGCGGTGCGAATCTCCTGGATGACCGATTGGAGGTCATCGACGCACTCATTCAACCTCTGCCGTACTTCGGGCTTGTGAGACCGAGGAATGGTGCCCTGCAGCGCAAGCCCGATCGCAAACAGCCGCTGGATGACGTGGTCGTGCAAATCACGGGCGATGCGGTCACGGTCACTGAGCACATCGAGTTCGTGCATCCGCCGTTGGGTTGTGGCCAGCTGCCACGCCAGCGCGGCCTGGTCGGCGAAGGCGGCCATCATGTCGAGATCGTCGGCGCTGAACGGCGGCGATCCGGGCGAGCGCGCGGCCACCAACACGCCGGCGACCGTATTGGACGCGCGTAGCGGTAGGACGAGAGCTGGGCCGGTGTGGGCCACGCCCGGCGCCAATTCCAGGCTCTCGAACCTACTCGGAGTCCGCTGTAGGTACGCCTGCCCGATCGGGGTGCCGCTCGTTGGCACGGTCCGCAGTGAGCCGTCCACCGAATCACCCGCGGTGGCGGCGATGACGAGCTCGTCGACCTCGTCTGCGGGAAGGTCGAGGTCTGCGGGAATCGCCACGACGGTCGACTTCGCGCCGCTGAGGTGACGCGACTCGTCGGCGACCAGGCGGAAGACGGATGCCGGATCCGTGCCGGCCAGAAGCTCGGTGCCGATGTCGCGCGTGGCCTCGATCCAGGACTGCCGCACCTTGGACTGTTCGTAGAGACGGGCGTTGTCGATCGCGATTCCGGCGGCAGCGGCGAGCGCCTGTACCAGCACCTCGTCGTCCTCGCTGAAGGGTTGACCGCCGGCCTTCTCGGTCAGGTAGAGGTTGCCGAACACCTCGCTGCGGATTCGCACCGGGACGCCGAGGAATGTTTTCATCGGCGGATGATGAGTCGGGAATCCGACCGATGCCGCGTGGTGCGAGATGTTCTCCAGCCGAATGGGTTTCGGATCGTCGATCAGGACGCCGAGCACACCTCGCCCTTCGGGGAGATGACCGATACGCTCACGCATCGACTCGTCGATGCCCTCGTAGATGAATTCCACCAGTTCGTGGTCGTGGCCGCGCACCCCCAACGCGCCATACTGTGCGTCGGCCAGTTCGATCGCGGTGTGCACGATCGTCCGCAGGGTTTGATCAAGTTCGAGGCCCGATGTCACGACCAGCATCGCGTCGACGAGGCCGTCGAGTCGATCCCGGCCCTGGACGATCTGCTCGACGCGGTCCTGAACCTCCATGAGCAGCTCACGGAGGCGCAACTGGGACAGGGTCTCGCGCACCGGCGGCCTGGCGGCCTCGCCCCACGATCCAACCGGCTGTGCCGGGTCAGCCATGCCGCCATGCTGCCACTTGTCAAGCCACTATGCGAGTAATTGGTGCTAATCGACGACCCCGTTACGTGCTGGCCACCGCGGTTATTCGCTCTCTCGGCAACTCGTACACCGTGGCTCGGGTCCGATCGTTCGCTATGGCCTCCTGCGCCCGATCTCGGATTCCACGCAGCATCTTCTGCTCCATGACGAAGTGGGGGATGTCGAACAGGGCGTGTCCGACCGCGCCCCCACTGCCCCTGACCAGCAGGCGCGTCCAACTGCCCGTGCGGCGGAGATGGAAGATCCACGCCCCGCCGGCCTTCTCCCCGCGCTGCAACCGGGCATAGTCCTCTGGCGAAACCAACACCAGGTAGGCCTCGGGCTCGATCGCGGCCACCACCTGCCGTCCGGCGTCGCCGTAGCGGCGCGCCAGCCACACGGTGTCGCCGACAGCGAGGTCCTGCCATTCCGGATGGATGCACTTCGCATTGTGGATAGCGGCACCCACTGCTCGTTCGAGAAGCGAGTAGCTGTAGAACCCCGCCCGGTCCTCCCCTATCTGGACCAGCCACGGCCACACCGCACCGATGGGTGCGTCGATCGTCACGGCCCGTGTCGTGCGTGGCGCGTCGGTCGCCACCAGTTCGTCGCCGGGCAACTCGGCGGTGATCTCAGGCTCGGTCGCCCCCCACGTGTAGATCCACGGCCGTACGTGGGCGCGGTACAACGCGACACCACCGAGCACCGCCATCGCCGTCGGCACCCATGCGTTCATCCTTGCCATGCGTCGACCGTAGGTCTGTGCGGGCGATCGACTAAGGGCCGAAGGTCCCTGCGCGACACGGCCGAAACGCTCTGTTTCACGCGTCGACCACCTTCCATGCTGAGCGCATGGCAGGCACACATTGGCTGGTGATGGAGCCTCCCTCGCACGGACCGCCCCCGATGTTCGAGACCCGGGTCGCAGGCGCGGGACGGCACCTGCCCGCAACGCACCTGGCGACCGACGACCTGATGTCGACCACACGCCATCACACCCACATCGATCTCGAACGGCTGACCGGAATCCGTGAGCGACGGGTGTCGGTGGGCGACGAGGACTCCTACACCCTGGCGACGGCCGCCGCGGTCGATTGCCTCACGAAGGCCGAACGTGATCCGGCATCGATCGACCTCGTCATCAACTGCAGCATCACGAAGTTTCGCGGCGGCCTGACACAGAGGCTGGAGCCGACCATGAGCTCCGCGGTGGCACACGCCATCGGCGCCCACACGGCGATGACCTTCGATCTCAACAACGCGTGTGCCGGAATGCTCACCGGAGTCACCGTTGCCAACAACATGATCAGGCAGGGCACCGTGAAGCGGGCCTTGATCGTCAGCGGCGAGTACATCTCGCAGCTGGGCCGGAATGCGGCGCGCCATGTGCACAACATTATGAGCAAGGAACTGGCCTCCCTGACCCTCGGCGACGCAGGTGCGGCGCTCCTACTCGAAAGGGCTCCGGCCGGTTCGGGCAGCATCATCCTGGCCGGTTTCACAACGCTGGCCGAGTACAGCCGACTCTGTCTCGGTTACCCCAAGGGCGACGACCCGGGGGCGCGGATGTTCACCGACGCACGGGGCATCCACCGGGCCGCCATGGCGAATACGCCCACGTTGCTGCGCGAGGTACTCCGGGAGGCGGGACGATCCATCGACGAAATCGACCACGTCATCACCCATCAGACGTCGGCGCGCGCGATCCGCAAGGGCATGGCCGAAGTCTCAGCCAAGTTCGGCGCCACACCGAAACACGAGGCGGTCGTCACCGTCGACCGCTACGGCAACACCGCGTCGACGACGCACACCGTGGCGCTCATCGAAGAGCTCGAGGCTCGGCGTATCTCACCCGGGGAGACCATCGCTTTGATCGCGTTGGCATCCGGTCTGGAGATCGGCTTCGTCCTCTTGACGCTGGACCGAGAGTTGGTGAGCCACTATGGGAACCGTGATTGACCAGATCGCCGTGGTGCACGGCGGCTGGCGGAACCGTCACAGTGCTCTGCGGCTGATCGACAGGGCGGCGAAGAAGTGCCTTCGCAAGGCTCGACGCAACGCCGACGAGGTGGACCTCCTCGTCAACGCGGGCATCTACCGCGACCGCAATCTCGGCGAGCCCGCCCTCGCCTCGATGATCCAGGACGACATCGGAGCCAATGACGAGCGGCCGCACACCGGCGGGCACGGCACCTTCTCGTTCGACGTCGCCAACGGCTCGTGCGGAATGCTCACCGCCCTGCACATCGTCGACGGCTTCCTGCGGTCGCGGGTGATCGACTGCGCATTGGTGGTCGCCGGTGACGCCGATCCGGGACGCGGTGCGAGCGAGGCATTCCCCTACAGCCCCGCAGGCGCCTCGCTGCTGTGCGGCTGGTCCGAAGACGGACGCGGGCTCGGGCCGGTCTGGTGGGAACGGTCGCAAGACGACGACACGGTGTCGGCCACCATCGGGATGGTGGATCACCGCAATCTTCTGAGGATTCGCGAATCACGCTCTGCGGAACGTTGTTTCGCGCGTACCGCGGTGCGTGCGGCACAGCGCTGCCTCACCGAATCGAATACCGAAATCGCTGAGATCGCGTCGATAGTGGCGGCGCCGGCTGGGCCGGCATTCCGAGCGGAGCTGGCGGCCGAGCTGGACATCCCGATCGAACGCATCATCGTCGGCGACGACCAGCACATGCACACCGCCGCCCTGGCGGCCGCGCTCGCTAAGGCCGCCGACGCCACCCCGACCGGCGGCCTGGTGATGATCATCACCGCGGGCGCGGGCGTGACGGCCGGGGCAGCCCTGTACCGGACGTAGCGGAAACCCTTCAGGCGGGGAGGAAGTCGACCTGCGTCGGCTCGGGAACCCGGGCGAAGAAGCGCTCCACGTCGGAGCGCGTCGGGGCGACGGTGCCCGGCGTCAACAGCATCGCGGTGGCTGCCGCAACACCGAACCGAACCGCCTCATTCAACGGCCAGCCACGGCTGAGACCGACCACGATCGCGGCGACCATCGCGTCGCCGGCGCCCACGCCGCTGACGACGTGCACCGGCACGGCAGGGATTCGTTCATTGCGTCGCGGGGTCACCACGAGAGCCCCATGGGATCCGAGGGACACCACCACCGACTGGGTGATGCCGCGGTCGATCAACTCGCGGGCAGCGGCGAATTGCGCCGCCTCCGTGACCAGGTCACGACCCACACATTCGCGCAGTTCGCGGATGCTCGGCTTGAGCAGGAACACCCCGGACGTCACATGGGCCAGCCCACCGCCCGAGGTGTCGAGCACCAGAAGTGAACCGGTCTCGCGGCAGATGTCCGCCACGCGCTGATACCAGTCCGGCGGCACCGACGGCGGCAGGCTGCCGCTGGCGACGACGAACTCGGCCGACGCGGCCGCCGCCCTCAATTCGTCCAGGCACCGCGCCTGCTCCTCCGGAGTGATCTGCGGACCCGGTAACACGAAGCGGTACTGCTTACCGGTGGTGCGTTCGTTGACCGTGAAGCTCTCGCGGGTCGAATCGGCGATCGGTATGACTCGCGAAGGCACACCGGCCTCGGCAAGCAGCTTCTCCACTTGGCCGCCGGTCGAACCCCCTACCGGAAACACGGCCGACGCCGGTACTCCCAGGACGCTGGCGACGCGCGAGACATTGATGCCGCCGCCACCCGCGTCGTACCGCGCTCCGGCGCAACGGATCTTGTCGGTGGGGCGCACGACGTCCGCACTGGTCGTGATGTCGAGCGCAGGGTTCATCGTCAATGTCGTGATGACGGTTCGGCTCTGCCCCCGACTACGTTGCATCACAAACCCGTCGGGTAGGTTTCGGGCGACTCCCCGGCGACCCACACACTGCTCACCTCGAGCGGTTCGAGCGCACGGGTCCGATCGATGTGGATGATGGCGTCGAACTGTTCGCCCGGGCGCACGTGGTAGTAGTGGCTCTGACGTTCCGTCGCCGGGAGGTAGATCACACCGATGGCCCGCGACAGCCGCACCACATCGAGCGGGCGGGCGGATGCGCGGCTGATCAACGGCGAGATCAGGAAAGCCGGTCGCTCCGTCTCGTGAAACAGTTCCTCGATGCTGCCGTTCAACGCGGGCCGGACGACCTTGCGCTCGGCGATGCCGCCCCACTCGCTGGCAGCGGTGACCGTGCCCGAGTAGGTCGTCAGACCGATCAGCCGACAGCCGTCGCCGTAGCGCTCCCGCACGAGCTGGCCGAGAGTCAGTTGACCGTCGCTGCCGACCTCCGTGGCGCGCGCGTCGCCGACGTGAGAGTTGTGAGCCCACACCACAATCCGGGAGGTGTGGGCCCCGTTCCGCCGGTCCAAATGGGTCAACAGCGCTTGTAGCGTCTGGGCCATGTGTTGGTCCCGCAGATTCCACGACGTGACGCGGCCGCTGACCATGGCGCGGTAATACCGTTCGGCGTCGCGCACGGTCAGAGCGTTCTGCTGCGCGTAGAACGCCTCGTCTTCGGTCAACAGCCCATCGCGACGTGCGTACTCCAGTGTGATCTTCTGCGTTTCGACCAGTTGCTCGACCACCTCTCGTTCGCACGACAGTCCCGCGCCGAATGCGGCCGCGAACCCGTAGGCCTGACCGTCATCGGCTGAGGCATGGTCGAAGCAGGAGTAGCGCACTCTCGCCCGCGCCGCGGCCTGCGGGTCCACCTGGTCGAGATAGGCGATCACCTCGCGCATCGACCGGTGCAGGCTGTAGAGGTCGAGCCCGTAGAAGCCTGCCTGCCGTCCACCGCCGGCCGTATCGATCCGTTGGTTGTGACCGTGCAACCAGTCGACGAAGTCACGGACCACGACATTGCGCCACATCCATGCGGGAAATCGTTCGAAGCCGCGCAGCGCTTCCTCGGCCGAGCTGTCGGCACCCCGACCGTGAACGTATCGATTGACCCGGTAGGCGTCCGGCCAGTCGGCCTCGGCGGCAACGCCGCAGAAACCCTTCGCCTCGATCAGCCACTTGGTGATCTGGGCCCGCGCCTCGTAGAACTCGTGGGTGCCGTGAGAACTCTCGCCGATCAGGACGACCCGGGCATCGCCGATGATCTCGTCGAGAGCATCCACCGGCGGCATGCCGCCGGGCGCATCCACGGCCGCACGGTCGATCACCTCCGCAGGCGCCTCCTGCAGCCGGATTCGGGCGGTGGGGAGACCGGACGTGGGTGTGGCCAGTAGATCCCGCACTTCCTCGTCGCTGACCTGGTGGAAGTCCCAGAACGACTCTCCCACCGCCAGAAACGGCGTCGGCATGCTTGCGCACACCACGTCGTCGGCGATCCCCGCGAACTCCCGGCAGGTCGACTCAGGCGCCGCAGGCACGGCGACCACGATCTCGGCGGGGTCGGACTCACGCAACGCCTGTATCGCGGCGAGCATGCTGGCCCCCGTGGCCAACCCGTCGTCGACCAGGATCACGGTCTTACCGGTGACGTCCACCGGAGGGCGGCCGCCACGGTAGGCCGCCTCCCGCCGGAGCAACTCGCGGCCTTCCCGTTCGGCGACATCGCGGAGTTGCTGAGGCGTGACCCGAAGCGCGCGCAGCATGTCGTCGTTGACGACGACGCGACCCCCGCTCGCCAACGCCCCGACCGCGAACTCCTCGTGCCCGGGCGCGCCGAGTTTGCGTACGACGAAGGCGTCAAGCGGAGCGGCCAGCGCCGCGGCGACTTCCCAGGCGACCGGGATCCCACCCCGCGGAAGACCTAGCACGACAACGCCTTCCCTGCCTCGGTAGGCGCCGAGCATCCCGGCCAGAACCCGGCCCGCTTCGCGGCGATCGCGGAACACCCGCCGCGGCGCGTTCCTGACCGCCGCCCGTGCACGCGTCATCTCGCTTCTCCGTTTCAGAGGTCAGTACGTGAACTTGGCCGGCTGATGGGTGACGGCCTCAATGTCGCTGGCCGACACCGACATCAGCCGCTTGCCGAGATCCGTCAGTGCACGCGATACGGCAAGCTCGTCGCCGATCTCGGCCACGTTTCGGTCGGCCGGATCGAGCCGGGCCATACCGATGCCGACCTCCTCCCTCTCCCGCCAGGACAATCGAGCCTTGGCTTTGGTGAGGCCCATGTGCTCGTCGATCGAGACCTCGACGGTCCAGTGCTTGACCACGTGGTCTGAGTCAGGCTTGCTCATGTCGCCATCTCCTCGATGATCAGAGTTCGATTCCCACGTCGAATCCGACCATCCGGAGCGCGATTCCGGATAGGGGCCGAAGTCCCACCTCGAGGGGCCGTTCGCCGGGCACGATCCGACCCCGCGGCCTTCCGTGTCCCACATCCGGCGGCGACTCGAGGACTAGCGGCCCTAGTAGCGCGATGCGTAAGCGGCCATGGTGGAGCCATGACGAACTTGCTGCGGGTAGGAGGGGCCCTCGCGGTGTTGTACGGAGCGCGGCGCTTCTACCGCAACTGGGGCACGACGAAGGAAGAATGCCGGATGCGGCTGGCCGGCGACGAACTGCTCGACGGGCCCGTCGTCCAGAGCACCGAGGCGGTATGGATCGACGCCCCGCCCTCGACTGTGTGGCAGTGGCTGGTCCAGATCGGCCAGGATCGTGGTGGCCTGTATACGTTCGAGGCCTTCGAGAACTTCGCGGGTCTGCAATACCGGAACGCCGACCGCATCCATCCTGAGTGGCAGGACCTGGCACCGGGGGACGCTGTGCGGCTGGCCCCCAAGGGCTGGATGGGCCTACGGGACGGGATCGTCTTGCAGGTGGTCGACGTCGTCGCCGGCGAATCGATCGTGTTGCGATCCATGTCACCGGCGCTGTGGGACACCGTGTGGTCGTTCCACATCGTTGCGCACTGGGATGACCGCTGTCGGTTGATGGTACGGACCCGCACGCGGCTCCGGCACCCAGGCCAGGTGCTGGCCGACGAGTTAGCGGGGCCGGCAAGGGCCTTCGTCACCCGCGGGATGCTGCTCGGCATCAAACGCAGGGCGCAGCAACAGTTTCAGGCCGAGACATCCGCCGGGAAGGCCACCGGCGACTTGCACCGCACGGTGTGATCGACGACGCCGCCGAGCCGCTCAGACGACCGTGAATCCGCGATCGGGTTCCGAGCCGAAGTGGAACCGGCGGCCCGTCACACGCAGCGGACGGATCCGCACGTAATGGGGTTTGACCGTGGCCGTCCACGGAAGCAGCTGCGCCCGCTCGGCCTCATCGATCTCGTCATCGGTGCGAAGTGTCCGGGCCAGGCCCCTGATCACCACGCTCCAACCCTCGACGGCGTTGTGGTCGTCGGCCTCGAACAACACGTTCTTGTTGATCACCGCGCTGCTCAACTTCGTGCCCTCGGCCGTGCGGAACAGCACGGTGCGGTTCTGGATCACGAAGTTGACCGGGAAGATCTCCGGCTCGCCGCCGACGCTGGTCACGAGGCGCCCCAGCGAGGAAGCCGACATCAGGTTCCAGCATTCGCTCTCGGAGAGGATTTCGATCGGTCGCGTCGGTGTGGACATGGTTACGACGGTACGGAGAACAAGCGCCAGGCGACGCTGCCAAAAGTCCCTTCGGCTAATGCCCTAAAGGCCCTGTATTCCGGGAGGGTTAGCAGGACGATAGAGCCCATGAGCAGCGCCGTGATCGAGGCCGCCGCCATGGGGGAACTGGTCAGCACGCTTCAGCAGCGTGGTTACCGGGTCATCGGACCCACCCGGTCCGAGAATGCGATCGTCCTGGCCGAATTGGCCTCTGCCGACGATCTGCCCCGGGGCTGGGGCGTGGACACCGGACCCGGCCATTACCGGTTGCGCAAACGCGACGACGACGCGCTGTTCGGCCATTCAGCCGGACCGCAGTCCTGGAAACAGTTCCTCCACCCACCTCGGCAGCAGCTGTGGTCCTCCGAAGGCGAGACGTCCGAAGAGCCTCCGAAATACGCGTTCCTCGGGGTGCGGGCCTGCGATCTGTCCGCCATCGCCGTCCTCAACGGCGTGCTCGGCGTGGCCAGTCATCCGGACCAGGGGTTCGTCGGTCGGCTGGCGCGGATCTTCGTCGTGGCCGTCAACTGCACCGAACCCGGCGGGCTGTGCTTCTGCGCGTCGATGGGCACCGGACCCGAGGTCGGGCCCGGCTACGACCTGGCGCTCACCGAACGCATCGACGGCAACCGACACAATTACCTGGTCGACGTGGGAAGCGAAGTTGGCGAAGACGTGCTTTCCGCTCTGCCGCACCGCGATGCCACCCCCGACGAGATCGACTCCGCTCGAGGCGATGTCGCGGACGCGGCCGACAAGATGGGCCGCCGGATGCCTGCCGGCGACCTGCGCGAGCTGCTGATCGACTCACGCGAATCGCCTCAGTGGGATGAGGTGGCCAGTCGATGCTTGACGTGTGGGAACTGCACGATGGTCTGCCCCACGTGTTTCTGCACCACCGTCGAAGACACCACCGATCTCACGGGACAGCACGCCGAGCGATGGATGCAGTGGGCGTCGTGCTTCGAGTTCGACTTCACGTTCATTCACGAAGGGAGCGTTCGGCAATCGGGCGCCTCGCGATACCGCCATTGGATCACCCACAAGCTCGGCACCTGGCATGACCAGTTCGGCAGTTCTGGCTGCGTCGGTTGCGGGCGATGCATCGCCTGGTGCCCCACCGGAATCGACATCACCGAGGAGATGCACAACCTCGCCGCCCGGCAGGCCGAAGCCGGTGAGGACTGAAACCGAGGCGCCGCAGGCGCCGTCGTCAGCGATGACCCCGGTGCCGTACCGGGTGCGCCGCCGAACCGACGAGAATCGCGATTCGGCGACGCTGTCCCTGCAACCGGTGCACGATCCGCTACCGACACCCCGGCCCGGTGAGTTCATGATGATGTACGCCTTCGGTATCGGTGAGATCGCGATCTCCGTCAGCGGCGTACCGGAATCCGGCGGCGACGAGATTCTTCACAGCGTTCGGTCGGTCGGCGCGGTCAGCCGCGCACTTCACGGCGCCGACCCCGGCAGCGTGATCGGCATGCGGGGGCCGTTCGGCACCGGCTGGCGACTGCCCGAGGCGGCCGGGGACGACGTGGTGATCGTCGCGGGCGGCGTCGGCCTGGCACCGCTTCGGCCGGTCGTCCTGGCCACGCTGACCGATCGCGACTCCTACGGTCGGGTGACCCTCATCGCGGGCGCGCGCTCGCGCGACGACTTCCTTTTCGCCCAAGAGCTCGCCGACTGGTCGCGTAGCGGAGTCATCGACGTGCACATGACCGTCGACGTCCCGATACAGGGGTGGCCCGGCGAAGTCGGCTTCGTCACCGAACCCCTACGCCGCACACCGGTTCGGGCCCACCGCACCACCGCGTTTCTGTGCGGCCCCGAAGCCATGATGCGCAACAGTGCCATCGAGTTGCTCCGGAAAGGCATGCCCCCAAACAAGATCCAGGTATCGCTGGAACGAAACATGCAATGCGGAATCGGATGGTGCGGACACTGCCAGCTCGGTCCCCTGCTGTTGTGCCGGGACGGACCGGTCGTCGGGTACGACGTCGCCGAAGCCCTGCTCAGCGTGAAGGAGCTGTAAGTGGGAACACCGAAACTTGCCGTGTGGAAGTTCGCATCCTGTGACGGCTGTCAACTGACCTTGCTGGACTGCGAGGACGAACTGTTGACGCTGGCCGACCAGGTGCAGATCGCCACGTTCCTGGAGGCGTCGAGCGCCACCGTCGCCGGCCCCTATGACGTATCGCTGGTGGAGGGCTCGATCACGACGGCGGCCGATGAGCGTCGTATCAAAGAGATCCGGGAACAATCCGAAGTGCTCGTCACGATCGGCGCGTGTGCCACCGCCGGCGGGGTCCAGGCCCTGCGGAACTTCGCCGATGTCTCCGAATTCGCCTCGGTCGTCTACGCCAAACCGGAATACATCGACACCCTGGCGACCTCGACGCCCGCCTCGGCACACGTCGCGGTCGACTACCAGATCCAGGGTTGTCCGATCGACCGAGGGCAACTGCTGGACACGCTGACCGCACTTCTGGTGGGGCGCAAACCGCGGTTGCCGGCCAAAACGGTTTGCACGGAGTGCAAGAACCGCGGCGTCACGTGCGTCGTGGTTGCCGACGGGACCCCGTGCCTGGGACCGGTCACCCACGCCGGATGCGGCGCGCTGTGTCCCACCTATCGGCGCGGCTGCTACGGATGTTTCGGGCCCGCCGCCACCCCCAACACCGCCGCGCTCATTCCGGTGTTGCGCCGGGACGGAATGTCGGCCGCCGGTGTCGACCGCGTCTTCGCCACCTTCAACGCGGTCAACTTCAACCACGAACGGAATGACCGGTGAGCGAAGAGATCCGGACGTTGAGCGTCGGGGCGCTGACGCGGGTGGAGGGAGAAGGCGCCCTGCACGTCACCCTGCGTGACGGGAGCGTGGACACCGTCGAGTTGAACATCTACGAACCACCCCGCTTCTTCGAGGCCTTCCTGCGCGGCCGCGCCTACACCGAACCACCCGACATCACCGCCAGGGTGTGCGGCATCTGCCCCGTCGCCTATCAGGTGAGCGCGTGCAACGCCATCGAGGACGCGTGCGGGGTGACGGTCGATCCGGAACTGGTGGCGTTGCGGCGACTTCTTTACTGCGGGGAGTGGATTCACAGCCACGCGCTGCACATCGTGCTGCTGCACGCACCAGACTTCCTCGGCTATCCCGACGGGATCAGCCTCGCTCGGGACCACCCCGAGTTCATCGAGCGCGGACTGGCGTTGAAGAAGGTCGGCAACCGGCTGATGGAGAAGATCGGTGGTCGCGCGATCCACCCGATCAACGTTCGGCTGGGCGGATTCTATTCGGTCCCACAGCCGCGCGAGTTTGACCCGCTGGCCGAGCAGCTTCGTCGCGCCATGGACGACGCGCTGTGGTTGCTGGGCAGAGTGGGTGAATTCGACTTCCCGGAAGCCGAATTCGACCACGAGTTCCTGGCGCTGACGGCGCCCGACCGCTATCCGATCGAGAACGGCACCATCCGAAGAAGCGGGGGGCACCCGTTTGCGGTCAGCGAATTCAGCGACCACGTCGTCGAGGCGCAGGTGCAGCGGTCCACGGCGCTGCACGCCACACTGGACGGCGCCCGCTACCTGACCGGTCCGCTCGCCCGGTACTCGCTGAACTCCAAGACCCTCTCCCCCGTCGCCCGCGAGGCGGCCGCCCGCGCGGGGCTGGGTGAGGTATGCCGGAATCCGTTTCGGAGCATCCTCGTCCGCGCTGTCGAGATCGTCTATGCGATCGACGAAGCATTGCGCATCATCGCCGCGTACCGGACGCCCGACCGCCCCTTCGTCGACGTCCCCGCCCGGGACGGGACCGGCCACGGTGTCAGCGAGGCGCCCCGCGGGCTGCTGTATCACCGGTATGACGTCGGCGCGGACGGTCTCCTGCGGGCGGCCGTCATCGTTCCGCCCACCGCTCAGAACCAGGCGGCCATCGAGCACGAGATGGCCGAACTCGTCGGCGCGAACCTCACGTTGGCCGACGACGCGCTCACCGCGTTGTGCGAGAGGGCGATCCGTAACCACGACCCCTGCATCTCGTGCTCGGCTCACTTCCTGACGCTCACGCTCGACCGGTTGTGAGCGGCGATGTGGTGATCGGGGTCGGCAACAGCTTCCGCCGCGATGACGGAGTCGGCCCTGCCGTCGCCGAGGAGATCGCCAGGCGTGCTCTCCCAGGTGTGCGGGTGCTGCTTGCCACGGGTGAGCCCGGCGCCCTCCTCGACGCATGGAACGGCGCCGCCCTCGCGATCGTCGTCGACGCCGCGATGGGCGATGGGGCCAGTCCCGGTCGGATTCGGCGATGGACTCCGGACGAGAACAGACCACCGCGGGTCGTCAGTTCACACGCGATCGGCCTACCGGAAGCATTCGCGTTGGGAGAAGCATTGGGGCAGTTGCCCGATCGCCTGGTCGGGTTCAGCGTGGACATTGTCGACGCGGGCCACGGTGTCGGTATGACGGCAGATGTCGCCGCCGCCATCCCCGGCGTGGTCGACGCGGTGCTCGCCGAACTCGATCACTCCATGTGATCGGAACCCTGCTGCGCCTAGGACCGGCCGGGTGCGGGCGCCTCAGGTTCGCTGGGGAACCTGATGACGCTTCCGGGCTTGAGTTGCTGGACCCGTCCACGGCACTCGACGGTCACCGGCGGAACATTCTGGGGCCCGACGCTGACTTCGGCTCCGCGACCGCTGACCCGCACATGTAGGTGATGGCCACGATAGTGAATCGGAAAGCCCAACGCCCCCAATGATTCCGGCCAGTGCGGTGACAGCACGATGCGGTTGCCGCGCACTTCCAGGCCGGTGAAGCACCGCTGCATCAAGTCGACGCTGCCCGCCATCGCGGCGAGGTGAACGCCCTCCGACGTCGTACCGCCCTGAATGTCGTCGACATCGGATTTCAACACATCGCGAAAGAAATCGACGGCGTGATCGCGGTTCGCCCGGGCCAGCACCCACGAATGCACGACGGCGCTGAGCGTGGAACCGT
Organism: Mycobacterium sp. 852002-51961_SCH5331710; assembly: GCF_001665535.1. Classification (GTDB taxonomy): domain Bacteria; phylum Actinomycetota; class Actinomycetes; order Mycobacteriales; family Mycobacteriaceae; genus Mycobacterium. Next base: position 167,738 of record NZ_LZSQ01000113.1, read on the forward strand.
GCGAGGTGCGGGCGATGTAATAGTCGACCATCGCAGGGATCATCTCCGGCGCAAGCTGGTAACCGAGCCGATTGAGCAGTTCGCGCAACTCATCGGACGACAGCAAGTACAACAACATCAGCACATCGGCCTGCTTGGAGGCTCGGTAGCGGTTGACGTCGTCGTCCTCCGCCTCGAGGATCCGGTCGAGGCGCTGGATGTTGCCGTAGCGGGCCCGGTACCCGTCCCAATCGAGTTCCTCGAGCCCGTCGTAGCCCTCGAACTGGCTCACCATCCCGTCGTGGAAGGGCACGAACATGCGGCGGCTCACGCGGTCCCAGTGTTCGAGCTCCTCGTCGGTCAGCCCGAGCTTCTCCCGGAGGTCGAGTCGGTTGGGCAGTGGCATCTCTTGAAGGGCCTCGACGGCACGCAGGATCACCCAGACCGCCATCACGTTGGTGTAGGAGTTGTTGTCGACACCGGTGTACGGCCGATCGGGATAGCCGGAGTGGAACTCGTCGGGCCCGATCACACCGAGGATCCGATACCGGTCGGCGGCTTCGTCGTAGGTGGTCCTGCTGACCCAGAATCGCGCGATCTCGATCAGCATCTCGGCACCGTAGTCGATAAGGTATGCCAGGTCGCCGGTGACCTGATAGAACTGCCACACGTTATAGGCGATCGCGATACCGATATGGTGCGCAAGGTGACTCGCATCCGGATTCCACCGGCCGGAGTGGGGATTCAGATGTAGCGACGGGCTTTCCTCGCGGCCGTCGCTTCCCGACTGCCACGGAAACATCGCCCCGGCATAGCCGGCGAGCTTGGCGGCACGACGAGCCTCGACCAGCCGACGGTACCGGTACCGCAACAGCGCTCGCGTGATGGTCGGAAACCGCAGATTCAAAACCGGGAAGATGAACAGTTCGTCCCAGAACACGTGGCCGCGATACGCTTCCCCGTGCAAACCCCGTGCCGGAACGCCGACGTCCAGGTCCTCGCTTTGATACGACACGGTCTGCAGCAGATGCAGCAGATGCAGTCGCAGGATCCTCAATTCCTCGGGGTGGCCGTCGAATTCGATGGACAGTCGCTCCCAGATGTGAGCCCAGGCCAGCGTGTGCTCCTGGCGGAGTTCGCGGAATCGGCCCTGCCGTGTGAGTCTGCGTTCTGCGCCCGCCGCGGGTTCGGAAGTGGCGACATCGCGACCCGTCACCAACGCCACCACCTTCTCGACGGTCACCGACTGGCCCTCCGCCATGTCGACGAAGATGTCATGTCCGATCTCGAATTCATGCTCGACCAGACGATATTTCGCGACCGCGGAGACATCGTCGTGCCAGACCGTGGTCCGTGCCGCCAGCGCAATCGGTATCTGTGACTGCCTGGTTCGTGTCGACATCAGCACCGCGTCGTTCGTGATCTCGGCCATCGTCAGGGACTCGAGATGATCGCTGGCCAGGCCTTGGTAACGTTCCACTCCCCCGTTTCTGACGTCGGCATCCAGCGTCGACCGGAATTCGATGGTGCCGGACCAGTTCTCGGCGACGACCGTGGTTTCCAGTGCGGCGATGTGCGTCTGTCTCATCGAGACCAACCGGTGCTGAGTCAGCGAGCTTATCCGCCCCGCGTCGTCGCTGAAGCGCAAGGCACGGGTCAGCACTCCGCCTCGAAGATCGAGGGTCTGGCGGTAGGACAGCAACGACACGGCATCCACATCGAACCAGGGGCCGCCGTCGATACGGAACGTCAGCGGAAGCCAGTTGGGCAGGTTCACCAGGCTTTCGTGTTCGAGCTTCTTGCCGGCCAGGATGTCGTCGAGGCGGTTGTACACCCCGGCGGCGTAGGTCCCCGGATAGTGGACCTGGCCGGCCTTCGACTCAGGGGCGGCGCCGCGGGTCGCGAAGTATCCGTTGCCGACGGTGCACAAGGCCTCGCGCAACTTCTCGCTCGGTGGGTCGTACCCCTCGAAGGTGTAGGTCCACGCGACCGTTGAGGTGGCGCGCTGGCGTGCCAACCATCGGCCACCGCGTAGCAGGAACTCGCAAACCTGCTGCGGGTTGTCGAGTGTGAAACCGGCGGCGCTCGGCCGGTCCCGGTCTTCCTCGTGCCGCACGGCGATGCCGATCCCGCGGGCCCGTAGCGCATCGAAGGCGTCCTCGTCGGTCAGGTCGTCACCGATGTAGATCGGAATCAAGCGACTTTCCGGTGGTAACCGGTCCTGTATCCACTTCAACGCCGATCCCTTGTCCCAGTCGATGTCGGGCCGCAGTTCGACCACCTTGCGCCCTGTCGTCACGCGGAGACCGAAACGAGTCCCGTACCCGTGGGTGGCGGCGACGACCTCGGCCACGCTTTCGGCAGAGGCGTTGCGGTAGTGCACCGCGACGGCATAGCGCTTGCGCTCGACATAGATCCCGGTGATCGAACCCAAACGGTCGCACAGCGCGTCGGCGGCCCGCTGCAGGGCCGGGAGCGCCGCCGCGGCGTTGGGGTTCTGATACTCGGTGCCGTCGGGACCCACCATCTCGAATCCGTGACTGCCGGCATACCAGACACCTGGAACACCTACGCGCGCATGGATATCGGCAAGATCGCGCCCGCTGAGTATGGCCACCGGACACTGCTCCGCCATTGCCGCCAACGCCTCGGCGGCTCCGTCGACGAGGACGGCGGCGTCCGGATCCGAGACGATCTCTGACAGGGTGCCGTCGAAATCGAGGCAGACGACCGGGCACCTTCCGTCGACCGCGGCGATCATTTGTCCATAGGAGTCGAGGGCGTTCGGCAAGGTCGAGATGCGTCTGCCTCCCAGTCGCACGGCCACCTCGGCGACGTCGGACACCACGACGTCCGCGCCGCTGGACAACAGAGGCTCGTGGGACCCGGCCGGTGCGACACCGATCACCAGCGCGAAGCCACCTTGCCGGGCGACCCGCACGCCGAGTTCGCTGCCTTCGATGACCACCGAGCGTTCGGGCGTCACTCCGAGACCTGCGCACGCCTCCAGCAAGACTGCGGGATCGGGTTGTTCGGGCAGGCCGAGCGCCTCGGCGACCACACCGTCGACGCGGACGTTGAACAGGTCCTCCAGGTCCGCGGCGCTTGTGATCCGGTCGCAGCTTCGGCTCGTGGAGTAGGCGGCCGTCCCCAGCCCCGCGTCAGTCAGCTTCTTGGCCAGCGTGACCGTCGACGCGGCACCGTCGTCGAGACCGTCGAGGCCGAAGAGAGCGGCATCGTACAAGCGCGGATCGATGGTCACCGGTGTCTTCACGCCACCCATCTGACTGCTCGGCGCGGCGGCACCGGTAGGGCATGAAGTCATCGAGACCGTTCCGGAGAGCCCCGAAGGGACCTTCGGCCCTATGAGGCGATGACACTCAGCCCATCGGATACGGCCCTCGGACGCTACGCCTAGAAATCGCCTGGCGCGACGCTGTCCGCATGACCATTGACAACTACGTGCGCGACATCTCGACGCTGCGAATCGCCGACGCCGAGGAAGCCGGTGGTAAGGGCGCAAACATGGGGGAACTCGTGGCGGCCAAGTTGCCTGTTCCGCCCGGCTTCGTCCTCCTGCGCGATTGTTATCGGGACTCGATGCGAGCCGCCGGTGTCGACGCCGAACTGTCAGCGCTGCACCGGGAAGCGATGGCGAACGCCGCCGACACCGCCCGGCTGTCCGAGTCGTGTGAGCGGATGCAGGGTCTGGTGAACAAGGCCGGCGTCTCCGACGGCGTGCGTGATCGGATCCTCGCGTTCTATCACCGTCTCGGGCGTGACGCCGTTGTGGCCGTCCGCTCGTCGGCGACCGGGGAGGACGGCCGGGACGCATCGTTCGCCGGGATGAACGCCACGATCACCAACGTCACCGGTGACGAGGCGCTCGTCGGCGCGGTTCTACGCTGCTGGATGTCGCTGTTCAGCCCACGAGTCGTCACCTACCGCGCCAGCCGCAACTTCACGGCCGACCCGGCGATGGCGGTCGTCGTACAGCGGATGGTCAACTCGGACAAGGCCGGCGTGGCGTTCACCGCCGATCCGAGTAACGGCGCCGAGGACCGAGTCGTCATCGAGGGCGCCTTCGGTCTGGGCGAGGTCGTCGTGTCGGGGATGGTCGAGCCCGATACCTACATCATCGCCAAGGACACCCTCGAGGTGCTCGATATCCGGCTGGGACACAAGGCCTTCAAGATCGTGCGCGGCCCTGACGGCAACGACACCCACGTCAACCTCGATGACGCGCAGGCCGACGCGCGGGTGCTCGATGACCGCGAACTGCGCACCATCGCTGAACTCGCCATCGCCACCGAGCGACACAACGGCTGCCCGCAGGACACCGAGTGGGCGATCGAGAACGGCCAAACCTACCTGGTGCAGGCGCGGCCCATCACCACCTTGAAGCACACCTCCGCGCCGTCGTCGGAGAAGCACGCCGTGCTGGCTCGCGGCCTGGCCGCGGCGCCGGGAACCGCGATCGGCAAGGTCCGTGTGCTCGACAGCCCCGATGAGGGGCACCGGTTGCTCGAGGGTGAGATCCTCGTCGCCCAGATGACCAATCCCGATTGGCTGCCGACCATCCGGCGGGCGGCGGCACTGGTCACCGACACCGGCGGGATGACCTGTCACGCCGCCATCGTCGCTCGCGAACTCGGGGTGCCGTGCATCGTCGGGGCACGCAGCGCGACAAAGGATCTCCATGACGGGACGACCGTCACCGTCGACGGAACCCACGGCCGCGTCCTTGCCGGCCGCGTCGACACCGCCCCCCCAGTGACCGTCACGGCGCAGCCCCAAGCGGTGTCTGCAGCAGCTGACGAGGTGACGGGAACCAAGATCTACGTCAACATGGCGATGCCCGACCACGCCGAGGCCGTCGCCGCGCAGAACGTCGACGGTGTCGGGTTGCTACGAGCCGAGTTCATGCTCACCGAGGCACTCGGGGGTCGTCATCCACGCGATCTCATCGCGCGCGGCGAACAGGACAGCCTGGTCGAGAAGTTGGTGGCTTCGGTGGGCCGCATCGCCACCGCCTTCGCGCCACGCCCGGTCGTATACCGGGCAACCGACTTCCGCAGCAACGAGTTCCGGGGTCTCGTCGGCGGCGAGTCGTACGAGCCCGTGGAACACAACCCGATGATTGGCTACCGCGGCTGCTACCGGTACATCAAGGAGCCCGACCTGTTCGCCCTGGAACTCCGGGCGCTGGCGCGCATCCGCGAACAATCCCCGAACCTGCATCTGATGATCCCGTTCGTGCGTACGCGGTGGGAGCTCGAGGAGTGCCTCGCCCTCGTCGACTCCAGCCCACTCGGTCGCCAACGCGGATTACGTCGGTGGGTGATGGCGGAGGTGCCCTCGGTCGTGCACTGGCTCCCGGAGTACATCGGCATGGGTATCGACGGAGTGTCGATCGGTAGCAACGATCTCACCCAGTTGATGCTCGGAGTCGACCGCGACTCGGATATCTGCGCAGAACTGTTCGACGAGTCGGACCCAGCCGTCCTGGACGCCATCGGTCGAATTGTCGGCCTTGCACGTAAATTCGGTATCACTTCGTCGTTGTGCGGTCAGGCGCCGTCGACCAAGCCTGCCTTCGCCGAACATCTGGTGCGGATGGGCATCACCTCGGTATCGGTCAACCCGGACGCTGTCAGCGCGGCGAGGCGCACCGTCGCGGCCGCCGAGCGTCGGCTGATGCTGGAGGCGATGCTGACGGCACGGGACGGTGGCTCGGATCGGGCGGGGTGAAACGGCAGGCTCAGCGACCGCACCAGCAAGAGAGATGGGGAAGACAATGAACGACACCGACTCCAAGTCCTCGGTGATCGTCGGGATCGACGGATCCGATACGGCGATCGAAGCGGCGCTGTGGGCAATCGATGAAGCGGTCAGCCGAAGCGTGCCTTTGCGTTTGGTGTGCGTCACCAAGGCAGAACACCCCTCCGCCGAGGACTATTACGCTGACATCCACCACGCCGAGGATTCGCTGCGCGCGGCACAAGCCGCCGTCGACGCCACCGGCAAGTCGGTGAAAGTCGAGACCGGCATCCTCACCGGGCTGCCGGGAGTCAGCCTGGTCGAGGAAAGCTACGACGCCACGCTGGTCTGCATCGGCTCGGTCGGCATCGGCCGCTACGCGCGCTCCATCCTCGGATCCACAGCGATTGAGGTTGCGGAGAAGGCACATTGTCCCGTCGCGATCATTCGTCCCTTCGACACCGAGGCCGATCACTCGGTGAACTGGATCACCGTCGCGGACAAGAGGAGTCGCGACACCGACGCCCTCCTCGAAGCCGCGATGGACGAGGCCGCATTGCGGCAAGCCCCAGTGCTGGTCGTCGGTAAGAACGGCAGTGTCGAACGCGACGTCGAAGCGTTGCGCAAGCGTCATCCGGGGCTTCGCATCTACCCGATCGGCGACAGCGCCGACATCGCACGCTTCCTCAAGAACAGTGACGAGCGGGTGCAACTCGCCGTCATCAGCGGCGCCGAAGCACACCAGGTGGCCGATATCCTCGGCCCGTACGGACACCACCGGTTTTCCCACGCCGGGTCGTCGGTGCTGGTGGTCAGAGGCCGACTCGTCGCCCGAGAGGAGATCGTTCGATGATCGAGGTGTTGCCGGATATGCCCGACGGTGTGATCGGCTTCCGAGTGTCCGGCCGGTTGAGCGGTGAGGACCTACGCGACTTCAAGCCCACGATGGAACAGAAGCTGCAGGGCGACGAGGTGCGCATCGTCGAGGTCATCGCGCCCACTTATGAGGGTTTCGGTCCCGGTGGGCTCGTCGAGGACCTGAAACTTGGTTTCGGCGCATTGATCAGTCATCATTCGGCCTTCAAGCGGATCGCCGTGGTCACCGATGAGAAGTGGGTGGTACACACCCTGCACGCGCTGGCATGGATGGTTCCCGGCGAGATCGCGCTCTTCGGTCTCGATGAGTTGGAGCAGGCCAAAACCTGGGCCGCGGGCTGAGCGCGGGTTCGATGACGGTCGAGGTGCACCGCTGACGTGTTGCTGCTCAGCGAAATCGTGCGCCGTGAAGTCATCGGCCCGAGCGGATGCCCGATCGGCCGCGTCGCCGATGTGATCGCCCGCCCCGACGGCGGTGCGGGCCTGCCCCTCGCTGAACACCTCGTGCTGTCCCGACGCCGAGGGCCACAGGTGCTGGTCCCATGCCAAGCCGTCAATCTCCGTCATCCGCAACACATTCGGCTGAACACCGACGGTGAACCACCGCGCGTCGCCGTCGGCATGTTGGCGGACGACGAGATCATGCTGGTGCGCGACGTCCTCGATACACAGGTCGTCGACATCACCGGGCGGCGACTCGCGCGCGTTGCCGACGTCGTGCTCGCCCGCCGACACGACGGCCGGCTGGAGGTCATCGGCGTCGAAGTGGGGTTCGATGCCGTCCTGCGGCGCCTGGGTCTCGGCCGGCTGGCGAAACGACTCCCATCCGATGCCGTCGCGTGGACAGACCTGCACCTGACGTCCGACCGGGGCCACGCCGTCGCGCTCGGGACACCACGGTCGGCGATTCACCTACTGGACGCGCGCGGTCTGGCAGCACTCATCGCGCGACTCGACACGGAATCCGCGGCCGAAGTCCTCGATACCAAGAAAGCGGCGGTGGCAGCCGACGTCATCCAGGCCAGCCATCCTGTTGACGCGGAACGGATCTTGCGAGCGTTGGGCGGAAACAAAGCGGCCGACGTCGTCGCTGCGATGCCGACCGACCATGCCACCCGGTGGAGAGACCGGCTGTCCGGCCCGGTCCTGTGGAGGAACAGACACTTCCGTCGCTTCGGGGTGTGGCCACGTCGTCGACACGGGCGATCGTGACGGTGACGAAGCGCCGCCGGCTGGCGATCGGGGCGCTGGTGGCGGTCGTGGGCCCCGGACTGCTCGCCGGCCTCTCGGACGATGATCCCGCCGGTATCACCACGTACTCGGTACTCGGCGCCGATTACGGCTATCAACTGCTCTGGGTTCTGCTGCTGTCCACCCTCGCCTTGGTGATGTTCCACGTCTTGGCCGCCCGCATGGGCGTGGTCACCGGACAAGGCTTGATCGGCCTGGTGCGCCAACGCTACGGCGTACGTGTCGGCGGCGCTATCCTGGTGACGCTGGTCGTCGCCAACATCGGGACGACGTGCGCCGAGTTCGCCGGTATCGCAGCGGGTTTCGAGCTCTTCGGGGTCAGCCGCGAGGTCAGTGTTCCCGTCGCGGCACTGCTCGTCTCGACTCTGGTGCTGCGCGGCAGCTTCCACCGCGTCGAGCACTTCCTGCTGCTGTTGTCGACGATCTTCCTCGCCTACATCGCTTCGGGGATACTCGCTCAGCCCGACTGGGGGGCCGCGGCACACGGTCTCTTGATACCGACGATGCCCGCCGACCGGGACACCTTGGCGATCATCACCGCGACCGTCGGAACGACTCTCGCGCCATGGGGACTGTCGTTCATCCAGTCCTACGCCGTCGACAAGAAGTTGCGGATCGAAGACCTGCGGTTGGAACGCATCGACGTGGTGACCGGCGCCGTGCTGACAGGCGTGATCGGTTTCTTCGTCGTGGTGGCCTGCGCGGCCACCCTACACCGGGATGGTCGCTCCATCACCGATGCGGCGGACGCGGCGCTGGCCTTGCAGCCGCTCGCGGGTGAGTTGGCCTCGACGCTGTTCGGGATCGGGTTGATCGGCGCCGCCGTGCTGGCCGCAGCCATTCTGCCGTTGTCGACGGCCTATTCGGTGTGCGAGTACGCCGGAACGGAGGCCGCTCTGAACGATTCCTTTCGGACGGCGAGAACGTTCTATGTGACGTTCGGGCTCGTCACCCTGCTCGGCGCGGTCGTCGTCATGGCCCCTGGTGTCCCGCTGGTGACGATCCTTGTCGCCACGCAGATCCTCAACGCCGTTCTGCTCATCCCGTTGCTGGGCGTGATCATCGGCGTCGCGCGGAATGCAAATCTGATGGGCGATTTCCGGTTGGGCAGGAAGGCGACGGTGGCCTACGGCGCGACAGCGGCCGTGGTACTGATGTGCGTGGTTGCCCTTGCCTTCACCGCCGGTTGGGGGTGAGACCCGCGGAACCGTAATCCGCTCACTGATCGTGAAGCAATGCGACATTCACGAGTTCTTGTGCGTGGACCAATTGACGCTCGGCTTGTTCGAGGCTGGATCTGAACTCGCCGTCATAAGCGTTTCGCGAACCCGCCACCACCGATAGGCACATGTGTGCAGCGGCATGAGCGTCCTCCGCCGCGGCCGCCAACTCGCTGGTGAGTTCCGGGGTAGGCGCCGGCAAGTAGGTATGCACCTGGACGCCGGCGAGATCGTGCATTCTTTGGCACGCCTGCTCGAGACCTATCGGGGTCAGGCTCTCCATGGAGTGCCGGGCATCGGCGATGGAGTCCTGCAGCTTGGTGACAGGAGTATGCGCGTGTTCCCACCATTGCACGACGGCCTGTTGTTCAGTGGGTGTCGCGGCCGCGGGCTCAGTTCGATCGCGATTTATCACGACGGCCACTGCGGCGACCGAAACAGTGAGGGCGGCAACAGCGCTCGCGCCTACGAGGGCCCATCTCGTCCGGTACCACGCGGTTGTCTCCGGCCCCTTCTGCTCAATGGGCGCCCCACACTCACCACAGAGATCGAAACCCAGCGGATTGTGGTGGCCGTTCGGGCATCTCGCCATTTCTCAGCCCTCCTCGGGTATTCGCTCAGCGGCCGTCGGTTGACGTCACCGAATCCTGCTCAACATCAGGAACTGGTGAATTCCGAACCGATTGAACATCCGTGCCCGCCGAGCCGAGATCAGCCGGCCCGCGGTCTGTGCATCGATGATTCGCGGTTCGACAACGTTGTAATTGCGACCGCCGCTCGACACGATGGCCTCGCCGGACGCCTGTACGTTCCGCAGCCAGTCGACATCCGTTCCGTACGGCAGCGGAATGATGAATCCATTGTCGACCTGGTCGGCCACCACAGGGGTGGCGTAGTGCCGGCCGGTTCGGCGGCCGGTATGCCGGATGACGGAGGCATACCAGTGTCTGCGGCCGGCCAGCTGCATCATCAGTGGATTGAGCACGTACTTGTTGAACGTACGCACCTTTGTATTCACTCGATCAACCACGCTTGAAGGCATATCTCGATCGTTGCGACGGACTCGCCGGCCACACAGGGCCGTCTGGACCGAAGTCCGAGGGTCTAAAGGCACGAACCGCAGACGGAGGCGAATGGGCTGATCTTGAGGGACTTTCTTCTCTATCTCCGTCAGCCCGGCGCGCAAATGATGGATGCGGCAACCGACAGCGACGATGGAGGATACCGATGACGCCGACGGACCGCGTCGATCTGACGACCGCGGAACTCGACACCGTGGCCTGGCGGTTCCTGCGGTCCGAATTCGCTGGCCGGATCTACTCCGATTGGTCGCTCGACCGCCGCCTGGATGCCTACCTACTGCGTCACGGGGGCACCGACTTCCTCGTCGACGGATCGGCCTACGCCGCGCTGCTGGAGCGGGTGATGGTGAACATCGGTCCCGCCAGGCGCAACGGCGTGCTTTCGCTACCCGATTGGTGAGCACAGATGACGACCATCGCCAAGAGCGCCGAGGACTGGAAGGTCCCGCCCAACTACGCCGATTATGCGAAGACGCGCGACGGGTTCAGCTGGTCTGCGGTACCCAACCCGTGCGAGGGAATGCCGGGCGGTGGCTGCAATATCGCCTACGCGGCCGTTGACTGTCACGCCGAGGGGCCGCTGGCCTCGCGGACCGCGCTGCGGTTCATCACCGACACACTCGCCGGCGGCGAGCTCGTCACCCATGACCTCAGCTTCGCCGAACTCGGCCGTCGCGCCCGGCGGTTCACCAACGTCCTCCGGGGCCTGGGCGTCGGCAAGGGCGACGGCGTGTTCCTGATCATGGGCCGCATTCCAGAGCTGTACATCGCGATGATGGGGGCCTTGCGCAACGGCAGCGTGGTTTCGCCGTTGTTCTCGGCGTTCGGCCCTGAGCCCATCGCCACCCGTGTCACGATCGGTGAGGCGGCCGTGCTGGTGACGACGAGGACGCTCTACCGACGCAAGATCGCCTCGATTCGCGATCAGCTGTCGTCGGTACGGCACGTCCTGCTGGTCGATGGGTCCGACACCGATCCCGTGCCCGGCACGCTCAGTCTGGCGCCGCTTATGGACGAAGCTTCCGACTACGCCCCGATCGAACCCACCACCGCGGAGGATACCTCGCTGCTGCATTTCACCAGCGGCACCACGGGAACCCCGAAGGGCGCCCGCCATGTGCACGGGGCGGTGACGATGCATTTCGTCACCGGCCTCTACGCACTGGACCTCCATCCCGATGACATCTATTGGTGCACAGCGGATCCGGGTTGGGTCACCGGCACGTCCTACGGCATCATCGCACCGCTGCTGCACGGGGTCACCTCCATCGTCGACCAGGCCGAATTCGACGCCGAGCGCTGGTACCGCATCCTTCAGGACGAAGGCGTCACGGTCTGGTACACCGCGCCGACGGCCATCCGCATGCTGATCAAGGCGGGCCCGGAAGTCGCTGCGCAATACCATTTTCCCCGGCTGCGATTCATCGCGAGCGTCGGTGAACCGCTCAACGCCGAGGCGGTCTGGTGGGGCAAGCGCGTGTTGGGCCTGCCCATCCACGACAACTGGTGGCAGACGGAGACCGGTGGGATCATGATCGCCAACACCCCGGCCTTCGACATCAAGCCCGGATCAATGGGTCGCCCGCTGCCCGGCGTGGATGCCTTTGTGGTGGGCCGCAACGACGACGGCTCGGTGTCGGTCATCGACGCACCCGACATCGAGGGTGAGCTCGCCCTGAAACCCGGATGGCCGTCGATGTTCCGGGAATACCTCCATCAAGAAGAGCGATATCACAAGAGCTTTGCGAACGGCCTGTACCTGTCGGGCGATCTGGTCAAGCGTGACCGCGACGGATACTTCTGGTTCGTCGGCCGCGCCGATGACGTGATCAAGTCCGCGGGCCACCTGATCGGCCCGTTCGAGGTGGAGAACGCGCTGACCGATCACCCCGCCGTTGCCGAGGCCGCGGTGATCGGCAAGCCGGATCCCACCGTCGGGGAACTGGTGAAAGCCTTCGTCACGCTCAAGGACGGCTTCGAGCCGTCCGAGGAGCTGCGAGCCCAGCTGACCGGTCAGGCCCGGAAACGCCTCGGCGCCGCGGTCGCCCCGAAGGAGATCGAGTTCGTCGAGAGTCTGCCACATACGCGCAGCGGCAAGATCATGCGCCGCCTGCTCAAGGCGCGCGAACTCGGATTGCCCGAAGGCGACACCTCCACCGTCGAATCACCCCAGCATCAGGAGGCCTCACCATGACCGACAAGCAGTTGGCTCACATCCTGCTCAGCGATATGGTCCGGGTCCGGCTCATGGAGGAGAAATGCGCAGAACTGTACAGCGCGGCCAAGATTCGTGGCTTCCTCCACCTCTATGTCGGTGAAGAAGCCGTCGCCACCGGCTCACTTCGAGCCCTACAGCCCGACGACGCCGTAGTGGCCACCTATCGCGAGCACGCACACGCCCTACTACACGGGGTGCCGATGACCAGGATCATTGCCGAGATGTTCGGCAAGCAGGAAGGTTGTTCACGAGGCCGTGGCGGCTCCATGCATCTGTTCGACGCCGACGCCCGGTTCTACGGCGGCAACGCCATCGTAGCCGGTGGCGTACCGCTGGCCGTCGGGTTGGCGCTCGCCGACAAGCAACTCGGGCTGAACCGCGTCACCGCATGCTATTTCGGCGAAGGGGCGATCGCCGAAGGCGCCTTCCACGAATCGCTGAACCTGGCCGAGCTGTGGCAGTTGCCCGTGCTGTTCTGCTGTGAGAACAACCGGTACGCGATGGGCACAGTGTTGGAACATGAACTGTCACAGATGGATCTGACTGAGAAGGCCGCATCGTATCGGGTGCCCGCGCTCGCGGCCGATGGCATGGACGTAATCGCGTGTCACACGGCCGCTCAAGAAGGTGCCTATCACGTGCGCAGTGGCGCGGGACCGTTCTTCCTGGAGTTCCGTACCTACCGATTTCGTCCGCACTCGATGTTCGATCCCGAGTTATACCGCGAGAAAAGCGAAGTCGAGCGATGGAAAGAACGCGACCCGATCAAGACGTTCACCGAAAGATGTTTGGCGGATGGCTTCTTGACCGAAGACGACATCGCCGCCATCCGCTCGGCCGCCGAGCAGGAGGTGACAGATGCGGTCGCCTACGCCGAAGCCGGCATGTGGGAAGACGTCGCCGACCTCACCCGCGACGTGCTCACACTGACTGGGAGTCCGTCATGAAGCTTGCTTATCGTGCAGCAGTCCATGATTCGATCCGCGAAGCGATGCTCGCCGATTCGCGAGTGCTGCTGATGGGCGAAGATGTCGGCCGTTACGGCGGCACGTACGCCGTGTCGAAGGGCCTTCTCGAGGAGTTTGGGCCGGAGCGCATCCGTGACACCCCTCTCTCCGAGCTCGGCTTTGTCGGTGTGGGGATCGGGGCCGCGCTGGGTGGGTTACGTCCCATCGTCGAGGTCATGACCGTCAATTTCAGCCTGCTGGCCCTCGATCAGATCGTCAACACCGCGGCGTCGTTGCGCCACATGTCGGGTGGGCAGTTCTCGGTGCCGTTGGTGGTGCGAATGGCCACCGGCGCCGGGCGTCAACTCGCCGCCCAGCACTCGCACAGCCTGGAAGGGTGGTATGCCCACATCCCCGGAATCAAGGTGGTGGCGCCCGCGACGGTGGCCGACGCGTACGGCATGTTGCCCACCGCGCTGGCCGATCCGGACCCGGTGGTCATCTTCGAGCACGTGCAGCTGTACAACACCTCGGCCGACGTCGACACGCCGGCGCCCACCGACATCGACCGAGCCGTGGTTCGTCGCCCTGGCAAGGACGTCACGGTGATCACCTACGGCGGTTGCCTGGGAAAGGCCCTCGACGCCGCCAACGAACTCTCGCTGTCCGGAATCGATTGCGAGGTCGTCGACTTGCGGGTTCTGCGTCCTCTCGATGACACCACCATCATGGCGTCGGTGCGCAAGACTCACCGGGCGGTGGTGGTCGACGAGGGTTGGCGCACCGGGAGCCTGTCCGGCGAGATCAGCGCACGGATCGTCGAGAACGCTTTCTACGATCTCGACGCTCCGATCGCGCGGGTGTGCACCGAAGAGGTGCCGATCCCCTACGCCAAACACTTGGAGCAAGCGGCGTTGCCGCAACCGGAGAAGATCACCGCCGCGGTGCGCAGCCTGTTCGGAGACGGCTGATGATCGAGTTCAAGATGCCCTCCCTCGGTGCCGACATGGACGAGGGAACGCTCGACGAGTGGTTGGTCAAGCCGGGAGACGTGGTGACCCGCGGGCAGATCGTGGCGGTGGTCGAGACGACCAAGGCCGCCGTCGAGGTGGAGTGCTGGCAGGAAGGCACGGTCGTCGAGTTGCTGGTGCCGGTCGGCACGACGGTTCAAGTGGGAGCGCCGTTGGCGCGCTTGGCCGAACCGGGCGAAGCGGCCGAGCCGCTACCGGCCCCGACGGTGGAGGTACTCCCGACGGTCGAGGCGCCCCCCGTCGCGGAGCCGACTCCGCGCCGGTTACCCGAGGCAGCGCCCGCGCCGGTCGCCCCCGTCGTCACGATGCCCGAGCGCCACCGGCGCTGGATCTCACCGGCCGCCCGCCGTCTCGCGCAGTCGTTAGCCGTCGACCTCGACGCGGTCACCGGCACCGGCCCCCAGGGTGCGGTCACCATCAACGACGTCGAGCACGCTGCGGCGGCCGATACCACAACCGCCGAGCCGGCGAAACCCGTTTCCGCACCGGCACAGGGGCTTTCGCCGAGAGAGCTGGCTGCGAAGCGTGGAGCGGAGATGCGCCGCTCGATTGCCGCGGCGATGAGCCGGTCGAAGCGGGAGATCCCCCACTACTACCTAGCTCACGAGATCGTCTTCGACAACGCGCTGAACTGGTTGTCCGATCGCAACGCTCAACGCTCCGTCACGGAACGCCTGCTTCCGGCCGTCCTGCAACTGAAGGCGGTCGCCCTGGCCGCCCGACGATTCGGCGAGTTCAACGGGTTCTGGCGCAACGACACGTTCGAGCCGGCCGAGGCGGTGCACATCGGCGTGGCGATCTCCCTGCGCGGCGGCGGGTTGGTCGCGCCGGCCATCCACGACGCCTCTGACAAGAAGATCGACGAGCTGATGGCCGACCTCACCGATCTGGTCGCCCGCGCCCGCGCGTTCTCGTTGCGCAGTTCGGAGATGTCCGATCCGACCATCACGGTGACGAACCTTGGCGACCAGGGCGTCGATGCGGTGTTCGGAGTGATCTATCCCCAACAGGTAGCCCTTGTCGGCTTCGGCAGGCCGACGCAACGCGTCCGGGCGGTGGACGGTGGCATCCGGATCGCCACGACTGTGCAGGCGACGCTCGCCGCCGACCACCGCGCAAGCGATGGGCACCGTGGCGCCTTGTTTCTCGCCGCCATCGACGAAGCGCTTCAGCAACCCGACCTCCTGGAGAAGTGATCACCATGTCAACCGTCGAAGACATCCAGGCCGCAGTGCTTTCCGAGCTGACCGCCATTGCGCCGGAGGTCGACCCGGAGGAACTCGAGGCGACCGTGCTGCTGCGAGATCAGGTCGACCTCGACAGCATGGACTGGCTGAACTTCTTGCAGCGCGTGCACAAGCGATTCAAGGTGGACATCCCGGAGAAGGACTACCAGGCCCTTCGAACGCTTGACGATGTTGTCCGATACGTCGAGGTGCACACGGCGTGAAATCGCACATGCGCATCGAAAACACATGGGAGACTCCAGCTCGGCAGCCCGGCCTACCCGGAGTTCTCGAGCAGGAGCCGCAATTCGCGGTCCCAGTCCCTGGCGCGCCGACGATCGAGCGCGACGTGGCTCAAGACCGCAACTCCGCCGAGGACGGCGACGACGCCAAGCCATGACGCGGCCGCAACGACCACGGCATCGACGACTGCCAACCACATCGGCCGTGGAGCGCCCGCACGGCGGCCACCGTCGTCCACCCAGATTTCCAGGTGCTCGCCGGTCTCAACTGGTCTGCCCAGTTCAATTACGCCAGAGTGTGTCTCGCCTCGGAAGGACCACTCGACAGGTACCTCGACCACCGACCGTGGTCGTTCGATCGTGGCGCCGGTGGGCCCGACGCTGACCGCGGACACCAAGTGCCGAGTCCGCGCTTCGTCGGCGTAAGCCCTGCTGCGACCGTCGTACACCGTGGTGCCGACCGCCCCGGCGACCGATACAAACACCAATGCAATCGCCACAAGCAGTAGCATCACGACGGCTTCCCAGCGGTCACTTCGACGCACCAGGCCGCCACCCCGCCCGAGGCTTCGGAACCAGCTGCTTCCGAGGCGGCTCAAGGTGTCCTGACTCATCGGGGTCCTCTCGCTGCCGGACAAAACAGCTGCACCGATCTTCGCGGCTTCAGGCGACCGCGCCCAGAGTCGAATGTCTCTCACAGAGCCTTTCCCGCGAGGACCACTGGCATCGCCGCTGAGGACCAACGACCCTCGTGTGGCCGACTGCGTCCGGCCTAACGTCAGGTGAACTTTCGTCGGGAGCAGAGGAGATTCGTCATGGACTGGCCGACGGCTTTGGTCCTCATCGCAGCCATCGTTGCGGTGATGGCGATCGCGACGACTTATATCAGCACGCGCTTTTCGAAGAAGTGAGGAGCACACACAGGCATGGCCGAGAAGAAGAACGGAATCGTCGTCGGCGTCGACGGATCACCGGAATCGGATGCCGCGATTCTTTGGGCTACGCAGGAAGCGGTGATTCGCGAGCAACCAATTACTCTGGTGCACGCGATCCCTCCTGTGATCACGACCTGGCCGGGAGGCCTCCTCGACGCCACTTACCTCGAGGCGCAGGACGCAACCGCCCATGATGTGCTGGAGAAGGCGCAGAAGACCGTCCGCGTTGGTGTCGGTGAATCATCGATCCCGAAAATCGAAACCCGCGTGGTCAAATCGAGCCCACCGTGGGCACTCGTCGAAGCCTCGCGCGACGCTGTCATGACCGTTGTGGGCACCCGGGGCCTTACCGCGATCGGGCGGGCGGTCCTCGGATCGGTCAGCAGTGGCCTCTTACACCACGGTCACGGCCCGGTGGTGGTGGTCAATGCCGAGTACGGCAGGGTGGCCGACCGGCGCCTGCCGGTTCTGTTGGGTGTCGACGGATCGCCCGCATCGGAAAGCGCCACGGCGTTGGCTTTCGACGAGGCCTCGCGGCGCGGTGTCGACCTCGTCGCCCTGCACGCTTGGAGCGACGTCGGAGTCTTCCCGGCTCTCGGAATGGACTGGCACCGATACGAGGACCAGGGCCACGAAGTCCTGGCCGAACGCTTGGCCGGGTGGCAAGAGCAGTACCCCGATGTCCGTGTTCACCGCCGCATCGTCTGCGACCAGCCCGCGCGTTGGCTCGTCGATGCATCGCAACAAGCGCAACTCGTGGTCCTCGGCAGCCGCGGGCGCGGCGGATTCGCCGGTCTTGTACTGGGCTCCGTTGCGGCCAAGGTCGCCCACGCAGCGACCGTGCCCGTGATGATCGTTCGTCCCCGATGAGTCAGGACGGGCTGGACGACGCCCTGCCGTTCGTCGTCGGAGTCGATGGATCGGAAGAGGCGATGGGCGCTGCGATGTGGACCGCAGACCTCGCCACACAGTTCAAGGCCCCGTTGGAACTGGTCACCGGTTTGAGCACGACGGGTAGCTTCCTGACCGAGGCTGCCGCCACCATCCGCGCGGCAGCGCTTGCGCAGCAACGTGATATGGCCGGCACGGTGCTGGAGTCGGCAGAGCAGAACGTACGAGCGGCGTTTCCGGACCTCGACGTTTTCGCTCTTCGTTCCAACGTGCCGGCCGCCGAGCTGCTGGCGGACCGCAGCCGAACCGCTCAGGCCATTGTCGTTGGCTCTGAGGAGGTCTCACCGACGGCGGCAATGCTGGTCGGCTCCACGACGCTCGCCGTCGCGGCGCATTCGACGTGTCCGGTCATCGCCTGGCGCGGGGGTCTCAACACGCTCACCCGGCGGCCGATCGTGCTCGGCGTCGACGATCCTGCCACCAGCGCCGCGGCGTTCGATGCGGCGTTCGAGTACGCGAGCAGGCTCGGAGTCGGCCTGCGTGCCGTCCATGCGTGGTCCAAGCCACGTTTCGCGCCCGGGTTGGTCAACCCGTATCTGGTGGATTGGGACGGCTTCGAGGCGTTGCAGTGGCAGGGTTTGCTCAGTGCACTCGAGCCGTGGACCAAGCGCTATCCGGACGTCGAAGTCACCTATTTTCTGGAGCCCGAAGCGACGTCCGATGTGTTGTTGCGCCACGCCGAAGACTCACAGCTGCTTGTGGTCGGCGCCCGCCGTCGCAACGCGCTCGCAGGTGCACTGCTGGGATCAACCAGCTTGAACATGCTGCATCACAGTCACGTTCCCGTGATGGTCTGTCACAGAGGGTCCGTCGACTCAGCTCCCCCGAGCCACGATGACCGGGACGCGGGCCGCCGCGGCGACCACGGTGCTGACCGATCCGAGTAGCATCCCAGTAAAGCCGCCGCGGCCGTGGCTTCCCACGACCACCAGCTGTGCGCGCTCTGAGAGCTCCAACAGCTGGCGCGCCGGGCCCTCTAACTCCACCAGCGTCGTGACCTCCACATCCGGGTAACGCTCGCGCCAGCCTGCGAGGCGCTCGGACAACGTCCTGCGAGTGGACGCCAGCACGTCGGTCCAATCCATGCTGAACTTCGGCATGTCGGCGTCGCTCCACACATGGAGTGCCACGAGATCGACACCGCGCCAGGAGGCTTCGGCGAACGCTATCGCGGTCGCGGCTTCAGAGGCTCGCGATCCGTCGATCCCGACGAGCACGGGTAGCCGACTCGATGAGGCGTCACCATCGTGAACGACCGCGACCGGACAGTGCCCATGATGAATCAGCCCGGAGCTGACGGATCCCAACAGCGCACGGCGCAAGCCGGTCCGGCCCCGGCATCCGACGACCACCATCTCCGCCTCCTTGGAGACGTCGACCAACGTCGGCACCGGCCAGCCGAAGAACATCTCGTCGATTACGGTCAGTCCTGCTCCGCTGCCGGCGGTTTCGCGCGCCAATGCAACGGCCTCGGCGAGTATCGCCCGCGCCTCGTCCTCCTGCTGCTCGAGCACTTGCTGGGGAATTTGGCCGCCGGGCCACGCAACCATGGCGGCGGCGACGGTGGACACCGAGTTGGCGTGGACGACGGTGAGCGGAAGCCTACGCATGCTCGCCTCACGGGCGGCCCAGCCGATGGCCGCCTTCGCCGAAGCGGAGCCGTCGGCGCCGACCACGATGCCGCGGTGCTTTGTGTCCTCAGCCATCGGAAGCTCCTCTCGCAGTTACCGTCCAGTCGCTCACTCGGCTAAGCTGATGAGCCCGTAGTGACCGTCGTAACGGGGATAGAGCACGACGGCGCGCCCCTGTACGGCCTCGATGAAGAACAGGAAAGGTAAGCCGCGCAGTTCCATCCGTTCGATCGCCTGCTCGACGGTGATGCACGGAGCGGGTTGGGCACTCAGAGTCACGGGAATCGTGTGGGCCGCGAGCTGGTCCACCGAAGGGGCGACGACCTGGGCGAGGCGGTATCCGCTCGAGTCATCCCGGTACAACACGCTGGCCGATCCCGTGCCTTCCTCGATGAACAGGTGGAAGTCGTAGTCGAGCATCTCCATGTCCCAGGCGGCTTCATCGAGTGTGCAGACCGATGCGGTGAACGATTTGCGCCGAACCACTTGGCGCTCATCGACCGGTCGTTCGAAGTGAACCGGCCGATGGGTCGGCTCTGACTCATGACGCCACTCGCACGGGGCGGTGATCGGTTGTCTGCCGCGCCGCGCCTCCCAATGCTCGGCAATCCGTTCGAGTCGGCGCCGCAACCGCGCGGCGAGCAGATCGATCGCTTCCTCGGCCGTTTGGCCTTCCACCTGCTCACGGATGGCCCGGCCGTTGACGTCCAGGTTGCCTTGCGCGACGACCGCGCGTGACACCGCCGGATTCCGGGATTTGGTGAGTCTGACGCGTGCATGCAACACGGGTTTACCCGTGCGCCGCGCCAAGTCGCCGATCTTTCGGCGGGCGTAGTCGGCCGCACCTGGAAGTTCGCTGGGTGCGGACACCGTGACGTCGCCGGTTGTGTCGATTTCCGCTCTGCTGGTCATGTTTTCATTGAAGCCGAGGCACCGCTCACATTCGAGGGTCGAAGGTCACCATGCTGGCGGACCGAGTTCGATCCCGCCAGATGGCACTGCAAGAAACGCAGGTGGTCCGTCGCGAGTTGGTCTCGGATCGCCCCGTGGTACATCTCGAAATGGCGGACAGGATATTGGTGGACCTCATATCGAGGCGCGTCCGCGACCGCCTTCTCGATGAACCGCGTGGAGATCACCTCGTCATCTCTTGCGACGGTGACAAGCAGCGGTGCGGTGAGCCGCCGCAACGTCTCTCGATGGTGGCGCGGAGCCCTGAAGAGGAATCTCGGAGCGACCTCGTTACGCCATGAGAGCGAATGTGATTCGAGGTCGCTGAACAACGAGGCAAGTGACGGATCCCAGAACACGGCGTGACCCAAGCGCCCGTACACGGGAAGGTAGGACGGTTCCAACCGGAGCGCGCCTCTCACCGTGTCGACCGATGCGGCCCACATCAGGCTCGCCGTGGCCTTGCAGATGCGTAGCACGCCGAGCCGCAAGTGTGCGGGAACATGGCGACCGTGAAGCCCTCGAAACATGTCGATGGCAGGGACATTGGCAACCACAGCGGCAATGGACGGATCTGTCGCCGCGACCTCGATGACGTGGGCTCCGCCGAGCGATGTGCCCCACAGTGCGACGCGGGTGTCGTCGACTTCCGGTCGGGAACGCATGAACGCCACCGCGTTGCGGAGGTCCTCGCGTTGCCGGCCTTGGTCGATGAGTTGCCGCGGCTCTCCTCCACTGAGGCCCAGATGGCGATAGTCGAATATGAGCGCGGCCAGACCACCCTCGGCGAACGTTTCGGCGAATGCCGGCACGATCCAATCCATGGTCGCCGAAAAGCCGTGCGCCAGAGCGACAGCCGGGAGCGGCTTGGAACCCGCTGTTGGCAGGTACAAGCGGCCGGCGATCACTGTGCCGCCCGAGCCGAACGACACCCGCTGGATTGTGTACGGCATGTCATCACCCCCATCACCATCCATCAGCGGGCCACGATCACCGGCGTTCGAACCGCCTGCACGACCGCCGTGCTCACCGAGCCCAGCAGGGCGCCGGTGACCGCCCCGTAACCGTGGCTAGGTCGTCCGGCCAGCAATGCGCGTTCCATCGTGCCGGCTCCCTGAGCGCCAACCACCAGCAGCTCGGCGTCACGCGAAACCTCCATGAGAGCCGCGACCGGTGGCTTCGAAACCTCTCGCGTAACGACCTTCAAGCCTCGGCCGGCGGTGTCGACCGCCAGCTGCGCGGCTCGTCGCACGATCTCATGACTGCGTCGCCTTTGTGTTTCCAACACCTTCGGCGGAACCGGTACGCCGAGCCACGTCCCCAAGACGGGCTCTGCGGCGTGAGCAATAGCGAGTGGAACCCCGCGCAGGGCTGCATCGCACGCCGCCCAGCGAACGGCCGCGTCCGCCGAGGCTGATCCATCGGTTCCGACGACGTCGGGCATGTCAACACCGCTCCACGAGCTTGGCGATCGCGACCGTCACCCCGCGGGCGATCTCGTCCACGTCGGGCGTTGCGTCGTAGTCGGCCATGACACCGAAAACCAGCTCGTCTGCGTAACTCAGGATCGCGACGCCCGTTCGCAGTTGAAGGGCGATCGGCGGAATCGGCAGCACGTGGAGGACTTCCCGACCCAGGATCGTCATCCGCTTCCGTGGTCCGGGGACGTTGGTCGCCAGTGCGACGACGCCGCGCTGAGGCAGGCGCGTCGCCGTTCGGATGAACCAGGCGGTCAACGGGAACGGCACAGCGTTCATCGCCGACATCACGATACTGCCCGCCTCGCGCTGACCACTCGCCTTCACCTTCGTCAGCCGACGGTGCACCGCCAGCAGTTGTTCGACTGGGTCCTCTTTCTCCACGGGCAAGAACGGCAGCATGACCGAGACCCGGTTGTCGGTGATACCGACCGCGTCGTTGGCTCGAACCGACACCGGAACCAGCGTGCGCAGCGAGGTGCGTGTCGGCTTCTCACCGCGTCGAACGAGTGCGGCGCGGTAGCTGTCGGTCAAAGCGGCCAGTGCGACGTCGTTGACCGTGACGCCGTAGGCTTCCGTCACTTTGGTGACGTCGGCGAGGCTGACGCGCGCACCGCTGTAGCGGCGCATCGCCGTGACGGGACCGTTCAATGACGACTCGGCGGCAGGGCTGACTATTCCACCGACGAGCTCGGCAGCGCCCTCGACGACCAGCGCCGCGGCATTGGTCGCGGTCGCGGCCATCCGGATCAGTCCGCCCGGCCAGGTCAACGGGTTCAGAACTGATTTCGGCGATGTGACCGGTTGGTGCGGGTCTGCTTTCGCGGCGCGGATCTCCGTGGCGAACGTCTCACCTTCTCCCCCGTCGGCGAGCGAGGAGAACATGTGCATCGTGGCGATGCCGTCGGCGATGCAGTGGTGGATCTTCAACAGGATCGCCCACCTGCCGTCGGCGAGACCTTCGACGATCCAGCACTCCCACAACGGCCGATCCCGGTCGAGACGCCGCTCCATGACGTCGGCGACGAACCTGTGCAGCGCATCATCGTCTCCCGGCCGCGGCAGCGCCGCCCGATGAAGGTGGTGGGTGATGTCGAGATCTTCGACCTCGACCCATTCCGGCGGCGCAAGGTCCAACAGATGCGTGTGCAACACCTCCCGAAACCGCGGCAGCTCAGTCAGTCTCGCGGCAAGGCCGGAAGCAATCGTGTCGAACTGCGGCATCGGTCCTTCGAGGATCGAAAGCCCGCCGACCGCCAGGCTGATGTGCCGATCGGAATCCTCTGCCTCCAAGAACCCCGCGTCAAGGGTCGTCAAGCGTTGCACGGTTGCCTCCTTTGCGCCGGTGCGATCGGGGTGGTTGCCATCGCTGATCAGATTGCGGTGCAACATATCTGCTGCGCTTCGGTAACTGATTCGGCCAATGGACGCGTGGTGTCGATCAGATGACCGCCGTAGTCGAGGCCATGTTCTTCCGCAATGGCGGCTGCGATGTCGGGGGTTGCATCAGAGGTTGTATCGGTTCGGGTTTCGATCCTCAGCGCGGCCTCGTCCAGCGGAGCCGAGCACGTGAGTATCACCAACGGCACACGCGCGCGATCGGCGATGCGGCGTGCTCGCTCGCGCTGCTCGGCATCGCGCCAGGTCCCATCGAGTATCACCGACCTGCCCGCAGAAAGCGTGGCGGCGGCTCGCCGCAGCACCTCCTGGTAAACAGCGCTGACATTTCGCGGCGCGTAGAGACCGGTGTCCACCTCGCCTACCAGACCGGTGATCGTGCCGGCGCCCTGCATCTGCTTCCTGATGTCGTCGGTGGAGATGACCTCGGCGTCGAGTTGTTCTGCCAGACCCCGCGAAAGCGTGCTCTTACCCGTTCCCGGACCGCCGCCGACGATGATCAGCCGCACAGTCGATAACCGAAGATGCGCCGAAGCGATTTCGAGGTGTCGCCGCGCGTCGGCGCGCGCCTCGTCATGGCCTTGGTCGACGCGCACGCAGTCGACCTTTGCCCGGACCACCGCACGATAGGCGATGTAGAAGTGCGTCAGCGCGCTCGGCGCCGTGTCACCGGAGTGCCTGCGATAGGAGTCGAGGAACAGCTCGGCGAGGTCTTGACGGCCGAGGAATTCCAGATCCATCGCGAGGAACGCCGCGTCGTCGACGACGTCAACGAAACGGAGGCTGTCGTCGAACTCAAGACAGTCGAGTATGGCGAGGTGGTCACCGGGACAGAAGATGTCGTCGGCCAGCAGGTCGCCGTGCCCGTCAACCACACGGTGTTCGGCTAACCGGCGATCGAAAAGCGCCGAACGACCGGCCATGAATCGTTCGGCGAGCCGCCGAATTTCGGAGACGCGCTGGCCGAGCACCCCTCGGCCGGTGTGATGCGCGATCTGGTCGAGGTTCTGTCGCCAGCGTGCCGCGACGGCGCCGGGTCGCCCGCATCCGTCGATGACCTCGCTTCGTGCCGCGTTCCGGTGGAATTCGGCAACCCTCTGGGCGATGGCGTCCAGTTGCTCGTACACCGGCCGACCGTCACGGATCATCGATGCCAGCCGTACCGAGTCGGCGTAACGCCGCATCACAACCACGGGCTCATCTGATCCGCCGTCCGGACCGGCGAAGTGGCCGACGCCGAGGTAGCTTTCGGGAGAAAGCCTGCGATTCAGAGCCACCTCGCGTTCGCAGGCCGCCGCCCGGTTCTCGGGCGTACGGAAATCCAGGAAGTCGGTGCGGATGGGCTTTTTCACCTTGTATGCCCTGTCGCCGAGCAGCACCACGACACCGGTGTGCGTCTCATGGGCCTGTGCGTGCAGATTGCCGGCATTGCGGAGCGCGATGGCGCCGCGGTCCGCCTTCACCACCGATGCGCTCATGACTCGATCGTCTGCTTTGGCCGGCACCGTCCAACAGGGTCAGAAGCCCCGATGAATGGGACCATTGGCCCTGGTTTCCGGCGGTGCTTCGAGCCCACGATCGAGTGATGCGAGACACCCTTGTCGGCACCGACGTCATCACCAACGCCGTACGCCTGGCGTGTCGGGCCCCGTCGTTGCACAACAGCCAGCCGTGGCGCTGGACGACCGACGGTTCCTCGCTGGAGCTGTACCTCGACAAGACGCGTGTCCTGTATTCGACCGACCGTTCCGGGCGGGAAGCCCTGATGAGCTGCGGCGCGGTACTCGACCACCTCACGGTGGCGATGGCGGCAGCCGGCTGGGAAGCCGACATCGAGCGCTATCCGAATCCGAACAGCCCGGTGCACCTGGCGAATGTCGACTTCTCCCCGATGGAATTCGTCACCGAAGGACACCGTCGTCGCGCCGACGCGATAATGATGCGGCGCACCGACCGGCTTCCTTTTGCGGCGCCGCCCGAGTGGGTCACCGTCGAAGCGCAACTGCGCAGAACCGTCAGCTCGGATGCCGTCAGATTGGACGTGATCGCCGACGAACTGCGCGCCGAACTGGTTCAGGCTTCCAGGCTGACCGAGTCCCTGCGCTTCTACGACCCTTACTATCACGAGGAGTTGCAGTGGTGGACAGCGCCTTTCCCGGTCAGCGAGGGCATCGACCCGAGTTCTCTTCCCACGGCGGCCGAGAGCGATCACGTGGGCGTCGGACGTAGTTTCCCCGTTTCTCACGACGAACGAGACAGGCGCCCCAACTACGGCCAGGACAGGGCGAAGATCGTCGTGCTGTCCACCTACGACAACGAGCGCGAAAGTGTGCTTCGATGCGGAGAGATGCTGTCGGCGGTCCTGCTCGATGCCACCATGGACGGCCTGGCCACGTGCACGCTGACGCACATCACCGAACTGAGGGCGAGCCGCGACATCGTGGCCTCGCTGATCGGCGCCGAGACAACGCCGCAAGTGCTGATCCGCATCGGCACGGCGCCGGAGCTCGAAGACCGGCCCCCGGCGACTCCGCGACGCCCCATCGCTGAAGTGCTCGAAGTGCACCAGCCGCCCGCGAAAGGTGCTGTTCGGCCTTGATCTGCACACCGCAGACCGTAAGGTGAGACACCGTGGCTCAAACTCAGGAGTGAGACACCGATGGTGAAGGTCTTTCTGGTCGACGACCACGAAGTGGTGCGGCGCGGTCTCATCGACCTCCTCAGCGCCGACCCGGATTTGGATGTGATCGGCGAGGCGGGCTCCGTGTCGCAGGCAATGGCGCGCATTCCCGCCCTGCAACCCGATGTCGCGGTCCTCGACGTACGACTCCCGGACGGCAACGGCATCGAACTGTGTCGGGACCTTCTGTCCCGCATGCCGGATCTGCGGTGCCTGATGTTGACGTCCTTCACCTCCGACGAGGCGATGCTGGACGCGATTCTGGCCGGGGCCAGCGGCTATGTGGTCAAAGACATCAAGGGGATGGAGCTCGCCCAGGCGATCAAGGATGTCGGCGCGGGGCGGTCACTGCTGGACAACCGCGCCGCGGCTGCCTTGATGGCCAAATTGCGTGGCGCAGCTGAACATTCCGACCCCTTGGCGAAACTCAGCGACCAGGAGCGGGTGCTGCTGGATCTGCTCGGGGAAGGCCTGACCAACAAACAGATCGCCGCCAGGATGTTCCTCGCCGAGAAGACGGTCAAGAACTACGTTTCACGCCTGTTGGCCAAGCTCGGGATGGAACGACGCACGCAGGCTGCGGTCTACATCTCCAAATTGGAAAGGTCGCACCGCGACCCCGAGATGTGAGGGCCTGTCACGACGGTCGTACCACCAGGACCGGCATACGCGCCGACTCGGCGACCGTCGAGCTGACGGATCCGAGCAGCATTCCGGCGAAGCCACCGCGCCCATGGCTGCCCAGGACCGTCAGCTGCGCGCGATCCGATTGCTCGAGCAGCTGGTGTGCGGGCCGATCCATCACCAGGACGCGTCTGATCTGAACATCGGGATACTGCTCCTGCCATCCGGCGAGGCGCTCGCCGAGCGTTTCCTCGGCTTCCCGGCGTAGGGCGTCGACCTCGCACCCGGGCAGCTCGTAGAAGCTCATGTCGCTCCATGCGTGGACGGCGACGAGATCCACTCCGCGGCGGGATGCCTCATCGAAAGCGACCGCCGTGGCGGCTTCCGATGCCGGCGAGCCGTCGATCCCGACGACCACCGGAGCCTTTGAAACCGGTTCGGACATCAGCGGATCCTCGTCATGGATGACCGCGACAGGGCACTTGGCGTGGTGCAGGAGACCCCAGCTGACCGAGCCGAGAAGACGGCGTCCGATGGCGCCAAGACCACGGCAGCCGACCACGATCATGCGGCCCTCTTTCGACAGGTCGATGAGTGTGGGCAGGACGGCGGCCGTCACCAACTCGGTGGTGATCGACAGGTCCTCGTCGGGGGTGGCCCGTTGAGCGGTTTCCACCGCTGCCGCGAGGTATTCGTGACCCCTTCGCTTGAGACTCTCGGTGACTTGGGGCGGCATGGCCACCTCCGGCCACATCCGCACGGCAGGTGATTCGACGACATGCACGACCTTCAGCGGCACCCGGTGTAACGCGGCTTCCCGCGCAGCCCAGTCGGTGGCAACCCTCGCGGCCGGCGAACCGTCCACCGCGACCAGAATGCCTTGATCGGATGTCGTTGTGGCCATTTCGCGCTCCCTCTCACCGCTTGACGTCAATCCACTTCCATGAATGTATCGCCGTAGACGGTGCTTGCTCCGGAGGCGTTCGTCACCGGTGAAATGGTCGAAAGTCCCTGGACCGAGCCCTGCCACCACGGGGACCATCGACTGATCCACGCTGAGGTCAGCCCGATTGGATGTCCAGATGGGACAACGCTCCGAGGACTTTGCGTTGCGGATGCCTGGTGCGTGTCGACAGGCAGAGTTGCTCGATGGCGGCGTCGTGGTGATCCGTGATTTGACGCCTTCGGACGCCGAACAGGTCATGGGCCTGTACGGGAGCTTGGACGCCGATGAACGCTACCTTCGGTTCTTCACCATGAATCCGAGGGATCTGCCCGCCTGGGCGCGCGCGGTGACCGATTGTTCCGATACGCAGCGCGCCATCGGTTGTTTCGAATCCGATCGCCTGCTCGGCGTCGCGAACTACGTCGTGTCGAAGGCATCGAACGAAGCCGAGATGGCGGTCACCGTGGCGCACGGCCACCACATGCGCGGCGTGGGGACGCTACTTCTCCACCGGTTGGGCGCCATCGCCAAGGCCAGCGGTCTGCAGTTTCTCGTCGCCCAGGTGCTGACCGTGAACAGTCCGATGCTGGAAGTCCTGTCTGAATCCGGCTGGCCCTTTGAGCGGGAGCGAGACGGTACGGTCGTCACCTTCAGAGTCGATCTGTCCGAAATCCGCTGAGTTCGAACGCTTACGCCAGTGGCGACCCGTCGAGTCGCGCGGCGACGTCGGATACGGCTCGTCGCGGGGTGGGCGGCAGCGGGTCGGCACCGAGAAGTCCCCAACCGATCCGCACCAACATCTGCGGGTACAGGTCACCATCGAAGACCTCCGCTCGGACAGCAGCGCGAGTCTCTAACACCTCCAAGGGCTCCGTCATCGGACAACTCGACAGTCCGAGCACGGTGGCCGTTAGGAGGACCACACTGGACGCCTCACCGGCGCGCAGTCGCGACAGGTCGCTGTCGTCGTCTGTGCCGAGGGCGAGGACCACGGCATTGTCGGTCTCCGCCTCGGAGCCCTCCGGTTGCGACAGACTCGCGCCCGCAAACGTCCGTGCCGAGACGCTGCCGTCGGCTTTCGGTGTGCTGCGCGCCGGCACTCCCGCGGTCGCCGCGTATTTGCCGCTCCACGTGGCGAGTTCGGCGGCATAGCCATGGTCGGCCGCATGTCGTCGAGCCGCCTCGCTCACGAGACTCCTCAGCGCGGAAACGTCGTCGACCTGGCGCACCGTCGCCCCGGCCGCGGCCGCTCGGGTCGCGATCAATGCGAGGTCTGCCGGTGCGACCTTCGATGAGCCGTACCGGCGGCGGTCGGTCCGGCGTCGCGGAATGGCCGCGGCGAGCGCGATGTCGGCTTCGGTCGGGTCGTGCCGATGAAGTTCCACAGCCGCTAGGTGATTCGGGTCGTCCGGGTTCGGGAACCGGTGCACCTCGGCGCGCCAGCCCAGGGCGGCGAAGCCGATCTGACAGTGGTTCAGCGAGGCACCGCAGCTGAGCATGAGGTCCCGAGCATCAGGGTCGGTGTGTGGCAGGTGCAGTCGGCGGTCGGCGTACAGGTGGACGCTGCGTTCCCCGGCCCGCCACCGCCACGGTTGGGTGTTGTGCACCGATGGCGCCTTCGCCGCCAGCATCAGTGCGGCACGGATGGTTTCGGCGTTGGGATGGTGTGCGTTCATGCCTATGCGGCCCGGGGTGTGTCGGTGCTGCGGTGCTCATGAGCGACGTCGTGCTCCCTCGACGGCGGGCGCCAACTTACGTATGTCAGATACAGGCCGACGAGCCCCAGCACGACGACCACGCTCCGCCACACTCCACCGGCGTCGATCGTCCGGTTCGCCAACTCGGCGAAGGTCTCCGGGAACGCGAGCAGCAAGACGCCACGGGCGACCAGCAGCCAGCCCAGGACAGAGACGATGACCGCGGCGGGGCCACGCCACGTCTGGTGCGTGGCGACGATCGCGATCCCCCCGAGGAGTATGAAAGCTCCCATCACCCAAGGCCATACGGCGGTCTCGGTGAACTCGGTCAGCAGGATCCGCATGTCCGGCGTGCGAAACAGGACGACCACCGCGACGATCGTCAGGTACGGGCCCAGGATACGTGCAACAGCTCTCGTGCGGTGGTCGACGGTCGAGATGCTCATCATGTCCTCCAACTTGATCGGAATACGCAGGGTCACAGGCTCGCAGCGGCACCGTCCAGGGTGCCGACGACTTCGGTGAGAGGACGCCGCGGCGTCGACGGCAGCGGGTCGGCACCGACGGGCGCCCAACCGATCCGGAACATCATCTGCGGATACTCACGGCCGTCGAAAACCTCGTACCTGAGCGCTTGCCGCGTCCCAGGAACCTCGAGAGGCTCCGATACCGGGCAGCTGGCCAAGCCCATGGACGTGGCGGTCAACAACAGCAGGCTCGACGCCTCACCCGCCCGCAACCGGGAAAGGTCGTCGTCGGCCACAGATCCCAGCGCCAACAGCATCGCGTGGTCGTCGGGCGCAGACGCGCCCTGCGGTTGCGCCAACGTCCCGCCGGGAAAGAGACGGCCCGGGAGGGGGGCCGTGGGGTCGGATTCCGGAATGCTGCGCGCCGGTACACCCGACGTCGCGGCGTGCCGTCCGCTCCATGCCGCGAGTTCGGCCAGATACGCATCGTCATGGGTGTGCTGCCACACCGCCTGCGCCACGATTGCCCTGATGTCCAGAGACATCTCGACCCGGCGCATCAGAATCCCCGTCCTGGCGAGCCTCGCCCCGATCTTCGCGATGTCGGCCATCGACACGGGCCACGGGCCGAAGTGGCGGCGGTCGGTCCGGCGCCGCGGAATGGCGGCAGCCAGGGCGATGTCGGCGGTAGTGGGTTCGACGGGGCTCAGTTCAAACGAGGCCAGGTGATCGGGATCGGCGGGGTTGGGGAACCGGTGGACCCTGGCCCGCCAACCCACGGCCGCCAGCGCCACGATGGCGTGATGCAGCGCCATCCCGCAGCTGACCATCAAGTCACGTTCGTCGGCGTCTGTCTTCGCCAGGTGGCGCGACCGGTCAGCGTAGAGATGCAGACTTTCGTTCCCCACCTTCCAGTACCAGGGCTGCGAGTTGTGCACGGAAGGAGCCCGCGTCGCCAGCGACAACACCGTCCGTAGCGTCTCTGCATCGGGAAATTCGGGTGTCGGCGGTTCGGTGGATCCGGAGGAAACAGTCACATGACGAAGGATGCTCCGGCGGCCAGGAGAGAAACAGGGCAAGAAGTCCCCTTATCGAGGTACTCCTGGCCCGCTAAAGGGTGCGGTTTCAGGTGGTCGCCGCCTAGTCGGCGATCGACAGCGCGATGCCGTCGAGGATGTCGTGCTCGCTGACGATCAACTCCTCGATGCCGGCGCGTTCACGCAACGCATCGGCCAGTTCCTCGACGATGATCGCGCCGCCGCCGATGACGTCGACGCGGCCCTCGTGCATCGGGCCGAGCTTGGCCCGCTCCGCGCGCGGCATCGCGATCAGTCCTTCACACACGCCGAGCAGTTCGGCGAACGGAACCCGCGAAAGGTGGATAGCGTCGGAGTCGTAGACCGGCATCTTGTGCGCCAGCGCCGAAAGCGTCGTCATGGTTCCCGCCACGCCGACCCAGGTGCGGGCCTGTTCGACCGGCACCACCCGAAACGCCTCTTCCAATCCTTCCCGCACCGCATCTCGCGCAGCGGCGATCTCCTCGACCGTCGGCGGATCGGAGTGCAGACAGCGTTCGGTGAGCCGGACACAGCCGATGTCGGCCGAATAGCCTGCGGTCAGCTCGTCGGTGCCGAGCACGACTTCGGTGGAACCGCCACCCAGGTCGACGACAACGAAAGGCGCTGCGGCCGAGTCGAGTTCACCGACCGCGCCGTTGAACGACAACGCCGCCTCCTCGGTACCCGTGATCACCTCGGCGACGGCGCCGGGCACCACGGTCCCCAGCACCTCCGCCGTCATCGCAAAGAAGACGTCGCGGTTTGCGGCGTCCCTGGTCGCCGAGGTCGCCACCATCCGCACGTGTTCGACCCCGTGGTGGCGCATCAGCTCGGCGTAGTCGATCAGCGCAGCCTCCGTGCGCGCCAGGGCCTCGGACGCGAATCGTCCTGTGGCGTCGACCCCTTGGCCCAGGCGAACGATGCGCATCTCGCGATGCACATCGGCCAGCTTGCCCTCGACGAGATCGGCGATCAGCAGGCGGATCGAGTTGGTTCCGCAGTCAATGGCGCCGACCCTACTCATGCCTCCACCTCTCGGGTTCGAGAATGCCGTCCATCGCGGGATCGTCGGCCAGCGCCGCGAGCGCCTCGTCGCCGAAGGGGTTGATGCCCGGCCCTTTCGCCAACGAGTGGGCGATCAGCACGTGCAGACACTTGACTCGGTCCGGCATACCTCCGCCGGAGAATGTCGTACCCAGCGATTCGATCGCGTCACGCTCGGCGAGATACGACTCGTGCGCCTCGCGGTACGCCCGCGCCACGTCGGGGTCGTTGCGCAGTCGCTCGGTCATCTCCCGCATCATGCCCGATGATTCGAGCCTGCTGGCGGCGGCGGTCAGCGCGGGATGGGTGAGGTAGTACAAGGTCGGAAACGGCGTTCCGTCAGGCAGTTTCGGTGTGGTCTTGACCACACCGGGTTCGCCGTTGGGGCAACGGTAAGCGATCTCCAGGACGCCGCGCGGCCTGCGACCGAGCTGCCGCTCGACGGCGTCGAGATCTGCGGGGTCAACCACCGGGCGCGGGTGGGAGTGGCGGCGGCTGGGGCACATCGGGTGCGGTCGGCGGGACGCCGGGCAGCGGTCCGGGTGTGATCCCGTGCGGCTCATCGGCGATCGTGTGCCACAGCGCGGTGTACCAAGGCTGGTCGCGGTAGACGGTCGTGGGCTCGTCGTCCGGTGTGCCCGGCACGGCGGCGCCGGGAGGCAGCTGCACCTGGTACGGGATCTCGCCCGGCATGACGAACCCGAGCCGCTCGCGAGCCTGCGCGGCGATGAACACCGGGTCGGCCAGTTTCACCTTCTGCTGTTCGAGGTCGGCGATCTGGGCCCGCAACTGCTGTTCGGTGGCCTTGAGTTGCTTCATCTCCGTGCGTTGGGCGAAGTAGGTGCGCACCGGCCCGGCGATCGTCAGCGTCAGCACGCACACCACGGCTGCGAGGATCGCCGCGCGCCGCGCCGCGGATCCGAAACGCTGCTCGGACTGCTGCTCGGCCGATTCGGCGATGGCGCGCCGGATGACGACGCCGGCTTCACCGGATTTGGCGGAGGCGTCGCCCGGCGCCTCGGTTGCCGGACGCGATTCGGTGACACGGGGCTCGCGACGTGCCGCGATGCGCGGACGGCCCTTCCCTGCGCCACCGGCCTTACCCGACTTCCCCGGTCGGGAAGTCGGTGACCGACGCTTCGGGTCGGGCCGTTTCGCTTCGGGCACGGTCCGTTACCGGTCTATTTGGCTTCCATCGCGAACCGCGGGAAGGCGAGGTCCCCTGCGTAACGCGCGGCGTCACCGAGGTTCTCCTCGATGCGCAGCAGCTGGTTGTACTTGGCGACGCGTTCGCTGCGGGCCGGCGCACCGGTCTTGATCTGGCCGCTGCCCACCGCGACCGAGAGGTCCGCGATCGTGGTGTCCTCGGTTTCGCCGCTGCGATGGCTCATCATCGTGCGGTAGCCGCTGTTGTGGGCGAGCGCTACGGCGTCGAGCGTCTCGGTCAGCGTGCCGATCTGGTTCACCTTCACCAAAAGCGCGTTCGCGGCGCCCTTTTGGATGCCGTCCTCGAGCCGCTCCGGATTGGTGACGAACAGGTCGTCGCCGACGAGCTGCACGCGGTCCCCGATCGCCGACGTCAGCGCGATCCAGCCGTCCCAGTCGTCCTCGGACAGCGGATCCTCGATCGACACCAACGGATACGTATCGAGCAAGCCCGCGTAGAACTGGCCCATCTGCTCGGCTGTGCGCACCTCGTTCTCGAACTTGTAGCCCTGCCCGTCGGCGTAGAACTCGGTCGCGGCCACGTCGAGGGCGAGCGCGACATCCGAGCCGGCCTTGAACCCGGCGGCCTCGATGGCCGACAGGATCAGATCAAGCGCCGCCTTGGTGCCCGCGACGTCGGGCGCGAATCCGCCTTCGTCACCGAGGCCGGTCGCCAGCCCCTGGGACTTGAGCACGGACTTGAGCGAGTGGTAGACCTCGGCGCCCCAGCGGAGCGCTTCCTTGAACGATGCGGCGCCGATCGGCGCGACCATGAACTCCTGCACGTCGACGCCGGTGTCGGCGTGCGCGCCGCCGTTGAGGATGTTCATCATCGGCACCGGCAGGATGTGGGCGTTCGGCCCGCCGATGTAGCGGAACAGGTCGAGATCGGCCGCCTGGGCGGCGGCCTTGGCCACGGCCAGCGAGGCGCCCAGGATCGCATTGGCGCCGAGGCGCGACTTGTCGGGCGTGCCGTCCAGGTCGAGCAGCGCCTGGTCGACAAGCCGCTGGTCGTCGGCCTGCAGACCGATGATGGCGGGACCGATCTCGTCGAGCACGGCCTCGACCGCCTTCTCGACGCCCTTGCCGCCGTAGCGCGAGCCGCCGTCGCGCAACTCCACGGCCTCGTGTTCACCGGTCGAGGCGCCCGATGGCACCGCGGCACGGGCGAAGGAACCGTCTCCCAACAGGACCTCAACCTCGACCGTCGGGTTTCCCCGGGAGTCGAGGATCTCTCGGGCTCCGACCTGATCGATTGTGGGCACTGGCGTCTCCTTGGTGTCCTCGGTGGTGGGGGCGAGTGTTCGCGTCAACCGACGAGCCTAGAGCCTCCCAGTTGGGTCGGCGTGTCTAGAGGGGGTGCCCGTCCGCGTAAGCGGTCGCCCAGTCCCGCACGGTCCGCGCGTACTGGTCGGACTGGTTGTAGGCGCGCAGCGCGTTCATCCAGCCGCGCGGCGTGGCCAGGTCCTTGCCGGTCCAGCACAGATATCCCGCGGCGGACAGCGCGGCGTCGTCCATGTTGTCGGCGCTGACCTCGCCGTCGTTGTTGGCGTCGACGCCGTAGTGCCCCCAGGTCTCGGGGATGAACTGCATCGGGCCCATGGCGCGGGCGTGCTTGGAATCACCGTCGTTGCTGACCGCGTCGTCGTCGAAGATCTCCAGGTTGCCGTTGGTGCCGTCGAGCCAGACACCCCGGATCGGCGGTTCCACGTCGCCGTTCGATCCGATCGCCGCGCCGCGGTAGGTGCCGTGGTGGCTTTCCACCTGGCCGATGCCCGCCAGCGTCGTCCACGCCAGCTTGCAGTCGGGGTTCTCGACCTCCGCGACCCGGGCGGCGTAGGCGTACGCCTCGAGCGCGGCGACCGGAATGCCCAGCTTGGGGGCGCGTTCGGCCGCCCACTCGTGAAGTTGATCGGCAGGGCGCCCCTTGGCGTACGTGTCGATCTTGGGCACCGGGTCGCCGGGCGGCGGCGGCACGCCCTCAGGGATGGGCGTCCCCAGCTGCCAAGAGCAGCTAGAAGCCAAAAGCAGCGCCGTCGCACCCACTACAGCGACAGCACGTAGCCAACGCACCGGCGACACCAAACTCCCTCAACCAACCTCGGTCGCTGCCCATGGTCCCACGGGTTCGGGACGTCGCGGCTCAGCGTTGGGAGCGATTCGGGTGCACAAATTGTTCAGCTGCTCAGGACGCGGAATCGGCAACTTCGGCCTCGGCAGCCTCATCGGCCACCTCCGCCTCGTTGGTCTCAGCTGCGTCGTCATCGGTCTCTTCTGTTTCAATCGCGGCGCCGCCGTCGTCCGTTTCGGTCCCGTCGCCGGAGGGCCAGTGCGCGCGCCACTCATCCTCGGACACGGCGCCCAACGAGGTCGCGTCGAGTTCCTCGGGCACGTCGTCGCCGCGGCGGTCGACCGCAATCGCCCGCTCCGTCCGCCGCACAATGTCCATGAACTCCAGAACCGCCGAGCGCAAGGCGTTTTCGGCGTCACTGCCCGCCGTAACCGTCACCGACGTGATCGCATCGGGTATCAGGTCACCGGGCAGACCTGCGGCACTGACCCGTTCGATCACCTTCTGC
This sequence comes from Mycobacterium sp. 852002-51961_SCH5331710, assembly GCF_001665535.1. Taxonomy (GTDB): domain Bacteria; phylum Actinomycetota; class Actinomycetes; order Mycobacteriales; family Mycobacteriaceae; genus Mycobacterium. The sequence continues at coordinate 203,215 of NZ_LZSQ01000113.1, forward strand.
GCCAACGCCAAAGCGGGTTGAGCGGTCGGCACGTCGTCCATCGTCGAGTTGGCCCGCTTCGCCTTCTTCTCGAGCGCCTTACGCTCCTCCCACTGGGCGAGTTGTTCGTCCAGTGAGATCGGCTCGCCCGCGAGCACGGCGGGGACCCGGTTGCCCAGCTTGCGCACCAGCGCATCGGCAACGTCGTCGATGCCGAACGAATTCTGCGGTGCGTCTTCGGCGATACGGGCGTGAAAAAGCACCTGTAACAACACGTCTCCGAGTTCGTCGCGCAGCGCGTCGGCGTCGCCGCTGTGCACGGCGTCGAAGACCTCGTAGGTTTCCTCGAGCAGGTAGCGGCGAAGCGAATCGTGCGTCTGCTCGCTCTCCCACGGCCCGGAGGTGCGCAGTTTGTCCATCATCGCGACGGCATCGACGAGCCGCTCGCCGGGCGCGGCCTCCGGTGCGGAGATCACGCGATCGCCCGCGGCCAGTCGGGCCTTGACGGCGGGGTGTTCCGGATCCGAAGACAACAGCACCGGCGCGTCCTCACCGTCGTATGCCGGCCGCGCCGACGGCAATGACCACGGCACCTTGATCGGCATTTCCTCGGTGTACTGGACGTCGCCGGACAGCAGATCGATCGCGTCGATCGGGATCAGGGCCGGGCGTCGGGGGTCGACCAAAACGACGGTCATCGGGTCACACCCCCTCACGCGTTTTGATGGATCCGCTGATCTCGGTTATACCAACACCTCGTCGGACGCCGAAGTCGGCGAACACTGCCCGGCGCTGCGTGCGCCCCCGGACCGGCGATGGCCGCCCTGCCTGGCGGCAGGACGGCCATCGTGTCCTCGGCGTGGTGCTCAGGACTCCGGCACGAACGGATCGTCCGGGAGGACCCAGTGGCCCGGCTTCTCATCGAAGAACGGGTTGACGACCCCATGCACGTCCGGAAGCTTCTTCAGCTGCCCGGGCGGAATTCCGTAGAACGGGTTCGGGACACCGTTGATGAACGGCGAGTTCTTCAGCTGCCCCGGCGGGATGTGCCCGTTCGGGAGCCTGAAGTAGTTGTCCACCTCAGGGAACTGCACGTCGGGCAGGTCCACATCGGGCACATTCACCTTCGGAACATCCACATCAGAGACATTCACCTTCGGAACATCCACATCAGGGACATTCACCTTGGGAACGTCCACATCGGGGACGTTCACCTGCGGAACGTTCACGTCGGGAACGTTCACAGCCGGCACGTCCACATTCGGAACGTTCACAGCCGGCACGTCCACATCGGGAGCGTGCACAGCAGGAACGTTCACATTAGGAACGTCCAGGCCCGGAACCGGAGGCTGCGGGATGTCGATGTGCGGTTGTGCCTGTGCCAGGCCTGCGCCCAGGCCAAGCGCGCCGAGCCCGAGTGCACCGGTCATCGTGGTGGTTACTGCCAGTTTCTTGAAGTCCATTCGAAAACTCCTTCGCCTTGCGTCATCGCGACACACACCGATTCCTCGGCGGCATCGTGTGATGTTCGGTTTAGGAAATTGCTTAAACCACCTGTCATAGGTGATCGACGCCCTCGGTTTGGACGACTCCCTCGGTCAACGGGCAAGCAACACCTTGACCCCCCGCTGTGTATGTCGGATCGGCGCGACGGCGCGTTAACAGCGCTTCTGGGTTCTGTGCCGGTGCGACAGCCCGAAATCGCACCTGACCTGGCGGTCAGCCGGCCGAAATCGGGCTCGAAATCAAGTCGACGCTGCCCTGTGGTTTCCCGTCCAACGCCAGGATCAGGTCGGCGACCATCTGAACCAACTCGAGGTCGCGGATGCGCGGTGCGCCGATGCCGTCACCGGCGCGCGGGATCGGCACCTGAACCGTCGACGTGGTCGCCCGGTAGCCGGCGCTGGGGTACATCCGCTTGAGCCGCAGCTGTTGGCTATCGGCCAGCTGAAGCGGGGAGAGCCGCACCGTCGACTCCGACACCGAGCTGACCTCGGTGACGCCGTAGGCCTTCAACAGCAACCGCAGACGCGCGACGGCCACCAGGCGCCGAGCGGGTTCGGGTAGCGGGCCGTACCGGTCGACGAGTTCCTCGACGACGGCGTTCACCGCCTCCTGATCAGGGGCCGCCGCCAACCTTCGGTAACCCTCCAGCCGGAGCCGGTCGCTGCCGATGTAGTCGGGCGGCAGGTGCGCGTCGACGGGCAGATCGATCCGGACGTCCTTCGGTTCCTCCGGTGCGGCAACGGTTTCCCCGTCCGCGGCGGCGCGGTAGGCCTCGACGGCTTCACCCACCAGACGCACATAGAGATCGAATCCGACACCGGCGACGTGCCCGGACTGTTCGGCACCGAGCACGTTGCCGGCACCGCGAATCTCCAAGTCCTTCATGGCCACTGCCATGCCCGCACCGAGTTCGTTGTTCTGCGCGATGGTGGCCAGCCGGTCGTAGGCGGTCTCGGTGAGCGGAACCTCCGGCGGATACAGGAAATACGCATAGCCGCGTTCCCGGCTGCGACCGACCCGGCCCCTGAGCTGATGCAGCTGCGACAGCCCGAAAGTATCGGCGCGCTCGACGATCAATGTGTTGGCGTTGGAGATGTCCAGGCCGGTCTCGACGATCGTCGTGCAGACCAGGATGTCGTATTCGCGATTCCAGAAGCCCTCGACCGTGCGCTCGAGTTGTTCCTCGGGCATCTGGCCGTGCGCGACGACGACGCGCGCCTCGGGCACCAACGCCGAAACACGTGCGGCCACTTGGTCGATGGACCGCACCCTGTTGTGGATGTAGAACGCCTGCCCGTCGCGCAACAGTTCGCGGCGAAGCGCGGCGGCGATCTGTTTGTCGTCGTGGGGCCCGACGTAGGTCAGCACCGGATAGCGCTCCTCGGGCGGCGTGAGGATGGTCGACATCTCGCGGATACCTGCGAGGCTCATCTCCAGCGTGCGAGGGATCGGGGTGGCGCTCATGGTCAGCACATCGACGTGGGTACGCAGCGACTTGATGTGCTCCTTGTGCTCGACGCCGAAACGCTGTTCCTCGTCGACCACGATCAGGCCGAGGTCCTTCCAGGTCACTCCGGTCTGCAGCAGGCGGTGCGTGCCGATCACGATGTCGACGCTGCCGTCCTTCATGCCCTCGAGCACCGCGCGCGACTCGGCCGGGTCGGTGAACCGCGACAGGCCCTTGACGGTGACGGGGAACCCCGCCATCCGCTCGGAGAAGGTCTGCAGATGCTGGTCGGCCAGCAGCGTCGTCGGCACCAGCACCGCGACCTGCTTTCCGTCCTGCACCGCCTTGAACGCCGCCCGCACCGCGATCTCGGTCTTGCCGTAGCCCACGTCGCCGCAGATCACCCGGTCCATCGGGATGGGCTTTTCCATGTCACCCTTGACCTCGGTGATCGCGGTCAGCTGGTCGACGGTCTCGGTGAAGCCGAACGCGTCCTCCATCTCGGCCTGCCACGGGCTGTCGGGTGAGAACGCATGGCCGGGCGAGGCCTGTCGTTTGGCGTACAGCGACACCAGTTCGGCCGCGATCTCGCGAACTGCGCGGCGCGCCTTGGTCTTTGTGTTCGTCCAGTCGCTGCCGCCCAGCCGCGACAGCGTCGGCGACTCCCCACCGACGTAGCGGGAAAGCTGGTCCAGCGAGTCCATCGGCACATAGAGCTTGTCGGTGCCGCCGCCGCGTTTGGATGACGCGTATTCCAGCACCAGGTACTCGCGGCGGGCACCGCCGACGACGCGTTCGGTCATCTCGACGAAGCGTCCGATGCCGTGTTGGTCGTGCACCACCAGGTCACCTGCGGTGAGCGCCAGCGGGTCAACGACGTTGCGCCGCTTGGCCGCAAGCCGTTTTCCTTCGGTGGCTGTCGCGCGGTTGCCGGTGAGGTCGGTCTCGGTGATCACCACCAGCTTCGCGCCCGGAATCACGACACCGTCGTGCAGTGGGCCCTTGAGCACGCCGACGACGCCGTCCTTGAGTGAGCCGCCGGACTCCAAAAGCCCTGCGGGGACGTCGGATTCGGCGAGCTGCTCGACGACGCGCTGCGCGGTGCCAGCGCCGGGCGTGACGACGGCGGCACAACCGCCGGTCGCGACGTGGGCGCGCAGCATGGCGAAGATTTCACCGATGCTGGCTTGCGAACCCCGCGCCGACGGTGCGGGCCTGATGTCCACCTCGAAGCCGGCTTCGTCGGACAACTGGCTCAGCGTCCACCAGGGATGCCCGCCCTCGCGGGCCGCGGCGCGTGCGTCGTCGAGATCGACGAAGCCCGACGCCCCAAGCGCCTCGAGGTCGATCGGGGCGTCACCGCCCACCGCCGCGCTCGACCAGGACGCCTCCAGAAACTCGCGGCCCGTCTTGATCAGGTCGGCGGCCCGAGTGCGCACCTTCTCCGGATCGCAGATCAGCAGCGGCATATCCGCCGGAAGGAGATCCGACAGCGTCGCCAACTCGGTGGGACGCAGCAGCGGAAGCAACGCCTCCATCCCGTCGACGGGGATCCCCTCGGAGAGCTTGGCCAGCATGTCGGGCACGCTGCCGGGAAGGGTGTTCTCCTGCGCGGGATGCTCGCGGGCGAGTTCAACGGCCCGTGTCCGGACGTCCTCGGTCAGCAGCACTTCGCGGCACGGCACGGCGATCACGGTGTCAACGCCGATCTCCGGGATCGACCGCTGGTCGGCGACGGAGAACATCCGCATCTCGGAGACCTCGTCGCCCCAGAACTCGATGCGGACCGGATGCTCGTAGGTCGGCGGGAACAGGTCGAGAATGCCGCCGCGCACCGCGAATTCGCCGCGCTTGCCGACCATGTCGACGCGGGTGTAGGCGAGCTCGACGAGCCGTTCGATCAGCGAGTCGAACTCGGCCTCCACGCCGGCCGTCAGCGTCACCGGTTCGACGTCGGCCACGTCGGGCGCCATGGGTTGCAGCAACGACCGCGCGGTGGTGACCACCACCCGCAGCGGCGGCCCGAGCCGGGCGTCGTCGGGGTGGGTCAGCCTGCGCAACAACATGAGCCGCGCACCGACGGTGTCGACACCCGGTGAGAGCCGTTCGTGCGGCAGCGTCTCCCACGAGGGGAACATCGCGACGGCGTCGCCGAACACGCCGCGCAGTTCAGCGGTCAGATCGTCGGCTTCGCGCCCGGTCGCGGTGACGACGACCAACGGCGAAGCCTGCGCGATCGCAGACGCGACGAAGACCCGGGCGGCGGCCGGGCCGATGATGGCGAGATCGGCGGGCTTGTCGGCGGCACGGCGCGAGATCTCGTTCAGGGAGGGATCTCGTAGCGCCAGTTCGACAAGCCCGGCGATCGGGGTTGGGACAGACAGGGTCCCCGATGCGGTCATGATGCCTTCCATCGTAGGCAAGCGCCGAAAAGCTTGCCGCGACGAGGGTTTGCCGGATCCAGAGACGAGATCTGCGTCACTCGTCGAGCAACAGTGGATCGTTCTCCAGATGCATCAGCCCGTTCCAGCAGAGGTTGACCAGATGCGCGGCGACGACCTCTTTCTTCGGCTCGCGCACGTCGAGCCACCACTGCGCGGTCATCGACACCGAGCCGACCAAGGCCTGCGCGTACAGCGGCGCCATCTCCGGGTCCAGTCCCCTGCGGGAGAAATCCCCGGCCAGGATCGAGGACACCTGGTTGACGGCCTCGTTCAGCAGCGTCGAATAGGTGCTGCCGGAGGTGATCGACGCCGGGGAGTCGCGGATCAGGATGCGGAAACCGTCGGTGCGCTCGTCGACGTAGGTCAGCAGGGCGAGCGCGACGCGTTCGATGCGCAGCCTCGAGCGGTTGTTGGTCATCCGGGTCAGCGACGAGGTGATGCCGTCGAGCAACGCCGACATCTCGCGGTCGACGACCACCGCGTACAGGCCCTCCTTGCCGCCGAAGTGTTCGTAGACGACGGGTTTGGAGACGTTGGCGCGCTGCGCGATCTCCTCGATCGAGGTGCCTTCGTAGCCGCGCTCGGCGAAGAGCCTGCGCGCGACCTCGATGAGTTGGTGGCGCCGCTCGGCGCCGGTCATGCGCGCCCGCGGTGCTTTGACCTCCTTGTCGAGTGCTGCCACGGTTATCAGGTTAGATGGCCTGCGGCCGCGGTGGACTAGCATCACGAGTTGATCATTCCGTCGTGGTGTAATCGGCAGCACCTCTGATTTTGGTTCAGATAGTTCAGGTTCGAGTCCTGGCGACGGAGCAGCGAGCGAGACCGCGTCACCAGCGAGTCGCGTATGAATTGCACATCCGATAGGCAGGAGACCGGATGACGGCAGCCACCGACACCGCGGTGGTCGTTCTGGCGGCCGGCGCGGGGACCCGGATGCGCTCCGACACCCCGAAAGTGCTGCACACGCTGGCGGGCCGCACCATGCTCGCGCACGCGCTGCGGGCCGTTGCCAAGGCCGCGCCCCAGCACGTCGTCGTGGTCGTCGGCAAGGACCGCGACCAGGTGACGCCCGAGGTGGAGCGACTGGCCGCCGAGCTGGGCCGTCCCATCGACACCGCGACGCAGGAACAGCAGCTGGGCACCGGGCACGCCGTGCTGTGCGGCCTGACGGCGCTTCCGGCCGACTTCGCCGGGACCGTGGTGGTGACCTCGGGCGACGTGCCCCTGCTCGACGCCGACACGCTGACCGAGCTGGTCAGCACGCACACCGCCCGGCCTGCCGCGGCAACCGTGCTGACAACGGCGCTGCCCGACCCGACCGGATACGGACGTGTCCTGCGTACCTCGGACGGCGGCGAGCTGCTCGGCATCGTCGAGCAGGCCGACGCCACCCCCGAACAGCAGGCCATCACCGAGGTCAACGCAGGGGTGTACGCGTTCGACGGACCCGTACTGCGCTCCGCGCTGAGCCGTCTGAGCTCGGACAACGCCCAGCAGGAGCAGTACCTGACCGACGTCGTCTCGATCGTGCGGTCCGACGGGCACGTGGTGCTGTCCCAACACGTCGACGATTCGATGCTGGTCGCGGGCGTCAACGATCGCGTGCAGCTGGCCGAGCTGAGCGCCGAGCTGAACCGGCGCATCGTCGCCGCCCACCAGCGGGCCGGGGTGACGGTCATCGACCCCGCCACCACCTGGATCGACGTCGACGTGACCATCGGCCGCGACACCGTCGTCAAACCGGGCACCCAGCTACTCGACGGCACCCGCGTCGGCGGGCGCTGTGAGATCGGGCCGGACACCACGCTGGCCGACGTGACCGTCGGTGACGGTGCGACGGTGTGCCGTACGCACGGCAGTTCCTCGGTGATCGGGGACGGCGCGTCGGTCGGACCGTTCACCTACCTGCGGCCGGGCACAGTGCTGGGCGCCGACGGCAAGCTGGGCGCCTTCGTCGAGACGAAGAACGCGACGATCGGCACCGGCACCAAGGTGCCGCACCTGACCTACGTCGGCGACGCCGACATCGGCGAACACAGCAACATCGGAGCGTCGAGCGTCTTCGTCAACTACGACGGCGAGACCAAGAGCCGCACCAAGATCGGCTCGCACGTCCGCACCGGGTCGGACACGATGTTCGTCGCACCGGTGACCATCGGCGACGGGGCCTACACCGGCGCGGGGACCGTCGTGCGCGACGACGTGCCGCCCGGCGCGCTCGCGATCTCGGCTGGTCCGCAGCGAAACATCGAGGGCTGGGTGGCGCGCAAACGACCCGGGTCGGCGTCGGCCCGCGCCGCGGAACAGGCGACCGGCCGCGACGAGGGCGAACGGCCCGACAAGGACACCGCCGAGCCACAGTGATCGCCCCCGGCCGTTCACAATCTGGCCACCCGGGCACGGGCGACGCGTCACCCTACGTAGGATTAGCCGGTATCGATCCCCGACCTTGAGGGCGCACTGTGGGCACCGAGTGGACCGACAATCGCAAAAACTTGATGTTGTTCTCGGGTCGGGCACACCCCGAACTCGCGGAGCAGGTCGCCAAGGAGCTCGACGTGCCCGTGACGGCGCAGACCGCGCGGGACTTCGCCAACGGCGAGATCTTCGTCCGGTTCGACGAATCCGTTCGCGGCTGCGACGCGTTCGTGCTGCAGAGCCATCCGGCGCCGCTGAACGAGCACCTGATGGAACAGCTGATCATGCTCGACGCGCTCAAGCGCGGCAGTGCCAAGCGGATCACCGCGATCCTGCCGTTCTATCCGTACGCACGGCAGGACAAGAAGCACCGCGGACGTGAACCGATCTCGGCGCGACTGGTCGCCGACCTGCTCAAGACGGCGGGCGCGGACCGGATCGTCACCGTCGACCTGCACACCGACCAGATCCAGGGCTTCTTCGACGGCCCGGTCGACCACATGCGCGCGCAGAAACTGCTCACCGGGTACATCGCCGAGCACTACGCCGATCACGATATGGTCGTCGTGTCGCCGGACTCCGGCCGGGTCCGCGTCGCCGAGAAGTGGGCCGACTCCCTGGGCGGCGTCCCCCTCGCCTTTATCCATAAGACCCGCGACCCGCTGAAGCCCAACGAGGTGGTGTCCAATCGCGTCGTCGGCGACGTGCGGGGCAAGACCTGTGTGCTGACCGACGACATGATCGACACCGGCGGCACCATCGCCGGCGCGGTCAAACTGCTCAAACAGGACGGTGCGGGCGACGTGATCATCGCGGCGACCCACGGCGTGCTCTCCGATCCCGCGCGGGAACGGCTCGCCGATTCGGGGGCGTGCGAGGTGATCGTCACCAACACGCTGCCGATCGGCGAGGACAAGCGCTTCCCGCAGTTGACCGTGCTGTCGATCGCGCCGCTGTTGGCGAACACGATCCGCGCGGTGTTCGACAACGGTTCTGTCACAAGTCTTTTCGATGGGTCGGCGTAAATGGCGGACAATGTCATCTATCATAACCCCAAGTGCTCGACCTCGCGTAAGACGCTTGATCTGTTGCGTGAGAACGGGATCGAACCCGAGATCGTCCAGTACCTGAAGACGCCGCCGACACGCGCCGAGCTGGAGAAGATGATCGCGGACGCCGGCATCGAGGTGCGGGCCGCCGTGCGCAAGAAGGAGTCGCTGTACCGCGAGCTCGGGTTGGCGGATGCATCCGACGACGAACTGCTCGACGCGATGGTCGCGAATCCGATCCTGATCGAGCGGCCCTTCGTCGTCACCTCGAAGGGCACCCGCCTGGCCCGGCCGATCGACACGGTGCGCGAAATTCTGTGACACGCCGGGGCTTTGCGCTTCTGGCCGGTGCGGTGGCGGTCATCGGCACGACCGCCGTGTCCGCCTGTGGCACCGAACCGCCCAACTACCAGTCGGTGTGGTCGACGTCGTCGTCGCCGACGTCCACCGAAGCGTCCGGCGACCAGAAGCCGGTTCCCATCGCGACTTTCCTGGAACGGGCAGGCGTGAAGGGCCAGCCCGTCTTCCCCGAGAAGCTCACCGACCTGACGGTGTCGTATCCGACGCCCGCGGGTTGGCAGCCGTACTTCAACACGAACTTCGCACCCGGCACCAGGGTGATCGCCAAGGGCGAGACCTATCCGATCGCGATGCTGGTGGTGATGAAGCTGACCGGTGACTTCGATCCGCGGGAGGCGATCAAGCACGGGTACGTCGACGCCGAGATGTCGCAGAACTTCAAGCGCCTCAACGCGTCCATGGACGACTTCAAAGGTTTCCCGTCGGCGATGATCGAGGGCAGCTACGACCTGAACGGCGCCCGGATGCACAGCTACAACCGCATCGTGATCGCGACCGGCGCACCGCCCGCCAAGCAGCGCTATCTCGTCCAGTTCACGGTGACGGGGTATGCGGACAAGGCGGTCGAGGAGGCCCCCGACATCGAGAAGATCATCGGCGGCTTCAATGTCGCGATCCCCAAGCCGCCGCCGAAGTAACTCGCCCCGCGAAACTGTATTCCAGCAGCGAAAGTGCGAGTGAAGGCCTGCAGGAATACAGTTTCGCGGGGTGAGATACGACTAGGGCCGCCAACCGCGCGACACCAGCGCGTCCCATGCCCGCCGGACCACGGATCGCGGATGGTCTTCCTTGATCACTCTCAAGACGATCCAGCCGAGCCGCTCGATCTGCGGTATGACTCGCTGGTCCTTGACGTACTGCGCGCGCGACGTGCGGTGCTGATCGCCGTCGTACTCGGCGACGACCATGAAGTCCTCCCAGCCCATGTCGACCGTCCGGAGGAGGTTTCCGTATTCGTCGACGATGGGAATCTGAGTGGTTGGCCTTGGAAGTCCGGCGTCGACGAAAAGCAACCGCAGCCACGATTCGCGAGGCGATGCGGCGCCGCCGTCGACGAAGGGCAGCGCAGCCTTCAGTCGTTTCACTCCCCTCGCGCCCTGATACCGCTTCGCCAGGATCAACACGTCTTCCGACGAGAAAGGCTGGGCGCGCATCAGAGCGTCGAGCCGCGCGATCGCCTGCCCGCGACGCAAGTGTCGACCGAGGTCGAAGGCCGTACGCGCGGAGGTGGCGAGGAAGAGCCCGTCCTGCCAGACGAGTTCGTCATGCGCGATGCGTTCATTGCGAGTGATGACGCCTCTTGGCGGACGAGTGCACTCGTAGACCAACTCGATCGGTATGTCGGCGTCGACCCAATCCGCCCCGTGAAGTGCTGAGGCCGCGACCCCGGTGACGATCCCACCGCGTTTTGACCACAGCCACGCGCCGGTTGTGCGATCGGGAAGCGTTAGTTCCCGTCCCCGCGGAGTGTGGACATCCGGGTAGACCCTCCGGTACCACCGGGCCAGTTCATGCCGAGTGACGGTGCCCTTCGCGAGGGCTTCTGACCCGATGAACATCTCCCCCATGGGCAGATTCTGATGGCCTGCGCCGACAGGACCGCGAAACTGTGTTCCAGCAGCGAAAGTACGAGTGAAGGCCTGCTGGAACACAGTTTCGCGGTTTCCTCATAAGGTGGTCGCCATGAGCGATTGGACCGCCGCGGATCTGCCCTCCTTCACCGGACGCACCGTCATCGTCACCGGGGCCAACAGCGGGCTCGGCCTCATCACGGCGCGCGAACTGGCCGGCGCCGGCGCCAAGGTCGTATTGGCCGTCCGCAACACCGCGAAGGGCGAGGAGGCCGCGGCCGCGATCACCGGTGACGTCGAGGTCCGCAAGCTCGATCTGCAGGACCTCGCGTCCATCCGCACCTTCGCCGACGGCGTCGACGCGGCCGACGTTCTGGTGAACAACGCCGGCATCATGGCCGTGCCGTACGCGCTGACCGTCGACGGATTCGAGAGCCAGATCGGCACCAACCACCTCGGTCACTTCGCGCTGACCAACCTGCTGCTGCCCAAGATCAGCGACCGGGTCGTGACGGTGTCGTCGATGATGCACCTGCTCGGCCGCATCAACCTCAAGGACCTCAACTGGAAGGCCCGGCCGTATCTGGCGTGGCCCGCGTACGGCCAGTCGAAGCTGGCGAACCTGCTGTTCACCAAGGAACTGCAGCGCCGGCTCACCGAGGCCTGCTCGCCGATCAAGGCGATCGCCGCCCACCCGGGCTACTCCGCGACCAACCTGCAGGGCCAGACCGGCAACCCGGTCGGGACCCGCTTCTGGCTCGCGGCCAACCGCGTGTTCGCCACCGACGCCGAGTTCGGCGCCCGCCAGACGCTGTACGCGGTGGCCCAGGACCTGCCGGGCGACACCTTCGTCGGCCCCCGGTTCGGCAGCCGCGGTCCCACGGGCCCGACGCAGCTGCGCAGTCCGCTGGCCCGCGACGGCAAGACGGCGACCGCGCTCTGGGAGCTCTCCGAGCAGCTCACGGACACCAAGTTCCCGCTCTGATTTGGGCGGCAGCGGTATTTCCGGCTACCCTGACCCGTGATCACGGCGAGGGTGGCCGCGCAAGCGGAGGTCACCGTTATCGACGCGAAACTCTTGTGGTTGAGCCCTGGCCGTGCTGAGCACACGACAGGAGCACCCACATCATGGCGAAGAACGCCCCCAACAACCTGACCGCCGCGGTCCGCACCGAGACCGGCAAGGGCGCATCGCGCCGCGCCCGCCGCAACGGCAAGGTGCCCGCCGTCCTCTACGGTCACGGCAGCGATCCGCAGCACCTTGAACTCGACGGCCACGATTTCGCCGCGGTTCTTCGTAACGCCGGCACGAACGCCGTGCTGACGCTCGACATCGACGGCAAGGAACAGCTCGCGCTGACCAAGGCCCTCGACATCCACCCGATCCGCCGCACCATCACGCACGCCGATCTGCTCGTCGTGCGCCGCGGCGAGAAGGTCGTCGTCGAGGTCAACGTCATCATCGAGGGTGAAGCGGTGCCCGGCACGCTGGTCACCCAGGACGCCAGCACGGTCGAGGTCGAGGCCGACGCACTGTCGATTCCTCAGCAGCTGACGGTCTCGGTCGAGGGCGTCGAGGCCGGCACCCAGTTCACCGCGGGCTCGATCGAGTTGCCGTCCGGCGTCACGCTGATCTCGGATCCGGAGATGCTGGTGGTCAACGTCGTCGAGGCGCCGTCGGCCGAGGAGCTCGAGGCCGAAGCCGGTGGCGAGACGGCCGAGGAGGAAGCCGCCGAGACCGCGGAGGAGGCCGAAGAGGGCGACTCCGCCGAAGCGGCCCCCGCCGAAGACTCCGAGTAGTCCGGCATGGCCGAACCACTTTTGGTGGTCGGCCTGGGCAACCCGGGACCGCAGTACGCCACCACGCGGCACAACCTCGGGTTCCTCGTCGCCGACATCCTCGCCGACCGGATCGGCTCGGGATTCAAGGTGCACAAGAAGTCCGGCGCCGAGGTGGTCACCGGCCGCCTCGCCGGACGGGCCGTGGTGCTGGCCAAACCGCGCACTTACATGAACGAGTCGGGTCGGCAGGTCGGGCCGCTGGCCAAGTTCTACTCGGTGCCTCCCGCCGACGTCGTGGTGATCCATGACGAGCTCGACATCGACTTCGGCCGGATCCGGCTGAAGTTCGGCGGCGGCGTGGCCGGGCACAACGGTCTGCGGTCGGTCGCTTCGGCGTTGAGCAGCAACGACTTTCAGCGCGTCCGGATCGGCATCGGGCGACCTCCCGGCCGTATGGACGGTGCGAAGTTCGTGCTGAGCACGTTCACCTCCGCGGAGTGGAAGGACGTCCCGACGATCTGCGAGCAGGCCGCCGACGCCACCGAGATCCTCGTCGCCCAGGGCGTGGAGCCCGCGCAGAACATCGTGCACTCCTGGGGCTGAGCGTCAGCCTCCGGTGTGGCCGGACAGCGTGGTGATCGGCGCCCCGCCGCCGAGGCGCGCTGCAGTGAACTGCGCCGCCTGCGTGGCGAGCCCCGACTCGACGTAGAGGCTGTGCGCCGCCACGTCGTTTCCGTTGGAGCACACCGGATCCGCGCCGTTGCACAGGTCGATGGTCTTGGCACCGTATCCGGGACTCAACGCGGTCAGCGGACCGCCGAGCAGTCGGACGGACGGGTTGCCGAACACCGCGACCGCGGCGACGTGGTCGGCGACGGCGGCGGGCATCGGCTGGGTGAACCCGAGTGTCGGCGTGTTCGCCAGCGCGATCGCGTCGATGACGGCCGCGCCCTGCGAATACCCGCCGAGCACAATTCGGGTGTCCGGGCAGGTGGTCGCCAGGTTCTGCACGAACAGGCTGGCGTCATTGGCGCCCTCCGCTGCGCGCAGGAAGTCCCGCGTCGCCGGATAGTTCACCGCGTACACGGCGATCGACTTGTCGCCCACGAGCGGGCGCAACGCATCGACGAAACCCTGCCCGACGCGGCCGATGCCAACCGGTTCCCCCGTGCCGCGCGCGAACACCACCTGTACATCGGGACATTCGCCGGTGGGCGCCGCGCCGGCCGTCGCCATGAGGGGTGCGCTCAGCGATGCACCCGAGATGAGCACTGCCGCAACCATGGTCACCAGCCGACGCAGCGGCAGTGTCGTCTTCATGCATGGCCAAACGCCGACTCGACGACGATGTATTCCGCGAACGGGCCGCGGCCCCGGTCACACGCCGCGAATCCCGCTGCCGACGACCTTCACCTGTTTGTGGGGGAACCGACGCTCGGCATGCTCTTTGGCCGGCGAGTCGGGTAGCACGTAGAGCGTCTCCTTCTTGTCCTGCAGCGGGCGCAGCACCAGGTCCATGAACGCCTTGCGGTCGTCGAGATACGGCTCGATCACATCTTCGCCCGCCGGGCACACGGCCAGGCAGTAGGCGGCCTTGTAATTCGCCTTGAACGACAGGCTCTGCCACATCGAGGCGTTCTCGGAGTCGGTCACCCGGGAGCGGAAGTCGGCACCGTCCTCGCTGTCGGCGACGGTCTGCACCCAGTCCGTGAAACCACCCATGAACTCGCGGTAGTTGTGCACCGAGCAGGCCAGGAAGTCGAAGCCGCCATCCTTCTTGATGGCCCCGACGGGACAGGCCGCGACGCACAGCTTGCATTCCAGGCACGGCGAATAGTCCAGCGGCTCACCGTAACTGGAGACCGGTGCGGCGAGAAGAATGGTACCGAGCAGGATGAAGTTGCCGAACTTCGGATGAATGACGTTGCGGTGGATGCCCATCACACCCAGTCCGGCCGCGACGGCGACGGGCTTGTGCGCAATCACCCAGATGCGCCCGGGATAGCGGTCCATCTCCATCGGGAACGACATCGACGGATTGATCGCCCGATGGCCCGCATCCGCGAGTGCGCGGGTGATGCGATGGGCCGCCTCGTTCATGATCTCGCCGCTGCGGTGGAACTCCTGGTTGGCCACGCTGCGGGCCGTCGAGCGGACGTTGTCGCGGTTCATCCGCACCACGAGCGAGATGTAACTCCGCACGCCGGGCAGGGCGGCATCGGCGTGCTCATGCTCCGACGCCAACTCCGGGTTGTCGGCACTGACGAATGCGACGTCGTCGGCGCCGGCCTCGAGGCACACCCGGCGCAGCCAGTCCGCGTCGACGACCCCGGGCGCCCGCCTCGGCCGGGCGCGCACCTTGCGCACCGTGGGGTGGTCTTCCAGGCGTCCTGCTCTCTGCACCATGCTAGGTATAGTACACAATACTCAGCTGGCCACACAGCTGGGCCAATGACCGCCGACGCCCAGCGATCAGAGGAACGAGTTCTGCGCGGTGAGCCCCCGCTCGGGGAACTCCCCGAGCGCGAAGGTCTCGGCGTTGCCGAATCCGGAGCCGCCACCCACCGGGTCGTCGACGCGGACCAGCAGGTCACGCAGTTGATGCAGTTTGCGGGCGTTCTCCGGAGTGTCACAGTCGGTGACGTGGCTGCCCTCGACCTTCAGGTCGCCCACCCATTCGCCGTAAACCCAGTCGTTCCAGCCGTAGTAGCCGGCGGTGCCGAGGTGGAACCCGGTGGGCCCGGCGGCGGTGACCGTCAGGGGCCGGCGCGTGCCGTCGGCGTCGATCAGGGTGACGACGCCGTGAGTGAACCGCCGGTTGTCGTCGGTGAAGTGCATGTCCTGTTCGACGGAGACGAACCGGTGGGCGGTGCCGTCATCGTTCTGTTGCTCGGCCTGACAACGGATTTCGAGGAAACCGTCACCGCGCTCCTCCTGGTACATGACGAACAGCGAGTACCTCGAGCCGTCGGGGCGGGTCATCGTCATCGGAAGCCAGGTCATGAACATCTGGCGGATCCTGCGACCGCCGCGCGGTAAGCCCGGGATGGGCTTGCCGACCCCTGGGCGCAGCCCCCACGAGTGGTCGCGAATCGAGATCCAGTCGGTCGGCGCGATCTCGGTGCGGTCACCCTCGACCTCCACCCAGCCCGACGCCACGCCGATCTGGTGGTAGCGCAAGACGTTGTGGGTGACCCGATAGCCGTCGGGGCTGCGGTCGGGCCACGGGTCCTCCAACGCCGCGTCGAAGGTGCCCTCGAGTTGCACATCGAAGGCGATCGGTGCGTGCTCGGACGGATCGAGACTGATCCGCGCAGCGCGCAGCGGTTCTTCGACGCGGTAGCGAATCGGCCCCACCTCGGGGGCCGACGGATCGAACGACAGTCGGCGCCCAGCGCGCACCGTCCATTGTTCGGTACCGCGACAGACACCCGCGGCGCCGTCGAAAACCCCTCTGTTGGTGTACTTTCCGACGCCCAGCACCACCTGCAGCGAGTTGTCCCGGGCGTGGGCGATGGTCCAGATCTTCTCGGTCCACGATGGATCGGACTGACTCACGGTCGCGAACGTGTCGACGATCTGGTGCGTCAGCAGTTCGTCCTCCGGCACCAGTCCGCCGTAGTTGGTGGTCAGCAAAAGGTCACCTTTCTGCGGACGATCCGAAGAACGTCGTCATATCGTCGCCGCGGTCATAGGCCCGCATCCACTCCTCGGCCCACTCGGGCAGGGGCTGATCGGCGGGGTCGTGATACGGGGTCTGCGACAGCGCCAGGCGCCACACCATCGTCAGCAGGTGGCGCGTGGGCACCGAATGGAAGATCGTGGGTGCGCCTTCACCGTGGCTCCGGCCGAGACGCTGTTTGAGTTCGCCGGTCAGAAACGCCCCGGACAGCAGTTCGCGTGTCGACGCGCCACGGTCATCGAACGGGACGATGCGGTCGAACTCCCCGGCGATCGCATCGGCAATGCCGCCCACATGGCGGAACGTGCCCCTGATGTGGCGAACGCGATACCAAGGATTGGGCGCGACGTGCTGAGACAGGATGAGTCCGGAGCTGCGATGTTCGATCTCCTCGACGAAATGCCACATCATCAGCGATGCGACGCGCGCGTCTCCCCCACCGAACAACGAATCCCGATTGTCCAGAAGCACTTTGAACAGCGGGGTGAACGTCGCCTCGAGGTTCGCGATGTACGCCAGGTGGAACTCCACCGGCCGGCTCTCGATGAGCGTGTCGTAGGCCGCGCAGGCGTCGACGTAACACTCTTCGAGTTCGGGGTAACGCGCGATGAGCGCGAGCATGTGCTTGCGGTGGGCGGCGGCATGCTGCGCCTCCTGCTTGAGGAACGCCTCGGCTTCGTCGGCGACGGCGGGGGTCTCGGCGAACCGGTCGGCCGCCATCCGTACCGCGCTGACGATGTAGCGCTCGAACGGCACGGCAATGAACGTGAATGCGTTGCAGAACAACCCGAAGTTGGGGTTGGCCGGCTGCCATTTGAACGGAACGCCTGCGTCGAAGTCCCAGCCGATCTTGCGGATCACCAGGTCGGTCACCGCTGCTGCCCTCCGCACCGGATTAACATGAAGCCCACGGATGTCTCGTCGTGGACGCGTCTGCTGTAGCGTCAGTGTGACATTTGATGGCTTAGGTGTAAAGGGTGGCGATGCCGGATCTGGACGAGCAGTCGACGCGGCGGCGCATTCTTGCGGCGACGTTCGTGGTGCTCGCGCGTGACGGCCGGCGCCGGCTTCAACTCTCCGACGTCGCCGCCGAGGCCAAGGTCTCCCGCCCGACGGTCTACCGGCATTTCGGGTCGAAGGAGGGCCTGCTCGAGGCGTTCGGGCTCTACGAACAAGACAATTTCGATGCGGGCATCGCCGCGGCCATGGCCGGACTGGTGGGTCCGCAGCGGCTCGATGCGGCGCTGCGGTTCATCGTGCAGTTCCAAAGCACCTACTCGCTGGGCTCGCTCGCCGATGTGGAACCTGAACATGTGCTGTCCCAGATGAAACGAGTGCTGCCGATCATGCACGAGCGCATCGCGCGGATCATCCCGGGCGAGGCCAGCGACGTCGCGGCGGCAGCGGTGGTGCGGATCGCGGTGTGCCACTACATGATCGGCGGCGGCACTCCCGCGGACTTCCTCGCCGAGCTGCGCCACGCCGCGGGCCTGGACGTCGGCCACACGCGTCGGGCGGTCAGCTAGTGTCCAGCCAGGCGACGATTTTCGCCGCGATCAGATCCGGCATCTCCAGATGCAGGAAATGGCCGACGTTGTCGATGATTTCGGCGGCCGAGCCAGGTGTCGGCAAGTGGGGGCCCAGGTCGGGCAGGATGTCCGCGCCGATGGCCCCGTCCGCGCGTCCGTGCAGATACAGCGTGGGCACCGGTGGTGGTTGCATGGTCGCCTCGGCCTCGGCGACGGTGTCGGGATCGGCGAAGTCCGGGTTGAACGATGCCCGATACGGCGCGATGACGTCGGCGATGTTGTTCGAGTCGACCCGTCTGCGCAGTTCGGCGATGTCGTCGGCGGGGTTGTAACCCGGTGACCAGTCCGACCACAGCGCCTCCCAGAAACCCGGCGCGAGCATCGCGGACTCGGCGAGGCCGATCTGCTGAATGAACCAGATGTAGAACGAGCGCCGCAGCTGCTGGTAGGTGAAAAGACCCGCGGCGAGCGCGCCGACCGGCGGGACAGCAAGGGCTACGAAGCGACGAAAGGCGTTGGGTTGCACAGCGACCGCGCCGTAGCCGGCCTGCGCTCCCCAGTCATGGCCGATGAGAACCGCCTGCCCGTCGGCGTCGTGTCGGGCGGCCACGTCGAGCACGTGCCGGGCGTAGGTGCCCACGCCGATCGGACGTCCGACAGGAGCGTCGTATCCGGGCAGCCACGGCGCGACGACGCGGTATCCCCGGTCGGCCAGCGCGGGGCCGAGGTGACGCCAGGTGAACGGGGTGTCCGGGAAACCGTGCACCAGCACCGCGAGGGGTTTGGTGGTGTCGCCGATGTCGCCGAACGTGACGGGTTGAGTCACGGCGACAGCGTATTACATTCGTGCTGCTCGATGTCACAGTTCATTCCTTTACATTGCACCGCGCTCGTGTAACCCTGTTCGCATGGTCGGAATCGCTCTCGTCAAGCGCGATCTGTCCGCCGCCCGCGTGCGACTGCGCGACTGGTTCGCGCAGCGGTCCTCCGGTGACGTCGAGGTGTCGGAGCTGCGGACGGCCAACCGGGCAGCGGGGTGGTCCAGCGAGTCGCTGGTTTTCGCGGTCACCGCCGACGGAGCGTCGACCGAGTACGTGATCCGCATTCCGCCGGCCGGTGGCGGGATCTTTCCGGAGTACGACCTCCAGGCGCAGGCGCGCACGCAGGAACTGCTGCACACCCACGGTGTCGCGACTCCGTCACCGCTGCTCTACGAACCCGATCCGTCCTGGATCGGCTCGAAGTTTCTTGTGATGCCGCGCATTGTTGGCCACACCCCATCTGACACCTCCTACGCCACGCGTGGTTGGCTCCACGACGCGGGCCCTGCGGTACAGCGCCGCGCCCACGACTCGTTCGTCGAGACGCTCGCTCGGCTGCACAGCGTTCCGGTTGAATCGGCGCCGTGGCTGGCGCGGACCGGCGGAGTGGGCGTGGCCGCCGAGCTGGACTGGTGGCGCGGATACGCCCGCTGGAGCACCGAAGACCAGCTCCCTGACGTGATGATCGAGGCATTCGACTGGCTGGCGGACCGTTTGCCTTCTCCGACAACGGATTTGAGTATCTGTTGGGGCGACGCACGACTGTCGAATGCCATTTTCGACGACGACGGTGAACTCGTCGGGGCCCTGGACTGGGAACAGGCCTGCATCTGCCCCGCCGAAGCCGACGTCGCCTGGTGGTTGGCGACCCGCAAGCAGATGCTCGAGGTCAATGGGCTCGACCTCGACCCCGAACTTGCGGGGTTCGACAGCCGCGCCTCGGTGGTCGACCGCTATGAGGAGATGCTGGGTCGGCCACTGCAGGATCTCGACTGGTACGAGATCTTCGCGATGGTCCGCATGGGCTGCTGCATATTGCGGATGCAGGCGTTGTTACGCGCGACCGGGCAATCGGACCACTTCCTCACCCGGGCACCGATACTGCCCGCATGGACGACGGTCGCGATCCGCGGCTAGCTTCCCGTGCGGCGGGCGTAGGCGCGCAGGGCGAACGGCGCAAACAGGGCGGTCAGCACCAGCGACCAGATGACGGTCGCCAGCACCGGATGGTGCAGCGGAAGCTGCGCGCTTTCCGGCGCGGGGCCGCCGTTGCCCCACAGTTGACGCATCGCCTGAGCGAGCGACGACACTGGATTCCATTCGGCGATCACCCGCAGCCAGTGCGGCATCGGCTCGGTGGGCACAAACGTGTTGGCCAGGAACGTGATCGGAAACAGAACGGTGAACATCACGCCGTTGACGGCTTCGACGGTGCGCAATAGCGACCCGATCAGGATGCCGAACCAGATCATGCCGAATCCGAAGATCAGGACGAGGGCGAAGGCCAGCACCGCCTCGGCGACGCTTCCCCGGATCCGCCACCCGATCGCCAGGCCCGTCAGCGCCATCACCACCACGCCGAGCGAGGAGTGGATCAAGCTCGCGATGCTGCGGCCGATGAGCACCGAGGACCGCGAGATCGGCAGCGACCGGAACCGGTCGATGATGCCCTTCTCGACGTCGGCGGTGATGCCGGATGCCACGACGAACGCCGAGAACACGATGGTCTGCGCCTGGATGCCGGGCAGCAGGAACTCGCGGTAGTTCGTTCCTCCGGGATTGGGGATCGAGGCGCCGAACACAAACGCGAACAGCAACACGAACATGATCGGCTGTGCGGTGACGTCGCTGAGCATCTCGGGCATGCGTTTGGTGTGGATCAGGTTGCGCTTGACCATGATCCACGACTGCTCGGCGATGTTCGGGGTGTGCAGCGGCACCCGTCGCGCATGTCCTCGAGCGGGCGGCGCGATGGTTTCGACGCCTTCGGCGGTCACGCGCCGTCCTCCTCTTCGCTGCGGTGGCCGGTCAGAGACAGGAACACGTCGTCGAGGCTCGGTCGCGACAACCCGATGTCGTCGACCGCGATGTCGCTCTCCCGCAGCCACCCCGCGACGCGGATCATGTCGTCGAGTCCGTCGGCGGGCGCGGTCAACTCGCGGGCGCCCGCGTTGACGAACACCTCGGCGCCGCCTCTCGCCAGCAGCGCCTCGGCGGCAGGCAGGTCCTCGGCTTTCGTCACGGTGACGACCAGGCTGGCATTTCCCGCCTGCTGTTTGAGCTCGAGCGGCGACCCCTCGGCGATGATGCGACCCTTGTCGATCACCAAAATGTTGTCGGCGAGCTGATCGGCCTCCTCGAGGTACTGCGTGGTCAGCAGCAGCGTGGTGCCCTGCCTGACCAATTCCCTTAGTGCATCCCACAATTCGCTGCGGCTGCGCGGATCCAGGCCGGTGGTCGGCTCGTCGAGGAACAACACCGGTGGCGATGCCAGCAGGCTCACCGCGAGATCGAGGCGGCGGCGCATGCCGCCCGAGTAGGACTTCACCACACGGTCGGCGGCGTCGGCGAGCGAGAACTGATCGAGCAGTCGATCGCCCAGCCGTTTGAGGTCTTTCCTGCGGATGCCGTAGAGCCCGCCGATCAATCGGATGTTCTCGCGGCCGGTGAGCAGTTCGTCGACCGTGGCGACCTGACCGGTCAGCCCCATGTTGCGGCGCACCTGGTCGGGTTCGCGGACGACGTCGTAGCCCGCGACGCGGGCGGTCCCGCTGGTGGGTGCGGTCAGCGTCGTCATCATCCGCACCGTGGTGGTCTTGCCCGCACCGTTCGGGCCGAGCAGGCCGAGCACGGTACCGGGCGGAACGATGAAGCTGACGTGGTCGACCGCCGGTCCGCCGGGGGCGTCACCGAAGCGCTTGACGAGATCGATCGCCTCGATGGCAGGGGCGGAAGGCATCACACCGACCGTATCGACATCCACCGACAGCTCGTTATCCCAGCTGCCCGCGGGGGTGCTAAGTGACGAGCGAAACCGAGTTGCTGCGGCGCAGCTTGCCCGACGGCGTCTTCGGGATGGTGCCCGGTCCGAGCACGACGACGTTGCGGGGACGCACGTCGACCTCGGCCACCACCTCATGGGCGACCTGCTGCTCGATGCGGCGCACCTCGATGGGGTCCTGCCAGGCGTTGGACTCGACGGCGACGGCGAACGTCTCCCGTGAGTGGCCGGCATCGAGGCGCACGGCGACGGCGCAGCCCGGCCGAACCCCCTCGACACGGCACGCGGCGCGCTCGATGTCGGTCGGATAGATGTTGCGGCCGGCCATGATGATGACGTCCTTCACGCGGCCGCAGACGACGATGTTGCCGTCCTCGGTGACATAGCCAAGGTCGCCTGTGTCGTACCAGCCGTGCTCGTCCTGCGCCGGGATGAACCCGCCCATGGTGATGTAACCGGGGGTCAGGCACTCGCCGCGAAGCTCGATGACACCGACACCGCGCGGCGGCATCACGTTGCCCTGCTCGTCGATCACGCGCGCCTCGAGGTCACGCAGCAGCGGGCCCAGGGAGGCCAGGCGCCGGGTGTTGCCCTTGGTGGCGGGCACGGCGCGGCGCAGGGCGGCCAGCAGATCGGCGTCGACCTCGTCGACCACCAGGCCCGCGCCGCACGGCGAGAACGAGACCGCCAGCGTCGTCTCGGCCATTCCGTAGGCGGGCAGGATGGCGTCTGGCTTCAGCCCGAACGGGGCACCGGCGTCCAGCAGGTCTTCGACGTCGGCGGGCTCGACGGGCTCGGCGCCCGACAGCGCGAACCGCAGCGTCGACAGGTCGAACTCGCCCGGCTTGGCCTGACGGCGCAGCCGCTTGGCGAACAGCGCGTAGGCGAAGTTGGGGGCCGCGGTCATCGTGCCCTTGTACTTGTCGATGAGCTTGGCCCACAGCAGGGTGTCGCGCAGGAAGTCCATCGGCGTGACCTTGACCAGCTCCGCGCCGAAGTACATCGGGATCGTCAGGAAGCCGACCATGCCCATGTCGTGGAAGCAGGGCAGCCAGCTGACCATGACGTCCTTCTCGACGTCGTACTTGGCGCCGATGAACATCGCCTCGGCGTTCGAGTAGATGTTGCGGTGGGTGATCTGTACGGCCTTGGGCGAGCCCGTCGAGCCGGACGTCAACTGCATCAGCGCGAGATCATCCTCGCCGACGTCGATCGGGTCGATCGGCTCGTTGGCCATCAGGTCGGAGATCGTGAGGACCTTGATGCCCTGCTCCTCGAGCACCGGGACGGCGACCAGGAACGGCTCGGACACGATCACGGCCTTGGCCTCGATCATCCGCACGACGTTCATGGTGTCCTCGGCCCAGACGGCGAGGTCGGTGCGCGGCGTGGGCTGGTGCAGCATGGTCAGGCTGGCGCCGCGCATCCACAGGCCCTGCGCGGTCGGGGCGATCTCGACCGGGAAGCCGGCCAGCACACCGATCGCGTCGCCGAGGCCGATGCCGGCCTTCTTCAGACCGCCGGCAATGCAACGCGCCCGCTCGTGCACCTCACCCCAGGTGTGGCGGACGGGTTCGTACGGTTCACCGGTGACCATGCCCGTCGTGACGGTGCGGGCATTGCGGTACATCTTCTCGGTGAATCGGCTCACGGCGCCCTCCTCGTTTTTTGGAGCCGCTGCGCCGACGACATCGGCGTCAGCGCAAATGCCCACGTCATATCCTCCGCTTGATCAGAGGCGCGGTCGCGAAGGCGCGCACACGAATCGGGAGCGGTTGAGTCTCGAAATGGTGATGCACCGAAGCCTGCGCCATATCCGACGAGGCGCCCGCCGGCGTCTGCGGCGGGAAAGAAAATCGCGTCCGATGCGTGACAGCTAATCTTCACCATCGCTCATCTTAGGCAACTCTTAAGTAGCCGCCAAACTCTCGTGATAATTGAGGTCTGGGTCACACCCCGCCACACCCGCCGAGCGCACGGCGTTCGTGTCCACACCGAACGCTCGAGCGACTACACCGAGGTGGACGGCGTCGGCACCACCCGGGCGCCCTGGACGGGGCCGCTGGCGACCCGCACAGTGCGGCACACGCCCGCGCCCGCGAGCTGCGCGCCCACATCGACGGCCTGACCCGCCGATGCGCACAGGAAGGCGCACGTCGGGCCGGATCCGGACACGATGCCCGCCAGCGCCCCGGCCTCGGTGCCGGCCCGCAGCGTGCGGCGCAACCCCGGGTCGAGGCTCAGCGCCGCGGGTTGCAGGTCGTTGCCGAGCAGCGGGGCGAGTTGCGCGGCATCGCCCGACGCCAGCGCGGCCAGCACGGGCTCGGGATCGTCGAGGCGCGGCGGGGCCTCGCGGTCGGGTCCCGCCGACTCGCGCAGCCGGTCGATCTCGGTGAACACCGCCGGTGTCGACAGCCCCCCGTCGGCGAACGCCAGCACCCAGTGGAAGGTCGTGCGGGCCAGCACCGTCGCCAGCTCCTCGCCGCGGCCGGTGCCGAGCGCCGTCCCCCCGTGCAGCGCGAACGGCACGTCGCTGCCGAGCCGGGCCGCCAGCGTGTGGAGGTCGCGGCGCGGCACGCCCAGCTCCCAGAGGGTGTTCATCGCCACCAGCACTGCGGCCGCGTCGGCGCTGCCGCCCGCCATCCCGCCGGCGACGGGGATGGATTTGTCGATCGTGATCGCCACGTCCGGGGCGCGGCCCACGTGCTCGGCCATCAGCTCGGCCGCCTGCCACGCCAGGTTGCGTTCGTCGGCGGGTAGCGATTCGGCGCCTTCACCGGACATCTCGAGCGACAGCATGTCGGCGTTGCGGACGGTGACCTCGTCGAGCAGCGACACGGCGTGGAACACGGTGGTGAGTTCGTGATAGCCGTCGTCGCGGCGGTCACCGACCTCCAGATAGAGGTTGACCTTGCCGGGCACCCGCACGGTGACCGATCCGGTGGGGACCCACTCGGAGGCGGTGTTCCCGTTCCAGCCTGGCACGTCACGACACTATCGGAGGGACAGAGCGCGGGCAGCCGTCTCCGAAGGTGCACGTCGCCGCGGCATTAGTCTGAGCTCGTGCTGTCCGTCGGCGACCGGTTCGACGATTACGTGGTCGACGAGATTCTCGGCCGAGGCGGATCCGCCACGGTCTACCGGGTGCACGACGCCGAGAACCCGGCGCGGGTGGTCGCGCTCAAGGTCCTCGACGACCTGGCGCGCGACCGCGCCCACTCGGCCCGCCTGCGACGGGAGTTCGAGTTCGCCCACCGGCTCGACCACCCCCACATCGTGACCGTGTACGAACGGGGCCCGGGGTGGCTGACGATGGAGTTCGTCGCCGGTGGCGGGGTGCAGCGGCTGCGGACAGTGCCCGAACGTCTGGCCGCCCTCGGCCAGATCGCCGATGCGCTCGACTTCATCCACAACCGCGCGATCGTGCACTGCGATGTCAAACCCGCGAACATCCTGATCGAGCCCGACGGCTCGCGCGCAGTGCTCATCGACTTCGGGGTGGCCGTCGAGCTGACCGACGACTTCTGTCGTCGTCCGACGGAGGTGGAGGCCTCGCTGCCGTACTCGGCCCCGGAATTGATCGCCGGGCGGGCGCCGTCGGAGGCCACCGACGAATACGCGCTGGCGTGCACGGCGGTCGAGCTGATCACCGGATCACCGCCGTATCGGGAGGACTCCCGCGTTGGGCTGGTCGAGGCGCACCTGCATCACCCGCCGCCGCGGTTCTCACGGGAAATCGACTGGCTGCCGCGCGCTTTCGACTCGATCATGGCCAAGGCGTTGGCGAAGACGCCCGCTGACCGGTATCAGTCGTGCCGCGAGTTCATCGCGTTGATCGTCCGCGCGTTGCAGTAGACCCCGCGGCACGAGGCGTCAGCGGACGGTGATCGAGCCCTTGGATCTCGACGTCGGCTCGTCGACCTCCCCGGACCGCTGCAGCAGCCGGACGAAATCGGCGATCGAGAGGGTCTCACCGCGGCGCGACGGGTCGATGCTGGCCGCGAGCAGCCTGCGCGCCGACTCGTTACCCGAACCAGCCCACTCGGCGAACGCGTTGCGCGCCGTCTTCCGCCGCTGGGCGAACGCGATGTCGATCAGCGCGAACACCTGCTCACGGAAAGACTCGTCGGTGGGCCACGGCGACGTCTCGTAGCGCTCGATGCCGACCAGGCCCGAGTACACCCGTGGAATCGGCCAGAACACCGTCGGCGACACCATGCCGTACCGGCGGACCTTGCCGAAGAAACGCACCTTGGCGCTGGGCACGCCGTAGTCCTTGCCGCCGGGTTCGGCAGCGAGGCGCTCGGCGACCTCGGCCTGCACCATCACCAGCACGGTGCGGATCGAGGGGAACTCGGCCATCAGATGCAGCAGCGCCGGAACCGCGATGTTGTACGGCAGGTTGGCGACCAGGGCCGTCGGCTCCTCGTCGAGCTCGTCGCGGCGCAATCCGAGGATGTCGCGGTTGAGCACGGTGAGCCGGTTGATCTCGCTGTGCGAGTGCTCGGCGATCGTGGTCGGTAGCTGCTGGGCCAGCACAGGATCGATTTCGACGGCGGTCACCCGCGCGCCGCGATCGAGCAGCGCCAGCGTCAGCGAGCCCAGACCGGGCCCGACCTCGAGCACGTGGTCATGCTTGTGCACACCGGACGACGAAACGATCCGCCGTACGGTGTTGGCGTCATGGACGAAGTTCTGGCCGAAGGATTTGCGGGGCCGGAAGTCGATCGCCTTCGCCAGTTGTCGTATCTCGGTCCGCCCGAGTAGTCGAATGGTCAGCGCGCACCAATCCTCCCGCTACAAGTCGGCCACGCGCCCCACCCTTGTCGCGCCCGAGTGACTTCAGCAATCGCTATTTGTTCTTCTCTTGTCGCCAAATCGGCTCTCGCAGCATACCGCAGACCACCGTTGCGCTCCCATGTGTTTTGGTCGAATTGGACGCCACCGTAAAAACCGTTCCCGGTGTTGATCGCCCAATTACCACCGGCTTCACACCGCGCAAGGGCGTCCCACGTGGAGCCGTTGGAGACCGGCGGCACCTCGGTGCCGGGTTTGGTGCCCACCCGCACGACGCCTTCACGGGCGGGGGCCACGACGACATTGGCTACTGGCAATCTTCCTGTCTCGATGCCGTTGAGTTTGGCCACCGCAAAGATCACGTCCTGCGTGCCCGGCATCCCCGGGTCCTCGACGACCTCGCGGCTCTGGTTCAGGGACGGATCCTCGATGCGCTTGAGGCCGGGCGGCAGGGGCACACGCTCGGCGATCTTGTCGATGCGATTGCGCGTCACATCGACCTGCATGCCGTCGGTGACGGGAGCCGACGGCGCGGGAACCACGGTGTCACGCTGCTCGAGCGGAGCGCCCGCCGCGGCCAGTAAGCCGGCCACATCGGGGGCGGCCAACGTGACCGTGCGCGTGGCTCCGCCGTCGTTGATGTGCACCGTCTTGGCGCTGACAACGGGCAGCGACATCCCTGCCAACGGAACCCGACTGCCGCGCGACGCGGCGGCGGGCGCCTTGTCGGTCATCTGCAGCTGGCTGAGCGCCTCGTCGACCGTCGACGCGGTCGTCCACACCTGCCTGCTGCCCTGGCCGTCCAGCGAGAGTTGCAGCGGCCGGCTGCGGCGCAACACGATCGTGTCGGCCTGGTGGACCTGCTGATCGGCGGCCGGAAAGAGGTCGTCACGCTCACCGACGTCGAACCCGTTCTCCTCGACCACGTCGATCACCCGCGACTTCATGGTCGCCACCGTCGTCGAGTTGCCGTCGACGGTCAGCGTGACGGTCTTGTGCGCAGCTACCGCGTAGCCACCGGCGAAGGTGAGCGCGAGCAACGTCGCACCGACCAGCAGACGAAGTAACGGTGAGCGTGCCTCGTGGAGTTTTATGAAAGTGTTCAAAACGTCGTATATCCCCGACTATCGGACGGAGCGCCACATCCTCGTGGCACTTCGCTTTCGGTCACAAGACGGTAACGGAGAGGCCTCGAGTCAGCAACTCGCAAGGCCGTAAGCGCGTTCGGCTGTCGTCGTGGTTTCCCGCGCGACCACCTCTGCCGGCTTACCGATGATCTCCGCCAACGCTCGCACAGTGTAAGGAAGGCAGTAGGGCTCGTTGGGCGCGCCGCGGTACGGGTGGGGCGTGAGGAACGGCGCATCGGTCTCCACGAGCATTTGCCCGGCCGGAATGAGCGTCGCGGCTTCTTGCAGCGCTTTGGCGTTCTTGAAGCTGACGGTGCCCGACAAACTCAGTAGCCAGCCCCGGTCGATGCAGCGACGCGCCATCTCCGGCCCGGAGGAAAAACAGTGGAAGATCACAGTCTCGGGGGCGCCTTCGGCTTCCAGCACGTCGAGAACCTGGTCGTCGGCGTCCCGATTGTGAATCATCAGCGGCTTGCCGGTGCGCTTGGCGAGGTCGATGTGCCACGCGAAGGCCTCTCGCTGGGTGGTGAGTTCCGCGCAGCCCTCCAGCTTGCCGGGCCAGTACAGGTCCAGGCCGGTCTCGCCGATCGCGACGACGCGGGGATGACCCGCGAGCCGCTCGATGACGGTTTTGGCCTCGTCGGTCAGCGCGTCGGCACGCGTCGGGTGCAGGGCGACGGCGGCGAAGACGCGTTCGTCGGAGTCGGCGGCCTCGGTGACCCAGCGGGCGGAGTCCAGATCGTCGGCGATGGTGACGACGGCCCGCACACCCACCGCCGCGGCGCGGTCGACGATCGCGGTCACGCTCGCCGCGTCCGACGCGCCGCACGCATCGAGATGGGTGTGCGCGTCGATCAGCGGGCTCAGCGGAGCCGGGGCGGGGGGCTGCTCCCTTCTGCCTGGACGCTTGTCGCTCACTGCCACACCATAAGCTGAGTTCAAATGAGCGAGCCCTTCTACATCACCACCGCGATCGCCTATCCGAACGGCGATCCGCACGTCGGACACGCCTACGAGTACATCGCCACCGACGCGATCGCCCGGTTCAAGCGGTTGGACGGGTTCGACGTCCGGTACCTGACCGGCACCGATGTCCACGGCCTGAAGATGGCCGAGGCGGCGAAGGCGCTCGGTGTTCCGACGGCCGACCTGGCGCGGCAAAATTCCGACGTGTTCCAGCGCCTGCAGGAGAAGCTGAACATCTCGTTCGACCGGTTCATCCGCACCTCCGATGCCGACCACTACGAGGCGTCCAAGGAGATCTGGCGCCGGATGAACGACGCCGGCGACATCTACCTGGACGCCTACAAGGGCTGGTATTCGGTTCGGGACGAACGGTTCTTCACCGACGCCGAGACCACCGTCGGCGCCGACGGCGTTCGGGTCGCGGTGGAAACCGGCGCGCCGGTGACGTGGACCGAGGAGCAGACGTATTTCTTCCGGCTGTCGGCCTACACCGACCGGCTGCTGGAGCTCTACCGGACGCATCCGGAGTTCGTCGAGCCCGAGGTGCGGCGCAACGAGATCGTCAGCTTCGTCTCCGGTGGCCTCAAGGACCTGTCGATCTCGCGCACCACGTTCGACTGGGGTGTGCCGGTTCCCGACCATCCCGACCACGTCATGTACGTGTGGGTGGACGCGTTGACGAACTACCTGACCGGCGTGGGCTTTCCGGATACGTCGTCGGAGGCCTTCCGGCGGTTCTGGCCCGCGGATCTGCACATGATCGGCAAGGACATCATCCGGTTCCACACGGTCTACTGGCCGGCGTTCCTGATGTCGGCGGGAATTGAGTTGCCGCGCAGGGTGTTTGCGCACGGGTTCGTGCTCAATCGCGGCGAGAAGATGAGCAAGTCCGTCGGCAACATCGTCGATCCGGTCGACCTCGTCGACACGTTCGGGCTCGACCAGGTTCGCTACTTCTTCCTTCGCGAGGTGCCGTTCGGCCAGGACGGCAGCTACAGCGAGGAGGCGATCATCGGCCGAATCAACGCCGATCTGGCCAACGAGCTGGGCAACCTGGCGCAGCGCTCGCTGTCGATGGTGGCCAAAAACCTCGACGGAATCGTCCCGGAGCCAGGTGATTTCACCGACGACGACACGGCGTTGCTCGAATTGGCCGACGCCTTGCTGGAGCGGGTGCGCGGTCATTACGACGCGATCGCCATGCACCTGGCACTGGAGGCGATCTGGTCCGTGCTCGGGTCGGCGAACAGGTACTTCTCCGCCCAGGAGCCGTGGGTGCTGCGCAAGTCGGAGTCGGCTGACGACCAGCGGCGGTTCGGCACGGTGCTGTACACGACGCTCGAGGTCGTACGGATCGCCGCGCTGCTGACCCAACCCGTGATGCCGGAGTCGTCGGCCAAGCTGCTCGACCTGCTCGGGCAGGCTCCCGACGATCGAACCTTCGCCGCCACTGGCACCCGGCTGAAGCCGGGCACCGCCCTACCGGCGCCGACCGGTGTGTTCCCCCGCTACCAGGCTGAGTGATACGAAAAGTGAACGGACTACACGAGAAACTGCACGACCTCTACGAGGAGGTCGCGCGGCGCAACGCAGGCGAGACCGAGTTCCACCAATCCGTGTACGAGGTGCTCACCAGCCTCGGCCCGGTGGTCGAGAAGCACCCCGAGTACGTCGACTCCGAAGTGATCCGCCGGCTGTGCGAACCCGAACGCCAGATCATCTTCCGGGTGCCGTGGGTCGACGACCGCGGCACCGTGCAGATCAACAGGGGCTTCCGCGTCGAGTTCAACTCCGCACTTGGACCTTTCAAGGGCGGCCTGCGCTTTCACCCGTCGGTGTACCTGGGCATCGTCAAATTCCTGGGCTTCGAACAGATCTTCAAGAACTCGCTGACCGGCATGCCCATCGGCGGAGGTAAGGGCGGCGCCGACTTCGACCCGAAGGGCCGCTCCGATGACGAGGTCATGCGGTTCTGTCAGTCGTTCATGACGGAGTTGTACCGGCATCTGGGCGAGTACACCGACGTACCCGCGGGCGACGCCGGCGTCGGCATGCGTGAAATCGGTTATCTCTTCGGGCAATACAAGCGGATCACCAACCGTTACGAGTCCGGCACGCTCACCGGCAAGGGTCTGACGTGGGGCGGTTCGCAGGTCCGCACCGAGGCCACGGGATACGGGACGGTCTTCTTCGTCAACGAGATCCTGCGGGCCAACAACGACACCTTCGAGGGCAAGCGCGCGGTGGTCTCCGGGTCGGGCAACGTGGCGATCTACGCGATCGAGAAGATCCAGGAACTGGGCGGCACTGTGGTGGCCTGTTCGGATTCCAGCGGCTATGTCGTGGACGAGAAGGGCATCGACCTCGACATCCTCAAGAACATCAAGGAAGTGCGTCGCGGCCGGATCGCCGAGTACGCCGGGATGCGCGGCGGCACAGCCGAGTTCGTCGCCGACCGCAACGTGTGGAACGTGCCGTGTGAGATCGCGCTGCCGTGCGCCACGCAGAACGAGATCAACGGCGACGAGGCGCGGGCGCTGATCGAGAACGGGTGCCGCGTCGTCGCCGAAGGGGCGAACATGCCGTGTTCCCCGACCGCGGTCAAACATTTCGCGACCGCCGGTGTGACCTTCGCGCCGGGTAAGGCCGCCAACGCCGGGGGCGTCGCCACCAGCGCCCTGGAGATGCAGCAGAACGCCTCGCGCGACTCGTGGACTTTCGCCGAAACCGAACAGCGCCTCGAGCAGATCATGCGGCGCATCCACAACCGCTGCCTGGTCACCGCGGACGAGTACGGCCAACCGGGCAACTACGTGGCGGGCGCGAACATCGCTGGGTTCATCCGGGTTGCCGACGCAATGCTGGCGCTGGGCCTGGTCTGACCGCCGATGTGACGCGCGTCACACTCTGTCACGCCCCGGCGCCCGCCGGTGTCTAAGGGGCATGACTGAATTCACCGCACGCACACACAAGGTCCATCTCACCAGGGTCGTCGTCATCGGCGGCGGTTACTCCGGCATCCTGGCGGCCAACCACCTCCGCGCACGCGCCGATGTCGACGTCACGCTGGTCAACCCCAGGCCAAAGTTCGTCGAACGGATCCGGCTGCACCAGATGGTCGCCGCCGGCTACGACGCCGGGGTCGACTACGGCACGCTGCTCGGCGACGGCGTCCGGCTCGTCGTCGACAAGGCGGTCCGCATCGACGCCGCGGCGCGCACAGTGGTTCTGGAGTCCGGTCGCGAACTCGACTACGACTACGTCGTCTACGCCGTCGGCAGCACCGGCACGGTTCCGACAACTGTCCCGGGTGCGGCCGAATTCGCCTATCCGATCGCCGAACTCGAGCAGGCACAGCGGCTGCGCACGGCACTGGAGCAGCTGCATCCCGCGGCTCCCGTCACGGTCGTCGGCGCCGGCCTGACAGGCATCGAGACCGGCGCCGAACTCGCCGAGCAGGGCCGCAACGTGACGCTGGTCTGCGGCGGGCGCCTCGGGCCGTCGCTGTCCGAACCCGGTCGGCGCTCCACCGCCAAGGCCCTGAGCAAACTCGGGGTGACACTCATGGAGGACGACGTGGTCGCCGAGGTACGCGCCGACGCGGTCGTCTTCGCCGACGGCGCCGTGCGCCCGACCGCGCTGACCATCTGGACCGCCGGGTTCGGCGTGCCGGACCTCGCGACCGCGAGCGGCCTGAGCACCGACCACATCGGTCGCCTCATCACCGACGAGACGCTGACCAGTGTGGACGACGAGCGTATCGTCGCCGTCGGTGACTGTGCGGCCCCGTCGAACGAACCGCTGCGGATGTGTTGTGCCACAGCGACGCAGCTCGCCCCGCAGGGGGCGAACACCGTGCTGAGCCGCATCGCCGCCACCACCCCCGCCGAGTTCGAGTATGCGTACGCCGGGTCCTGCATCAGCCTGGGCCGGCATGCCGCGACGGTGCAGTTCACCCGCAAGGACGACACCCCGGTCAACGTCTACTTCGCGGGACGCGCGGTCGCCACGTTCAAGGAGGCCGTCTGCAAGGGCACGCTGTGGGCGATGCGGCGCTCGGCCCGCAAGCCGGACTGGACGTTCTGGCTCAAGGGCGGCCCGCGGCCCCGCCAGGCGGCGCTGGCGCCGAAGGTGGTCAACCGGACGTGACCACCACAACGGGCGACCATGCCGAGCGGTTCACCGTCCTGCGGCCGCTGTTGTTCACGATCGCCTACGAGATCCTGGGCAGCGCAACAGAATCCGACGACGTACTGCAGGACAGCTATCTGCGTTGGGCCGAGGTCGAGCTCGACACGGTGCGCGACACGAAGTCCTACCTGGCGCAGCTGGTGACCCGCGAGGCCCTGAACGCGCTGCGCACCAGGTCACGTCGGCGCGAGGAGTACATCGGGCCGTGGCTACCGGAACCGCTGCTGCTCGAGTCGCGTGACGCATCATCCGATGTCGTTCTCGCCGAATCGGTTTCGATGGCGATGCTGGTTCTGCTCGAGACGCTGACGCCCGACGAGCGCGCGGTGTTCGTGCTGCGCGAGGTGTTCGGCTTCGACTACGACGAGATCGCGGGCGCGGTGGGCAGATCCGCGACGACCGTGCGCCAGATGGCGCACCGCGCCCGCGAACACGTCCATGCGCGGCGCAACCGTTTCGGCCCGGTGGACGAACGGCGCACCGAGCAGATCACCGAGCAATTTCTGGCCGCGGCGTCGACCGGTGACATGGAGGGGCTGATGTCGCTGCTGTCTCCCGGCGTCACCTGGACCGCGGACCACGGCGGGAAGGCCACCGCCATCCGCAGGCCGGTGGTCGGTGCGCGTCGCGTGGCGGCGCTCATGGCACGGCTGTTCGAGGTCGCCAAGGAGACGCCGGAGATGCGCTTCGAGACGGCGATCTACAACAGCGCGCCCGCCGTCGTCATCTACACGGGCGAGCACCTGGAAGGTCTCTTCGTCTTCGAGGTGCTCGACGACAAGATCACCAACCTGTACGCCGTGCGCAACCCGGACAAGCTCGCGGGCATCGCGATCCCCCGCAGCATCAGCCGCGAGTGACCTTTGCCACATTCGGCCTGGAGATGTCACACTGCGCTGATGCCCGGTGTCTCGAGGTCAGACCGGCTCTGAGCCGAACCGCCACCCCCGGCGGCCACGGCAAGCCGGATGACCCGAGGAGTTCGACATGACCGATTTGACCAACAACGTCGTTGTGATCGGGGGCGGCTACGCCGGGGTGATGGCCGCGAACCGGCTCGCCCCGCACGCCCGCGTGACACTGGTGAATCCGCGCGCCGAGTTCGTCGAACGGATCCGCCTGCACCAACTGGTCGCGGGCAACGACGACGCCGTCGCCGACTACTCGGCCGTGCTGTCACCCGACCTGCGGCTCGTGGTCGACGGCGCTTCGCGGATCGACGCGGCCGCCCGCACCGTCACGCTGACGTCCGGCACGCCACTGCCGTACGACTACCTGGTGTACGCCGTCGGCAGCACGGGGGAGGTCCCCGCCGCGGTGCCGGGCGCCGCCGAGTTCGCCTATCCGCTCAGTGAATTGGAACAGGCGAAGCGACTGGCCGCGCGGATGGCGGATGTGCCGACCTCGGCGCCGGTGGTGGTCGTCGGTGGCGGGCTGACCGGCATCGAGACCGCGACCGAGCTGGCCGAATCCGGCCGCCCCGTCACGTTGGTGACCGACGTGCTCGGGCCGTCGCTGGCGGCCAGTGGTCGCCGGTCGATCGCCAAGCGGCTGGCCAAGCTGGGGGTCGACGTGATCGAAGGCAGCGCCGTCGGGGAGGTCCGGGCCGACCGCGTAGTGGTGGCCGACGGACGCGAGGTGCCGAGCGCGGTCACGGTGTGGACGGCCGGATTCGGCGTGCCCGGATTGGCCGCCGCCAGCGGCCTGGCCACCGACGCGCTCGGCCGGCTGCTCACCGACGAGACGCTCACCAGCGTCGACGATGTGCACATCGTCGGTGCCGGCGACGCAGCGTCGCCGTCGAATCAGCCGTGGCGGATGAGCTGCCAGGCCGCCCTCCCGCTGGGCGCGCAGGCCGCGAACACGGTGCTGGCACGCCTGGCCGGCGAGGACCCGGCCGCGGTGAACCATGCAATGGCCGGGCAGTGCATCAGCCTGGGACGCAAGGCGGGCATATTCCAGTTCGCCGACGTCGACGACACGCCGCGGCGCTGGTACATCGGTGGTCGCACCGGTGCGCTGATCAAAGAGCAGGTGTGCCGCTACACGCTGAAGTGGATCCGGGGCGAGGCCGACAAGCCGGGCTCCTACACCTGGAAGACGAACCCGCGCCGCCAGCAGGCGGTGGCGTCGGAGCACGGGACCGAGCCGGCGATCCGATGAACGGCACGGGTGACGAACACGCCGAACGGTTCACGGTGCTGCGTCCGCTGCTGTTCACGATCGCCTACGAGATCCTGGGCAGCGCAACCGAAGCCGACGATGTGTTGCAGGAGAGCTACCTGCGCTGGGCCGAGGTGGACCTGACGAAAGTGCACGACACCAAGGCCTACCTCGCCCAGCTCGTCACCCGCCAGTCACTCAACGCGCTGAGGGCGCAATCGCGAAGGCGCGAGGAGTACGTCGGCCCGTGGCTGCCGGAACCGCTGCTGCTCGACACGCGCGATGCATCGTCCGATGTCGTTCTTGCGGAGTCGGTTTCGATGGCGATGCTCGTCGTGCTGGAGACCCTGAGCCCGGATGAGCGCGCGGTGTTCGTGCTGCGCGAGGTGTTCGGTTTCAGCCACGACGAGATCGCCGACGCCGTCGGCAAGTCGGCGGCCGCCGTGCGTCAGATGGCGCACCGCGCACGCGAACACGTGCAGTCGCGGCGCAAGCGGTTCGAGCCGGTCGATCCGAAGGTGTCGATGGAGATCACGCAGCGGTTCTTTGCGGCGGCGGCCACCGGTGACGTCGACGCCTTGCTCGAGATGTTGACCGACGACGTCCAGTGGACCGCGGACTCCGACGGCAAGGTCAGCGCGGCCCGGCGGCCGGTCGTCGGCGCCGAGAAGGTCGCCAGGGTCCTGGTCGGGCTGGTGCGGGTCGCGGGCGAGGCGGGTCGCGTGGAACCGGCGATGTACAACAACGCGCCCGCCCTCAAGCTCTACCTCGGCGACCGCTTCGAGGGGCTGATCACCATCGAGGTCACCGACGACCGGATCTCGCACTTCTATGTCATGCGCAACCCGGACAAGCTGGCCGGGGTGGACATCCCGCGGGAAGTCACGCGCAACATCTGACAAGCTGGGTCGGTGCGGATCGACCTGCTCGGCGACCTCGGCAGCGCCCCAGCGGTTCTGCGTGCCGTCGGATACGCCGCGGCCGAACACGGGCTGGCGCCGCCGGCCGCTCTGATCGGCGAATGGTTCGGCTCGGGTGCGGTCATCGCGCCTTCCGTCGAGGTCGTGCCGGTCGAGTGCGCGCGCGTGTTCGACGTCCCCGTGGGTTCGGGCACCGGAGATGCGGTGGGAGGCGGCTGGTTCGGCTATCTGTCGTACCCGGACGCGGCCGCCGACGGTTCGGGACCGCGCATACCCGAGGCCGCGGGCGGCTGGTCCGATTGTGTGCTTCGCCAGGACGACGACGGGCGGTGGTGGTTCGAAAGCCTGTCCGACGCAACGATTCCGGAATGGGTGGCCGAGGCGCTGCGAGTGCCGGTCGAGCCGCGGCCGTTCCACGTCGAGTGGGGTGAGGCCGACCGCGATGCGCATCGGCGCGGGATGTCGGAGTGCCTGGAGGCGATCGCCGCCGGGGAGGTCTACCAGGCGTGTGTGTGCACGCAGTTCCGCGGCAAGCTCGACGGATCGACGCTCGACTTCTTCGCCGACGCCGTGCACCAGTCCGCGCCAACGCGCGCCGCGTACGTGGCCGGGAGCTGGGGGGCGGTGGCGTCGTTGTCGCCGGAACTGTTCCTGCGCAGGCGAGGTGAGCACATCGCGTCGAGCCCGATCAAGGGGACGCTGCCGCGCTCGGCGGATCCGGCCGCGCTCCGCTGTTCGGTCAAAGACGTGGCGGAGAACATCATGATCGTCGACCTGGTGCGCAACGACCTGGGACGTGTGGCCGACGTCGGTTCGGTGACCGTTCCGGAGTTGTTGGTCGTGCGACCGGCGCCCGGGGTGTGGCACCTCGTGTCCACGGTGGCTGCCCAGGTGGGGGCCGATGTGCCGATGCCGGAGGTGCTCGACGCGACGTTCCCGCCGGCGTCGGTGACGGGAACACCGAAGGCGCGGGCACGTCAACTGCTCGCAGGGTGGGAGCCGGTGCGACGAGGAGTGTATTGCGGCACAGTCGGATTCGCATCGCCGTTGGCCGGGTGCGAGCTGAACGTGGCGATCCGGACCGTCGAATTCGACGCTTCGGGCGGCGCGATCCTCGGCGTCGGGGGCGGGATCACCGCCGACTCCGACCCGGATCGTGAGTGGGAGGAGTGCCTGCACAAGGCGGCACCGATCATGCAATCACTGACGGCCGGCGCTCAGCTGTGATAGTCAGGGCGGCTATGGACCTTCCTGCCCTGACGACTTTCGCCCCGGACGCGCCGATCCTGATGGTGAACCTCCTGAAGTTCAAGGAGCCCGGCGGACTCGAGAGCTATCTCCAGTACGGCGCGGGCGTCGCTCCGCTGCTCGAGAAGGCGGGTGCCACCGTGCGCTACGGCGGCGAACTCCCCGCATATGTCATCGGCGACGAGGCCAAGCCGTGGTGGGACGTGATCCTCGTGGTCGAGTATCCGACTCCCGCGGCGTTTCTGGAGATGGTGAGCAGCGAGGAGTACGCGAAGGTGCACGTGCACCGCGAGGAGGCGTTGGAGCGCGCCGAGTTGATCGCGACGGCACGCTGGTCGATCACCGGCTGACCCTCGCGGCCGGGACTATTGCCGGGTTATTGCCTGGACCGCAGAACCGCGTCGTAGAGCTCGCGCCGTGACGGTGCGCCCGGGTTCGCCGCGACGACGTCGGCGCACGCGTCCTTGACCCGCGCGCCGTCGTCGACGAGCTTGTGGACCGCCGCGACCAGCGTGTCGAGGTCCGCCTTCGGCACCGCGCCCGCCAGCACGACGGTGATCTCGCCGAGCACCCCGTCGGCGGCCCACTCGGCGAGCTCGGCCAGCCCTCCGCGGACGATCTCCTCGTGCGTCTTGGTCAGCTCCCGGCACACCACCGCGCGGCGGTCGGCCCCCAGCACGTCGACCGCGTCGGCGAGCGTGCCCGCGAGGCGGCGCGGTGACTCGAAGAACACGCAGGTCCGCTGCTCGGCGGCCAGCGTCGTCAGCCACGCCTTGCGAGCGGCCTGTTTGCGCGGCGCGAAGCCCTCGAAACAGAACCTCTCGGCCGGCAGCCCCGATACCGCCAGCGCCGTCGTGACCGCCGACGGGCCGGGCAGGCACGTGACCGGGAGCTCCGCCTCGATACATGCCGTCACCAGCCGGTAACCGGGGTCGCTGATCAGCGGCATGCCGGCGTCGCTGACCAGCAGAACCGTCGCGCCTGCGCGGATGTCGTCGAGCAGGCCCGCGACCCGCGACGCCTCATTCTGGTCGTAGAGACTGACCACCCGCGCGGCCGTCCTGATCTCGAGGTTCTGGGCCAGCGTGCGCACTCGGCGGGTGTCCTCGGCGGCGATGACGTCGGCGCCCTTCAGCGCGGCGACCAGGCGCGCAGAGGCGTCCGAGGGCTGGCCCAGCGGCGTGGCGCCGATGAGCAGTCGGCCGAGGCTCATCCGGACAGCCTACGATCGCACTCGTGACCGCCCCCGCCACCAAAGCGCCGCGCGCGGTCCCGGTCATCAGCCCCGCGCCGCAGGTGCCCGCCGCGGACTTCGGGCCCGTCGACCGGATGCAGGGCTGGGTGATGACCGCCGTCATCGCCGCACTGGCCGCGGTGACGCGGTTCCTCAACCTCGGCTCGCCGACCGACGCCGGGACGCCGATCTTCGACGAGAAGCATTACGCGCCGCAGGCCTGGCAGATGCTGCACAACCACGGCGTCGAGGACAACCCGGGCTACGGCCTGGTGGTGCACCCGCCTGTGGGCAAGCAGTTGATCGCGATCGGCGAGGCGCTGTTCGGTTACACCGGGCTCGGATGGCGATTCACCGGTGCCGTGTGCGGAGTGATCGTCGTGGTGCTGGTCGCGCGGATCACGCGCCGCATCAGCCGGTCGACCGTGGTGGGCGGTATCGCGGGACTGCTGGTCACCGCCGACGGGGTGAGCTTTGTCGCGTCACGCACCGCGCTGCTCGACGGGTTCCTGGTGACGTTCGTGGTGGCGGCGTTCGGTTGTCTGATCGTCGATCGCGACCAAGTACGCGAGCGCATGCACCTCGCGCTGCTGGAGGGCCGCATCGGCGAGACATTGTGGGGGCCGAGACTCGGGGTCCGGTGGTGGCGATTCGGCGCGGGCGTGCTGCTCGGATTGGCTTGCGCGACAAAGTGGTCAGGCGTCTACTTCATCGCCTTCTTCGGCGTGATGACGATGGCGTTCGACATCCTGGCGCGACGGCAGTACCGGGTTCCCCGGCCGTGGCTCGGCGCGTTCCGACGCGACCTCGGACCGTCGCTGTACGCCCTGGTGCTCATTCCGTTCGGCGTGTACCTGGCGTCGTACGCACCGTGGTTCGCCTCCGAGACGGCCGTCAATCGCCACGAGGTGGGGCAGTCGATCGGCCCGGACAGCGTGTTGCCGATCCCCGACGCGTTGCGTTCGCTGTGGCATTACACCTACGCCGCGTACAGGTTTCACTCCGGGCTGACCAACGCCGATGGCAACCATCACCCGTGGGAGTCGAAGCCGTGGACGTGGCCGATGTCGCTACGACCGGTGCTCTACGCGATCGACAACCAGGATGTGCCCGGGTGTGGCGCGCAGTCCTGCGTCAAGGCCGTGATGTTGGTCGGCACACCCGCGATGTGGTTTCTCGCGGTGCCGATTCTGGGGTGGGCGATCTGGCGGGCGTTCATCAAGCGCGACTGGCGTTATGGCGTCGCATTGGTGGGCTACAGCGCGGGCTTCCTGCCGTGGTTCGCCGACATCGACCGCCAGATGTACTTCTTCTATGCGGCGACGATGGCACCGTTCATGGTGATGATGATCGCGTTGATCCTCGGCGACATTCTGCACAAGCCGAACCAGAACGCCGAGCGCCGAACGCTGGGGCTGATCGCGGTGAGCTGTTATATCGCGTTGGTGCTGACCAACTTCGCGTGGATGTACCCGATCCTGACCGGCATCCCGATATCGCAGACGACGTGGAACATGCAGATCTGGCTGCCGTCCTGGCGTTGAGCGTTGCGGCGCCGACGCCACGCTCTTGTTTTTGCGCGTAGGGTCGTGGATCGACGTTATCCACAGCCCTATACGCAAAATTGCGTTCGGCGAGCGGATTTGTCGGCGCGCGTCGCAAGCATCCCGGTATGGACGACGTCTTCATCGGAAGCACGGCTGTGTCCTCGGGTGCGCTGACACGAGCGAGCCTTCGATGGAACTATCGCGCGATCTTCCCGGGCGTATACCACTCGAAGCTCGTTGTCCCAACGCTCGAACAACGCATTCGCGGAGCCTGGCTGTGGTCGGGGCGGCGTGGGGTCATCACCGGACGCGCCGCGGCCGCTTTGCACGGGGCGTTGTGGGTCGACGCGG
This sequence comes from Mycobacterium sp. 852002-51961_SCH5331710, assembly GCF_001665535.1. Lineage (GTDB taxonomy): Bacteria > Actinomycetota > Actinomycetes > Mycobacteriales > Mycobacteriaceae > Mycobacterium. The sequence goes on from NZ_LZSQ01000113.1 coordinate 243,348, forward strand.
CAACACCCGTCGAAATGATCTGGACGAGCGGCCGACCGCCGCGGGGGATCGCTGTGCGCAACGAACGGATCGACGCCGACGACCTTCGGTTGATTAACGGTATGCCTGTCGCCACTCCGGCGCGCACTGCATTCGACCTCGCCCGGCATTTGCCCCGTGACCTCGCGGTACGCCACTTGGATGCCCTGGCACGAGCCACCGGCGTGACCGCGTCGGAGATCCTCGATTTGGGTGATCGGTATCCGCGTGCACGGGGGCTGCCACGCGCTCGCACGGCGCTGGCGTTGATGGACGGCGGAGCACAATCGCCCCAGGAGACCCGGATACGGCTCATCCTCATCGACGACGGGCTACCGCCGCCGAGAACTCAGATCGCGGTCACCGACGGCGCCAGCGAGGCCTTCATCGACCTGGGTTACGACGAGCCCAAGGTTGGTTTCGACTACGAGGGTCGACATCACAGCGAGGACCGCGGTCAGTACGTCCACGACATCGGACGCGCGGAGTTGCTCGAGCGAGAAGGATGGATCGACCTGCGTATCGTCGCGGAGCACAGCAGGCGATTCATTTTGCTCCGCGCGTCCGATGTCGTGGACGTACTGACCGCGGTCCTCGCTGTGATGTCGACCCTCGTAGTCGAAACCAACCT